>NZ_CP022220.1:0-600000 GCF_004114915.1 Bradyrhizobium guangxiense | reverse complement strand
GTCCGGGTTCCGACGAAGATCGCGATCGACTTCCTAAGAAACAGCCGGATTGGCGTCGCCCGGGATGGCCTGCAACACGAAGCCTAGCGATTTCGCCCGGCGCTGTAGGTTGGCGAGGACGCGGCTACGATATTGCTGCTCATATTGGTCGGCGCCAGGATCCTTGTAGCTCATGCCGTGCCGGAGTGTGTTGTAGAATAAAACCGCAATCTTGCGAGCCGTCGCCGTCACCGCCTTCGATTTACCCGCACGTGCTGACAACCGGCGATAGAATGCTCCCAGCGCTGTCTCGCTCCGCCCCACGGTTGTGGCTGCCAAACGCAACAACGCAGCTGCGCGACTTGAAGATCTCCGTGTGCGCGAAGACAGCACCTTGCCGCCGGAGATCTTGTTGCCGGGTGCGAGGCAGAGCCAGGAAGTGAAGTGTTTGGCGCTCGGCCATGCCGTTAGATCGATACCGCACTCGCCAATGAGCTTCAATGCGAGCGACGGACCCAACCCGTGGATCTCAGTCAAATCGACGCCCCGCACTCTGTACAGTGCGGTCCTGACATCGAAGGTGGGGGTGTTGACCTGCTTGGTCTTTACGCGCGGCTTGGCTAGGTTTCCGACCGGTCTTGCTCCTTTGGTGTTCAATGCACTGATCAGGACTTCGAGCTTGCGATCACAGTCGAGCATCTTTGCCTGATAAACGTCGTAGAGCTCCAGTGATTGAGCTAACGCGAAAACATGTTCGTGGCGGTCATTGCCTACGAGCGCTGCGCGGATCGTCTCGATCGATGAGTGGCAGCGCACGTCCCGATAGGTTGCCGGGACGTCGGGATTGCGTTCGCCTGCAACAATGGCTCGGATAATCCGCATGCCGGTCGCGCCGGTGATATCCGACACAACATGATGGAGCTGCAGGTTCATCTCCATCAGAGCCTTTTGCATATGTTGGATATGGGCGGCAGCATATTCCACGAGCCGCTCGCGCTGGCGTAGATAGGCTCGCAACGTTGCGATCTCGGCATCGGGTCGGAAGCTGCCCCGTAACAGGCCATAGGAGTGGAGCTGGCGTAACCAAGCGGCATCGCTGAGATCGGTTTTACGGCCAGGTACATTCTTGGCGTACCGCGCGTTGACCAGAATGACCTCAAACCCGCGCTGTTCTAAGATCTCGTAGACTGGGATCCAATAGACCCCAGTGGATTCCATCGCGACACTGGTCACGCCGCACATCTTGAACCAGTCCGCCAGTTCATGCAGGTCTTGCGTGAATGTGCCGAATGCACGCACTGGCTTGTCGGTGCAGGCCGGGTTTACCGCGGCCATGTGCATCTTTGATCCGATATCGATAGGGCCGCGCCGAGGTTGACCAGCTTTAGGTCCGGGCCGCGGTCGGTTGTCCTGTTAGGCATCGCAACTCCTCCGTCCGATGATGGGCTGGAGGGTCAGGGCTATGCCAATTTGTCATCTTCCTAATCGGGATCGCCGTCGAAACGGCGTCACCACTCTCAAGTCCGCATGCGCCCATGGACCACGTTTTTTAACGGGGACAGCGCCTCCAATAAGCTGACGGCCGCTACCCTCCGAGCTAAAGGATAGCACAAGGCTGTTTCTATTCCGCGCAGGCGCGCCACGACGCTGGACAGTTTTTTAAAATGTCGCGCTCCATGCGCAGCCGTTCGTTCTCCTGACGTAGGCGGGCGATCTCCGAAGCCTGGTCCGCCGGCATCGGCGTCGCCTGCGTGGTGGGTCGCCACGCCGCCGATCCCGGCTCCTGCCGGAGCTTATCTACCCACCGTCGCAGCACCGAATCCCGCAGACCGAGCTCCTTAGCAACCGACCCGATCGAGCGACCGCTCGACGCGACCAGTTCGGCGGCCCGACGCTTGTAATCCTCGGTAAACGACCGACGTTGACGTTCCATTCGACACCTCCGGGCTCAACGAGCCTACTACAGGTGTCCACTCATTCGGAGGAGGTTCAGTGTCCACCTATTTTGGTGGACACCTCATGCATCACGGCACTCAAAAGCAAAAGGTGCGGAGAAATTCGCGCTTACCATAAGACGACCGTTGTCACCGCGTATTGAAGTGTTCGCTGGCGCAGGTCGCAAGCGGTGGCCGGATGAATTGAAGGCACAGATTGCCGCGGAAAGCCTCGAGCTGGGGGCGGTTGTCACAGACGTCGCCCGTCGCCATGGCTGCCGGCCCCAGCATGCGTAATCCGATGCAAGCCGGCCACTGATTGAACGAACCCGCTACGCGGCAGTAGGGGGCAAACCTGCTGAACTGAGGTGTCCTGTCTGAGAGGATGTTGGTCTTCGCACCACCCCTCTCAAGACAGGAGACCCAGATGGCTACGATGAGCCCTCTTCGGCAGCGCATGATCGAGGACATGACGGTCCGCAATCTGTCGCCGTCGACTCAACAATCCTATATCTATGCGATCGCAAA
Source organism: Bradyrhizobium guangxiense (assembly GCF_004114915.1). Lineage (NCBI taxonomy): Bacteria > Pseudomonadati > Pseudomonadota > Alphaproteobacteria > Hyphomicrobiales > Nitrobacteraceae > Bradyrhizobium > Bradyrhizobium guangxiense. Next base: position 597,559 of record NZ_CP022220.1, on the reverse strand, counting down.
GTTTAGCCGCCATTTCGGCTATGCCCCGGACCGGTTGAGTTTCGAGCAGGTCCGCGCCTACCAACTACATCTCATCGGCCAAAAGCGCTCGTGGTCCCACATCAATCAGGTGGCCTGCGCGCTGCGGTTCTTCTACGGCGTCACACTCGGGCAGACGGAGGCATTCGAGCGGATCATTGGTGGCCAGAAGCCCGACAAGCTCCCGCTCGTGCTTAGTGCCGAAGAGATCGAGCGCTTCCTGGACGCGGTTACAGGGGTGCGCAATCGCGTCGTGCTGGCGACGGCTTATGCGGCTGGCTTACGGGTTAGTGAAGTCGTCCGCCTGAAGGTGAGCTCGATCGACAGCAAGCGAATGTTGATCCACATCGAGAACGGTAAGGGCGGCAGGGATCGTTACGCGATGCTTTCTCCGCGACTGCTGGAGATTCTGCGTACGTACTGGATGCGAGCCCGACCGGGGCTGTGGCTATTTCCAGGCCAAGACCCAAGTGAACATGTCAGCGTCCGCTGCGTCCAGGCGGCCTGCCGCGCCGCCCGCCGCCGCGCTCGGCTTGCCAAGCCGATTACTGTCCATACGCTCCGGCACTCGTTTGCGACCCATCTCCTGGAAAGCGGGATCGACATTCGCATCATTCAAGTTCTGCTCGGACATGCCGACCTGGGATCGACCGCGCGCTACGCTCAGGTTGCGACCAACCTGCTCGCCCGCACGACCAGCCCATTCGATGGACTCTCCGTCAGGGTGATCCCACCCGACTGAGCTGCGCATATGCGCCCCGTGCTCGAGGTGGCGGACATCCTCCGCCGCCACGGCGGCGCCTTCCGTGCCGCGCAGGGTCCTCGGCTGTCCTCCGATCAGCGCCGTGTGATGGCGGCCATCGAGGCGTGTCGCACAGCGACGCTCGGCGGCCACGTCGAGCGGTGCGACGACTGCGGCCTGGTCCGCGTCGCCTATAACAGCTGTCGCGATCGGCACTGTCCAAAGTGCCAAGCGCTCGCGCGCGCCCAATGGCTCGCCGAGCGCCAGGCCGACCTGCTGCCGGTCCCCTATTTCCATGTCGTCTTCACCGTGCCGGCGCCGGTGGCCGCCATCGCGCTGCAGAACAAGACGGCGGTCTACGACATCCTGCTCAAGGCAGCAGCCGAGACGATCCGTCTCATCAGCGCCGACCCGAAGCATCTCGGTGCCGAGACCGGGATGATCGCCATTCTCCATACCTGGGGCCAGACCCTGACGCATCATCCGCATGCCCATTGCCTCGTGCCAGGCGGCGGGATCGCCCCTGATGGAAGCTGGGTTCATTGTCGCCCCGGCTTCTTCCTTCCCGTTCGCGTCCTGTCACGATTGTATCGTCGGCTGTTCCTGGAGCGCCTGCAGGCGGCGTTCAATGGCACCAAGCTCCAGTTCTTCGGCCATCTCGCGCACCTCGTCGAGCCAGCGGCATTCGCCCGCCATCTAACCGCCCTCCGCAAGGTCGAGTGGGTCGTCTACGCCAAGCGTCCCTTCGGCGGACCAGAACAGGTTCTGGCCTATCTCGGGCGCTACACCCATCGCGTTGCAATCGCCAACGGCCGGCTCCTTACCTGTGACCAGGGCCACGTCCGCTTCCGGTGGAAGGATTATCGCGCTGGCAACAGATCCAAAGTGATGACGCTCGACACTGAGGAGTTCCTTCGTCGCTTTCTGCTCCACGTATTGCCGAAGGGGTTTCGCCGCATCCGTCATTTTGGCTTCCTGGCGAACGCCTGCCGCGTCGCCAAACTCGCGCGCATCCGAGCGGCGCTAAAGGCGCCAGAGCCGCCTCCGCCTGCCGAAGCTGTCGACTATCGTGAGCGCTGCGCCATCCTCATTGGTCACCGCCTCGACTTGTGCCCCATCTGCGGAGGCCGCATGGTCGAGATTGGGCCTGTGCCGCGTGCGCAAACGCCGCGACGCGCAGCACCTCGCTGCGATACATCATGACCGACTACCTCGACTTGTTCGCTCCCACTGCAGGCATCGCCATGCCGACGTTCTCCGTCGGAACGATCAAGCACGCTCACAACGCGCGGCGAACGGGCGATAGTCAGCCGCTTGGGCTTGACGCGCCGTTCGACGCTATCGACGCCGGCATCCTCTGCTGCCAATATCAACGGCAATCTGCGGCCACACTCGCTCGCGGGCCCGACATCGGGTCAATCGCGCCTACCGGCGCCTAGATCGAGCCCCCATAGGTCCTCGCTCACAAGACGCGGCTTCGTTCAATCCAGCTTCAAATAGGTCCCGCGCTGGACTTGCGGCGAGATCTGCGACGCGGGACCTATTTGAACCCTCCAGTATTCCGACGCAATCCGGCCACCGATTCCGACGGAAGTCGGCCACCCATTCCGATCGAAGCCGGCCACCCTGTTGAGACCGCCTGACGCTCTCGAAGACGGCGATCGAATCGCGGACCAGCCCACCTTTGCGACCAAGCAAGGGAAGGTCTGATGCCCCCCGAGAGAGCGCCGATGCGGAAGGTTCGAGAAGTTTTGAGACTGCGGCACGCCCTTGGCGTGAGCGAGCGGCAGATCGCCGTCACGGTCGGCATCAGCCGATCGACGGTTGGCGAGTATCTGCGGCGGGCTGCCGTGATCGGCATCACCTGGCCGGTGCCGGAAGGGATGGACGACGGCGAACTCGAGCGCCGGCTGTTCACGCCGCCGACATTCGAGGAGAAGCCGGCGCGGCCGTTGCCCGACTGGAAGGCGGTGCACCGGGAGCTGAAGCGGCGCAGCGTGACGTTGCTCCTGTTGTGGGAGGAATATCGCGCGGAGCACGCCGACGGCTATGGCTACAGCCGGTTTTGCGATCTCTACCGGGAATGGAGCGAGGCGATCTCGCCGACCATGCGGCAGACGCATGGGCCTGGAGAGAAGCTGTTCGTCGACTTCGCGGGCGACACGGTGCCGGTGTTCGACGCCGCGACCGGCGCGCAGCGGCTGGCCCATGTCTTCGTCGCGGTGCTAGGAGCATCCAACTACACCTTTGCCGAGGCGCGTTGGTCGGAAGGGCTGGCCGACTGGATCGGGCTGCACGCCAATACGTTGCGCGCGATCGGCGGCGTGCCGAAGGCGATCGTCTGCGACAATCTGAAGGCCGGCGTCACCGCCACCTGTCGCTATGAGCCGGGCATCAACCGCACCTACCAGGAGCTGGCCGAGCACTACGGCACCGCGATCCTGCCCACGCGTCCGCGCAAACCACGCGACAAGGCGAAGGTGGAAGTGGCGGTGCAGATCGTCCAGCGGTTTGTGCTGGCGCGGCTGCGGAACCGGCGCTTCTTCTCGCTTGACGAACTCAACGGGGCCATCCGCAAGGCGATCGCGGACCTCAACGACTCTTATGCAGAGTCTTGTCTGATAAAATAGCTGCGACCGATAGTGGCTCGTGCCACGGCTCTGTGCGTTACGGACCTCCTCTGCGAGCGGGGCGGTAGGAGGGTGTCCGGAACGATGTGTAAGGAGGTTTCTGTGAGTTTACCTTAATTGGAGACTCACATGACCACCGATACGACGATTACCCCTGAACTGCTGGACCAGCTTCTTGCGAACTACAGCAAGCCCGAAAACCTGACCGGCGAGAATGGGCTGTTCAAGCAGCTCAAGAAGGCCTTGATCGAGCGCGCACTTGGAGCCGAGCTGACCGAGCATTTGGGCTACGAGAAGGGTGATCCTGCCGGCCGGGGCTCAGGCAACAGCCGCAACGGGACAAGCTCGAAGACGATCCTGACGGAGGATGGCGAGATCGAGATTACCGTGCCTCGCGATCGGGCCGGCAGCTTCGAGCCGCAGTTGACCGCCAAGGGGCAGACCCGGTTCGATGGTTTCGACGACAAGATCCTGAGCCTCTATGCCCGCGGCATGACGGTGCGGGAGATCCAGGGCCACCTGGCCGAGCTCTAAGGCGCCGAGGTCTCGCCCGATCTCATTAGCCGGGTGGCCGACGCCGTCCTCGATGAGGTCCGGGAATGCCAGAGCCGGCCGCTCGACGCCGTGTACCCAATCGTCTTTTTTGACGCGCTGCGGGTCAAGATACGCGACGAAGGGCTGGTCAAGAACAAGGCGGTCTACGTTGCGCTCGCCTACAATGCCGATGGCGAGAAGGACGCTCGGGCTCTGGATCGAGCAGACCGAGGGCGCCAAATTCTGGCTGCGGGTCGTCAACGAACTCAAGGCGCGCGGCGTCAACGATATCCTGATTGCCGTCGTCGACGAGCTGAAGGGGTTTCCCGAGGCGATCACATCGGTCTACCCGCAGACGCTGGTGCAGACCTGCATCGTGCACCTGATCCGTAACAGCCTTGCCTTCGTCTCCTGGAAGGACCGCAAGGCGATCCTGCCCTCGAAAGGCGATCTATCGGGCTGAGAGTGCCGACGCGGCGGCGCTGAGGCTTGCCGAGTTCGAGGCCGAATGGGGCAAGCGCTATCCCGCCATTGGCCAGATCTGGCGCAAAGCGTGGGAGCACGTAGTGCCGTTCTTCGCCTTCGCGCCTGGCATCCGAAAGATGATCTACACGACAAACGGGGTCGAGGCGCTACATCGTTCGCTGCGCAAGATCATCAAGACCCGCGGCAGCTTCCCGACCGACGAGGCGGCGCTCAAGCTGTTGTATCTCGCCCTCAGGAACGCTGGCGTTTATTGGCGGCGACCGGTTGAATGGACTGCCGCGATGGGGCAGTTCGCCATCCACTTCGGCGCGCGGTTTCCCGGAACAGCGCGCTGATGATCACAACCGACATCACGGCGCCGACCATGATCGTTTGGACCGAACCTTCGCCGTCAAGCCCCGCGCCTGCGGCGCGCCGCTGCGCGGCTTCGGGGCTTGACCGCTCGGTCCGGCCAAGCAGAATTATCGGCCATGCCGTCGATGCCAGCTTTCAATGTCTCAAACGCAAAACCCACCTTCACAGAAATCGCTTACACAAAACTTCGGACATTCCCGGCGGTAGCGGCTGCGACAACATCATCAAACTAGCCACTGACATTTATCGTGACCTCGCCCCCAAGTGTTATCCAGTCCTGAGTTCAGGTGCTCCGGGAAGGTCTGGCCACTCGGCGCGTCTTCCGACGCTTTCGCACGGGCGACCGCGAGCTCGGCGGCGATCTCCGTACCCTTAGCGCGCTCGGCTGCCGGCGCCGCCTTCAGGGCGGCAACGTCATCCGGAGCGGCGTCGCGATCCGCATTCATGCGACGCAGTGAATCACAGATTGAATGCATTGGGACTCCCAAATGTCGGCAATATGAGGATTTTCCTGGATTAGCCCCCGCTCTGCGGCCGCCAGCTCAGTTGGGGAGTCCACCAGTCGATGCCCTCGAGCATGTAAGCCATTTGCGCTGCCGAGATCGACACCGCGCCGACCGACGTCGACGGCCAGATGAACCTGCCGTGATCCAGGCGCTTGGCATAGAGCGACATGCCCAAGCCGTCATGCGAGAGAATCTTGACCAGAAGGCCGCGGCGGCCCCATAAGATATAGAGATCGCCGGCATGGGGATCGCGCTCCAAGCTTTCCTGAACCGCAAGCGCCAAACTTTGCATGGCCCGACGCATGTCGGTGTGGCCAGTCGCGATCCATACCCTGACGCCGCTCGGGAGCGGGATCATCGTCGTCGCAGAAGCTCAAAACCCCGCTGCAGCTCGTCGCGATCAACGCGAACACGACAGCCGCCGCTAAGCTCGATCTCGATGATTCCAGCCGTTGCGCGTTGCTTAGGAGGCGAAGACGCCAGTTGCGACGTGCTGATCGATGCCGGTGCACGTGTGATCTCGACAGGAACCAGAGCTGGCACCGCATCACCGCCCAGGCGGCTTGGCGCGCCTGCCGGAACAGCAAGCTATGCGAGGCACTGATTGCGCAGCAGAAGTTGCAGATCGCCAAGCTAAAGCGTCAGATCTGACGCCACCGGGGACGAGCTGGCGGCGGAAGAGGCTGTGGCAAACCGACGACGGTGCGCGGATTTACCCGCAAGCGCAGTTGGCGCTGACGTTCGAAGAGCTGGAAGTCGTGAGCCACCCCATGCCGGCGCGCGACGCCGCAGACCGTCTCGCCGGCCTGCAAACGTCTCCTCGACAGACGGACCTTCTCGTCGTAACTCCATCGCCGCCGACGCTCGGCACCCAACACATTGACCTGCATCCGCACGTGCTGACCTTGCCCCAAGTTTTATCCAGCCCTGAGTTCGCCCCGGTCGTTGGATTTGCCCAGTTGGGGGAGCGACGGGAGCTGGCGCAGAGCCTTCGGCATAACGCACAGCGCCAGATCCCGTCGCGGATGGCAGGTGTCGGCGAACTCGGACGGCGTTTTCCATCCGAGCTGAGAGTGTGGTCGTGCGTCGTTGTAGTGGGCCCGCCCGCATCCGAGCGCGACGAGGGCCTGCGCCAGTGACGTGAACAGCGTCTCGTTGAGCAGTTCGTCCCGCAGCCGGCCATTGAAGCGCTCGATGAACGCATTCTGCATGGGCTTGCCCGGCGCGATGTAATGCCAACCGACGGGGCTTTGATCGGCCCATGTCAGGATGGCGTTGCTGGTGAGCTCGGTGCCGTTGTCGCTGACCACCATCCTGGGCTCGCCGCGCTCGAACATCAGCCGGTCCAGTTCCCGCGCCACGCGGATGCCGGAGAGCGAGGTATCGGCGACTAGCGCCAAGCACTCGCGGGTGCAGTCATCGACCACGGTGAGGACGCTGAAGCGGCGGCCGCAGGTCAGCTGATCCGACACGAAGTCGAGCAACCAGCGATCGTTGCGGGCCATCGGCACCGTCATTGGCGCCCGGGTCCCAAGGGCGGCCCGCTTGCGGCCGCCGCGGCGGCGTACCGCAAGCCTCTCTTCCCCGGAACAGCTTCTTGTGGTTTGACCAGGTAGCCCTCCCGGTTGAGCAGCACGTGCAGGCGCCGACAAACAAAAACGACGGCGTTCGTGGGCGATCGCCCGCATGCGCTGCCGTAGGACGGCATCGTCCGCCCGGATTGTCAGATATCTGATGGTCATGCGGCAGCAGCCGATGGCTTTACACGCCCGCCGTTCGCTCATCCCGTGGGCAACCATGAGATACGCGACAGCTTTCCGCTTGCCCGCGGGCGTCACCATTAATGGGATGGACCGCCCCGTCCTCCTCCCTCATCATAGGAAGGGCAGACTAAAGAGGAGAGTATCATGGCCGATCGCAATTTGCCGCGACCCGCGGCTGTCTATGGAATCGACATTGGCAAGAACCTATTCCACGTCGTTGGCCTGAGCTGCGACGGCACACCTGTTCAGAAATTTCGCTTTCGAGGGGACACCCTTCTTCAGTTCTTTGCGCGCGCACAACCAAGCATAGTTGGCATGGAATCCTGCGTCGGTCCACAGTGGCTCGCCCGGAAGATACAGGCACTTGGTCACAAGGTGCGCCTGATCCCCGTGCAATTCGTGAAGCCCTACGTGAAGTCAAACAAGAACGATATCATCGACGCCGAGGCGATCGCTGAGGCCGCTACGCGACCGACAATGCGCTTCGTTGCCGTGAAGGAGGAGGACCAAGTGGATCTTCAAGCGCGTTTCCTTCGTCATTCAAACGCGCGGCAACTCGAGATTGAATATTCCGGCACCCTGACGCAAAGGTACACCGTACTCGAGGCAGAAAGCCCGCGTCTGATTGATCAGGCGTGTCCTCGAGCCGACCATCTGGCACGGATTCGCGATGCAGCGCTTCCAGTTGCATAAATGTATCCGGCCTCTCGCGAGTGGACTGCTGTTGCAGCCACGCCATGATGAGATCCGCGCACGCCGTTCCCAATAAATAGTTCGGGCAGGAAGCCCGCTTTTTTGCACAGGGCTTACGGCATGTTGATCCACTGTTTCGTCATCACTGTTCCCGAGCCTTGCAATCGAAGCCAGAAGCGTCAGGCAAGGCAGGATCTCTGCGTTCGTAGAGTGCTCCGGGCTTGTTCAAGACCACCCACACAATGCGGGCCATCTTGGCGGCTAGAGCGACAACGGCCTTGTTCGGATGCATCCGAGCCTGGAGCCCGTCGAGCCAGCTTCCTAGGCGATCGCGCGTCCGGTCCAAATGCCGGAAGCAGGATCGCGCGCCCTGCACCAAAAGCTTTCTCAGATAACGGTTGCCGCGTTTGCTGACGCCAAGCAACGTCTGTTTTCCGCCGCTCGAGTATTGCCTGGGCACTAACCCCAGCCAGGCAGCAAGGTCGCGGGCCTTGCGAAACTGCAGCCCATCACCGATCGCGGCAAGTACGGCGGTCGCACCCAATGCGCCGATACCAGGAATTGTCATCAGCCGGCGGGTGACGTCCTCTCGATCGGCAACCGCTTCGATCTCCTGTGTCAATTCGCGGATCCGTTCTTCGAGGCGGCGGAGATCGGCGAAGCGAGCGCCCACCAGGCGACGCATCACTGGCGACAAATCGGCGCACCGCTGGATCATCGTCTCTATCACGTCCGTTTGGCCTATTGCGGGTTCGAGCACGCCCACGTCGTGCTTGGCGGTGAGAGCTTCGTTGCCTTGGCCGAAGGCCTGCAGAATGCCCTCTGGTCGCTCGGTGGGGCGCCGCGGGAGCATCGGACCGACAGTCTGTCGGCCGCATTCCGCAATCTCGATTGCCATGCTCGGGATGATCTGACGCAGCGATACGAGGCCCTTTGTGCCCATTACGGCATGGGGCATTCCCGCAACAATCGAGGCGTTGCTCACGAGAATGATTCGATCGAAGGGGCCCACGGTCATCTCAAGCGAGCAATCGCGGACGCCTTGCTGCTGCGCGGAACTGTCGACTTCGACGATCTTGCCACCTATCGCGGCTTCATCGACGAGATCGTCAGCCGCCGCAATGCCCGCAACGCCAAGCGGATCGATAGCGAGCGCGTGGTGTTGCAGGAGCTGCCCGATCGGCGCACCTCCGACTACGAAGAGGTGATCGTCCGCGTGACATCGTCCGGCGGCTTCACCCTGCGCAAGGTGTTCTACACGGTGCCATCGCGCCTGATCGGTCACCGGCTGCGGGTGCGCCTTTACGATGATCGTCTCGAGATTATCGGCACGTGATCCATTCCCTGCGGCGCAAGCCGATGGCGCTTCTCAATCTGGTCTACCGAGATCGGCTGTTCCCGCGCGATGCCTATTGGAAGACCTTCGATCGGTTGCGCGAACGCTTGCCGGACAAAAAAGCCTGCCGGATCATGGTCGATCTCCTCGCGCTCGCTCATGAACGCGGCTGCGAGACCGAACTCGCCGATCAGCTCACCGCCGACCTCGAGGCCGGCCGACTGCCTGAACCTAACCGGCTGCGCGCTCACTTCGCTCCTGACCCGCCCACCTGCCGAACGTCGTGGTGCAGCTCGCACCCCCTTGCCACCTACGAATGCCTCATCGGTACTGCCGAGATCGGAGGTGCCGCATGAGCGTAGCCAATACCGTTGATACCGCGCGCCTCAATCTGTTGCTCAACGAGCTCCGCCTCCCGGCCATCAAGGTGCTGTGGGCGCAATTTGCCGAGCAGTCCGACAAGGAAGGTTGGCCAGCGGCCCGCTTCCTCGCCACCATTGCCGAGCACGAGATCGCCGAACGCGGTCGCCGGCTCACCGAGCGCCATCTCGTCGAGGCGCGGCTGTCTGCTGGGAAGACCTTCGGCGGCTTCGACTTCGAGGCCGTGCCGATGATCTCCAAGGCGCAGGTGATGGCGCTCGCCGCCGGTGACAGCTGGTTGGGTAAGGGTGCCAATTTGCTCCTGTTCGGGCCGCCCGAGTCCGATTCATACTGCCCACCTCGTTATGCCATTATAGTTCAAGCTCTCTTTGGCGGAGATCGCCAGACGACGGGCGCCGGAAGCGCCGCGCCTGCGCGGCGTTCCTGACCTCGGGGTGCTCCAGATCAGGCGCCTTGATCACCCAGGGTGCGCCCTTGCACAGCTGGTGCGCGGGCAAGCTTCGCTCCGCGATCAGACGGCGAACCGTCGATGGGCTGACCGTCAACGCAGCGGCGGCTTCATCCAGAGTAATTTCTCCTCTCTCCATGCGTTCGCCTTCCCGGTAGGGTGCGATAGCTTGCTGGTTGCGCAAGTGACGAACGCGGGCGCGGGTCCAGCTGTTACCGTGCCCCGTCGACTTGCCGCTCGGTCGAGGACCGCCGCGATCGTGCCGTCGGGCATCTGGCGTGCCAGAACACGCAGGAGATCGATGACATCTGCGGATGTGCTCCAGCGGTGTTGGCCCGTGCGGTTCTTTCTGGTCTCTAGCGCTGTGTGATCGCCGCCCTGCCAGTGGATCACAAGCTCAATTGCCGCATCGCCGACGCATACAACGATTTCGTGGATTAAGGTTCGGATGATCCCCTTGCGCGTGGCAGGCGTCGCCCCAGGACTGTTCCAGGCCCGCTCCAAATCGGAGCCAAGCGCAAGCAGCCGCTCGCGATCCGCCTCGCTCAGAGGACTCTCCGGCTTGGCCAACAGTGCACCGCGCTCTTCCTCGAGCGCGCGGACGGCCAGCAGACGTTCATTCCAACGTCGCTCCAGCTCGCCGGCGACCAGGCGATTGTCGGGATCGACAGCCTCATATCGCCGACGAGCCCGAGTGGCCTCATAGCGCGCTTGCTCACGCTTGGGCAGGCGTATCTCGCTGTGAACGCCGCCAACCCAGTGGACGACGAGGACGATCTCGGAGGCCGCATCATCGATATCGGCTACGACCTCATGGATGAGGGTGCGCACAATGCGCTTCTTGAGGCGAGCATCCGTCGTCGGCGCATCCCAGACCGTTCTGAGGTTCGAGGCCAGAACGCCGAGCGAGGCTGGATCAGCAATGGGGGCAGGCATCGCCGCATTATGCGTGGCGATTTTGCCCTCGACCTCCGCTGCGTGAGCGAGCGTCCTGTTCCAGCGCGCTCCAAGCTCGCCCGCCACCAGCCGGCTCGCGGGGTCAGCGGCATCGTATTGCCGGAAAAGCCTGGTCGGCGGCATAGCGCGCCGCTTCGAGATCGCGACTGAGAGCATCGCGCACCTGATCGCGCCGTTCCCCTGGCTTCCTTGGCGGCAGCGGTTGCGGCGGCGATAGCGCCCGGACCGATGACGCCAAGCAGTGCTTCCTCGATTGCATCATCGACGGGCAGTCCGCCGAAGCCGATGCAGTGAGGGCCGCCATTGTCCATCCAGGCGCGGCTACAGCTATAGCGCGGGATATGGTGGTTCATGCCGGAGTACCGGAGTGTGAGCTTGCGACCGCAGCGCTTGCACCGGATCAGACCGGCCAGCAGCGCGTCACCATGCTTGGGCGCGCCGTGATGCCGACCGGTGGGAGCGTTGCTGCTGACCATGGTGCGGATCGCCTCGAACCTCTCCCAGCTCACATACCCGTCGTGGGTGTTGGGCTTCAGCGCCAGCCATTCGCTCCGCGCCTGCGGCGGATCTTCACGCTCACACCCACGGCGCTGTATCCCGCCGCGACAGCCGTCTTACCATAGGCATAGGCGCCGCCGTAGACCGGGTTCTCAATGATCCGGTGGATGGCGGAGTAGCTCGGTCGCCGCCAGGCCGTTGCGCCGTTGGTCCGCTTCACCGGCAGATCGAGATTGTACTCGTGGAGCCAGCAGAACGGTCGCGCGCTGCCGAGTTCCTCGACCTTGTCGAACACCAGCTTGATCGCTCCTGGACACGCCGATCCGGATCTTTCTCATAACGGTCGCCGGCCTTCACGAAGCCGACGGGCGCTGCCACAACCAACTCGCCCCGGCGCGCCTTCTCGTAGCGGGCCGAGAGCGAGCGCTGGCGCAACAGATCCAGCTCGTACTCGTTGAGGCTGCCCTTGAGCCCGAGCAACAGGCGATCGTTACCGTGCCTTGGCGCGTAGATCGTCTCCTGATCGATCAGAACGGTATCGACCACGCGGCACATCTCGATGAGTTGCTGCCAATCCCGTCTGTTGCGAGCGAAGCGCGAGACTTCGCGGGCGCAAACCGCACCAACTTTACCGAGGCAAACCTCCGCTACCATCCGCTCGAAGCCGGCGCGTTGTACGCCGCCGGCGGCTGAGCGACCGAGATCATCATCGATCACTTCAACCTCTGACCATCCGAGTGCCGTCAGTCGGTCCCGCATGGCGTATTGCAACGCGCCGCTCTCGCGATTGTGTAGCACCTGATGTGCTGAGGATTGACGCACGTAAAGTATCCCCTTCTCCAGATGATGAGGCCTGACCTTGTCAGAGATCATGACCGACCTCCTTCGCGCGCGGCGTCGCTGTCGTCGCGGCATGGTCGAGGATCAACTGCGTCATCAGACTCGTAAGGGCCGCCTGCGCTTCCGCCGGAAGCTCCGACCATGTGGGCGCACCGGTGGCGCCGCTCGACAGGCCGCTCCCGAACAGATCCATCTGCTGCGGCCGCGGTTGTTGATTGTGTCGGTATCCGCTCCCTGGCATTGCCGTCTGGCGTGACATGAGTCGCTCCCCGATTCTGACCGTGAGAGCCTCTGGATGCGCCAGAAAGCAGGGCAGCTGATGGCGTTCGATCCTTCAACGCCAGATCGAGAAGCGCAGAAAGCGCCGCAAGCGCATCGATGCTGACAAACGGTTGAGCTGTCAAAAGCTCGGCGTCAGGGCATGCCGTCCGGTCGAACATCCCTGCTGGCACTTCCAGCCAACGATCTCCTTGCGATCCGTCCAAGGTGCAGCGAAAAACAACATCAAAGCCTTGTCGACGGCTCCATGAACGCAAACTCGGCGCCCAAACCATGGATGATGCCGATAAAGAACCTCGCGAAGAACGGTCCTGTGGCCGTTCTCAAACGTTGTTGTACAACGAACACCGCGGACACTCGGCCATCGGCTATATCAGCTCGGTCGAGATGGAGCGCAAGGTGGGATTAGCTTAACGGGGTGTCCATCAAACCGGCAGCACGCTCAGTGATCACCGGGGAGCGCCGACGGCGTCGGTGGACTAGCGAGGAGAAGGCCCGGATCGTGGCAGAGAGCTTTGAGGAGGGTGCGAACATCTCCGAGGTTGCGCGGCGCAATGGCGTTTCGCGCGGGCTGCTTACGGTGTGGCGCCGCCAAGTTGCGGCGGCGGTGGGGGGCAAGGCACCGAACTTCGTGCCAATCCCAATTGGTCCGGGGATCGATCGCGGGACAGCGGGCGAGCATGAACGTATTTCCGGGCTACAGACGAGGCCTTTGGAGATCGCCGCGCCGCCGGCCAAGGTTTGCGGAGTTGTCGAGATCGAGGTGAACGGGGCGCGCATCCGGGTCGAGCCGGGCGTTGAGCTGGCGACGCTGTCGACCGTGCTGGCGGCGCTTCGGGGTATCCGGTGATTGCGCTACGCTCTGACCTCAAGGTGGTGCTGGCGACACAGCCGGTCGATTTCCGCAAGTCGGTGCATACACTGTCGGCACTGGTGAGCGAAGCGCTGCGTGCGAATCCGTATTGTGGTGACGTCTTCGTGTTCCGCAGCAAACGCACGGACAGAGTGAAGCTTCTGGCGTGGGACGGCAGCGGCATGGTGCTGGTGACGAAGTGGTTGCACCAGGGGCACTTCACCTGGTCGCTGATCCGCGAAGGCGTGGTGCATCTCAGTGCGACACAGCTCGCAATGCTGCTCGACGGACTCGAGTGGACGCGCGTCTCGGCCAAGCTCGTGAAGCAGCCGGCAATTGTCGGCTGAGAGGAGAGGATTTCGCTGGAGCCTGCGCGCGCGGAGGTATGGTCCATTTATGGCGATACGCCCCGGGACGTTTCCGACTGATCCAGCCGCTCTAACGGAGATGGTGCTCGCGCTCGACGCCAGAACGAGAAGCTGCGTGTTGCGGTGCAGACGCTCAAGGAGATGATCTTCGGGAAGCGCTCGGAACGCCTTGCCACGCTCGTGGCCGAACAGCTTGCGCTTGAGCTTGACGATCTTGAGACCAGTGTCACGCCGCCTGCAGCTGCCAACGACGATGCACCTGCGGTGAAGCCGTCCGATAAGCTACGTAAGAAGGCGCGCCGCAACATCGGCGCGTTGCCCAAGCATCTGCCGCGCTGTGAGCAGGTCCTGGAGCCGGAGGTGACGGCCTGCCCGTGCTGCCAGGGCCAGCCTCACAAGATCGGCGAGGACGTCAGCGAGGTGTTGAACGTGATCCCGGCGCTCCTGCGCGTGCTGCGCACGATCCGTCCCAAATACGGCTGCCGCGGCTGCACCGATGGCGCGGTCCAGCCAAAGTGCTGCCGCGCCTGATTGAGGGCGGTATGGCCTCGACGGCCCTCGTGAGCCATATGGTGGTCTCGAAGTTCGCCTGGTATTTGCCGCTGTACCGGTAAGTTCAGATCCTGGCCGGCCACGGCATCCATCTTGACCGCGCGACACTCGCGGTTGGGTCAAACGTACCGCCTTGTGGCTCAGGAGCCTTTATGAGCTGTAGCTGCGGATCATTCAGGCTGCGCCGCGCGTGTTCTGCGACGAGACGCCGATGCCGGTGCTTGATCCAGGACGACATCGTCCCCGCATCTGCCAGTTCTGGGCGCATGCTATGGATCACCGGCCATGGGGTGGCCCCTCGCCGCCGGCGGTTACCTACGTATTCGCCGACGGCCGCGGCACCGAGGAGATCGCCGGACAGTTGACGGGCTTTTGCGGCGTTCTGCAGGTGGACGGTTATGCCGCCTACAAGGCCGTGGCCCGCCGTCATGGCGGCGCGATCCAGCTCGCCTTTTGTCTCGTCCATGCTCGACGCAAATTCGTCGAGGTGTACAAGTCCACGCAGTCGCCATTCGCGCGCGACGTGATTGAACGGCTGCAGGCGGTCTATGCGATCGAGGCAGAGATCCGCGGCAGCAGTGCGGAGCAGCGGCTGGCCGCCCGCCGCACCAGGAGCGCCCCGTTGATGGTGGCGCTCAATGCGCTACTGATTGAGATGAGCTGTTTTCCCAATCGAAGCTGACAGAGGCGATCAACTATGCGCTCAATCACTGGGACGGACTGACGCTGCTTCTCAGCGATGGCCGCGTCGAGGTCGATTCCAACACGGTCGAGCGTTCCATGCGCCCGATTGCCATGGGAAGACGCAACTCCTTGTTCAGCGGGAGCGAAGGCGGTGCCGAGAGCTGGGCCATCCTCGCGTCGCTCATGAACACCGCAAAGCTCCATGAGCTCGATCCGCAAGCCTATCTGACCGACGTGCTGGAGCGCATTGTCTCCGGTGGAACCAAGAGCCATCAACTGCGCGAACTGCTCGCCTGGCACTGGAAGGCGGCGCGCCAGCGCACCGCACAGGCCGCGGCATGAGCCCGGTCGTCATAAAGCAGCGTCGTCAATGACGCAGCCGAGATGCCACTCGAGGAGCTCGAGCGATGGCTGCAGGCTAGGGTCGATCAGCATCCTGACGCCACCAATCTCCCCATGCTCGACGGCTACGTCGCCGCAATCGTGGCCGGACCGGTGTCGATGAGCCCACTCGACTGGATCTGCCCGCTGCTCGCCATCGATGCCGATGCCTTCAACCACGGCGGCACCCCGGAGTTTGCAGCCATATCGGCTGTCGTCCTGCGTCACAACGACATCAGCAACACCCTCTCGACCGCACCCGACAGGTTCGCGCCGATGCACCGGCGTAAACCCAGTGGAGACGTCGATCCGCGACCATGGTGCCAAGGCTTCTACGCCGCGATGCGGCTCAAGCTATTGGCGTGGGCACCGTTGCTGGACATCGGCAACGTCAATCACGGCCTACTTCTACCTATCCTGCTGCACTGTCGCGACGATCAGGGCCGACCGCTGCTTGGACCGCCACGAAGCGGCCGCGAGACCAAGAAACTTCTGCGTAACGCCCACGCCGATATTCCCACGGCGGTCGAAGCCTTGCGGCAATACTGGATGCCGATCCGCTACGCCCGCGCTCACTGATCACTGCGGTCGTGGGAGCTCATGCCGGTTACAGTTAGTCGGCTTGGCGCGGGAGCTTCCATTCCCAGGCAGCAGTTCGCGCAGACGCGAAGCGGGAAGATCGGCGATCCGGGCGAGGACGTCGGAGAGCCGGGCTTTGGGATCGACATCGTTAAGACGACAGGTGGTGATCATCGTCAGCATGATGGCGGCGCGTTCGGCGCCGCGCAGGCTGCCGGCGAAGGTCCAATTGCGCCTTCCCAAGGCGATGCCGCGCAACGCTCTTTTGGCGGCGTTGTTGCTGAGGCAGATCCTGCCATCGTCGAGGAAGCGGGCAAAGTCGGCTCAGCGCCTGGCATGTAATTCGTGGGCTTCAGGACCTCGGAGGAGCGCGAGAGGGTTTCTCGCTCGCGCAGCAGCCAGGCGTGCATGTCGTCGAGCAGCGGCTTAGCGCGATCGGGGAGCTGGTTTACCCTTGCTGCCTACCCTGGCGTTCTTCTCGATATCGGCCAACTCGAAGAAGCCCCGCCGCGCATGCGCGAAGCAGAATGCCGGCGTGATCGGCATCGCTTTCCTTTGCGGGTCGAACAACGGCTCGAAGCCGCTATAGCAATCGGCTTGCAGGATGCCGGCGAAGGCGGCCAGATGCCTCTGGGGATGCTGGCCTCGCCGGTCGGGTGAGGCGTAATAGACCGCAGCCGGCGGCGCCGGCCCACCGAAGGGCCGGTCATCCCGCCCATAACTCCAGCTCCGGCGGGTCGTGCACTTGCCCTTCGCCAGGACGCGGATGGTGGTGTCGTCGCCATGAAGGCGCTCGACTGCGAGTACATGACGCTCGATCAGCTGGAAGAGCGGCATGATGGCGAAGGTTCCGTGGCCGACCTGGTCAGCGAGCGTCGACAATGGCAGGTCGATCCTCTCGCACTTGGTTGAGCGGGATATGCATGCCGAACTGTGCGTCCAGCGAAGGCTGGCATGTTCAGCAGGAGTAAGTCCTGCCGGGGAAAAAGTTAGCTCCCCGTAGTGTGGGTAGCAGAGGAGATAGAAATAGAACCTTTGAAGCCTATCGACAAAACTCCCTTGGGGAGACCACGAGTCATCGGGCCGTATCAAAAGAGAACGCGTTGTGGCCTCGAAAATGCTGAAAACCGAAAGTCGAGCCTGCAGTTTAGGGGCGAAGGCAGCATGATCCATCGAATGCTAACTGACACGACGGGTCATTTCGGCGGGGTGAAAGCGACAGCACGGTGACAAGGACATGCCGAGCAACTGGAGAAGCCTTCATCCCGGAGAGAAATCGCCGGAAGAAGGTAGGTCGTATAACCGGAGATCCCGGGAAATCGACCGAAGATGAGAAGGTGGCGGCCGGGACTGGAGTAGCGATGAAGCGGAGTAACTCCCGTGGAGCAAAGGGTCCCTGCCATTTGTGATGTCTCTAACGTAAGGAAGGCAAGGACGAGATGATAAAGGCGTCCATCGATTTGCAAGACCTGAGGCGGAGACTATACGTCAAGGCGAAGGCTGAACCGTCCTGGCGTTTCTGGGGTCTATACGTCCACGTGTGCAAGATGGAGACCCTGCGCGCAGCGTATGAGATGGCGAAAGAAAACGACGGCGCACCGGGAATAGACGGGGTGCGCGGCGGCGATCAGGGTGAGACTCCGTATTGCCTCACCTATCGATGCTCCCGAGTGCGATCGGTTGCCTCATTTATTTTGCTCCCGGCTTGGGTTGAGGAGGAGGCCGGGTGCGGAGATGGCCGGGGTTTCGGAGCGCCCGGCCTCCTCCGCTGGCGTCTGCCACATCATTGGGTTGTTGTGACCTCATGCCCCAGCAGCGTTTCCTCCGTAGGAACGAACAACAACGCGTTCGCTTGCTCGCTGCGCCAGGATTTAAGCCTACGCTGAAGCGTTCGAAGAAGCTTGTTCGGATAGGCTCCAGGATATTCCGCCTGCAACCGGAGAGCAGTTCGCTACCAGTCCGCCAAGGCTCGGCTTCAAACCATTTTCGCAAATCTAGCGTTGCCCGGATGAGCGGGTCGGGACGCCGCCGGCCTCTTTTCGCTTTCACGATTGGCCGATCCGTCGGTCGCATAGCTCCGTCTTTCCAGGCGGTTCGTAGGCTTGCCAGGAAGAGATCGATCGGTTGCGATGCCGCAGCAGGATGGGCGATTGGCTGCGTATCAGCGAGCGCCGCGAGGCGTTCCTGCGCGCCGCGGATGTCGCGCAACAACGCGACCGGGTCGAGAGCGGCATAGATTTCTTGGAGATGGTGACGAATCGCATCGGGCGTGCGGGCGTCGGCGGCCAAGCGCTGGTGTGGCGTTGCCGGTGCGCTGTATGTCTTACGCACACGAGCACCGTCGCGCTGCTTGGCCATCAGTTTGAATGAGGGTTGGAAGAAGTTCACGAACAGCCGCGCCGATCGATAGAGTTCAGCCAGCAGCTTGGCCGCTTCCAGGCCCTCGAGCCGACGATAGCCGACCATCCTGCGCACGACGGCACCGTTCTTCTGCTCGACGAACGCCTGGTCGTTCTTCCGGTAGGGCCGGCAACGCGTGAAGACGATGTTGGCCGCATCGCAGTAGGCTTTCAGCGTCTCATTCATGAACACCGTATCATTGTCCGTATCGAGGCCGACAGCGCAAAAGGCAATTGTTTGCGCAATTCCGTCAACACCGTGCTCAACAGTGTTTGTTCGCGCACGATCAGAGGAGCGCACTCCGTCCAGCCGGTAGCAATGTCGGTGAGCACGAGGGTCTGGATGAAGCTGCCGCGCGCCGATAGACCGCTATGCGCTACAAGGTCAGCCTCGACGAACCCCGGCGCCGGATCGTTCCAATCTGCCGACGTCCGTATTGGAATACTGCGACGCAACGAGTGCGTCGCGTGCCGTCGGCGCTTGCGACCTAATCCTTCTCGGACCCGTGCCAACGCGCGGTCGATCGTCGCAGCACTCATTGCCAAAAGTTTGTCGCGGATCTCGGGAGCAAGGTCGAGGTGGCCGTGCCGTTCCATCGCTTCAATCAGCGCAGGCATTAACGCCTTCAGCCGCTTCCCGCAGATCCGGTCTGACGCCTCCCAAAGCAGCAAGAGCGCGTTGTGTTCCGCCTCATTATAGATCCGACGTCGCGCCCGTCGGCCTGCGCTTACGTCTTCCTGGCCTCGAAGTAGACGCATCGCATGTTTGCGATGGAATCCGGTGATGTCGACGAACTCGTCTAATATCCGCGCCTTCTTCGCACGATCCGAACGCCGATAGCGCGCGCCCGCCGCCGCCGTCAGTTCCTTCCGCGTTGCCATGCTCAGCCACCCCATCTGCGCCCCCGCTTGTTCCCGATCCAGGGGAGCAATTTACGTGAGGCAACGGCTCAGCATCCGGTAACAATTAAGGCGAGGCAATGCGCGCTCTCATCCTGATTGTCGCGCTATAACGGGGTGACGTTCGAAGCCATCGAAGCGCGAGGCGTGGAGTCTCTGCTCGAGCAATTACGAGACGAACTGATCGAGCGCACTTATAAGCCACTTCCATCAAGGAAGCGGGAAATACCGAAGGACGGGGGCTCCAAGGTCCGCGTTCTGTCGATTCCGGCTATCCGCGACAGAGAGGTACAGGGGCGCTCAAGCTCATACTCGAACCTGTATTCGAGGCGGATTTCCAACCGGGATCGTTCCCAAGCGGACAACACATGAAGCGATCAAGCGAGTTGCTAAAGCAATAGCTGAGCGGAAGACGCGGGTTCTCGATCTTGATTTGCGGGCCTACTTCGACAACGTCCGGCATGATCGGATTCTGGAGAAGGTAGCCCTGCGGGTTGATGATGGGGACGTCATGCATCTTCTGCGGCTTGTGCTGAAAGCTTCTGGCAAGAAAGGCGTTCCGCAAGGCGGCGTAATTTTCACCCTTGCTCAGTAACCTCTACCTCAATGAGGTGGACAAGATGCTGGAGCGAGCACGTGAAGTTACACGTCGCGGCAAGTACACCAATATCGAATATGCACGTTTTGCTGACGATATGGTTGTCTTGATCTATGCCCACCAGCGACATGACTGGCTGCTCGGCGCTATAAACAAGCGCTTGCGGGAGGAGTTCGCCAAGTTACAGGTTGAGGTGAATGATGAGAAGAGTCGCATAGTTGACCTGGCCCGAGGCGAGAGCTTCGGCTTCCTGGGAATCGACTTCCGCTATCTCCGCAGTCTGCGCGGAGTGATGCGGCCGTATTACACGCCCAAGCTCAAAAAGCGGACGGCGCTTCTGCGGGGGCTCAAGGAAGTGTTTGGCAGCTATCGGTCGCAACCGATTAGTCGGGTGATAAGCCTGATCAATCCAAAGCTCCGAGGATGGGTAAACTACTTCCGGATAGGCGATTCCAGTAAATGCTTCCCTACATCAGAGACTGGGTAGAGAGGAAGGTCAGACGCCATCTGGCGAAGGCACGGAAACAAAAGGGCTTCGGCTGGAAGCAGTGGAGTAACTCGTGGCTGTACGACACCTTGAAGCTGTTCAACGGCTACCGGGCGAGTGCCGCCGAAGTAAAAGCTGCTCCAACATGATAGGTCCATAAGCCTTGTCATGAAGCAAATGGGAGCGCGTAGTGCGGGAAATCTGCATGCTGCGTGCGATGTGGCGGGGGCTGGAAACGTGCATGACCGGGAAAACTGGTTAAGCGGCGCGCCAGTCCTCGACCCCACTGTCGAACAGGATCGTCGCCAGCAATTGCGGACCGATGAAGCCGCGCGGCGTGGCATGGAACGGTGCCGGCGGCTGGCTGATCTTCTCGCAATCGCGGCAAGTGAACTTCTCTCGCACGGTCTCGATGACCTTGAACCGGCGCGGGATCTCCCAACGTCTCGGTCACATCCTCGCCCAGTGCTGCAACAAGCCGTTCCTTCTCATCCTGCGACCACCGGCGCCGCCGCTCGGCCGATGTGATCACCTCCGCCCCTCGAAATCGGCATAGTGCTTCTCCCAGGATTACCCGTAGGACCTGCAGCGTTCGCGTCCGTCAAACAAGACGGCCCGCAACGGAGGAATACCACAGAGTCACCTGCTCTCCTTCTTCAGATGAACTGAAGGGCCACCGCCGCCAGAGGTGCGATAAATGGCTTGCGCCCAGTCGAAGGGCGAGAAGATCTCTCCGCTCGCGTTTGCCAGCACCTTCCGCACCACCATTGGGTCGTTAGGGCGCGCGACCTGCCCCATTCGGACGTAGTTCCTAGGATTGACAAAGTCCGTGTAACTGGGCATTTGCCGCGGCGGCCCGGTGCTACTTGAGTTAGCTCAGAACGGATCGGGTCGCCTCACGGTGAGGATGACCTTCACTCATGAAGCGCGCCCGATGTGCGACACGTGCCGGGCGTGGAATGCGGAGTTTCTAAACGCTTGCGGGCTCCCTGGCGAGTTCGTCAATGACTTGCCTGGTTGCCTGATAGGCAAGCTCGACAATCTCATCAATCTCGCCTTCCGAGACGACAAGAGGCGGAGCAAAACCCAGAATATCGCCATGCGGCATTGCCCGAGCAATAAGTCCCCGCTCGCGAGCAGCCTTCGAGATGCGGGCGCCGACTTTGAGCTGGGCGTCGAACCGTCGCTTCGTGTGACGGTCCGCGACAAACTCGATAGCGCCGAGCAAGCCGACGCCGCGAACTTCGCCAGCGATCTCCAATTGAGCGAACCTTTCCTTAAGCCGCTTTTGAAAGTGCGCGCCGACCACCCTGGCGCGATTGCTGAGCTGCTCCTTTTCAACGATATCGAGCACTGCGTTGGCGGCGGCGGCAGCGATCGGATGACCCGAGTAGGTGTAACCGTGTGAGAATGCGCCAACGCGATCGGCGGCCCCCTCCATAACAGAGTAAACCTTCTCCCCCACGATGGCTGCCGAGAGCGGCATGTAGCCCGAGGTGAGCCCCTTGGCGACCGTTACGAGATCCGGCTCCATCCCGTA
Source organism: Bradyrhizobium guangxiense (assembly GCF_004114915.1). Lineage (NCBI taxonomy): Bacteria > Pseudomonadati > Pseudomonadota > Alphaproteobacteria > Hyphomicrobiales > Nitrobacteraceae > Bradyrhizobium > Bradyrhizobium guangxiense. The sequence continues at coordinate 575,753 of NZ_CP022220.1, read as the reverse complement.
TAGAGTACTGCCAAAGTCGGCCCCGGTTCGCCCGAATCCACAGATCACCTCATCGGCGATGAGAAGAACGTCATACCGCCTGAGTACGGCCTGAATCTCCCGCCAATACCCGCTGGGCGGCGGTGTGATGCCTCCGGTACCAAGGACAGGCTCGGCAATAAACGCGCCGACCGTTTCCGCGCCCTCCCGCACAATTAGCTCTTCGAGTTCGGCCGCACGCCGACGAGAAAAGGCCTCCTCCGATTCCCCGTGCTCAGCGCCCCAATAATGGTGGGGAGTGCCTGTGTGCAGAATACCCGGAAACGGAAGGTCCATTTGATCGTGATAGAACGACATTCCCGTCATTGATCCAGAAATGACCGAGCACCCGTGATAACCGCGCTCGCGAGAGATGATCTTCTTCTTCTTCGGCTGACCACGCAGATTGTTGTAATACCAGACGAGCTTGGCCTGAGTTTCGTTGGCATCCGATCCGGAAAGTCCGTAGAAGACTTTGCTGGCGTTTCCCGGTGCCATTTGCACGAGGCGATGCGAAAGCTTTGCGAGCTCTTCGGTCGTGTGAGCAGCGTACGTGTGGTAATATGCGAGCTGATAGGCCTGCCTTGCGATGGCCTCGGCAACTTCGGTACGCCCATAGCCGATATTGACACAGTAGAGACCGGCAAAGCCATCGATGTATGTTCGGCCCTCCGCATCCCGAATGGATATCCCTTTACCACCTGTGACGATTGTGGGATCGCCAAGCTTGCCGCTCGCGAAATCCTTCAGCTGCGTGAAGGGATGCAGAACACTGGAACGATCTCGCTCAGCGATGGTCTTGATATCAATCATATAGTTCTCCTATGCCGCCAAATCGCCGAAACAGACGTATTTGTGTTCCATGTACTCTGCTAAACCGTGCTTCGACCCTTCTCGTCCGAGTCCGGACTGCTTCCAGCCTCCGAACGGAATGGGCGGTCCAGTAAAGGAAGCTGTATTGATTCCGAGCATGCCGCACTCGATCTGCTCAGAAAGGCGGAGCGCCCGGCGAAGGTTGTTTGTGTAGATGTATCCAGCCAGCCCCATTTCGCTGGCGTTCGCCCTGGATACAACCTCCGCCTCAGAATCGAACGGGAGCACGGCAGCAACCGGCCCGAAGGTTTCTTCATGCGTGATCAGCATGTGGTCGGTGACATCGCTGAGCAACGTCGGAGGAACGAAGTTTGCACCCAAACTTGCGCCCTTGTCGGCGCAAAACACCCGCGCCCCCTTTTTTGCGGCGTCGTCGATGTGGGCCCTGCATTTGTTGGCAACCGACAGCTTTGTCATCGGCCCTATATCAGTTGTCGTTTCCAGGCCGTGCCCGACTCTGAGCTGAGAAATAGGGGTGGCAAACGCCTCGACGAAGGCGCGGTAGATCTTTCTATGCACGTAGATGCGATTGGCGGCGAGACAGTCCTGGCCCGAAGTGGTGAACTTTGCGTCCATCGCTCCCTTAACCGCCTTGTCGACATCGACGTCGTCAAAGATGATGCACGGAGCGTGGCCCCCCAGCTCAAGCGACACTTTCTTCACGGTTTGTGCCGCCTCTGCCAGAAGCAGGCGCCCAACTTCGGTAGAACCAGTAAACGAAAGAGCTCGCACCCTCGTATCGCGCAACAGTGGTTTCGAAAGCTCGATTGAATCACCGACAAGCACCTGAAATACGCCACGCGGAATACCAGCTTCTTCGGCCAACCTAGCCAGGGCAAGGGCCGACAATGGCGTCTCGGGAGCCGGCTTCACGACGATCGGGCAGCCCGCGGCAAGAGCAGCTCCCGCCTTTCTCGTGATCATCGCGATTGGAAAATTCCATGGCGTGATCGCCGCCGCAACACCGATTGGCTGCATTCGCACATGAAGCAGGCTTCCCGCTTTGTGACTCGGAATGGTCTCGCCATAGGTGCGCTCGCCTTCAGCGGCAAACCATTCCAGAAAGCCCGCGCCATATGTGATCTCGTAGCGTGCCTCCGCCAGAGGCTTTCCTTGCTCGCTGGTCATAAGAACGGCGAGATCCTCTGAATGGCCGCGGATCAGGGACGCCCAAGATTTGAGGATCACTCCTCGCTCGGTGGGCAGCAGACGCCTCCATGCAACAAACGACTTCTCTGCTGCTCCGATTGCCAGCTCCATGTCGGCCGCCGAGCAACGGGCAGCTTCCGCGATTTCCTCCCCCGTCGCGGGGTCGACAACCGCGTCCTTCTGCCCGCCGTCCGTCCACTTGCCGTCGATGAACGCTGCCCCCGCTAAAAAGTCTCGTCGTCTGAGAGTTCGAAGGTGCCGCATAGCGAGGCCACCCCACTCCGGGCGTCTGTGCCGAAAGCCTTGAACACCCATTTTGAAACTCCCGCGCCGTCACTTATTGAAATTGCTGGAGTAATCAGGATACTAGTGACGCAAACAGATTTGCGTCGCATTTTCGGTGCGCGGGATGAATTCCTGCAAAGCATTGATGCCTTGCGACGAAACGCAGCTTAGGGCTGGAGACAACCGCTATGCGTTACGATCGGATAGATGCACGCATCCTGGAGATCGTGCAAAAAAACAATCGCCTCACGTCCGAGGTCATTGGCGAAATGGCGGGGCTTTCCCCCACGGCGTGTCAGAGAAGGTTGAAGAGGCTCCGTTCGGAAGGAATCATTGAGTCGGATGTGTCCATCGTCTCGGCAAGAGCAGTGGGAAGGCCGATTCAGATGCTTGTCCTCGTGAATCTCGAGCGGGAGCGCTCCGATATCATCGACAAATTCAAGAAGGCCATCAAAACGTCGAGTGAAGTCGTAAATGGCTTCTATGTCACGGGCGATGCAGACTTCGTTCTGTACATAACGGCTCGCACGATGGAGGACTACGAGCTTTTCACCAGACGCTTCTTTTACGAGAACCCCGATATTAAGGGGTTCAAAACCATGGTCATCATGGACCGCGTAAAATCGGGGTTTGCAGTTCCAATCGAAATGCCACCGGACAGATAAGCGATCTTTGATCGCGACGTCCCGACGGTCCAGCTGTTTTGAGCACTCGTGAAAGAATGAGAACCATACCGAAAGCTCTGACAATTCTGACTTCTCACAATCCTCTTCAACCCAAAACAGGCCTAACGAACTCGCCCCAGTGGGCTTGGTCGAATTACGTGCCAGAATGGTGCTTGAAAGCAAAAAAAGGAGGGGCCACTCCAAGGGTGGCCCCTTCAAGTTAGGGAGGAAACGCCCCTAGGGGGCCTGGGAGATCAGGCCGCAGCCTGTTCGATCGGTGAAAATGGTAGGCCGAGACTCTCTGCCACTGCCTTGTAGGTCAACCGGCCCCGATAGACGTTCAGGCCAGCGCGCAAGTGCGGATTTTCAAGCACGGCCGCAAAGCCCTTGTTTGCCAAAGCCAAGCCAAAAGGCAAAGTTGCGTTGTTGAGGGCCTGACTTGAGGTAAGCGGGACTGCACCGGGCATGTTGGCAACGCAATAGTGGATCACGCCGTCGACTTCGTAGGTTGGATCAGCATGGGTGGTGGCACGCGACGTCTCAAAGCAACCGCCTTGATCGATCGCGACGTCAACGACCACAGAGCCTTGCTTCATCGAGCTCAGCATCTTGCGCGACACCAGCTTCGGTGCACTGGCTCCTGGGACGAGCACGGCGCCAATAACGACGTCTGCGGCAGAGACTTCCTCTTCAACGCTGTCGATGGTCGAGTACCTGGTGCGGACGCGGCCCTCGAATAGCTCGTCCAGTTCGCGAAGGCGGTTGATCGAACGGTCGATGACGGTGACTTCCGCACCCAAACCGGCTGCCATTCGGGCGGCATGCGTACCGACGACACCGCCACCGATGACAACGATACGAGCGGGCTGAACGCCAGGCACGCCGCCGATCAATAACCCCCGCCCGCCGCTGTACCGTTTTAGGGCCGCGCCGGCAGCCTCGATCGTGAGCCGGCCCGCGACTTCGCTCATTGGCGCAAGCAACGGCAAGCCCCCGTTCGAGTCGGTGACGGTTTCATAGGCGATCGCTGTGCAACCCGATTTCAGCAGTCCTTTTGCCTGCTCCGGATCGGGCGCCAGATGCAGATAGGTGAAGAGGATCTGATTCTCTCGGAGCTGGACCCATTCGGACGGCTGCGGCTCCTTGACCTTGACTACCATCTCGCTCGATGCAAACACCTCCCGAGCAGCCGCGGCGATTGTTGCACCGGCCTTCCGGTATTCCTCGTCGCTTGCCCCGATGCCAGCGCCGGCATTGGCCTCCACCAATACTTGGTGGCCGGCAGCCACATATTCCCGGACAGCTCCAGGGGTCAGGCCCACGCGATATTCGTGTGTTTTGATTTCCTTGGGAACACCGACTTGCATCTTGCAATCTCCGCTTTTGCTGAACCACTTCTAATCGGAACCACGCGGTGAAATTGAGAAGGGACCGGCGAACGACGCAGAAATTCAGCAACCTCGGCGTTCTTGCGCACAATTCCAGCAGAGTGCGCGAGATGGTGATGGTTTGCTATTCCTGGCGCCGCAATCGGCACAGTGGCAGCCGACACATCGATCCAAAGGAAGTTTCGCACAGCGATTTTCACGTATTTAACGGCCTTCGGTTCCTCCACGGGGCTCTGGGCGAAACATCCCCTCTGTCCCGCTCCACGCAAAAGCTGCATGAATCCCGGCGGATATTTATGGCGGAACAGTTGCCCAGCAACGCGCGCATGCCGCCAGGGCTCGCCGATCGAATGGCAACGATACGCTCAGAGATTGTGAGCATCATGGAGCGGCTGTCAATGATCGCTCGAAAGCGGCCTTTCCGATTGTGACGATCGCGTCCACCTTCGGTCTTGGTGATGACGAGCGCAGGCGCGAGCCCGGGATATTGCGATGGACTACGGCTCGGCGCAATCAGCACCGCGACCGGGCCACCTATCTGCGGACGCCTAGTGTTGAAAACCGGTGTCCTCGTGCAAGAAGGCGAGTGCTGCGAGCGAGAGTGGCCCATTGTTCTCCTTTGAGAGACCTTAACGCACTAGCGGCAGGCCTGGAATCGCTGAGGCCGCAGCGGATTGCGCGTCAGAGTTCGAATAGCTCGCGCGGCAACTTCGTGAATGGTTCACCTGCAACGTCGGTATGCGGAAGGTTTCGCTGATCACATAACCACGTCTTCATCGATCCAGTTTTCAAGCATGAGGTGAAATGTCGTATTCGGCTTGAGGACCGTGTTATCGCCGTCCTTCAAGCTAGCTGTAGGTTCCGTCCAATCTATCGCGACGGCGTAGCCGCACCGAGACTCCTTCACCAAGCCATCGCGTTTTCAAGTTGGAGTTGAAAGCTATGGCGACGTCGCTGCAGGTCCTGCCGGGTTTGGCGGCGGCAAGTGCAGCTTCCAACCTGGCAACGTTCCCTTCATGCAACCGGCGTATGTGATCCGACGGCTTACCGATCGCGACATCGTGCGCATCAGCGGAGAGGTCTAGCCATGACGCCCGCCGCTGAACTCGAAATTGCTCTGCGAGCCCGTCTGGAAGACGTCTTCGGTCCAGCGAATGTGACACGTGGAGATGCGTGCGCAGCGCAAAGAAGAGGCCCGCAAAATCCGTGCTGGGCTTGCCGTTAGCGCTGCGCACCAATGTTGCAATGACCTCGGCGGATTCATTGGCCTCGCGCGCGCCTGAGCGGATAACGTCTCTCGCTTTGAGCATGCCGGCGTCGGAAATAGCGGTAGCTTCCCGCATCATCGCGAATTCCGAGTCCGATTTCACGCCGCGGATCCGGGTCACGGCGTTAGTGCAGTAGACGATGTTCGCGCCTGTCGAGCGAGATTTGAACTTCTTAACTGTCAGCGGGCAAGAGCCGTTCTTCCAGACCGGTCCATTTGCGGCCGACGCCATCGTCCAAGATGAAGTCGATGGTCTCCTCCCGTTCGGGGTAGCGATGAGCGCCTCCGAATAACCAGTGACACGACTGCGATCGACAAACATCTGATGGATCGCCGCCGGCCAGACCATTCTGCGCGTCAGGAAGGTCGGCTACTCATCCGTTAAAGTCACGACCAGCCCCCGCGGAACATAGCCCGACCTCGAAGTGTATCCGGAGAGATATATGATGTTAGCCGGAGCCGTGACCACCGCTTCGACCTTCGCCGCTCTATCTCCGACTTGACGGCGGATAATCTCCGCAGATACCCGCCGCGGGCGAATGCTTGCGAAGCCTTAGGCATTGCCATGTGCAAACTCCTTCTGGAAAGAGTGGGTCGTTCTCTCGCGTGGATCGAGGGCGGGCCGGCGGATCTTTTCGTGTCATTTGTGGCGGGATCGTACATCGGCGCCGCTACGAATTCAGCATCTCCAAGCAGTACCTGATCGCGAGCTCAGCTGTCGGAACGAGCAGATCGTCCGAGGCTCCGAAAGTTGGCGTGTGCACGCCGGACTCGTTGCCTTGCTCCTTGCTGCCAAACCAGAAGTAGATCGAGGGCACGCACGCGGAGTAGAATCCGAAATCGTCGCTGCCGCCGCCTGCGCTCGACGACTTCAGGTCGGAAAACTTGTCTTTGCCCACGGTCTCGACCACCAGCCGCCGAAACCTGTCAACCATCACGTCGTTGTTAATGACCGGCGGTTCACCGAATTTGTGGGAGAACTCCGCTTTCCCGCGGTGCATCGTCGCGACCCCTTCAGCTATTTCTCGCACGCGCTGAACCAGGAGCTCTCTCCGCTCACAACGGCTTGTTCTGATAGTTCCGGTCATCGTAACTGACGGGCAAATGATATTTGTGGCTTCGCCACCTGCAATCGTCCCGATTGTGACGATCGCCCCGTCATCGAAGGGCATTTCCCGCGACACGACCTTTTGGACCTCATTGATGAATGCCCCGGCCATCGCAATTGCATCCACGCCCGCATGCGGCCTCGCGCCGTGGGCCATGGTCCCGATAAGTGTGATCGCGAACTGATCGGCGGATTGTGTCACAGCGCCTGGGCGTGCGCCGAACATCCCCGCGGGCAAATCAGTTTTGACGTGGAACCCAACAGCAGCGTGGAAGCCGCTAAGCAGGCCCTGCTCAGCCACTGATCGTCCGCCGAGTGGCTCCGCCTCCTCGGCGGGCTGGAAAAACACGCGAAGCTTGCCAGAAAAGCTCTCTCGCATCCGATGAAACGCAAGTGCGGTACCCATAGCGATCGACGCATGCAGGTCATGACCGCACGCATGCATATGACCTGGGACCCGGGACTGATAGGACAAGTCGTCCCGGGTTTCCTGGATCGGCAAGGCATCGATGTCGCCCCGTATGGCGACGGAGCGCTGCGGCCCGGAGGCTAAACCGTGGATGTCGACGTAAAGGCCGGTTTTGTGAAAGGTCTTCGCATCGAACAGCCCAAACCGTTCAAGCGTTTCGCGGATCCGCTGTTGAGTTTTCCACTCGTTGTTGGAAAGCTCCGGCTCGCGATGCATAGCATGCCGCATTTCGATCACCACGTCCTTTTCGGAACTGGAAAGCAGATTGTTTGCGCTTGTGTTTGTAGTCCTCTTCATCTTCGCGGCCTTCCAGTTGACGCTTGAGTCAATGTAGCAGGTCGGGTAGGCGGGGAGCAGCGACTAGCGTGGCTATCGCGCAGCAATGCTGCAAGGTTGTCGTCCGATGCGCACAATCTGAGAGCATCTGATCCTGGCGGGCGCCGGATCGCAGGGCCTCGGAAGAGGCCCTGCACAACCAAAACAAGCTAACGGCGCGCCTGTCGATCGGGACTACCATCACGGCCCCGGAGCCGTCAGCTTCTCAGCTCTTTGGTCATCCTCTATCCGAGGCCTGCGCCCTGCTCCCTGAATGCTCTCCAGTCGATCGGCCGCTCCAGCGCTGCTCGTTCGCGCCTCTGCCGAAGGAAATGGTGGGTCTTTGGGCAAATATGGCGCCGGCCTTCAAAATAATTGCGGCTGCAAATGACAATATCATTGCGACACGTCGCAGCTCCGTACCCCAGCTCCAGGCTTTCACGCAAGGCGAGGCATCGGCCGGTATTGTGGACAGCCGAGCACATGAGGCGCGGAAATCCGGGACGCCATTGGAACGGTCGTCGCGTGCGAGGGCATCTACGCGGTGACCTCGTTTACCCTCATCGTGCGGGATGTCGCAATAGGAGGTGCGCTAGCCTACATCGATCCGCTGCTTTCCGCTCAGGGTATGCTGGCTGTACCAAAAGCGCTCCGCTACGGCCCACGACTGACGTGGCGCTCGGCGAGCTGGCTGCGGAGATTCTCATGAATTCGTAGCGAGCAGAACGAGTCAGCCAGTATAACTGTTGGCGGGCATGGTTAAGATCTTTCGCTTCAGGTCCTCGATGATCCGGTCGACTAGCGCAGTATCGGGCCGGACCGGCCTCCCTCCCTGCAGATCTTTGCCGGCGTCCACTCGCATAGCGCCGGTGGCTGGAGGGCATGTGGCGCTGATCGTCGTGTGCCGCCCGTTGCCACTGCCACGCATATGCACGCTCGCCTCCAAGGAGGGTTCAATCGTTCGTGCGCTGATCCGCGCTTCTAGTCTAACTCAGCGGCGGGCGAAGCGATAGGGCACCGAATATGGTGTTGTTCGATCTCGACGTGATAGTCGAGCCCGACCCGCCATTCGGCATGGACCCACGGCTGGCCCGGAAGCGGTTTGAGAATTGGCGCATCAATTTCCTCGAAAGCTGGCGCCGTATGCGGCCATACTGACGCAGTACCCGTTCGTCATTGAGCTTGCCCAGCCACTAGGCGATCGCGCGGTTGAGTTCGGCCAGGCTGTAAAAAGTTCGGTTGCGCAACCGCCGCAGCAGCCAACGCTCGATGATTCCCACCGCAGGCCTCGACCTTTGCCTTATCTCTCGGGCGAGGCGGCCGTGCCGGAATGCTGCGCCATATCGCTGTAGCTGCGGTCGACTATGGGGTCACAGAGGCAGGCCTCGATCACCGCGATCTTGGCGTTGTGGGCACCAGCAGTTGCGTCGCGTCACCAAAAAAGCTGTAGGCCGCGTCGTTTCCCGCGATCCAGTCGCCGAGCTGCTCGGTCCACGTCGCTAGCGGGAATGACAAGCTGGATGCGCCCATGACCGCAACGAAGCGCGCGATCATTTCGGAACTCCGCGCGCCATCAAATCGGTACGGTGCGCGCGATGACCTCGGAATCGACAGACCACGGCGGTGAGCGCCTTCTCGGCCATCCGGCGCGGCTCCAGGAAACCCGGGAAGTAGGAGCCCTTGCGCAGCTTGGGATGCGAAGCTCGACCGTGCCGGCCAGGTCTCCCAGGTCCGGTCGAAGCTCACCGTTGCGCTGGGCCAGACGCTCGGGGTTCTTCTCGCCGTAGGCTGCACCGACCTGGCCTTCGACTTCCAGCTCCATCAGCCGCTGGGCAGCAAAGCCGATCATCTCGCGCAAGAGATGGCCGGAGTTCGAGACCCTGACGGCTCGCTTCCGTCTTTCCGTTCCACGCATCACTCGAGGGCGCAGGCGCGCATATGACGCGGGTTACGCTCGGGAAGAGCCGGGTGCGGGAAGTCTGCCCGCCCGGATCTGTGAGGGCGAAGCCGAATGGCTGAGTTACTCGACCACGACCCCGGTACAGGACCACGATGTCAAAAACCGGAAGTTTGCTCATTCGGCGGATTGCGGGTGCGACAATGGAAATTTAGCCCACTCGAGTAGGATCACAGCGATTTCTCGCACGCCGAGCGCAGGCGCTCAAGCACTTAGCGACGTCTGCATCGATGCTCGCAACGGCTGCGCCAGCTCCCCCGTCTGCAAAGGTGGCGGTGCTGACTTATGAGTCGACGCATTGCAGTGAGGATTTGCTCGGCATCGACGACGTCGCGCAGCGCGCACGAATTGGGATTGGCGGCAAGGGTGCTCATAGTGGAGACCATTCGGACGACATAAGAGGACCATTGTCGCCGCGTATCGAAGTGTATGCTGGCGGAGGCTCCGCAGCCGCCGGTGGCGACGATTCCGACACCAAAGGCACGAACGATATTGCATCTGCCGAAGCCGGCAGCACCAGTTGTTGAACGCGCCCGGCGTCGCCAGTCATGTACCTGCTGTGTCCGGCAGCCATGGCGGCGGGCGATATCGATTGCAATCGCACCCGGCTCAAGGCTTTCCGCGGCGATCTGACCCTTCAGGCGTGCGGACGTCCGCTGCCAGGCGCTGGTGAGGCGTTGCCGGCGCGCTGTATGTCTTGCGTACACGAGCACTGTCGCGCTGCTTGGCTAACAGTTTGAACGAGGGTTGGAAGAAGTTTACGAACAGCCGCGCTGATCGACAGAGTGCGGCCAGCAGCTCGGCCGCTTCCAGGCGAGTTCGTCGACATCACCGGATTCCATCGCAAACATGCGATGCGTCTACTTCGAGGCCAGGAAGACGTAAGCGCAGGCCGACGGGCGCGACGTCGGATCTATAATGAGGCGGAACACAACGCGCTCTTGCTGCTTTGGGAGGCGTCAGACCGGATCTGCGGGAAGCGGCTGAAGGCGTTAATGCCTGCGCTGATTGAAGCGATGGAACGGCACGGCCACCTCGACCTTGCTCCCGAGATCCGCGACAAACTTTTGGCAATGAGTGCTGCGACGATCGACCGCGCGTTGGCACGGGTCCGAGAAGGATTAGGTCGCAAGCGCCGACGGCACGCGACGCACTCGTTGCGTCGCAGTATTCCAATACGGACGTCGGCAGATTGGAACGATCCGGCGCCGGGGTTCGTCGAGGCTGACCTTGTAGCGCATAGCGGTCTATCGGCGCGCGGCAGCTTCATCCAGACCCTCGTGCTCACCGACATTGCTACCGGCTGGACGGAGTGCGCTCCTCTGATCGTGCGCGAACAAACACTGTTGAGCACGGTGTTGACGGAATTGCGCAAACAATTGCCTTTTGCGCTGGTCGGCCTCGATACGGACAATGATACGGTGTTCATGAATGAGACGCTGAAAGCCTACTGCGATGCGGCCAACATCGTCTTCACGCGTTGCCGGCCCTACCGGAAGAACGACCAGGCGTTCGTCGAGCAGAAGAACGGTGCCGTCGTGCGCAGGATGGTCGGCTATCGTCGGCTCGAGGGCCTGGAAGCGGCCAAGCTGCTGGCTGAACTCTATCGATCGGCGCGGCTGTTCGTGAACTTCTTCCAACCCTCATTCAAACTGATGGCCAAGCAGCGCGACGGTGCTCGTGTGCGTAAGACATACAGCGCACCGGCAACGCCACACCAGCGCTTGGCCGCCGACGCCCGCACGCCCGATGCGATTCGTCACCATCTCCAAGAAATCTATGCCGCTCTCGACCCGGTCGCGTTGTTGCGCGACATCCGCGGCGCGCAGGAACGCCTCGCGGCGCTCGCTGATACGCAGCCAATCGCCCATCCTGCTGCGGCATCGCAACCGATCGATCTCTTCCTGGCAAGCCTACGAACCGCCTGGAAAGACGGAGCTATGCGACCGACGGATCGGCCAATCGTGAAAGCGAAAAGAGGCCGGCGGCGTCCCGACCCGCTCATCCGGCAACGCTAGATTTGCGAAAATGGTTTGAAGCCGAGCCTTGGCGGACTGGTAGCGAACTGCTCTCCGGTTGCAGGCGGAATATCCTGGAGCCTATCCGAACAAGCTTCTTCGAACGCTTCAGCGTAGGCTTAAATCCTGGCGCAGCGAGCAAGCGAACGCGTTGTTGTTCGTTCCTACGGAGGAAACGCTGCTGGGGCATGAGGTCACAACAACCCAATGATGTGGCAGACGCCAGCGGAGGAGGCCGGGCGCTCCGAAACCCCGGCCATCTCCGCACCCGGCCTCCTCCTCAACCCAAGCCGGGAGCAAAATAAATGAGGCAACCGATCGCACCCGGGAGCATCAATACATGAGGCAATACGCGCTCTCATCCTGATTGTCGCGCTATAAGTGCGGCGCGGCGATCAAAGTGAGAGTGCAGCGTCAATCCAGATGAGAATGCCGCCACTGGACGGGAACGTCGGGAGGGCGTAGCCCGACCGGAGTTTCCGTCCAGCGGCGGCGGCCTTTTCGAGGCCTCAGGTGGTCGCGGTCGGCCGGTATGCCGGTGGTTTTTCCGATTCGGAGGAATCACTTTTGTGCCCGGCCGCCACATAACCGTCCATCAATTGAGATGGGATGGTTGCCGCCCTCCCCAGACGGCATCGTAATGTGCCAAGAACGCAGTGTTTGAACCCCGAAGCGAAGAGGACGGCAAATTGATGGATACGGTGATCGGAGTGGATCTAGCCAAGAATGTGTTTCAGCTCCACGGGGCGTCAATGGCGGGACACTTGAAATTTCGAAAGAAACTGTCGCGGCTTCAGTTTCGGAAGTTCATGGCGGGCCACCCATCGGCAGTGGTGGTGATGGAAGCCTGTGGCAGCGCCCACTATTGGGCACGGGAGATGGTCAAGCTCGGCCATGAAGTGAAACTGATCGCTCCGCAATATGTGAAGCCTTTTGTGAAACGCCAAAAGAACGACGCGGCTGATGCCGAAGCAATCGTGATCGCGGCACAGCGCCCCGAGATGCGCTTCGTCGAGCCGAAATCGGAAGAACAGCAGGCCAGGGCAGTGCTCTTTCGGGCTCGGAAGCGCCTTGTTCATCAGCGCACCGATCTGGTGAATGCGCTGCGTTCTGTTCTCTACGAATTCGGCCATATCATCCCGCAAGGAATCGAACAACTTAAACGCATTGACGCAATCCTCGAAGATCCGAACAGCGATCTACCAGAACTGGTCCGCGAGGAATGTCGGAGTCTCATTGATCAGATCGCCTACAAGACGGAGCGGATCGATGCCAAGGCAGAGCAGCTCAAGAAGTTGGCGACGCGGACGGTCACGGCGCAGCGGCTGCAGACAATGCCGGGGGTCGGCCCGCTGACCGCACTCGCGATCGAGGCTTTCGCGCCCGACATGGCGGCCTTTCGACGTGGCCGAGACTTCGCGGCTTGGCTCGGCTTGGTCCCACGGCAACATTCCTCAGGGGGAAAGGAAAGGCTCGGACGCGTTTCGAAGGAAGGACAGGCGGACATTCGCCAGTTGCTCATCGTTGGGGCGATGTCGCGGCTGAACTGGCTCGGGCGCAAGTCGATCCCTAGCGGATCCTGGCTGGCGCAGATGCTGGCGAGGAAGCCGCGCATGCTTGTGGCGATCGCCTTGGCGAACAAGATGGCTCGGACGATTTGGGCCATGCTCACCCGGAAGGAGGATTATCGGAACCCAGCGCAGGCAGTGACGGCATGACTGCATGCAGCACGAAATAGCCTGACGTTGGCGAAGGGGGTGTGAGAAGGCGACGACCCGAATGGGCGCAACGATCGAACAGATCTGGATCAGGAAACCAGCTAGAGCCAAAGAGCCGACGTGCTCGGAGATGAGAATTGGACCTGGTCCGCGGATCACCATACCGGCCAGCGGCTTCTGAAAATGCCGTAAAGGAAGGCCTGACAGAAGACCGCACTCGATCACACGCCAAAGGGTCAGAAACTTCTTGCATTGCGGGCGGCAACCACAGAAGGCTCTACATGAAGCTCAGGAAGACCCATCCGACGCCTGTCGCCGCGGCGAAGGCGTCGATCAGCGTGGCAACGGCCTACCGCATCGAGAAGGATCCAGTACTACCTTCGCAGAAGAAGGAGCCGCGCGCACGACGGCGTCCCGATCCAATCGCCGACATTTTCGACTCTGAAGTCGTGCCGCTGCTGCGGGCAGCGCCCGGCATCCGGCCCGTGGCCATTTTCGAGGAGATGATGCTGCGCCATTCCGAGTTGGGCGAGGGCGTGCGCCGGACGCTGGAGCGGCGCATCCGAGGCTGGCGTGCCATCCACGGTGAGGAGCAGGAGGTCATCTTCCGCCAGGCGCACGAACCCGGCAGGCTCGGTCTGTCGGACTTCACCGAGGTGGCCTCGTTCGGCATCACCATCGCCGGTCAGCCGCTCGACCACCGACTCTATCATTTCCGGCTCGCCTATTCCGGCTTCGAGCACGCCCATGTCGTGCTCGGCGGCGAGAGCTTCGTGGCGCTGGCGGAAGGCCTACAGAACGCACTCTGGTCCCTCGGTGGGGTGCCGCGCGAGCACCGCTCGGACAGCCTGTCCGCCGCCTTCCGCAACCTGGACAAGGACGCGCGCGAGGACCTGACCCGCCGCTATAACGAGCTGTGCAGCCATTACGGCATGACACCGTCACGCAACAATGCCGGCATCGCCCACGAGAACGGCTCGATCGAGGGGCCGCACGGCCATCTCAAGCGGGCGATCGAGGATGCACTGTTGCTGCGTGGCACCGTCGACTTCGATGATCTCGCCTCCTATCGCCGCTTCGTCGACGAGATCGTCGGCCGCCGCAATGCCCGCAACGCCAAGCGCATCGATGCCGAGCGCGCCCAGCTTCGGGAGCTACCTGAGCGGCGCACCACCGACTATGAGGAACTCAGCGTGCGCGTCACTTCCTCAGGCGGCTTCACGCTGCGCAAGGTCTTCTATACGGTGCCCTCGCGCCTGATCGGCCATCGCTTGCGCGTGCGCCTCTACGACGATCGGCTCGATGTCTTCATCGGCGGCACGCATCTCATGACGCTGCCGCGCGGGCGTGCTTCCCCGTCCGGCAAGCATGACCAGGTCGTCAACTACCGGCACGTCATCCATTCGCTCAGAAGGAAGCCGATGGCATTGCTCAATCTGGTCTATCGCGATCGGCTCTTCCCGCGCGAGGCCTACCGGCGGACTTTCGATCTCCTCGTCGAGCGTCTGCCCGAGCGCCAGGCCTGCCGCATCATGGTCGAGCTTCTTGGCCTCGCCCACGAGCGCGGCTGCGAGAGCGAACTGGCCGAGGAGCTGTCCATCTGCCTCGACAATCACCGGCTCCCCGACATGGCCGCGCTGCGTGCCCGCTTCGCGCCCGATCCCGCGCGCCTACCCAACGTAGTCGTCCGCCTGGCGCCGCTTCAGGCCTACGAAGCGCTCATCGGCGCCAGCCTGGGAGACGCAGCATGAAGAGCGCCTCGATTGACCCCGCCAAGCTCAGCCTGCTCCTTAACGAGCTGCGACTGCCCGCCAGCAAGGTGATCTGGCCACAGTTCGCCGAGCAGGCCGACAAGGAGGGCTGGCCCGCCGCGCGCTTCCTCACTGTGCTCGCCGAGCACGAACTGGCCGAGCGCGATCGCCGCCGCATCGAGCGGCACCTCACAGAGGGCCGCCTTCTGCCCGGAAAGACCCTCGAGAGCTTCGAGTTCGACGCCGTGCCGATGGTCTCCAAAGCTCAGGTCATGGCCATCGTCGCCGGCGACACCTGGTTGGAGAAAGGCGCAAACCTGCTCCTGTTCGGCCCGCCCGGCACCGGCAAGAGCCATCTCGCCTCGGCGATCGGTCTCGCCCTCATCGAGAACGGCTACAGGGTGCTGTTCACCCGCACCACAGATCTCGTCCAGAAGCTGCAGCAGGCCCGCCGCGACCTCGTCCTCGAGAGCGTGCTGGCCAAGCTCGACAAGTTCGACCTGCTCATCCTCGATGATCTCGCATACGTCACCAAGGACCAGGCCGAGACCAGTGTGCTCTTCGAGCTGATCAGCGCCCGTTACGAACGGCGCTCCATGCTGATCACAGCCAACCAACCCTTTGGCGAGTGGGGGAAGATCTTCCCGGACCCCGCTATGACGCTCGCCGCGGTCGACCGGCTCGTTCATCACGCCACCATCTTCGAGATGAATGTCGAAAGCTACCGACGCCGCGAGGCCGCTGAGCGCAAAAAGGGACCTGGACGCCCAGCGTCATACGCCACACCCGCCAATATCGCCCCTGATTGACGCGCCGCGACAATCAACCTGACAAAGCACTTGCGCGCGTCAATCAAACCCGCGGATCATCACATCCGCCGCGACACCAGATTCTCATCCAGATTGTCGCGCACCTCTCTCCCAGATCGCCGCGCTACAGTCGAGAGCTATCGCAGGCGCACCGCGCTCGACGGAAAACGCGGTCCGGGACGGCCGACCTCGCACGCGACACCCAAAGCCATCGCTGATTGGGGCTATCGCGGTATCATCTATTGCGAAGGCTATCAGGCCTACAAGACCATGACCCGGGAGACGCGTGCGGGCGCCCTGTCTGGGCCGCTCGCCTTCTGCTGATCGCATCTACGGCGCTAGTTTGTGAAGATCGCGCGTGAGGCTGCTCCGGCGCCAGCTCCAGTTTGCCGCGAGGCCCTTAAGCGCATCGCCCAGCTCAACGCGGTCGAGAAGGCACTTCGGGGCCACTCTGCTGCCGAGCGCTGCGCGGGTCGACAAGCTCATGCCAGACCTCTGGCAGCAGCCTTGAAGCAGTGGTTTGAGGCAACTCTTGATCATCTTGCGGGGAAGAGCGACACGGCGAAGGCTCTGCGCTATTCGCTGCGCCATTGGGACGGCCTGACGCTCTACCTTGATGACGGGCGCATCGAGATGGACACGAATGCGGTCGAGCGTGCGATGCGGCCAATCAAACTCGATGCCAAGAATGCCCTGTTCGCTGGGTGCGACGAGGGTGCCGATAATTGGGCATTGCTGGCCTCGCTCATTGAAACGTGTAGGCTCAATGTCGTCAGCGCCTAGCCCTGGCTCTCCGGCGTGCTCGCAAAACTCATCAATGGCTGGCCTGCGGCGCGACTGGACAAACTGCCTCCCTGGGCATCGACCTACAGGATGCATGCGCACGATCCGAGGCTGGCAGCATGAGCCTGAACACGACCGCCGTCCGGATCAGGATAACCCTCAAGGACGTGAATGACCTTGCCCCACAGGCTTAATCCAGATTGAAGTTCGCGCTGGCCCAAACAAGGACCAGAGCATGAAGCGTAGCCGCTTTTCGGCAGAGCAGATCATCGGGATTTTGAAGGAGCATGAGGCCGGGGTTTCGGTTGCCGATCTGTGCCGCAAGCGCGGCGTCAGCGACCCCAGCATCTACAAATGGAAGGCCACTGGAGTGTCGGAGGCCAAGCGGCTGAAGACGCTGGAGGACGAGAACACACGGCTGAAGCGGTTGGTGGCTGATGCCGTGCTGGACAATGCGGCGCCCAAGGATCTCGTGGGAAAGAATGTATGGTCCGCCCCGGTCCGTGCAAGGGTTCGTAACAGCAAAAATGACGCTTCCAATTGCATAAATGTATCCGGCCTCTCGCGAGTGGACTGCTGTTGCAGCCAGGCCATGACGAGATCCGCGCACGCCGTTCGCGATAAATGGTTCGGGCACGAAGCCCGCTTTTTGCCCGCGGGCAAGCGGAAAGCTGTCGCGTATCTCATGGTTGCCCACGGGATGAGCGAACGGCGGGCGTATAAAGCCATCGGCTGCTGCCGCATGACCATCAGATATCTGACAACCCGGGCGGACGCGTCCGGGGCTAGCAGATGGACTGTGATGGGATCTCAGACGGCTTGACGATCCACTCTGGGGTCTGCATCTTCGGTATCATGGACAAGAGCGATGCTGTGTAAGAGTGCTTCGGCGCTTTGAACAACTGTTCCGTCTCGCTGCTTTCGCAAATTTGCCCATTCTGTAGTACTGTAACTCTGTCGCAAATCTGACGCACGACAGGGAGATCGTGACTGATAAATAACATCGTCAGCGATAGATTCTCTTGAAGGTCTTTCAGAAGATTTAGGATCTGCGCCTGGATCGAGACATCGAGTGCCGAGGTAGGTTCATCGCAGATGAGGAACCGCGGGCGACTTGCCAAGGTTCGTGCGATTGAAATACGTTGTCGCTGACCGCCTGAGAAGGCGTGCGGATAACGGCGGGCGACGGTGGGCTCCAGACCAACGGCCTTCAGCAGCTCTAACATTATCGGTTCGGCCTCTCGCTTATCCTTTACTAGTCCAAAGTGAATCATTGGCTCCATGATAATCTCGCCCACGCGCATCTGTGGATTCAGAGACGAGTACGGGTCTTGAAACACCATTTGAGTTTGACGCCGAATATCTTGACGATCTTCAAGGCTGGCTGCATAAACATCTTTTCCGCCATAAATCAGTTGGCCGCTGCTCGGGCGGGCAAGCCCAGCAACGACTCTTGCGATCGTGCTTTTTCCAGAGCCGGATTCGCCAACAAGGCCCATGACTTCTCCGGGGCGGATACTCAGGTTCACATCGTGCAGGGCCTTAAAGGCTCGCCGAGCGGAACCACCGAACATGCCTGTCGCCCCATATACGCGCTCCACACCCCGGAGTTCTACAAGTGCCTCCGGCTGGCTTGAACTTTGCGGCATGTCTCTTTCCAGCAGCCACTGCATGGCCGCATCGATATTTCGAGCGGCGCCAGACACGGGAAAGCGATGCAGCTTAATGTCGCCGCGCGGCACAACCGAAATCAATGCTTGGCTGTACTCGTGGCATGGATTTCCAAGAACAGCCGCAGTGTCGTTTAGTTCGACGATTTCGCCTGCCCTCATCACCGCGACGCGATCAGTGACCTGGGAAATCACGCCCATGTTGTGGGTGATGAGCATCACACCCACTTGACGTTCACGAGCCAAGTTCTTGATTAGCTTCAAGATCTGTGCCTGAACGGTCACGTCGAGCGCAGTTGTTGGTTCGTCCGCGACAATGAGTTCGGGTTGTGAGCAGAGAGCAAGCGCGATAACTGCGCGCTGTCGCATGCCACCCGAGAATTCATGTGGCCAGTTCTTCACGCGCCGGGCTGGCTCTGGAATCCCTACCGCCTCCAACTGACGCACCGCCTCGATCCTTGCGTCGCTGCGTGATAAGGCGAGATGAGTTCGGATCGTGTCGACCAGTTGTCTCTCAATTGTGAAAAGTGGATTTAAGCTGGTCAGTGGATCTTGGAAAATAGTCGAGACGCGTTTGCCGCGTAACGCCCGCATCGCCTTAACGTCGCGCGCATCGATGATATCTCCGGAAAGCCGAACTTCGCCCGCACTAATATGGCCGGGAGCCTGTAGTAAGCCCGTGATGGCAGCTCCAACGGTCGATTTGCCCGCGCCCGATTCGCCGACGATGCCGAGTATTTCGCCTGGCGCGATGTCTAGGCTGACGTTGCATACGGCTTGCAAGGCGCCATGCCGGCTAGGAAAGTCGACGCTAAGTCCCCGAATGGAAAGAACGCAAGGCTGGGCAGTTGTTGTCATCAGATGCCCCTTGGGTTGATTACATCCCGGAACCAGTCGCCCAAGACGTTAATGGCCAGCGCGAGTGTAAGAAGGGTGGCGGCAGGAAACAGCAGGATCCACCACTGCCCAGCAAAAAGAAAGTCTTGCCCACTGCGGATCAATGTTCCAAGAGATGGTTGGGTGGGGGGCAGACCTGCGCCCAAGTAGGACAGCGTGGCTTCGGTAATAATTGAAAGCGCAAGTGAGATTGTCGCGATCACGAGGATCGGTCGACGCACGTTTGGCAATATGTGCCGTACCAGCACTGTGCCCGTCGGAAGGCCTATCATTAGGGCTGCCTGCACATACTCTCGCTGTTTCTCCCCCATCACGGCGCCGCGCACCGTGCGGGCATATGTGACCCATCCGGAAATTCCAATCGCCAATATTACCATGTAGACAGCAAGGGCTTCGCGCGCGCTCGGTGGCAGTAGCGACCGCGTTAAGCCGGAAATAAGGAGCGCAATAAAAATGGCGGGGATGGACAACTGGATGTCTGCGATACGCATGATCGCTGCGTCAATGTGTCCCCCGAAATAACCGGATATCAGGCCTAAGCTGACGCCGATCGACATTGAAACCAAAACAGAGGCAAGGCCCACTAGGAGTGAAACCCGTGTTCCATAAAGGGTCGCTGAAAGCACGTCACGTCCCTGATCGTCTGTGCCGAAAGCGTAGAAGCGGTTCGTGAACTCATTGATGCTCCAGGCCGGTGTATTTGACGAAAGCAGATCGAACGTGCTGGCGTCGAGAGTGTTCTGTGGTGCCCATAAAGGAGCTCCCAGGGCCGCGACAATGAGAGTTAGCAGTGCGAGCGTAGACAGAACTGCTCTGGGGGAACGGATGTAAGAGTGCCCGATATCAGAGTTAAACAATGCGGAAAGCTTGTGAATGGTCATCTGACTACTCCTCCCGTCCGCAGGCGAGGATCTAGAAGGTAGTAGACGCAATCCACGACCATGTTGATGGTAACGAAAATGATCGACACGATGAGAAGGTATGCGGCCATGATTGGGACGTCGGAAAATCTAATGGAATTAATAAAGAGCAGCCCAACGCCTGGCCATTGGAATACTGTCTCAGTAACGACGGCGAATGCGATGATGGATCCCAACTGCAAACCTGCAACCGTGACGACCGGAATCATCGTGTTCTTCAAAGCGTAAGAAAAATAGATGAGCCGGTCTGGCAGCCCTCGCGCGCGTGCGAACCGGATATGATCGGAATGCATGACCTCAAGCATTTCAGTGCGGACTAAACGCAAGATCAGCGTGAGTTGATAGGTGGCCAGTGAAATCGCGGGAAGGATGATAGCCTGCCAGCCGGTCTTAGTCAGTACCCCGGTGGTCCACCAGCCGATCTTCACCGTGTCGCCCCGTCCGAAGGACGGCAACCAGCCAAGTTTGACCGCGAACACGTAGATGAGGCCGATGCCGATTAAGAAGTTAGGCAGGGATACTGCGATCAGCGAGACCGTCAAGCTGAAGCCCGATAATATGGAGCGCGGCCGCAATGCTGTCACGACGCCAAGGGCGACTCCCGCTATCATTGCAAATATAAACGATAATATAGCTAGTTCCAGAGTCGCAGGCAGCCGCTCCAGGATCAAATCCAACACCGGCCTTCCAACGCGAGTGGAAATGCCGAAGTCCCCATGGAGTGCCGAACTGATAAAACGAAAGAACTGGATGTAAAAGGGGCGGTCGAACCCGAGTTCCGCCGCTAGCCGCGCGCGGTCCTGCGCGGTCGCCTCCGGTCCGACCATATTCTGGAGCGGATCGCCGATAAAATGAAAGGCGGCGAACGACAGAAACGCCGTCATCAGCATCACCGGCAACACGGACAGCAATCTGCGCAGAAAGAAACCTGTCACTTGTCCACCTTGATGGTTTTCACGGAGATCTGATTACCAACGTTTGGCGTAACGTGAATCTTCTTCTGCGTTGCACGCGCCAACACCTGCGCGTGAATCGGTAGATAGAAACACTCGTCCTGAACGGTCTTCCAAATTTCGGCGATTATGGTTTTACGTCTTTGAGGATCGGCTTCCGACCGGAGTAATTCAATTTTGGCATCAATCTCCGGGTTTTTGTAATTCGCTGCAGCCCAGGCGCCCCGAGAGTGGACGAGATTATCGAAGATTAATTGAGAATCGTATGAGCCCCACGTCATCAGGTAAAAGTCGGTCTTCCTATTGAGAACTAGAGGCCAGACGACTGCGCTGGGTTGGACATCGAGATGCACGGTGACACCGATCTTGGCGAGCATTGCCACCACGGCCTGACAGATGCGCTCGTCGTTCACCATGCCGTCATTTGGACAGTTTAGAGTGACCGAAAATCCGTTGGGGTAACCTGCCTCGGCCATAAGCTGCTTGGCTTGGTCAATATTGAGCTTTGGGAACTTACCCAATTCTTCCGTATAGCCGTCGGCGATCGGCGAAATGATTGTACCGAGCGGAACCGACTCCCCTCGCATGATTGCCGACTTGATCGCTAGACGATCAATGGACATGTTCATTGCGTGGCGCACCCGCTTGTCGGCGAAAGGATTTCCCTTTGCTTCCCCGCTGGCAAGTGTGTTCGCGCTTGTATTGACGCCTAAAAAAACCGTGCGAATCTCTGGGCCGCGAACCACCCGAAGGCTTTCATTCTGCTCCAACCGTGAAATGTCTTGGGGGGGGACGTCTTGGAGAAAATTAACTTCTCCGCTGATCAATGCGGATACACGCGTCGCGGCCGACTGGATAGGGGTATAGATGATCCGATCGATATCGATTGGGAACTGGCCGATACCCCAGTATTTATCGTAAGCTTCCAACTCCGAACGGCGATCCGATTCTCGGCTTACAAGGCGATAGGCGCCAGTGCCGTTCTCATGGCGAGCAGCATAGTTTTCTTTCCCGCCTTTAAAATCCTGCGGAACAACGGAGTCGTTCTTCTCGGCCCATGCTCTATTCATTATGAAGATGCTTGCCAAGTTTTCGGGCAGAAGAGGGCTGGGTCCCTTTGTCTTGACCTGCACGGTGTAGTCGTCCTTCGCGATGGCTTCCTCAACCGCGGCGGCAGCCAGATAGGTCCGCACATTCGAGGTTGGTGCCATAGCTCGCTGGATTGAAAATGCGGCGTCGTCGGCCTTAAATGGTGCGCCGTCGTGGAACGTAACGTTCCGGCGAAGCTTGAACTCCCAAACGTCGGGGTGATCAGGCAACATCCGCCATTCGGTCGCTAGTACTCCAATGAGCTTTCCGTCGTCGGAGCGCTCCACAAGGCCTTCGTACATCTGCCGATTGAACGCAAAGGTCACGTTCTCATTATAGGCGTGAGGGTCTAGAGTCTGAACGTCCAAGCTCCGAGCCCATTTCAGCGTTTCCGCGCCCCCGGGTGAGACGGTCATTAGTAGTGCCGCCACGCTTGCTATGGCGGCAAAACGCCGCTTGAGACGGGCTGGTCTGTGAATGAAACAGCGCGCAGTGGATTTCGGCATTTGGGACATTCCTCTCTTGATCGCAGGGTAAACTGCGCCGCTAGATGTGGGCTATCACATCGGACAGGCTTCGGCCGTTTTTTGCTGCAGTTTGCCGGCCGAGGGCTGCCGTGGGCTGCGAATTCAGGGCGTCCTCTGCAGCAATTACGCGTATTCCCAGCGATTGCGCAGGATTGCGACAGTCGGCTGAATATTCCCTGCTCCTGGTCTAGGTCTCGTTATAGGTCCTGTGACCGTTGGGTTAGGAACGTCCGATCCCACTGAACTGCGGGCCTTTTATCACATTATCTCATCATGTGCCGACAGCCGGTTTACGTCTGGCGTGAGTTTCCGGTTTGGGATCGAGCTTTGAGCAAGCGAGTGTCTGATGGCCGGCCCTTTGGGGATACCGTCCGCGGCCGGCTTCCGCTTCTGAACGGGAACGTCTTAGCAAGCTGTTTGGCGCACTAGTCACGTGAATCGTAGGCGCTGTTCAGCGGCCACCTACCGGATGAAGGGGCGATCTCCGACTCTGCGGTTCGGTTTCCCGGGTGGTTGCGTGTACTCCGCACGATCCCTCCCAAATATGCCTGCCGCGCCTGTGAGGGCCCGATCGTCCAGGCCTCGGCACCAGCGCGGCTCGTCGAGGGCGGCATGGCGACGACGGCGCTGATCGCGCATATCGCCGCGGCCAAATATGCCTGGCAATCGACGCTCTACCGCCAGACGCAGATCCTGGCGGGCCAAGGTGTTGTCGTCGATCGTCAGACGCTGGCGCGCTGGATGGGCAGCGCGGCGTGGCTGGGCAGGGGCCTCTACGACCTGCAACTGAAGACCATGCACGGCTTTGAGCGGTTGTTCTGCGATGAGACGCCGATGCCGGTGCTCGACCCGGTACGCGGCCGCACGAGGATCTGCCAGTTCTGGGCGCATGCGACGGACGATCGGGCGTGGAAGGGTCCGGCGCCGCCGGCGGTCGCCTACGTGTTCGCAGACGGTCGCGGCAAGAAGGAGATCGTGGCGCAGTTGGCCGGCTTCGAAGGCGTGCTGCAAGTCGACGGCTATGCCGCCTACGCCTCGCTGGTGGGCGATGCGAAGGTGCCGGGCAGATCCAGCTGGCGTATTGTCTCGTTCACGCGCGCCGCAACTTCGTGAGGGTGCACAAGACGACGAACTCACCCTTCGCCGCGGAGGTCATCGAGCGCATCGCAGCCGTCTACGCGATCGAGGAGAGGATCCGCGGTCTCGGCGCCGGGGAACGCCGCGCGGCGCGACAGGCCGAGACGAAGCCGCTCATGGAGGCGTTGAAGGCTCGACTGATCGCGGTGAAGGACGGGATCTCCCGCCGCTCGACGCTCATCAAGGCGATCGATTATATGCTCGAACGCTGGCAGGGCCTGACGGCATTCCTGGACGACGGGCGGCTCGAGGCGGACACCAACACGGTCGAACGATCAATCAGGCCGATTGCGATCGGAAAAAAGAACTCGTTGTTCAGTGGTGACGAAGGCGGAGGCGAGACTTGGTCGATACTTTCTTCGCTTCTTAACACGGCCAAATTGAATGGCCTCGACCCCGAGGCCTATCTCGTCGACGTTCTCGAGCGCATGGTGAGCGGCGCCGCGAAGGCCAACCAGCTGCACGAACTTCTGGCCTGGAACTGGAAGGCCGCACGCGAAGCCGAAAAGCGAGCCGTGGCATGACGAAGCCGAAGCAACGGCGGGGAACGCGAAAAGCACGCAAGACGACGATGGCGAACTATGCCATGTCATTCGAGCGGCTCGGGCAATGGATGAGCGAGCGCGCCAGGTCGCCGACGCTTCGGCATCCGCGGGCGACGTCGCTCTCCATGCTCGACGGCGCAGTGGCCGCTGTCGTCGCCGGGCCGGTCTCGATGGCCTCCGAGGAATGGGTGTGCCCGCTCCTTGGCGTAGATCCCGACGCCTTCAATCACGACACCGAGGAGTTCTCGGCGATCGCTGCCACGCTGATGCGCCACAACGCGATCAGCGAGACGCTGTCGACGAGACCGGAGAGCTTCGAGCCGCTGTTCCTGCGATCGCCGGACGGCGACGTCGACCCGCAGCCCTGGTGCATGGGCTTCCACGCCGTCATGAAGCTTCGGCTTCTCGTCTGGTCGCGGCTTCTCTCCCCGAACGGAACCGAACACCTTATGCTGCGGCCGATCCTGGTCCATTGCATCGATGACGCCGGTCGACCCTTGCTACCCCCGGCCCGCCATACGCTGGCAACGCTGCCCGTCGCTCAAAACGCCTGGCGCGACATTCCAATAGCCGTTGAGGCCCTGCGGCAGTTCTGGATGCCTATGCGCTTCCAGCGGCGCGCGTAGGCCGTCCACGCCAGGTCCGTGGTCTGCTCGTACCGCTTACGGTTGTTCAGTGATACCGTGGACGGAGCCGAGGCCAGCGCCGTCGTCTATAGCCTGATGCTGACCTGCCGCGCCTCACGTGTCGTGCCGTTAGCGTGGTTGCGCCACGTCCTCACCGAATCGCCTCAGCGCGCCGGCGACGCCGATATTGCAGACCTGCTGCCCTTCAACTTCCACAAAGCCGCCACCGCCTGAACGGCCCCGCATCGCCCGATTCAAGGCAGTCCATCAAAACCGCCGGCGTGCGGAGAAAATCGCGCTTACAGATGATCCGCTATCGCTCCAGCCGCCCGCCGGACGCAATTCTGCGTGGCCGATTGCGCGATTTCGCCAACGAGCGGCGGCGCTTCAGCTACCGCTGACCTGAGGCCGGCAAACTGGACCAATTTTGGCTAGAGTCTTGCGCTGCCGAATCCCCTCGGCTGGGAGGAGCGGACGACGATGAAGGCCTCGAAGTTTTCGGACGCCCAGAAGGCGTTTATCCTGAAGCAGGGCAACGACGGGGTCCCGGTTGCGGAGATCTGCCGCAAATCCGGGATCAGCCAGGCGACCTATTTCAACTGGAAGAAAAAGTACGACGGACTGCTGCCGACCGAGATGCGCCGGTTGAAGCAGCTCGAGGACGAGAACGCCAAGCTGAAGAAGCTGGTGGCGGACCTATCGCTCGACAAGGAGATGCTGCAGGACGTGATCCGCCGAAAGCTGTGAAGCCTGGTCGGAAGCGCAAGCTCGTCGATGAGGTTTGCGGGGAGTGGCAGGTCTCGATCCGCAAGGCTTGTAAGGCCCTCGAGTTCGATCGATCGACCTATCACTACAAATCTCGTCGCTCCGGCCAGGCGGCCCTCGAAGCTCGGATCAAGGAGATCTGCCATGTTCGCATCCGCTACGGCTATCGCCGCGTCCATGTGCTGTTGCGCCGCGAGGGATGGCGTCACGGCCAGAACAAGACCCGTCGCATCTATCGCGAATTGGGCCTGCAATTGCGCAACAAATCGCCCAAGCGCCGGGTCAAGGCCAAGTTGCGCGACGACCGACGGCCCGCGACGCGGGTCAACGAGATCTGGGCGATGGACTTCGTTCATGACCAGCTGGCCACCGGCGGCAATCTCCGGGTGCTCACGATCGTCGATATCTTCTCCCGCTTCTCGCCCGCACTGGAGCCGCGGCTCACCTTCCGCGGCACCGATGTCGTGGAGGTACTGGAAAGGGTTTGCAATGAAGTGGGACTCCCGGCGACGATCCGGGTCGATCAAGGCAGCGAGTTCGTGTCGCGCGATCTTGACCTCTGGGCCTACCAGCGCGGCGTCACGCTGGACTTCTCACGACCCGGCAAGCCGACCGACAACGCCTTCATCGAAGCCTTCAACGGCCGCTTCCGGGCCGAATGCCTCAACACCCATTGGTTCCTGTCCCTTGCGGATGCCCGGCAAAAGGTGGAGACTTGGCGAAGATACTATAACGAAGAACGGCCCCACGGGGCGATCGGCAATCGGCCGCCGATTTTGCTGCAAAATCACGTCGGCGACACCAGCCCGCCAACGTGATCAGAGGCGCAAAACTCTAGTTCCGGGTGGTCCAAAGTTCGGTCTCGCTGCACAAAACTCCGAGACTCTAACTGCCGCTGGATGAACATTCAGTGGCAGGTCACTCCGCTTACACATTCACGGTCGCACCTGATGGCGGAGAGCATTTGGATGAGAGGCTGTCGCGAGCTCGTCAAACCGGGGCTCCGCGGCCCGAAATCAAGTCTACGTATTGTTGCATTTGTTCTAAGTGACCGAAGTCGGCATTTTTCGCATCCAGGTGGTCTCTAAGTTGTTCAATGCGCATCACTTTGTTATCGCCCCTGTAGAAGATATTTCTAAACAAAGGAGTAGCGGTGACACTTTCGATGTAAGTACGGCTTCCTGCACTTGTATCACCTTTTGCGAACTGAAAGTTCAGCATCAAGCTCAAAATTAAATGTGGAGCCGTATACCAGTCCCAAGTTAGGCTACCCAAGGAGTAAGCGATGACCGCAACTCGGTTGGGATCACGTGTAGTGCGGTAGTACTCGATCGGCTGAACTACGTGAGGATGATGGCCCAAAATTATGTCGGCGCCTTCCTCCACAAGCGCATGAGCGAGCTCAATTTGCTTTCGTCTTGGAAAAAACTCGAATTCGAAGCCCCAATGGATTGAGGCGATGATGACATCGGCATTCTGATGTTTACAGCTCCTTATTTGCGATTTGAGTAGCTCAAGATCGGCCACGACACGTTTGGACATGAGCGGTGACGCGTGCACACAATAATGTTCACCGTCGGGTAGGGGTCGCCCATTGAGACCGAATGTGACCGACACGAACCCGAACCTGATGCCCCTCTTCGTGAAAACCGTGCCCCGGCCGTACTCCTCGGCGCATCGAGGGGCGCCGATTTCAATGATCCCATTCGCTCTGCAGAGCTCTTGAGTGGTTCGAAGACCCTGAACGCCCAAGTCCAATGAGTGATTGTTCGCGAGGTTAAGAATCGTGAAACGTCTACCCTGGTGTTCTGTTAATGCGGAATATTGGGCCGATGAGCAACACATCATCGAAGAGCGGCCGTCGCCTATAGCCTCGCTCACGACATGATCGTCTGCCACCACAGATTCATAATTCGCGAAAGAGATATCGGCATTGAAGACAGCGGCTTCGATGCTCTCGAACAAAAGATCCTTAGAGTGTTCTAGCCCGCGCGCCTGGATCAGATCCCCCAGTGCACTCAGAGTCGCAGTCTGCTGCTTTCGAAATGCAGTCGGTAATTCCACAATAGACTTGTCGTTCAAGAACAACGCATCAGAAACATCCCGTGATGTTCTCGTAATTGGGCGCGCGCTTTTATAGAACCAGTACGCGCGGTCAATTCCATCCATTTCTGCCGAATCTGTTGCAGCGCTTTCGAGCGGAAAATCCCACCAGCCAAATCGCTTGGCGTTTTCCGCCAGGTCCAACGTTTCCGGAGTTGTGCGCCAGACATCAACAGGCGTGTTGGGAAGTTTACGCGGCACGGCTTGCATCTCCTCGTCGCATGGCTTTTGATCTACGGTTTATAGTCTGCGCAGCACGCAAACCAGGCTCTTTCGCATCCGAAGTCTCCGCAATGCACAAGCGCCACAGGTGTTAACGTTGACGCGCGTGTCATACGCTTCAACGCAGCTCTTCGAGATTCCCTCTCAGGGGTAAGACGTTAGGATCTCGTTTTGCATCTCTTGCTCAGCGGAAAAGAGACAGAAAACAAACCGCTCGGCTTACTGAGGGAATCTCAAGAAGGGAAATCTCAGCTGTTTCGGGCGAATAACTTGCCTGAGAGTTCCGATACAATCTCCTCCGTCGTCACTTTCCGGACAGCGCCATATTGCATACGAAGAGAGTAATTGTGTCTCTCTTCAGTATAGGCGGCGCAGCAGTCGGTGACGCAAATCATATGGAAGCTGCGATCTACACCGTCGCGCAGCGCCATATCGATGCATTGATCCGTTAAAACGCCAACAACAATTACCTCCTCAATGCCCATGTTACGAAGAACCCGCTCCAGGATGGTCGAACTGAATACCCCAGAAGCTGTCTTTGGTAAGACGATGTCGTCTTCGCCAGGCGCTATCTCGGGAATTACCTGAGCTCCCCATGACCCCTTTGGGATGACTAGCTTACGGTGGCAAAGCGAACGATCGCGCCCATCCTTGGTGAGGCTTTCGATTACCGTGTACATCACTTCCACGCCGCACGACCTCGCGGCTTGCAGTAGCCGCTGGACGTTCGGCACGATCTGATGTTTCACGCGGTCCACGTACTCCGGATATTTGCGCTGTTCTTCCTCAGAAATCTCGTGGTTCTGCAGGTCGACAACTAGCAATGCTGTTTTTTGAGGGTCAATGGGGCCGTCATAATTCTTCATGTATCGCTCCTGGGTTTGATCTACCCTTCCGATCAATCTAGCAAGGATCGTTCCATCGGGCCTGGGCCTATCATGTGACGGCGACTCGCGCTTCTTGAGACCGACCTTCGGTCGGCCTATGAGCCAAGTTTCGTTGGAAAGCCTTGATCAAGAGCGGGCTGCCTGTTGCTCGTTCACAAGAGTGTTTTCTTATCGCGGGTTCATCCATAACTGGCCCTGTTCGCTCGCGACCAGAAGCGCCAGCTCTTCCGCATTAGTCCGGCCCACGACCTCAGAATTGCTGCGCTTTTGCAGGCAAGAATTCGGCGGACCGGAAATGAGCGCTCAGCCGCGGTGATTGCCGCCTTTGTGTCGCCGGCGCTACGGCGAGCAACATCGGCGGTTGGCCCGTCTCTGTGCGTGCCCGCTTCCTACGGGCCAACAAGAAGAGCCGCCCGGCACGAAAATCGCGGCGATGGAAATGGTAGAGATGCTCGTGTACTGGAGTAGCGCCAATCGCTTGCGGGCTGTTGTGACTGTTCGATTGGAGCGTCATTTGTCGGTCCCCGCGAGGTCGTCTCCGATATATTCCATGCGCTTAGGATACTAGTATCGTACAGAGATTTGCGTCGCATTTTCTTGCCGACTTGAAGAATTCCTGCAGCCCTTGTGGGATTTGCGAGGGATGGCGCCTGGAAGGTGAAGCAGATGATGTAATACGATCCGATCGATGTGTCATCGGCAAGCGAGAAAATCATCAATTCGTCGGTTGAGTTGATCAGTAGGTTTTATGTGACCGGTGATAGTTCGTGCTCCACATTGCTGCTCGCGCCATATCGCGCCACGCGGGTTAGAAGACGAGAAGAGTTGCCGAGTAGGTGGAGGCAATTGGGCGGGGTTATCCCGCCGCCTTATCAGGTGTATTCGCAAAACGAGCGGCTTCCGCCACGAGATCTGCGAAAACGCGTCCGCCAGTCGTGAGATGATCGTGCATAGCCTGAGCAGCCGCCATGGCATCTCCTCGGGTGATCGCTGCCACAATTGAGCAATGATCTTGATAGGACTGTTGAATGCGACCTGGTTTTTGGAATGGGTACCGACGATAGAGACGCAGGCGAGCGCGGGTCTCTTTTATCGACTGTTCCAAATATGAGTTTTGCGCACCCTCGTAGATAGTTTCATGGAGCTCTTTATTAATTGCATCGTACAGCTGCGCATTGTGAAGCGCGCTTTCGCTGCGAGAGTGTATGTCGCGGAGGCGCGCCTGTAGGTCCGTCGGCATTCGCGCCGCGGCCAGCCTTGCAGACATTCCCTCAAGCTCCGTCATAACTTCGAACATAGCGACAATTTGCTCCGCACTCAGAACCGAGACGGTCGCACCCCTCCGCTGCTTCAGATCTACCAAGCCACGCGATGCCAGCTGTATCAGGGCTTCCCGGACAGGGGTCTTCGAAACGTTAAACCTGTCGGAGAGTTGCTTTTCATCAAGCTTGGATCCTGGCTGCAAAGCACCGGAATCAATTTCGGTCTTGATCCAGTTGGCGATTTCGCTAGTTCGGTTGAATTTGAGCACGGTCCTGCCCGCGGGTATGGGAGTTCATACCACGATCCGCGAGTAGATAGCGAAAAGTTTCGCAATTGTATCGCGACGAGAGGCGGACCGGTTCGTCAACCGGTAGCTCAAAGGCTCGAACCTTTAGCCCAACAATACTCGAAGGAGCACGCGATTTGCCGGCCCGGCGCTCAACCTAGGCGCTACTTCCCCTACCTATGGTGAGACGATCGACGAACATACGGGCCCGAGATCAGATGCTGCCGAATTTACCTCGCCAAGGGCCCATGCCGGTCGAACTCAGAATGAGCCAGCAGAGATTAGACCGATCGCGCCGGAATAGTCTCGCTGATCCAACGCCCTAAACCTACAAGGTGCTGATCGGTATGCTGCTGGCCAATAACCTGAATTCCGAGAGGCATTCCCCTCACCGCAAGAAGCGGAAGCGTGATAGTTGGCGCCCCTAAGACGGAGGTAACAGCATTGTAACTCGGCAGGCCTGTTGTATGTGAGATGCCCGAGTCAAGTCCTTGATTGTCTAATTTTGGAGCTGGTCCAACGGAGGACGGAGCAACGATAGCGTCGGCGATATGAGCAATTGCGGCGTGGGCTGCTCTTGCCTTATCGCGCTGGGCGAGTAGTTGACGATAGTCATCTATGCTCATCTTTCTCGCGAGTTCCAGACGAGAGGTCAAGCTGTCACTCAGCCCTCCGCCAAACCTTTCTACAAGGTTCTCCAGTGACCAGCGCATCTCGTAGGCACAAACGTCACGAGTAATTTCAAGACTTTCGTCGATGGCACGTTCGAACGAGTCGACCAGCGAGTGGTTGGTTCTGTCGATGGTGTGGACGCCGGCGTGGCGAAGCTGAGTGAGGAACCGTTCAAATGCGTCTCTGGAATCGTCGTCCAATTCTGCCGCACCTTGGGCCTCCATCACAATCACTCGTAGTGGCCGGGTTGCCGGATGAAGAGTTGTCTCACCGTAAAGGCCGGGATAGCCGGGATCGCCGCCTGATCTCTTTGCGACTTCAATCGACACATGCCACATGTCACGAAGGTCGCCAGCATGGATCCCCACGTGGCTTTGGCTAAGTGCCAGACGCTCCCCACGATGGATGGCGCCCATTGTCGGCTTGATCGCATAGTTCGCGCAAAAGCTCGCTGGTCGAATCCCCGAGCCAGCCACTTGCGTTCCGATTGCCGCAGGTATCATCCGCGCGCCGACGGCCGCTGCCGATCCGCTCGACGATCCGCCGGGGGTATGGCGATGGCTGAACGGGTTGGTAGTCGGTCCAGGGTAGGACATGCCGAGTTCCGTCGTCACTGTCTTACCGAGCACGATGGCGCCCGCGGCTCTCAATGCCTGGACGCAAGCCGTATCTTGATGAGTGTGATTGTCTCTGAACAAGGGAGATCCCATACGCGTGGGCATATCCTTTGTCATAAAGAGGTCTTTGATCCCGACCGGCATGCCATCGATGGTCGAAAGCTCTCGTCCCGCGAGGTAACGCGCTGTGGATCGATCAGCCACGGACCTCGCCTCTCGCACGTTCATTTCGACCCAAGCTCGCACGGTGGGCTCGCGAGCGTCGATCGTTTCGAGACAGCGCTCAAGGTATTTGCGCGGGCTATCTCGTCCTTCTCTGAAGGCGGGTACCGCATCATGAAATGTCAGCGCTTGAAATTCAGCGGGATGGTATGCGCACAAGTGTGCAATCTCCAGTTAGCCTAGGGAGGCCGATTATCTATTGGCGTTATCCGAGCCAAGCGTGGGAAAGTCCGCTAGTGTCGTCCGGAGCTCCTTCTTCAAGACTTTTCCCATAGCATTCCGTGGAAAATCATCGACTACGATGACCTTCTTGGGGGTTTTGTAACTTGCCATGTTTCGCTTGACCTGCTGAATCACCTCGCTTTCGCTCGGTGGGTCGCTCTTATCGCTAGCAATTACGAAGGCAACGACGCACTCTCCGAAATCCGCGTGAGTTGCTCCGACAACGGCTGACTCCTTAACGGAAGTCAGTTCATCGATTACAGCCTCAACTTCTGCGGGATAGACGTTGTATCCGCCGCTGATGATGAGATCCTTGGCGCGGCCTGTAATCGAGACGTATCCCTTCTCGTCGACGAGACCCATGTCGCCGGTACGGAAGAACCCGTCTGCTGTGAGCTCGGCTTTGGTTTGCTCAGCATTGTTCCAGTAACCGGAGAAAAGCCCCGGTCCTCGCGCTTGAATGATACCTACTTGTCCGACAGGCAGAGCTTCATCTCGCTCGCCTGCAATACGCAAATCAACACCGGGAATCGGTAGCCCTACCGAACCTGGTCGACGATCACCTTCCAGGGGGTTCGAGCAGAGAATCATTGCCTCGGTCAAACCATAACGCTCCAGGATACGGTGCCCTGTCCGAGTTTCAAAATCGCGATGCATCGGAGCCGATAGTGGTGCCGAACCGGATATGAACAGTCGCATGTTTCGGCAAAGAGAGCTGGCCAGCGAAGGGCAGGTCAATAGACGATGATAGTAAGTTGGCACTCCCATAAAAAAGGTTGAGCGAGGAATTGCGTCGAGCACTGGACTTACATCGAATTTATTTTGCAGGAGAATTCGCGCTCCGCCTGCCAGCGCGACGTTGAATGAGATGAATAGACCATGGCTGTGGAAGATCGGCAGCGCATGTAGCAGAACATCCGAAGACGAGAAGCCCCACAATCGACTCAGCGTTTGAGCGGTGTACGAGAGCGCAGCATGGCTGATCAGAGCACCCTTGGGCCGGCCGGTTGTGCCTGAGGTGTAGAGGAGAGCTGCGGGAGCCGCACCATTGAGTTCGACGGTGCTAAACGAGGTCTCTCCTGCTTTGACAAGTGATGCGAATGTTCCTTCACCCCGGATGCCAAACGTTAAGACCTTGGTTGACCGAGGCACCGTCATGTCGGGAAGAGCTTCCGTATTTGGTCCTCTGAGAAGGAAGGAAGGCTGCGCGTCCTTTAGAAGGTAGGCCAACTCAGCTGAGCGATAAGCTGTGTTGATGGGCAAATAGCAGAGCCCAGCACGGAGGCAGGCAAGATAGAGCGCGAAAGCATGTGCGGACTTCTCGACCTGGACGGCCACGCGATCACCGACCGCACATCCGAGCCGCCGGAAGACGCTGGCATAGCTACCACAGAGCTTGTGCAGCCACTGAGCGGATAGCGTTTCGCCGCTCTCAAGCTCTAGGAGCACGTCTGTCGGGTTTGCCTCGGCCCTCCCCTCAACCAGGACATAGAAATTGCGGTTGGACATGACTTACGCCTCTCCTCGCCGCGCTGCCGGCAGGGCCAGTTTCCGAGATATTCTATTGAATGTAAAAAAAATATCTGTCAACGTAAAAAGAATACGGAGGGGCTGAGGGCATAGGGCCGAAGCTTCTGTGCTTCATCGTTGACAACCGCGCCTCACCTACCCGTCCCTGCAGCGCAGGTTTCGCCAGTCGAGGGAATCGAATGAATAAATTTGGAAGTGAGGTCGCAGCAGGGAAACAAAGGAATGAAGAAGCATCTGAGCTCGGGAACTTGCCGACCTTGCATGTGTCAAAAGGGATCGCGAGAATTCAATTGAACCGGTCTCGGCAGCACAATCGGTTCGAGCCAACAGACATCGAGACTTTCTCTGAAATCGTCGCGACTTTGGCTCGGCAGTCGAGCGTGCGAGTACTAATGATAACGGCTCAAGGTCCAAGTTTTAGTTCAGGATTTGACCTGGATACATTGTCGAGTGATCGTGCGGCGGCATGTACAGCCCTGTTCGCCGCGATGTGCGATCTTGTCGAAGAATGCCCCTTTCCTACTATATGCGGCCTGAATGGAAACATTTACGGAGGCGCTACTGACCTCGCGCTTGCATGTGATTTTCGTATCGGAACGCGGGGATGTCTCTTGCAAATGTCTCCTTCTCGCCTCGGTATTCAGTACTACTATTCTGGTTTACGACGTTACGTGGAGCGGCTTGGCCTGTCGCAAACGAAACGCCTTTTTCTAACAGGCGAGCAAGTTGACAGCATCACGTTGTTACAGATGGGTTATCTTACCGAGGTGTGTACTTCGGATGCGCTTGAAGCGCGATTAGAGCATTTTGCCGGGATGCTCGCCCAGCGTTCGCCGGCTTCTCTCCGGGGCCTGAAGACGTCGCTCAATTCAATTCGTCGAGGCACTGCTGACCCGGTCGAGATCAATGCGAAGTTTTTCGAAAGCCTAACATCACCTGATGCCCGAGAGGGCCTAAAAGCGTGGTGTGAGCGCCGGCCTCCTTCATTTGCAGACGTGTGAGGCCAAGGCTCTTCGCACAGCAAAAATAAACTGCCTAAGCCTTGCCTCGTCCTCCGATCGGTTGGCTTTTGCGCGGCGGCGATCAGGGTGAGACTCCGCATTGTCTCGCCCTAATTGTTACCAAATGCTGAGCCGTTGCCTCACGTAAATTGCTCCCTTGGATCGGGAGCGAGCGGGGGCGAAGATGGGGTGGCTAAGCATGGCAACGCGGAAGGAACTGACGGCGGCAGCAGGCGCGCGCTATCGGCGTTCGGATCGCGCGAAGAAGACGCGGATATTGGACGAGTTCGTCGACATCACCGGATTCCATCGCAAGCAGGCGATGCGACTACTTCGAGGTGAGGAAGACGCGCGCCCAAGCCGAAGGGCGCGACGTCGAATGTATAATGAGGTAGAACACAACGCGCTCGTGCTCCTTTGGGAGGCGTCAGACCGGATCTGCGGGAAGCGGCTGAAGGCGTTAATGCCTGCGTTGATTGAGGCGATGGAACGGCATGGCCACCTCGACCTTACCCCCGAGATCCGCGACAAACTTTTGGCAATGAGCGCTGCGACGATCGACCGCGCATTGGTGGGGGTCCGAGAAGGATTAGGTCGCAAGCGTCGGCGGCTGTCAAGCGACGTCCGGATTTGACCCCGCAACGACATGAGGAAGCGACCCCCTTGTTGTTTGCAGGACTGAAGCAAGCCGCTCGCGAAGCGCGCCCTTCATAGCGCTGTAGCGAGCGAGCGGCTTGCGTCACGACTTCTTCTCCGATTTGGCTTCTGGTACAGCGGGCTTCTGCAGAAGTCCGCTGCGGCGCTTCTCCTTCAAGCGATAGCTGTCGCCGCGGATCGTGATTACGTGACTGTGGTGCAGCAGACGATCAAGGATCGCGGTGGCGACCACGGGGTCGCTGAAGACCGAGCCCCACTCGCCGACGCTGCGGTTGCTGGTCAGCAGGATCGCGCCTCTCTCGTAACGACGGCTAACGAGCTGGAAGAACAGATGCGCGGCATCGGGTTCAAAGGGCAGATACCCGAGCTCGTCGATGATCAGGAGCTTTGGCTTGGCAAATTGCGCGAGTCGCTCCTCGAGCCGGCCTTCGCTGTGACCTTTGGCAAGCTGCGCAACGACAGTCGTGGCTGCGACGAACTGAACGGAATGCCCAGCCAGGATCGCTTCGCG
Source organism: Bradyrhizobium guangxiense (assembly GCF_004114915.1). Taxonomy (NCBI): domain Bacteria; kingdom Pseudomonadati; phylum Pseudomonadota; class Alphaproteobacteria; order Hyphomicrobiales; family Nitrobacteraceae; genus Bradyrhizobium; species Bradyrhizobium guangxiense. Next base: position 539,858 of record NZ_CP022220.1, on the reverse strand, counting down.
CCCAAGCGCGACCGCAAGGTGCGTCTTGCCAACGCCAGGTGGCCCAAGGAGCAGCACGTTCTCGCCATTGGCGATCCAGCGGGCGCTCGCAAGCTCGCGTATCTGCTTCGGATCCAGCGAGGGCTGGGCCGAGAAGTCGAAGCCCGACAGATCGCGAACGAACGGGAAGCGAGCAAGTTTGAGCGTCATCTCGATGCGCCGCTCATCCTTGCGGGCGATCTCGCGCTCGCACAGCAGCACCAGAGTCTCGCGTAGGCTCAGCTCTTGTCGACCGGCCTCATCCAACAACCCATCCAGTTGGTCGCGGACAGCCGTCAGCTTCAGGCGCGTCAGCATATCGCTCAGGCGGTCGGGGACAATGGCTCGCATCAGAAGCCCCCTCCCACAATCGCTTCGTACTCGCCGAGTGGCCGCAGCAGCGTCGGCGACGGCGGCGCGACAGGCGATAACGCGAGCTCGCCAGCACGGCTCGGTTTAAAGCCAGTCAGGCCCTCAAAGTGTTTAGGGTCAACGACGCGACGGCGCCGACCGACACAGATCGGATGAGCGGCCACCTCATGGATCCCGTGGTGGATGCGCACCACGCCATCGGCGATCGTCGCTCTCACCGTCTCGCCGATCAGCCGCCATGGCACAGAGTAGGCGTTGCCATCGATCTCGACCGCGCAGTCGGCCTGCACGCGCCGGATCAGTTCACGTGCGGCCTGGAAGGGCGGCCTCCCAGCGATGGGCTTCAGCGCGTGCGCCTCAGCGCGCCTGAAGCGCTCAATTGGTGCTTCGCCAGTCGTGCCATGCTGGCGTAGGTCGGCGATCTCCCGCGTCCAAGCTTCAAGATGCGCCTCAAAGGCTTCCCAGCTCGGGAAGGTGCGGCCGGCGACCGCGTTCCGTTTGACGTAGCCGACGCCATTCTCGGTCTTACCCTTGGTGCGGGCTCGATATGGCGCGCAGGCCCGTGGCCGGACCCCCCAGTGCTTGGCAAACGCGGTCAGCTTGTCATTGAACACGACGGTGCGCATCGCGGCATCGTGCTCCACGACCAACGCACGCGCATTATCGAACAGTACCTCCTCGGGCACGCCACCGAACTTCACGAAGGAGCTTTCCAGGCCATCGAACCAGCTCTCTTGCCGTTCGTTGCGGAATGCTCTGACATGGTGCCGGCGCGAGTAGCCCAACGTGGCGACGAACAGGTAGGCGCGAACCTTGCTGCCACCGATCTCGACCAGCCGCTCGCCAAAATCGATCTGCAGCTGTTTGCCGGGCGGTGTCTCGAACCGCACCGTCGCGCGCGCCTCGGCCGCAAGCTCCTGGCGATAGCGCTGTACCGCCCGCTCGACCGTGCGCAGGCTGACGATGATGCCTTTCTCGGCTGCCAGCTCCTGGCGAATCACATCGGCATTGCCGTGGTGCTGCCGCAGGCGCTCCTTGAGCCAGGTCTCCTGGCCATCGAGCGCCTTTTTGCGCTGCGGCTGCCGATAGGGTGTCCAGCCGCCGGCCGCCACGTAGTCCTTCACCGTGTTGCGACTAATCCCGAGCTCCCGGGCAATCCGTTTGCTACCCCACCCCAGCTCGTTGAGCCGGAGTATCGCCGAAACCTCGTCCGGCTCCAGCATGGCCTCCCTCCGCGGATCTTTGAACCGCAGAGGACCTGAACTGAGTCGCTGCATAAAAACCCCCGTTCTGACCGTGTCGCGAGGGGGGCAATTCCTCGTGTCGTCAGGGGGTCAATTTTCCATGTCGCCCGACAGCGGCACGCGACGCATTCCCTGCGTCGCAGGGCTCCAATAAGGACGTCGGCAGATTGGAATGATCCGGCGCCCCGATTCGTCGAGGCCGACCTTGTCGCGCATAGCGGTCCATCTGCGCGCGGCAGCTTCATCCAGACCCTCGTGCTCACCGGCATTGCTACCGGCTGGACGGAGTGCGCTCCTCTGATCGTGCGCGAACAAACGCTGTTGAGCACGGTGCTGACGGAATTGCGCAAACAATTGCCTTTTGCGCTGCTCGGCTTCGATACTGACAATGATACCGTGTTCATGAACGAGACGCTGAAAGCCTACTGCGAGGCGGCCAACATCGTCTTCACGCGTTGCCGGCCCTACCGAAAAAATGACCAGGCGTTCGTCGAGCAGAAGAACGGCGCCGTCGTGCGCAGGATAGTCGGCTATCGTCGGTTCGAGGGCGCCTGGAAGCGGCCAAGCTGCTGGCTGAACTCTATCGATCGGCGCGGCTGTTCGTGAACTTCTTCCAACCCTCGTTCAAATTGATAGCCAAGCAGCGCGACGGTGCCCGTGTACGCAAGACATACAGCGCGCCGGCTACACCACACCAGCGCCTGGCAGCGGACGCCCGCACGCCTGACGCTGTCCGCCATCATCTCCAAGAAATCTATGCCGCCCTCGATCCAGTCGCGTTGTTGCGCGACATCCGCGACGTGCAGGAGCGCCTCGCGGTCCTCGGGGACACCCAACCAATCGGCCATCCTGCTGCGGCATCGCAATCGATCGATCGCTTCCTGGCAAGCCTGCGCACGGCCTGGAAGGACGGAGCTATGCGACCGACGGATCGGCCACTCGTGAAGGCGGAGAGAGGCCGACGTCGTCCCGACCCGCACATCCGAGCAACGCCAGAGTTGCGAAAATGGTTTGAAACCGAGCCTTGGCGGACTGGCAGCGAACTGCTCTCGCGCTTGCAGGAGGAATATCCTGGAGCCTATCCGAACAAGCTTCTTCGAACGCTTCAACGTCGGCTGAAATCCTGGCGCAGCGAGCAAGCGAACGCGCTGCTGTTCGCTCCTAGCGAGAAAATGCCGCCAGGGTACGAGGTCACAACACTCCAATGACGTGCGAGGTACCAGCGGAGGAGGCCGGGCGCTCCGAAACCCCGGCCATCTCCGCACCCGGTCTCCTCCTCAACTCAAGCCAGGAGCAAAATAAATGAGGCAACCGATCGCACCCGGGAGCATCAGTACATGAGGCAATACGCGCTCTCATCCTGATTGGCGCGCTATAGGCTTTGTCAGTCCTAGATCAAGTGGCTCCGAAGGCGTCGCATGGATGAACAATCTGGCGTGTCTGTTGAGCGGCTCGTGCATTCTAAACAGAAACACGTGACTGAGCTGCTGCCGGTTTGATGGACACCCGGTCAAGCTAATCCCACCTTACGCCCGAACTCAACCGGGCTGAGATAGCCGATGGTCGAGTGCCTGCGCGTCGTGTTGTAAAATCGTTCGATGTAGTCGAACACATCGGCGCGTGCCTCGTCTCTGGTTCGATAAATCTTGTTGGCCGTACGCTCGGTCTTGCGCGAGGAGAAGAAGCTTTCCATCGCCGCGTTGTCCCAGACGTTGCCGGAGCGGCTCATGCTGCAAACGATGCCGTTGTCGGCCATCAGGCGCTGGAACTGCTCGCTTGTGTACTGGGCGGATTCAAGCGGTCGTCGCAACACCTGAACGAAGGAGGTTGCGATGGGATTCGAAAGCGACGATCACACCGTTCTGGACGGGCGCCGTTGCCGTCACGGGGACGACCGCCGGTAGCGGGGCGATCTGCACTCCAGCGATTTTGGTTGGGGATCGCGCAGGGGATGACCAGCGAGGATGCTGCATTGGCGGCTGGTATGTCGCAGCCTGTCGGAACCAGATTGTTCCGACGCGGGCGGCATGGCACCAGCGATGTTCAGTACTTCGACCAAGCCGCCGTCCGGGCGGTACCTCTCGTTTGCGGAACGTGAGGAGATTGCACTTCTTCGCGTTCAGGGCCTTTCGAGCCGCGAGATCGGGCGCCGACTTAGCCGATCCGTCTCGACTATCTCCCGTGAGCTACGACGCAATGCCGCGACGAGCAGCGGCGGCCTGGAGTATCGTGCGTCGACAGCCCAATGGCACGCCGAGCGATCGGCCCGTCGACCCAAACCGAGCAAGCTTGCGCTCAACACAACCTTGCGCACTTATGGGGAGCAGCGCTGGCTGGCGTCGTCACGACCCTGAGTGGCGCTGCCGTTCCTGGTCCCGCCGTTCCGTGGAAGGGCCGCCCGCCCGCGCAAGGATCGGCGATGGGCCAGGGCTTGGAGCCCAGAGCAGATTGCCCGACGCTTGCCGATCGACTTCCCGGACGACAAGACGATGCGCATCAGCCACGAAGCCATCTATCAAGCCCTCTTCGTTCAGGGGCGGGGAGCGCTACGCCGCGAACTGTCGGCCTGCTTGCGAACGGGGCGCGTGTTGCGGGTACCCAGGGCGCGCGTACGCAGGCGAGACAGGAGCTCTGTCTCGCCGGAGATCATGATCAGTCAACGCCCCGCCGAAGCGGCCGATCGCGCGGTGCCGGGTCACTGGGAGGGAGACCTCATCCTTGGTCTTGGCAGCTCGGCGATCGGCACGCTGGTTGAGCGTACGACGCGCTTCACGATGTTGCTGCATCTTCCCCGGCTTGCGGGGCATGGCGAAGCTCCGCGCATGAAGAATGGGCCTACTCTCGCAGGGCACGGAGCTGAAGCGGTGCGCGACGCGATTACGCGCACCATCATCAGCTTGCCCGAAGAGCTGCGTCGTTCGCTGACCTGGGATCAGGGAGCTGAAATGGCTCAGCACGATCGTCTTAAGATCGACGCGGGTGTCCAAATCTACTTCTGCGATCCGCACAGCCCATGGCAGCGTGGCACCAACGAGAACACAAATGGGCTGCTGCGTCAGTACTTCCCGAAAGGCACCGACCTTATCGTCCACGGCGCCGACGAGATCGCCGCTGTGGCCGCGGCCCTCAATGCTCGACCGAGAAAAACCCTGGGTTGGAAAACGCCGGCAGAGGCCCTTGACGAGTTGCTATCGTGAGTGAACACAATTGGTATTGCGACGACCGCTTGAATCCGCCTTGGCTGCCCCGGTCGGAGTGATGCAACAGCGCATCCGGCTTGCCGCGTCGCCAGACGACCATCAACAATGCGTCCGTCACGAGCTGTGCGGTCATGGCGGCACTCATCGACCAGCCCACCACGCGGCGCGAGAACAGGTCGATCACCGCTGCGACATAGAGCCAGCCTTCGGCCGTCCAGAGATAGATGAAGTCGGCGATCCATTTCTGGTTGGGACGCTCGGCGGCGAACTGCCGGTCAAGGAGGTTCGCCGGTACGGTCTCGAGCTGTCGATCGCCGCTGTCCTTCGGCAAGCGCCGACGTCGCGGCCGCGCCCGCAAGCCTTGCAGCCGCATCAGCCGCTCAATCCGGTGCAGGCCACAATCCGCCCCTTCGGCGAGCAGGTCGCGCCACACTCGGCGTGCGCCATAGGTGCGGTCGCTGGCGGCGAAGCTGGCCTTGACCTTGCCGCCGAGCTCCTCGTCGCTGCGGGATCTGGCGCTGGGCGAACGATTCAGCCAAGCATGGAAGCCCGACCGCGACACCCCCAGCGCATCGCATAGCCATGCCACCGGCCAGATCGTCCGGTGCTTCGCAACGAAGGGGAACTTCATGTCGCTTCCTTCGCGAAGTAGGCTGCGGCCTTCCTAAGAAACAGCCGGATTGGCGTCGCCCGGGATGGCCTGCAACACGAAGCCTAGCGATTTCGCCCGGCGCTGTAGGTTGGCGAGGACGCGGCTACGATATTGCTGCTCATATTGGTCGGCGCCAGGATCCTTGTAGCTCATGCCGTGCCGGAGTGTGTTGTAGAATAAAACCGCAATCTTGCGAGCCGTCGCCGTCACCGCCTTCGATTTACCCGCACGTGCTGACAACCGGCGATAGAATGCTCCCAGCGCTGTCTCGCTCCGCCCCACGGTTGTGGCTGCCAAACGCAACAACGCAGCTGCGCGACTTGAAGATCTCCGTGTGCGCGAAGACAGCACCTTGCCGCCGGAGATCTTGTTGCCGGGTGCGAGGCAGAGCCAGGAAGTGAAGTGTTTGGCGCTCGGCCATGCCGTTAGATCGATACCGCACTCGCCAATGAGCTTCAATGCGAGCGACGGACCCAACCCGTGGATCTCAGTCAAATCGACGCCCCGCACTCTGTACAGTGCGGTCCTGACATCGAAGGTGGGGGTGTTGACCTGCTTGGTCTTTACGCGCGGCTTGGCTAGGTTTCCGACCGGTCTTGCTCCTTTGGTGTTCAATGCACTGATCAGGACTTCGAGCTTGCGATCACAGTCGAGCATCTTTGCCTGATAAACGTCGTAGAGCTCCAGTGATTGAGCTAACGCGAAAACATGTTCGTGGCGGTCATTGCCTACGAGCGCTGCGCGGATCGTCTCGATCGATGAGTGGCAGCGCACGTCCCGATAGGTTGCCGGGACGTCGGGATTGCGTTCGCCTGCAACAATGGCTCGGATAATCCGCATGCCGGTCGCGCCGGTGATATCCGACACAACATGATGGAGCTGCAGGTTCATCTCCATCAGAGCCTTTTGCATATGTTGGATATGGGCGGCAGCATATTCCACGAGCCGCTCGCGCTGGCGTAGATAGGCTCGCAACGTTGCGATCTCGGCATCGGTCGGAAGCTGCCCCGTAACAGGCCATAGGAGTGGAGCTGGCGTAACCAAGCGGCATCGCTGAGATCGGTTTTACGGCCAGGTACATTCTTGGCGTACCGCGCGTTGACCAGAATGACCTCAAACCCGCGCTGTTCTAGATCTCGTAGACTGGGATCCAATAGACCCCAGTGGATTCCATCGCGACACTGGTCACGCCGCACATCTTGAACCAGTCCGCCAGTTCATGCAGGTCTTGCGTGAATGTGCCGAATGCACGCACTGGCTTGTCGGTGCAGGCCGGGTTTACCGCGGCCATGTGCATCTTTGATCCGATATCGATAGCGGCCGGCCGAGGTTGACCAGCTTTAGGTCCGGGCCGCGGTCGGTTGTCCTGTTAGGCATCGCAACTCCTCCGTCCGATGATGGGCTGGAGGGTCAGGGCTATGCCAATTTGTCATCTTCCTAATCGGGATCGCCGTCGAAACGGCGTCACCACTCTCAAGTCCGCATGCGCCCATGGACCACGTTTTTTAACGGGGACAGTGCCTCCAATAAGCTGACGGCCGCTACCCTCCGAGCTAAAGGATAGCACAAGGCTGTTTCTATCCCGCGCAGGCGCGCCACGACGCTGGACAGTTATTTAGGATATCCCGCTCGGCCTTCAGCTTGGCGACCTCACGGCGCAGCCGCTCGATCTCCTGCTGCTCCGGCTTCATCTGCCCGTGACCGGGAAAGGCCTGCACCGGGTCGGAGCCGAACTTGCTGATTCCAATGATCTCGCCGGGGTGTACCGATTTGATCTCGCCCAGGATTGAACGAACCCGCTACGCGGCAGTAGGGGGCAAACCTGCTGAACTGAGGTGTCCTGTCTGAGAGGATGTTGGTCTTCGCACCACCCCTCTCAAGACAGGAGACCCAGATGGCTACGATGAGCCCTCTTCGGCAGCGCATGATCGAGGACATGACGGTCCGCAATCTGTCGCCGTCGACTCAACAATCCTATATCTATGCGATCGCAAAGTTTAGCCGCCATTTCGGCTATGCCCGGACCGGTTGAGTTTCGAGCAGGTCCGCGCCTACCAACTACATCTCATCGGCCAAAAGCGCTCGTGGTCCCACATCAATCAGGTGGCCTGCGCGCTGCGGTTCTTCTACGGCGTCACACTCGGGCAGACGGAGGCATTCGAGCGGATCATTGGTGGCCAGAAGCCCGACAAGCTCCCGCTCGTGCTTAGTGCCGAAGAGATCGAGCGCTTCCTGGACGCGGTTACAGGGGTGCGCAATCGCGTCGTGCTGGCGACGGCTTATGCGGCTGGCTTACGGGTTAGTGAAGTCGTCCGCCTGAAGGTGAGCTCGATCGACAGCAAGCGAATGTTGATCCACATCGAGAACGGTAAGGGCGGCAGGGATCGTTACGCGATGCTTTCTCCGCGACTGCTGGAGATTCTGCGTACGTACTGGATGCGAGCCCGACCGGGGCTGTGGCTATTTCCAGGCCAAGACCCAAGTGAACATGTCAGCGTCCGCTGCGTCCAGGCGGCCTGCCGCGCCGCCCGCCGCCGCGCTCGGCTTGCCAAGCCGATTACTGTCCATACGCTCCGGCACTCGTTTGCGACCCATCTCCTGGAAAGCGGGATCGACATTCGCATCATTCAAGTTCTGCTCGGACATGCCGACCTGGGATCGACCGCGCGCTACGCTCAGGTTGCGACCAACCTGCTCGCCCGCACGACCAGCCCATTCGATGGACTCTCCGTCAGGGTGATCCCACCCGACTGAGCTGCGCATATGCGCCCCGTGCTCGAGGTGGCGGACATCCTCCGCCGCCACGGCGGCGCCTTCCGTGCCGCGCAGGGTCCTCGGCTGTCCTCCGATCAGCGCCGTGTGATGGCGGCCATCGAGGCGTGTCGCACAGCGACGCTCGGCGGCCACGTCGAGCGGTGCGACGACTGCGGCCTGGTCCGCGTCGCCTATAACAGCTGTCGCGATCGGCACTGTCCAAAGTGCCAAGCGCTCGCGCGCGCCCAATGGCTCGCCGAGCGCCAGGCCGACCTGCTGCCGGTCCCCTATTTCCATGTCGTCTTCACCGTGCCGGCGCCGGTGGCCGCCATCGCGCTGCAGAACAAGACGGCGGTCTACGACATCCTGCTCAAGGCAGCAGCCGAGACGATCCGTCTCATCAGCGCCGACCCGAAGCATCTCGGTGCCGAGACCGGGATGATCGCCATTCTCCATACCTGGGGCCAGACCCTGACGCATCATCCGCATGCCCATTGCCTCGTGCCAGGCGGCGGGATCGCCCCTGATGGAAGCTGGGTTCATTGTCGCCCCGGCTTCTTCCTTCCCGTTCGCGTCCTGTCACGATTGTATCGTCGGCTGTTCCTGGAGCGCCTGCAGGCGGCGTTCAATGGCACCAAGCTCCAGTTCTTCGGCCATCTCGCGCACCTCGTCGAGCCAGCGGCATTCGCCCGCCATCTAACCGCCCTCCGCAAGGTCGAGTGGGTCGTCTACGCCAAGCGTCCCTTCGGCGGACCAGAACAGGTTCTGGCCTATCTCGGGCGCTACACCCATCGCGTTGCAATCGCCAACGGCCGGCTCCTTACCTGTGACCAGGGCCACGTCCGCTTCCGGTGGAAGGATTATCGCGCTGGCAACAGATCCAAAGTGATGACGCTCGACACTGAGGAGTTCCTTCGTCGCTTTCTGCTCCACGTATTGCCGAAGGGGTTTCGCCGCATCCGTCATTTTGGCTTCCTGGCGAACGCCTGCCGCGTCGCCAAACTCGCGCGCATCCGAGCGGCGCTAAAGGCGCCAGAGCCGCCTCCGCCTGCCGAAGCTGTCGACTATCGTGAGCGCTGCGCCATCCTCATTGGTCACCGCCTCGACTTGTGCCCCATCTGCGGAGGCCGCATGGTCGAGATTGGGCCTGTGCCGCGTGCGCAAACGCCGCGACGCGCAGCACCTCGCTGCGATACATCATGACCGACTACCTCGACTTGTTCGCTCCCACTGCAGGCATCGCCATGCCGACGTTCTCCGTCGGAACGATCAAGCACGCTCACAACGCGCGGCGAACGGGCGATAGTCAGCCGCTTGGGCTTGACGCGCCGTTCGACGCTATCGACGCCGGCATCCTCTGCTGCCAATATCAACGGCAATCTGCGGCCACACTCGCTCGCGGGCCCGACATCGGGTCAATCGCGCCTACCGGCGCCTAGATCGAGCCCCCATAGGTCCTCGCTCACAAGACGCGGCTTCGTTCAATCCAGCTTCAAATAGGTCCCGCGCTGGACTTGCGGCGAGATCTGCGACGCGGGACCTATTTGAACCCTCCAGTATTCCGAGATGATCTCGCCCACCATTCCGATTTGATGTCGCCCGGGGCGCGAGGCGTTCTGGCTGTCTGGTTTCTGGCATCGGCGAAGCCGCGTGGTCAATCTTGAATCGCGGCTCGACGGGCGGGGTTTTCTGTTGTTCCTGCTGTGGGCATGTGGGCAACGCTCTTGCGTTGTCCAAGCGTAGCGGCATGTCCACAGCGCCACAGGCTCAGGCCTTTCGGTCAGGTTTGCGGGTTCGCCGCATGCTTTCGCCGTTCAGATCGATCCGGTGGGCGTTATGGACCAGGCGGTCGAGGACGGCGTCGGCGTAGGTGGGATCACCAAACACAACAGAGTGCCCCTATTTTGGAACGGGTCGTGTCTCACGTCACGATCACTGACCCGCATCATTTTCTTTTTGGGCACCGGCTTGAGGTGCTGAAGGAGCGGTCGGGGGCGGTCCCGCCTACGTCGTTGTCGCGCTGCCGGACGGCCGGCCGCGGGCAGTTCGGATCGCGTCGACGGATCTTGTCGAGACGCCGATCACGCCTCGCCCGAACGCCGCCGATCTGCCGCGCATCAGTGCCCGTACGCTGATCCCATTGATGCAACATTTGAGCGCGAGTCTGAGCCTTCTCGACGAGAAGGTGATTCGCGATGACCCACCGACCGCTTCCAGGTCGCGTTGCGTATCGCCCCCTGCCGATATTGGCAAATCCACCCCGCCGTCCGACGGCCGACATTCCGCGCCTGTGGCCGAATCTGTCGACCGCGACGCAAACCCAGATCGCTCAAATCCTCGCCACGCTGCTGCGGCGAATGCAAGCGGTTCCCGGCACGGCCGGAAGGAGACTGGGTCGTGCTGATCAGCTCGACCGTCGCTGACGAGCGGCTCACGACCGCACACCGAGCCAAGTTGGCCTACGTCTACGTGCGGCAGTCATCCGTGAACCAGGTGCGCCAGCACCAGGAGAGCACCGAGCTGCAGTACCGCCTCGTCGATCGGGCCATCGGTCTGGGCTGGCCGCCGGAGCGCGTCCAGGTCATTGACGAGGATCTGGGCAAGTCCGGAGCTGGCGCTGTGGATCGTCATGGTTTCCAGAAGCTCATTGCCGAGATCGGCCTTGGCAACGCCGGCCTTGTGGTGAGCCTCGACGCTTCTCGCTTGGCCCGTCGTCTGGCAGACCGCCACAACCAGCGAGCATCACGTACAACGGCGCGTTCATACCTACCGCAACTACATTGACATTGATCGGTTGCGGCGACGGATCGTCGAGTTGAATGCTGAACATAAAATGGATGCCGAGATCGCGGCAATCCTCAATCAGGAAGGCTTTGTCGCGGCCCGAGGCTGCGCTTTCAAAGGCGAGAACGTCCGGCTGTTGCGCACCCGCTGGGGCATTCCCACGGTCAAAATCAACGGCGTAGACAAGAATCCGATGCGCTGGCCCGACGGCAGCTTCTCGATTCAGGGCGCAGCGGCTGAGCTTGGAGTAACCCCGCAGACGGTATTCGACTATCTCGCGCGCGGAATGCTGGCAGGTCGTCAGTTAACCAAAGGCCAGCCATGGCAGATCGAGCTCTCAGACGAACAAATCAGTCAGCTTCGCAATCGAGTACAACACACCAAGCGTTCGAAGGAGGAGGCATCATGAAGTCATCGGCTCCCCGATCAGCGCGTGCCATTGATCGATCGGGAGCTGGCTGGTGACGATGGTGGAGCCGCGGCCGTAGCGGTCCTCGAGGATCTCCAGGAGGTCGTGGCGGGCCGCGGCGTCAAGCGGCTCGAGGCCCCAGTCGTCGTATGTGGACGGCCTCTGATGGCAAGCACAATTTGGCACTTCGAACGACTTGGACGGCTGCGATCGTATGTCCGGCGTTTTGCGCGGATCATATCTCCGCTGGCCCTGATGAAGTCCGACAACCAAGGGGTCACATCAAGGATGCGAGCTTTGAGGCTCACACGACTGGTCGGGTTTTCCTGGTTTTCGGTGGCGACCGTTGTCTTTCATCATGCCTTTCTTGCACTTACCAAGCTTATAACTCTTCGATGCGGCTGTCCGACACTCAAAGTTTGGCGAACATCTCGGTGCGGAAGCATTCTCCGGTTTTCATCATTGCCCAGATGATCCGAGCAAGCTTGTTGGCGAGGGCGACGGTCACAAGCCGCGCCGGCTTTTTTAGCCAAAAGCCCGACAATCCAGTCGCGCAAGCCGCCGCGGCGTTTTTCCACAACGTTTAGAAGCGATGTTGCTCCGAGAACGAGTAACTTCCTTATATATCGATTACCCGCCTTGGTGATGGTTCCGAGAGTTGGTTTACCCCCGCTTGAAATTTGCCTGGGCGTCAGACCCAGCCAGGCAGCAAAATCCCGTCCCGAATTGAATACGCTTGGGTCTGGTACACTGGCTGTAATTACCGAGGCAACAAGCTTGCCAACGCCGGAAATTTCTCCGAGCGAACGGCTCGTCTCGCTGAGCGCGTGAGCCTTGGCGATCTCCCTCTCCAAATCATCGAGTGCGCCTCCGAGCGCATCAATTTGCTGACCGAGAACCCTCGCGGCCAGGACAGCGGCGTCGGGAAGAGTCGCATCGCCTTCTGCGAGGCCTAAAGGCTCGTCGACGCGGCCGGTGCCCTTGGCGACGACAAGACCGAATTCGGCCAAATGGCCGCGTAGAGCGTTCACGCTCATCGTTCGCTGTTTGACCAGCAGCTCGCGCGTCTTGTGCCACATCAGGGTCGCTTGCTGATCAGCGCTCTTGATCGGCACAAAACGCATGGCAGGGCGCGAGACCGCTTCACAGATGGCTTCCGCATCGACGGCATCGTTCTTACCTCGCTTGACATAGGGTTTTGTGTAGGCCGGCGGCATCAGAGACACATCGTGTCCCATGGCCTTCAGTTCGCGCGCCCTATAGTGGGCTGAGCCGCAAGCCTCCATGCCAACGCGGCACGGCTCGATCCTCGAGAAGAACTCGCGCATCGTCCGGCGCGTCAGCTTGCGCTTTACGGCTGGGGCATCCTCACTAGACAGCGCATTAATCTGAAAATAGTTCTTGGCGAGATCAACGCCTATTCTAATAAACTTCATCTCGGACGGTCCCCCTTCTTTGTGGCGCTCTGGCGACCACGCCTTGGCACTATGATGCCGTTGAGGTGAGGCCGTCCACACCATCAAAGATGAGGAGATCGACGCGGCCAAGCGCGCGCAGCAGGCGGGAGTGGCGGCCGTCGCCGCGCGCCAAAGCGAGATCGCTAAACAGCCGTGGGACGCGCTGATAAAGCACGGAGCGATTGTCGCGGCAGGCCTTGTTGCCGAGCGCTGAGGCGAGCCAGCTCTTACCGACGCCGGAGGGCCCGCAGATCAAAAGGTGGCGTGGTCGTCGATCCATTGCCCTTCGACCAGCATCGTCAGCAGGCTGCGGTCGAGGCCGCGCGGGGTGCGATAGTCGATGTCCTCGACGCAGGCCTCCTGGCGCAGCTTGGCGTATTGCAGCCGCTTCGACAGCCGCTTGTCGCGTCGCAGCGACGCTTCGCGTTCGAGCAGGAGCGCGAGCCATTCGGCGTGGCCGAGGCTTGCGGCCTCGCCGCCGGCTTCGATGTCGGCGAAGGCGCCTTCGCCATGCCATGCAGGCCGAGCGTGTAGAGTTGATCGAGGGGCGGATGCGTGAGCAAGGCGTGATCTCCTAGTTGTAGTAGCGCGGCCCGCGGTTGTTGGGATGGAGGATCGGCGCGTCGTCCGCGGGCCGCTTGGGTGAAGGCCGCCGATCGAGATTGTTGGCGAGGATCGATTTGACTGAGCCGTAGGTGCGCGCCGATGTGCGAAAGCCCTGCTCGGGGTGCGTGCGTTCATCGAGGATCAGGTCGCACAGCGCGGCGGTGGCCGGCCCGATCGCGGCGGCCTCCTTGCGGATGCGCTCGATGGTCCAGCCGGCGTAGCGCCGATGACTGGACGCCATGTGTTCCGGCACGGTGGTGTGCTTGTGGTTGCCGCTCATGCGCTGATGCGCGGCGATCCGCTCGCCCTTGTGGAATATCTCCACGGTGCGGGCGGTGAAGCGCACCTCGACCTCGGCGCGGACGAAGCGATGCGGGACGCTGTAGTAATGCGCCTCGACCTCGACGTGGTAGTCGATGCTGGCCCGGCAGATCCGCCACTCGGCGAACACGTAAGGGCTCTCCGGCAAGACCCTGAGTGCCGGCCGGTCGATCTCCTCCAGCAGCTTGCGGCGGGGCACGCCGAGCCGCCGGATCGGTCGCTCCTCGTTGAGCCGGGTCATTAACTCGGCGATCGCCGCGTTGACCTCGGCGAGGCTGTGGAAGGTCCGATGGCGCAGCCGTCCGAGCAGCCAGCGCTCGACCATGAGGACCGCCTGCTCGACCTTGGCCTTGTCCCGTGGCCGCCGTGGGCCTGGCCGGCAGAATGGCGGTGCCGTATTGCGCCGCCATGTCGGCGTAGCTGCGGTTGATCTGCGGATCGTACAGGCAGGCCTTGATCACGGCGACCTTGGTGTTGTCCGGCACCAGCAGTGCCGGCACGCCGCCGATCGCCTCGAAGGCGCCGACGTGGCCATCGATCCAGTCGGCGAGCCCCTGCGTCCAGGTCGCCTGCGCGCAGGTGAAGCTCGATGCGCCGAGCACCGCGACGAAGATCTGCGCGGTGCGCCGCTCGCCGGTAAACCGGTCGATCACCACCGGCACGCCGTCGCCCGCATAATCGACGAACAGCTTGTCGCCGGCTGCATGCGACTGGCGCATCGTCGCCGACAGCCGGCCTTCCCAGGCCCGGTAGAGCTCGCAGAACCGCGAATAGCGATACCCGCCGGGTTCGCCCGCGATGTACTCCTCCCACAGGATCGACAGCGTCACGTGCGTGCGCCGGAGCTCGCGGTGCACCGCCGCCCAGTCCGGCTCCGCCTGCCGGCGATGGCCACGCCGGGTGCCGAGACCGGCTCCCGCGCTGGCGAACAACCGGGCTTCCAGCACAGCGTCGGTGATGCCGTCGGGCAATGGCCAGGTCAGCCCCGCCGCTTCAAACCGGCGGATCGTCAACCGCACCGTCGAAGGCACCGTCCCCAACCGCCGCGCAATCTCGCGGGTCGGCATCCCAGCCGACTTCAATCTGATCACATCGCGCACATGGCGCATCGCAAGCCTCTCCGTCGGCATCCAGGTCCCCCTTCGCAACGAAAGGCGGGACCGTATCGGAGCCAGAAGAGGCCTCGTCACCCCGGGTTCGCTCTTGCGATACCCCGGGCGACATCATCCCGGAATGGTGGGCGACATCAAGCGGAATCAGCAGCCGAACTCCTTGACCCATTTGCGCAGAACGTTCTCATGAACGTCCAGGTCGCGGCCGGCTTGTGCCACCGACACCCCGCGTTTCCGGACCAGCTTGACCGCCTAGATCTTGAACTTGCGACTAAACTTCCGTCTCTTCATCGCCCACCTCCGGCTTCATGAAACACCTAATCTCGGTGTCCATCAAACCGGCAGCAGCTCAGACTGAGGGAGCGTGCCACGCGCCGTCGGCGGCTTGGCAATGATGATTGTTTGGTGCAATTCACGCTTGATAGCGCCGTCAGGCAACAGCTTTGGCCAATGTCAACGGCGCGTCAGTCCTGCGAGCGCCGGCTCGGATGTACAGGTTGTCTTCCAATTGTCGCTGAAGTCAACCCACGCTGAGCTTGTCCATATGCTTAAATTGAACTCCGCGCGGCAAGGAGTCTCAAGAGTGCGCGATCACGTTCACCTTCTAATTCGGAAATCGATCTGCCATCCGCCTCTGCATGGACGCCAGCGACCAGACGGGTACAGACATCGGGAGTAAGCTGTGGCTGACCTAGCGTGGCCCATCGGCGTTCCTGGCTAGGCCCGAGATGTCGCAGGTAATGCTCAATTCCCCCAGGACCCCCACCAAGGTGGTAGGCCATATGTGCACCGACCACTGACCAGCGCAGCCCAGGTCCATGCACGAGCGCCGCGTCGACAGCGGCGACATCAGCAATATTCTCGGCGACTAAGTTGACCGCTTCACGCCAGAGTGCTGAAGCAAGCCGGTTGGCGATGTGCCCTACTACGTCGCGGGCTAAAAGAACTGGCTCGCGGCCGAGCCCGCGAAAGAACGACACAGCCGTCGTCCGAAGATCAGCATCGGCCCCATAAATCTCCACTAGCGGCATGATGTGTGGAGGATTGAAGGGATGAGCAGTAATGAATCGCGAGGTTCGTTTTAGGCTGGTGGCAAGCTGTGACCAAGTTAGAGAGGATGTACTGCTTGCGAGTACCGTATCGGGATGGGCTGCCGCCTCAACGCGGCCGTAGAGCTCTCCTTTTAACTCGAGCACTTCGGGTGCGTTTTCCTGAACCCAAAAGGCGTCGGAAACCGCCTGTTCCGGTGTCTCGACAAGGCGAAAGGAACCAAGGCCTGATTCAAGTTCCGAGGGACGAAAAACCTGCTTCTGACATCGAGAAATCGCTTCTTGCAACAGGGACTGCGATTTTGGCGCTGGATCCCAGCCGACGACGTCATAACCATAGGCAGTGAATAGCGCCGACCAGCTTTGGCCTATAAGCCCGCAGCCGAGAACCGCGATTGTGCCATTCATGTTGCGAGCCCCAGATCGATCGGCGTACTGCCGAGTAGCCCCAAACTATCTTCAAGCAGTTTAGCACCGGCCAATAACTGCCCGTCGGCTCGAGGGGGAGCGACCATTTGCAAGCCTACCGGAAGGCCGGAACTCGTGAAACCGCAGGGCAGAGACATCGCGGGGCAACAGACGAGGGTGATTGCAAAAGCGATGGCAACCCAATCCACGTAATTCTCAAATTGTCTGCCGTCGCACTCCATGACGTGGCTGTTGGCCACGGGGAAAGGCTCTACGATTGTTGCCGGCGTCAAGAGAAGATCGTACTTCTCGAAAAACTTAAGTACGCGCACCACCATGGCAACTCGCTGCTCCTCGGCGCGTTCGAGTTGCTCGATAGAAAGCTTCAGCCCTTCTTCGATGTTCCAAACGACGTCCGGCTTGAGCAGATCGCGATGGCTTCGAAGTAGAGCAGCTTTGCTAATAGCGAAATCGAATGCGCGGAGAACGTGGAAGCACTCTTGAGCTTCTCGAAGATCGGGGTGAGCTTCTTCGACGATTACACCAAGTTCGACGAAGCGCGCTGCAGCGCCGCGGGTAATTTCCACAATTTGAGGATCCACGGGTGTAATGCCCAGATCGGCCGAATAGGCAACCCGTCTTGGTCTCTTTGCCGTGCGCGTGGTCGTCAGGAACGATTCTGCGGGTGCCGGCAAGGACAGTGGATCGGCAGGATGCTCACCACTCATTGCGTCCAACAGGAGCGCAACGTCCTCGACATTGCGCGCCATTGGTCCGTGTATGCCGAGGTTGCGGTCGATTTTAGATTTGGGAGTTCGGGCCACTCGGCCCAAGCTCGGCCGAAGACCCACTACACCGCAAAAGCTCGCCGGATTTCGGAGTGAGCCCCCCATGTCAGAGCCATGCGCAACCCAAGCCATGCCGGCGGCGATCGCAACCGCGGCACCTCCGGACGAGCCAGCAGCAGAGCGAGCTGGATTCCACGGATTGAGCGTTGCTCCGAAGAGTTCATTGACCGTGTTGGCCCCCGCTCCGAACTCGGGGGTGTTCGATCTTGCATAAACAACACCACCATTCTGCTCGATGCGCTCGACCAAGATGTCCGACGTCTCAGCTATTTTGTTCCTGAAGATCGGGGAGCCCTGTGTGTTGCGAGTGCCGGCAACGTCAATCAGATCTTTGATGGGAACGGGAAGACCGGCCAGCAGCCCACGTGCGCCGGTAGGTCGCTCCATCAGCGTACGAGCATGTGTGCGCGCGCGATCAAAACAAAGGATGGGCAGCGCGTTAAGCTTGCCGTCGACTTGCCCGATCCGCTGCTCCAGCGCGTCCAGCAGCTCCGGGGGGCTTACTTCGCCATTCCGCAATTTTTCGACAACACTGCAGGCGGTCTGCCTGATCAATTCATGCACTTCAGAACCCCGTCTCTTGCCGTCGTCCCCTTAGTTGGCGATCGAGAGCAATGATCGCAAAAGTGTAGGCATTTTCGAAAGGCCGCTTCGACGACGCATAGAAAAGTCTCCAACTGGACGGCGAGCAGAACGCTGGGCGGCGCTTGACGCGCACGGCCCCGTCTGCCTACGAAAAATTATCTCTTAGCTTTTCCTCAGCCCCGCCTCGCCTGCCGTAGAGAACGTAGGACCACTTTGGGAGTAAATCCGCGAAGAATCCCGGCGTACGCGCATTTATCCTGCCAAATTCTGCGATGAGCGCAGGACTGCGGCCTCTAAGTGTAGTTGCGTGTGTGGAAGATGACCGCCAAACTATCAGGGCTTGTCGTCCTTGCGCTCTTTGGCGGTTCTCGCCTACAGAACCGCCCAGAACAGTGATGTCGGTTGCGCCGTGTCGAAAGTGGACGTGAGCTGAATAGGTGCAGCTCGATCGCTGGTCGGTTAACAGTGTGACGTCGCGAGACTTTCGAACAACTTGCCTTTACGCAGCAAAGGGACTCGTAACGTCGCTCATCTTCTCTACCGAATCGTATGCGAATGAGCACGCACCGTATCTTCCAAAATTTTCTCAATCTGCTGATCAACGCGAACCACGCTGATGGCTTTAGCGACGCCTTGGCGGTCACCGGACGCGCACTTGAGCTGCCATGTTTGGCTTATCTGGCCTGGCCGAAGAGACGGGGTGAGAACGCCCTCGTGATTTCCACGTATCCCGCCAATTGGGTTGCGCATTATGTGCGCAGTCACTATGAGCGCCTCGACCCCATTATCGAGCGTGCGCTGGAGACCACGGAGCCCTTTAGCTGGGACCACAGGGAACCTCATAGATTGATTTCTCGGGCGCAGCGAAGCTTGCTCGACGAAGCTGCTCAGTGTGGGATCCGATTGGGATTCACCGTTCCAATCCACAACGGCGCCTCCATGGCCGCCTTGACGTTTGCCACCGACCAGAATGACCGAGCATTTCAATTGAGCATAGAGCGCCGCTCGGAGGTCCTCCAGTTCATGGCCATTTCTTTCGACCGGCGCGTGCGGCAAAAGCTTTCTCATGAACTGATGATCGCTAACGTTGAACTCTCACGTCGCGAAATGGAGTGCCTCGACTGGGTCGCAAAGGGCAAGACCACATGGGAGATTGGGCAGATCCTGCAGATATCGCCAAATACCGTGAAGTCCTATTTGAATAATGCAAAGAACAAGCTGGGCGTGAGGACATTGGCCGAAGCGACTTCACGACTTGGCGCTGCTAAGGCAGTTAGGCAAGATTAGGGCCGCGCCGCCCCTCTAGTTGTACGTGGTGCCATTTGCACCCGGCTCTCCCATATAGTCGAAATCCGGACAGGAGGGGTCATGATTCAACTGATTGCCGAACCATTTCACGGCGCGTTCTCCCAAACGCTAGCGGCCATGCACAGGCTGCGGCATCGCGTCTTCAAGCAAAGATTAGATTGGAGCGTTCACAGTTCCGGCGAGATGGAGACCGACGAGTTTGACGCGCTAGGTCCGGTATATCTCGTCCAAACGTCGGTCGAGGGACTGGTGCAGGGGTCGGTTCGCCTTTTGCCGACAACCGGCCCGACGATGATCCGCGACACCTTTTCTGTGCTCCTGGGAAAGTGCCCTGCCCCATCGGATCCTCATGTGTGGGAGAGCAGCCGCTTTGCAGTTGATCTTCCTTCAGATGCTCCGAAGGCGGCACACGGGCTTGCGAGGGCAACTTACGAACTCTTCGCGGGCATGATTGAGTTTGGTCTGTCTCGACAGCTCACGAGCATCGTCACAGTCACCGACGTCCGGATGGAGCGAATTCTGAGGCGCGCAGGATGGCCGCTTCGCCGGATTGCATCGCCTTGTGAAATTGGAAACACGCTTGCTGTCGCCGGCCACCTGGAAATCACGCTCAATGCTTTGGACAGGATACGTGCGGCCGGTGGACTCGCCGGCCCAGTTCTCTGGACTCCAGTCCTGTCGCACGCCGCCTGACTGCCGGCTCGCTGCCCGCAGAACTCATCCGACTTAAATCGCCGCACCTTGATTTGTAAATGCCTCCAATCGACCACCTTGCCTGTCAGACACAGCGACCAATATCCAATCCAATAAGTTTACAACATCTGCGCGTTGCTGTGACAGTCAATGAAGCGGGCAGCATTCGGAGCGCAGCCAGGGTGCTGGGTGTCGAACACTCGGCCATCAGTCGGGCGATCGGACGATTGGAATGCCTGGTTGGTACCCGCTTGTTCGAGCGATCGAGATACGGGATGAATCCAACAGCCTCTGGTACGACATTCCTGAGGACGGCAAAGCTTATCATCGAGCAGGTCGATTCATTATCGAAGGCGACAGTCTTGACCCTGTCCAAGCGGGCGGATCACCTGGCTATCGGCTTCTGCCCATTCGTCTCCGCAGGACGAATAACACCTGCGATCGCCGAGTTTCAAAGCCGTTATCCGGAAATCAAGGTCGCCGTCCTTGAACGCGTCATGCCGGAACTCCTGATCGCGCTTCAGACGGGCTCGCTCGATATCGCCATCGCGCCAGACGGTCTATCTTCCATGCTGCTCACGGCGGCCTTTCCCCTATGGCGTGAAGGTATTCTCATCGCACTCGCCAAGAATGATGAGTTAGCTCAGAACGAGTCGGTCTCCTGCGCCGATCTGCACAGTCGAACCGTTCTCGTCAGCCGCGATGATCCCGCAAGAGAAGTCGAAGACCTTCTGGTCTGCAAACTGGCGGCTCATGGAAACGGGGCCTTAATCGAAGCCTGCGACGTGAGCCGCAGCAAGCTGACCAGTCTCGTCAGCATTGGCCGCGGCGTCACGCCGTTATTGGCATCCGAAGCTCACGCCGGATTCCCAGGGGTGGTGTATCGCGAACTGCACGACGCAAGGGGACCCAGTCGGATCACAATGTCAGCTCATGTCAGAACCGGCGATGAAAGATCTGTTGTCGCCCACTTCCTAGCCCTTCTGAGAGAATGTTATTCTTCAGGAGGGGAAGAGCGGGCTTGACGTTTTGATTTCGCAAAAGCCCGGTCTGTCGCCATGAAGCGCGCCAACATCGGGCCAATGAGCTTGGCAGGTTCGACGGCCTGTCCGGTTTGCTTCGCCAGCACATCGGCATAGACGTGCAAATCCCGGTGAACATGGGCCGCGAGTTCGACCGTCATTTTGACAGGCCGATCGTCCACAAGCGCTGCAATCTTCAATTTAGGCATGCGGCTAGCCTCTATAAGGTTCAAGAATGAGATCACGGTTGACCAGGACGCGGACCGGGTAACCCGGGCGTATCGTCAAGGTCGGCTGGATATTGAGGCTACGGCGGACCACTTGTTGGCCGGCCTGGTTCAGCGAATCTGATGCACCGCGCCTGAGGGCACCAATGATTGCGCTGTTGCTATTGCTCGCATCGGAACCTGCACCCGCTTCCGAGCCAACAGCCAGGAAGGTCGACAGCGCCGCCGCCTTGAACAGCTCACCCCAATGGTTGTCAACCTGATCTTCAAGGCCGGCATAGCCTTGCGTGTCTGTCCCCGGTTGGCGCTCCAAGACGACCGAGCGGCCGTTCGGCATGATCAACCGGGTCCAAACGAGCAGCACGCGGCTCTGGCCGAAGCTCACCTGACTGTCATAGATGCCAGTCAGTCTGGCGCCCTGGGGGATGAGGAGAAAGCGCCCGGTGGGCGTATCATAAACATTCTCGCTTACCTGAGCTGTGATCATTCCAGGCAGATCGGAGCGAATGCCGGTGATCAGGGCCCCGGCGATAACCGATCCGGCCTGCACCACGTAAGGTGATGGCGCCTTCACGAGGCGGTCTGGACTGGTCGTTCGTCGATCGGTGGCCGCATTTACGAAGGCGAGCTTCCGGTCCTGAGCGTTTTGCAGTGACCCATCCTCGCTGCTGGGGATCAGGGAGGGAGCATTGGCGCCACCTGCTTGGGCTCCGCTCGACGCTGCCGTGTCCCTCACATTGGTAGAGGCGAACAGTCGGCTTACACGAGCCGCCTCTTGTTCCTGGTCACGGCGTTGCTGTTCCTGGTCGGCCGCAGCGCCTGGCGCGGCGATCTGGCCTTTGGCGGCCAGGATTGGTCTGCCGAGATCGCCGGGAAGAGGTGGACCAAGCTGGGGGACAGGAGGGGTGACCTTCGAGTAGTCCGGCGGCAACGCTGTGACGCTCTCAGCAACATTGTGACGCTCAGCCAGATAGAGCTCCTCGGAAGCGGCCTCACGCGGCCGTTGTTTCTGGAGCGCCCACGTCGCCGCCGCGGCGACCAGCGCCAGGCAGAGCGCGGATCCGGTCAGCAGCACCTTGCGAGACAAGCGGGTGACGCTCGGGTATTCGGGCCGGAGCCGAAACCCATCCTCGAGCTCACCTGTCTCCTGTTCGCCGTCCGGGGAGGTCTCATCTTCGCGGTGTTCTTCCGTCATGACGAAAACCTCCCGTCGGTGCGGACGATCCTAACCTTTTGTTGATGTTCTCCACCAAGCCGCAGTTCGGCAGCCGCAAACAGGCGGTCGACGATCAGGACGCTGCCAAAGGTGCGATAATTGACGATTTCGCTCTTACCGTCAGGCCCGAGCACAAACAGCGGCGGCATTTCGCCTTGGACGATACCTTGCGAGAACTCGATGTAGACTTTTCGGCCGTCGTCGTAGGCTGCAAGGGGGCGCCACGGCGGATTGTCCCCCTCGATCGCATACCGAAAGCGCCGTTGTGCAAGC
The DNA here is from genome assembly GCF_004114915.1 of Bradyrhizobium guangxiense. NCBI lineage: Bacteria > Pseudomonadati > Pseudomonadota > Alphaproteobacteria > Hyphomicrobiales > Nitrobacteraceae > Bradyrhizobium > Bradyrhizobium guangxiense. Next base: position 517,300 of record NZ_CP022220.1, on the reverse strand, counting down.
TCTGGGAGCAGCGGAACAGGAGTCAATTGCTGCCGCTTGATCCGATCTTGCGGATAGTACCACGCGACCGATGGCATGTAGGGCTTCTCGCGCGAGCGGAGCTCGAGGAGATAGGTGCGCCGATCAGTATTGATCACGAGGTTGGTTTCGATGGAGGCGCGCGTCGGCTTGACCAGCACGTGCACCCTGCGCTCCTCGCCGCTGCCGCTTTCGGTGTCGCCGATGACCCATCGCACGGTGTCGCCGGCTGCGAGCGGGCCGGAGCCGGTCAACTGCTCCCCCTCCTCAAGAGCAATGTCGGTGATCTGTCCCGGCGCGGCATAGACCTGATAGAGCGCGCCCGGGCTATAGCTGTAGATCTGTGCGGCGTTGAAATAGCCTCTCCGCCTCGGCTCGACGCGCGCCGCACTGTTGGCGATTTCGATCCGGTTGACCGGCTCGACATCCTCCTTGGTGCCCGGCTTGCCGCCAAGCGACGGCTTCCAGGATGGAGGCACATGCAGGGGACGCGGACGATCATCCGCCGGCGCTGCCGCCACAGGCAGCGGCGGCACATCTGTGTCATAGCTGATTTCGGGTGGAATGAAGGTCGAGCAGCCGCTGAGCATGCAGCCAAGCATGACGGCTGCGGAAGTGATGCCCCTCTTCATTGGCGCTGTCCTGAACTCGCAAGGATATACTTTCACTGCCCCAACTCCTTGGACCAATTGATCGAATTCACATAGATTCCGAGAGGATTTTTGCGCAGCCGATCGGCATCACGCGGCGTTCGGATGACGATGCTCAGGATGGCTGTCCATCGCTCGGTCGAGGCGAGCGAGCCGTTCTCGTAAGCGCGCTGAATCCATGCGACACGAAAGCTGTCGGGCGAGGCCCGTATGACGCTGGAGACTTCCACCGAGATCTGCGCCTTGCCGAGCCCGGCGAATGGGTCGTTTGCCCTGGCATATTCATTGAGTGCGACGGCCCCGCGATCGGTCGTGAAGTCGTAGGCCCGGAGCCAATTCTGCCGCAGCACGATGGCATCGGATGGCAGGGCGCGCACATCTTCGATGAACCGCGCCAGGTGCCAGGCAATTTGTGGATCCGTCGGGTCGTAGTCGGAACTTGCAGGCGAGACCCGCTGAGCTTGACCGAGCCGGTCGACCTCGACGATCCACGGCGTTATCGTTCCTTGTGTCGATTGCCAGATCAGCCCGCCGGCAAGGCTGCAAGACAGAGCAAGGCAGCCGAACGCCATCAAGCGCCAGTTCTTCGCCTGCAGGCGGGCCGAGCCGATGCGCTCGTCCCAGACTTGACCTGCCTTCTGATAAGGGGTGAGTGCCGCCGGCGCGCGGCCATAATGCGTTGCTGATCTCTTAAACATTGAACTTCCCCTGAGTATCCCTGATCCATCGTAGCGAGCCGGCAGCAGACGGCGTTTTGCTCATGTCGGCTGCTCGATGCGGATCACGCGCGCGAACACGCACAAGCACCGTACGATGTGGCAGCTTCTGCACCGCCGGCGGCGAATGCTGCGACTGAGTCCCCTTACTTCCGGGAGCTGCGCCGGATTGCGCGGCAAAAGAACCGAGCCCAATCCTGCCTTCGCACCCGCGACACCGAGAAGAAGGGGCCGTTGGCGCAGCGACGTGTCGGACGGGATCTGGCCATGGATCGCTTGCCAGATCAGAGCTGGCGTCAGCGTCAAGGACAGAATGCGAGAGGCTTGAATGACGCATTGACGACCCAGCCGACGCACTGCAGAGGACCCACGAGAACAGCTGATCATCGGAACAGGCCGAGCGGAGTTCGACGGCCATGCGCCGTTCTCGGAAATCCCTCTCATCGGCGCTCTTCCTGGGAGAGATCGACCGAGCTGCCGCTGCCACCGGGATCGCCGGATTTGACTGCATGAACTGCCGCCGATACCCCCCGATCAAGGCCCTGACCTTGCTTGATGCGCTGAGCCCAAGTGGGGCTACCGCTCGCGGTCTGAGCTGAAGTGCTCGTCGATTGACCGCCTCCGCCAACCGTCGAGGCCATCCTGCGAAGTGGACTTGCTGCTGCAGAGGCGGCCGCATTTGCGACGCCCGTGAGGCCGCCACTGCGATATGCCGCTGCGGTGCCCGTGACAGCGCTTGCGCCCATCCTGCCGGCGCCCACGAGCGCTCCGCCGGCGAGCCCTGCCGCACCTGCAGCAAGCCCGGCTGTCGCCACCGCGGCGCCGCCTGCGGCAAGTGCTGTACCGACCGCAGATCCTGCGCCGAGTTGCGGCCCACCGGAGACCAGCCCGCTTGCGATGCTCGGTCCGAAGATCCCCAACGCCAACAGCGAGAGCGCCGCAAGAACCAATGTCATGGCATCTTCGATGGTCGGTTGGGCGCCGTTGAAGCCCGACGTAAATTGCGAAAACAGTGTTGAGCCGATGCCGACAATCACAGCCAGCACCAGCACCTTGATGCCTGATGAGACCACGTTGCCGAGGACGCGCTCTGCCGCAAAGGCGGTCTTGCCGAACAGGCCGAAGGGAATCAGCACAAATCCGGCCAATGTAGTGAGTTTGAACTCGATCAGTGTCACGAAAAGCTGAACGGCCAGAATGAAGAAGGCAAGAAGCACGATTGCCCAGGCAAACAACAGAACCACGATCTGGACGAAGTTCTCGAAAAAGCTGATGTAGCCAATCAGGCTGGAGATCGAGTCCAGGAGCGGACGGCCTGCATCGAGGCCCACCTGCGCGATCTTGCCCGGCCGCACGAAATCGCCGGCCGACAAGCTGGTGCCGGAGGCCTTCAGCCCAAGGCCCGCAAAGCTCTCGAAGACGATACGGGCGAGACTGTTCCAATTTCCGATCAGGTAAGCAAAAACCCCGACGAAGAGCGTCTTCTTGACCAGCCGCGCGATGATGTCGTCGTCCGCGCCCCAGCTCCAGAACAACGCTGCAAGCGTGATGTCGATCGCAGCGAGGGTCGTTGCGAGGTAACCGACCTCCCCGCCCACGAGACCAAAGCCGCTGTCGATGTAGCGTGTAAAAGTCTCCAGGAATTGGTCGATGATGCCCGTGCCGGTCATTGGTCGCCCCCTACCGCAGGACGGGCTAGATAGCCTTGAGGCAATCGGCTCTGATCCTTTGCTTCCAAAGCCTCTTCCGCCGAAGAGCCAACTGACGAACCCTTCGAGTCCGTCTTCTGCCCAAGGAAGCTCCGGCGGCTTTCTGCCCAGACCTTCCGGCAAGTCTCATAGGCATCAGTTTGCGTGGATGTCACGGCACGGCAACGGATCAGGTCAGCCTCGTGCACACTCGGTATTTGGGCGGTCATCGGCTGGGGTTCGAGCTCACCCGCATGATTCTGCAGCGTGAGCGTGCATGCGATGATCGCCACTATGCCGCCAAAGACGGTGATTGCGATCGACACCGCCTTGATAGTTTTCGGATCCCTCATCAGTGAAACATCTGTACGTTGGAGGATTGATAGCCGGGCCCAGGAGTCAGAAAGCGCTGCAGCTGTTCGCGGCCCTGGTCTTGGGCCGCTGCGCGTTGGGCTGCTTCGAGAGCCTGTGCCCGGCCGTGGGCCGCGACGGTCGCGGTGAGATCGGCGAGCTGTTGGGCCTGAAGAGCGAGGAGCTGATTACCGGCCTGGGTTGCCTGGAGCGCGCCGCTGGCGCTCTGGCTCGAGCTCACCAGGGCGGACAGCTGAATGCGATTGGTGTCGAGGTTGCCCACAACGCCGGCTTGGAGGCGAAGAGCGTCCTGAAGCGCTCCGACGGAGTTCTGCCAGCGCGCCTGCGCTCCCGCAAACAGCGCGGCATCGGACTGGCTGCTTGTTGCCGGCGCATAGCTTGTGGCAAAGGCGTGGTCGATCTGTTGGACGTCGTAGGCGATGTGCTGCGCCTGACCAAGGAGCTGCTGGGTGCGCTGGATGGAGGTCTGAAGCTGCAGAAGCGAAGAATAGGGCAGGCTCGCCAGGTTTTTTGCCTGGTTGATCAGCATCTGCGCTTCGTTTTGCAGCGAGGTGATCTGGTTGCTGATCTGCTGCAGCTCGCGAGCGGCGGTCAACACGTTCTGAACGTAATTGTTGGGATCGAACACAATCCACTGGGCACGCGCTGTGCCGCTAGAAAAAGCCGATGCAACAAGGATCGTGATGGCGAAACGCAAGCGTCGAAGGCTCATCGTGATGACTCCAGATTTTTCAGATTCGGGATGAGGTCGATAGCCCAGCTTGCTCCGCGGTGCTCAAGCCAGACCGCTAGAAACCCCTCGGCGCCGTGCTCGGCGACCAGGTGCTCGATTGCGAGTTGATCGGACTTGGCTGATGCGGCTGTAAAGGCGAGTGCGACCTCGCCGAGGCCAAGCTCGAACATGCGGTTGCCTCGGCGAGACTGGCAATAATAGTCGCGCTTCGGCGTTGCCCTGCTCAGGAGTTCGATTTGGCGATCATTGAGCCCGAACCGGCGATAGATGGCTGTGATCTGCGGCTCGATCGCGCGCTCGTTTGGCAAGAGCAGCCGCGTCGGGCAGCTCTCGATGATTGCGGGGGCGATTGCCGAGCCGTCGATGTCGGAAAGGGACTGGGTGGCAAACACCACCGAGGCGTTCTTTTTTCGGAGCGTCTTCAGCCACTCCCGCAACTGTCCTGCGAAATCGGCATCATCGAGCGCTAGCCACCCCTCGTCGACGATGATCAATGTAGGCCTGCCGTCGAGCCGGTCACCGATCCGGTGAAAAAGATAAGCGAGTACGGCCGGCGCAGCCCCCGTTCCGATCAGTCCTTCGGTCTCAAATGCCTGGACTGAGGCTTCCCCAAGCCGCTCGAATTCTGCATCCAGCAGCCGCCCATAGGGCCCACCCAGACAATAGGGCTGGAGAGCGCGCTTGAGGACGTTCGACTGCAGAAGGACAGAAAGCCCGGTTAGCGTCCGCTCGGGTACCGGTGCCGAGGCAAGCGAGGTCAGGGCCGACCACAGATGGTCCTTGCCTTCTGGAGAAAGATCGACCTTCTCTCGTGTAAGAAGAGCGGCCACCCAGTCAGTCGCCCAGGCCCGTTCGGCGGGATTGTCGATCCAGGCCAGCGGCTGCAATGCGATCGGTGCGCCATCATCGGCCGACAACGCGCCACCAAGGTCGTGCCAATCGCCGCCCATGGCGATCGCGGCCGCCCGGATCGAGCCGCCAAAATCGAACGCGAACACCTGCGAGCCGGGATAGCGGCGGAACTGAAGGGCCATCAACGCGAGCAGAACCGATTTGCCGGCGCCGGTCGGTCCCACAACAAGAGTATGCCCGACGTCGCCAACGTGAAGGGAGAAGCGGAATGGCGTCGAGCCTTCCGTCTTGCCAAAGAGCAGCGGCGGCGCGTTGAAGTGCTGGTCCCTCGCCTCGCCTGCCCAGACGGCAGAGAGAGGAATCATGTGCGCGAGATTCAAGGTGGAGATCGGAGGCTGCCGAACATTGGCGTAGACATGGCCGGGGAGGCTGCCGAGCCACGCCTCGACGGCATTGACCGTCTCGACCATGCAGGTGAAATCGCGACCCTGAATGACCTTTTCCACTTGGCGTAGCTTTTCGTCGGCCGCCCTTGCATTCAGATCCCAAACGATGACAGTGGCGGTGACAAAGGCCTCTCCGATCTCGTCGGATCCAAGTTCCTGGAGCGCGGCGTCCGCGTCCATCGCCTTGTTGTGCGCATCGGTATCCAGCAGCGAGGATGCTTCGTTCGTCATCACCTCCTTCAGGATCGCGGCAATAGACTTCCGCTTGGCGAACCACTGCCGGCGAATTCGGGTTAGCAGCCTTGTGGCTTCTAGCTTGTCGAGCATGATGGCTCGGCTCGACCAGCGATAGGAGAAGGCAAGCCGATTGAGGTCATCAAGAATCCCAGGGGTCGTGGCGGTCGGGAAGCCGACGATCGTGAGCACCCGCAAATGCGCCGCTCCCAGCATCGGCTCCAGCCCTCCCGAGAGCGGCTGATCCGCCAGCAGAGCGTCCAGGTACATCGGGATCTCCGGGACGCGGACACGATGGCGCTTTGTCGAGATCGTCGCGTGAAGATAGGTCAGTGTTTCGCTGTCATCGAGCCAGCGGCATTCGGGCATGAAGCCTTCGATCAACTGCAGGAGGCGCGCCGTCCGATCAACGAAGCCAGCCAGCACCTGCCGCGCATCGGCATCTTCGTTGCGAGCGCAGCCCTCATAGAGAAGCCGCTCGGCCCTTGCGGCATCTTCCGGCGGCGGAAGATAAAGGAGCGTAAGATAGTAGCTCGACTCGTAGTGGACGCCCTCCTCCTCGAACTGGGCCTTGCGCTCGGCGTCAACGAGCGCGGAGGCGACGTCCGGGAACATGCTCGGCGGGTATGCTCCCGCGGAGTGACGCTGGGCTTCGACGAAGACCGCCCAGCCCGAGCCAAGGCGGCGCAGCGCATTGTTGAGCCGGCCGGCGACTGCGACGAGCTCCGCCGGTACCGCGCTGTCGAGATCGGGCCCGCGAAATTTGGCCGTGCGTTGGAACGAGCCATCCTTGTTCAGGACAATGCCCTCATCGACCAACGCGGCCCAGGGAAGGAAGTCCGCAAGGCGGGTGTTCGACTTGCGATATTCGGCAAGATTCAACATGGGAAAGGTTCCTAAAGATCGAAATGAGCGGGAATTCGCAGGTGGCGGTGTACGACCTCGACGAAAGCGGGATCGCGCTTTGCGGCCCATACAGCTGCGGCGTGGCCGAGCGCCCAGAGCAGCAGGCCCGCGATCCACAGGCGCAATCCCAATCCAAGTGCCGCTGCGAGCGTGCCATTGACGATCGCAACAGCTCTCGGCGCTCCGCCCATCAGGATCGGTTCGGTCAATGCGCGATGCACCGGCACGAGGAAGCCTGCGACGCCCTCCTGCATCAGATCACCACGCCGCCGCCAAACGAGAAGAACGACAGGAAGAAACTCGAAGCCGCAAAGGCAATCGACAGGCCGAAGACGATCTGGATCAGCCGGCGAAAGCCGCCGGACGAATCGCCGAAGGCCAGCGTCAAGCCTGTGACCACGATGATGATGACCGCGATGATCTTGGCGACAGGCCCCTCGACCGATTGCAGAATCTGGTTGAGCGGCTGCTCCCAGGGCATGTTGGAGCCGGCGGCCATGACGGGGGTAGCGGTCGTGGTCATGGCAATCAAGGCCAGGGTGAAAGCTTGCGAAGTCTGGAGGCGATGGTTCACTTGAGATCTCCTGCTGGTGAAAGACTGTAGTCGCCGCCCGCACTGATGCCCTCGACGCGGGCGAGCTCGGCAAGGCGGCGATCGGCGCCGCGCCCCGAAAGGACGGCGATGACATTGATGGTCTCGGCAATGAGCGCGCGCGGGACGGTGACGACCGCCTCCTGGATGAGCTGCTCCAGGCGACGTAGCGCCCCGAGCGCAGAACCTGCGTGGATCGTGCCGATGCCGCCGGGATGCCCCGTGCCCCAGGCCTTGAGGAGATCGAGCGCCTCCGCGCCTCGGACCTCACCGATTGGAATTCGATCCGGCCGCAGCCGAAGTGAAGAGCGCACGAGGTCAGACAGCGAGACCACGCCGTCCTTGGTTCGCAGAGACACGAGGTTTGCTGCCAGGCATTGCAGCTCCCTGGTATCTTCGATCAGAACGACCCGGTCGGAGGTCTTGGCAACCTCCACCAGCAGCGCATTGGTCAGCGTGGTCTTGCCTGTCGACGTGCCGCCCGCGACGAGGATGTTCTGTCGCCCGGCAACGGCGTCCCGCAGCATCGCGGCTTGACCGGCGCGCATGATCCCGGCGGCGACGTAATCGTCGAGCGTAAAGACAGCGACCGCTGGCTTTCGGATCGCAAAGGTCGGCCGAGCCACGACCGGCGGCAACAATCCCTCGAACCGCTCTCCGGTTTCCGGCAGCTCGGCCGAGATCCGGGGAGCAGCTCCATGGACCTCTGCACCGACATGATGCGCGACCAGCCGAATGATGCGCTCCCCGTCCGCAGGTGACAGCTGCTGGCCGGTATCCTCCAAACCGCCGGACAGGCGGTCGATCCAGAGCCGCCCATCGGGATTGAGCATCACTTCGATGACGGCATCGTCTTCGAGATAGCGCGCGACCGCAGGCCCGAGCGCGCTGCGCAGCATGCGCGCGCCGCGCGAGATCGCCTCCGCTTGAGCCGACTGGATTATCACGAGAGCCCCATTCGCTTGAGAGCGCCCCCCACGAGCGCCTCAGATGGGGACGATTAGAAAAACCACGATGGAAGATGACGCAACAACGTGGCTCGTCGGATCGTAGGCTAGCGTAGAAAGAGAAACATTGGCGCAAAGCCTCAACAACCGATGTCAGTTGCTGTCTCCGTCCGCCGGCTGCCGAACGATATCTTCGGGAATCTCGCGCAGAAAACTCTGCCCCTTTTGCAGGCGACGGCCGAGCGTCTCGACAAAACCCTCGAAGCGCTCACGCCCCTTGGCTTGGGCGGCAGCCTGGGCGTCGGAGGGAAGCGGGGGCGTGACTGTCAACCAGAACCGCACGAACAGAGCCAGAGTTTCAGCGGTAAGTCCGAGGTCGCGTTCGAGGCGTTGCATTTGGCGCGATATCCTGTCGAGACGACGCGAAAAGGCGGCTTCCCGCCGGTCCGAGCCATCTGGGGACAGGAACGAGCTGACTGCCGCCTCGACGATTGCAGAGCGTGAGATGTTTTTTCGATCGGCAAGTTCCGTGATCTGTGCCAACAGCTCTGGAGGGAAGTAGACGTTCATGCGGTTGCGCATGATCTTCTCACAATTCAATGCCATCATTCGGGTCGAGTGCGGCTTTCCGCGCAACGCCGCGCATCTTCTGCCGCAGCAGGCGCGACTGGCGCGCGGCATCTTCGTCGTCTTCCAGCACGGCGAATTCCTCGGCCGGCGCGACCTCCGTCGTTTCCTTAACGATGGCGAGGTGATCCGGAAGCTCGGGCTCTCGCCGCAGTCCGCCATTGGCCGTGTCAGCGTCGCCACCGCCAATGTCCGCGGGCGTCTTATCGGGAATAGCGGCCTTCAGCCCTGACCAGCTGTCGGCGCGAGAAGACCTTCGGATCTTGACGGGATCTGGCGGGGGAAGTACGCGCTCGGCAAATCGCTCATCCTCGTAGTAGCGCACTTTTCTCGCACGGATTGGAGGAGTGCCTGCCACCATCACGATCTCCTCTGACGGCGGCAGCTGCATGACCTCTCCCGGGGTCAGAAGCGGCCGCGCGGTATCTTGGCGAGAGACCATGAGATGGCCGAGCCATGGGTTGAGCCGATGGCCGGCGTAGTTCTTCATGGAGCGTATTTCGGTTGCCGTGCCTAGCGCATCGGAGACGCGCCTTGCGGTGCGCTCATCATTGGTCGCAAAGCTTACCCGGACATGACAGTTGTCTAGGATCGCGTTATTCGGGCCGTAGGCCTTCTCGATCTGGTTGAGCGACTGGGCAATGAGGAACGCCTTGATGCCGTAGCCGGCCATGAAAGCCAGTGCCGACTCGAAAAAATCAAGTCGTCCCAAAGCTGGAAATTCATCCAGCATCAGCAACACGCGGTGACGGCGATCCTTATCCTGAAGGTCCTCGGTGATCCGCCGCCCGATTTGGTTGAGGATCAAGCGGACTAGTGGCTTGGTTCGCGAAATATCCGAGGGCGGCACGACCAGGTAGAGCGTGGTGGGGCAGTTGTCTGCGATAAGGTCGGCGATCCGCCAATCGCAGCGGCTTGTCACTTCGGCGACGACGGGATCCCGATAAAGTCCGAGGAAGGACATCGCTGTCGAAAGCACACCCGAGCGTTCATTCTCGGATTTGTTCAGCAGCTCTCTTGCCGTAGAGGCGACGACCGGATGCGGCCCCTGGTCCTTGAGGTGTGCTGTCGTCATCATCGCGTTCAGCGTCGTTTCGATCGGCCGCTTGGGATCCGATAGAAAAGCGGCGACGCCGGCGAGCGTCTTATTGGGCTCGGCATAGAGGACGTGAAGGATTGCCCCGACGAGCAGGGAATGACTGGTTTTCTCCCAATGGTTCCGCTTGTCGAGCGAGCCCTCGGGGTCTACGAGCACATCTGCGACGTTCTGGACGTCCCTGACCTCCCACTCCCCGCGCCGGACCTCCAGAAGCGGATTATAGGCTGATGATCTGGCATTGGTCGGATCGAACAGCAGCACACGGCCGTGCTTCGACCGAAACCCGGCTGTGAGCTGCCAGTTCTCACCCTTGATGTCGTGCACGATGGCCGAGTGCGGCCATGTCAGCAGCGAGGGGACGACGAGCCCGACGCCCTTGCCGGACCTCGTTGGAGCAAAGCAGAGGACGTGCTCGGGCCCATCGTGACGCAGGTCGTTCTTCTCCAGTCGGCCAAGCACAACCCCGTCCGCGCTCAGCAAACCTCCCGCCCTCACCTCCTCAAGCTTGGCCCATCGGGCCGAGCCATAGGTGGCAACGTCCTTGGCCTCCCGGGCGCGCCAGACAGACATGGCGATGGCCACGGCGATGGAGAGAAAGCTTCCAGAGGCGGCGATGTAGGCGCCCTCGGTGAATACGTCAGGTGCATAGGCGTCGAACACGAACCACCACCAGAAGAACTCGGGCGGGTAATAGACCGCAAATCCATACATCTTGAACCAGGGCAGACCGAGCTCGGGTTGGAAGGCCAAGCGCCAGGCCGTCCACTCCGTCGCGCTCCAGATCGTGAGCAGGACGATCGCGCCGACAGCCACGAGCTGCCCCCACAAGATCTTGGTTCCGGACATCGACAAGGCTCTCCTTCGCTGAATGACGCTCTGGCCAAGGAAATCAAAGACCGAGGTCGCGCTTGCGGCCGAAACTCCACTCGATCCCACCGCCATCCCTAACGCTTCCCGTCACATGCTGGCCGAGGCGTTTTTCCAGTTCGCGCGTCCAGGGGACGAGTTGAAAGCCAAGCCCATTGTCGATCAATGCAAAGCGGCCCGACGTGAGGGACAGGCTCTTTCGGTATGTTCCTGCGACCTGCTCACCGACTGCGGCTTGCGCGTGAGGCAAGCCGGTCTCGGCCGCGATTTCGGCACCGGCCGCCTCTAGCTCCCGGCGCCGCAGCGTATTGAGGAGATCGCGTTGCAGGATGATGCGCCCTCCCGCTCGGTGTGCGAGCCCTGCTTCTGCAAGATGTTCGGCTCGCGCCTGCATCGCTTGCCGAGCCTCCCGCCCGAAGCCGCCCAAGGCGAGCGGCATCGAATCGCGCTCGACCAGTCGGTGGTCGAGCCAGGTTGCTCCCGGCGCACCTATTTGCGCGGGAAGATCGAAATCCGAGCGATTGGCGAGCACGCGCGTCGGCCGCTGCTCGTCCATCCCACCGAACTGCCTGACTTCGACAATGCCGCCAATGGGGGGCGCCTGTTCGAATGCCTCAAGACCACGAAAGCGGACGTGATGGAGCCGTCCGTCGGTCGCATCAATGAGCGCATAGGCTTCGCCGGTGAGCTCGTCGTGTAGCCCGGTTGCCAATAATCGCCCGATAATCGGTGCGGTCGTTCTTTCCCCCGTAACGGCGAATTCCGAGAGACTTCGTTCCTGTCCCCGCTCTGTCATCGCTTGATGCATGGTCTTGATGATATCGCCCCGAATTGCAAGGTCTCTGAGATGGGGTTCTGCGTCCAAACCCACCATCCACTCACCGGGTACCGCCGATGAGGCAAGGCCCATCTTTTGCAGATGCTGAAGGCGCCCGATCATAAGGCGGCGGATTTCGGGGTCAGATATCCCTTCCCGATCGGGCCGCAGGTCGAGATAGCCGGTCTCGTCGGCAGCCAGACGGATCTCGCGGTCGAGCCGTGTCCATCTTTCGGCGAAGACTTCGCGTTCGAGAGCCCTGCGGATCTCGTGCTCGGCTTTGGGCCCGAGCTCGATGGATGCCAGCTCTTCCGCGCGAGAGCGTAGTCCCTGGCTGATATAGTCGCGGGAGATCACGAGGTCCTCAACGTTGTCGCTGACCCCGCGAACAAGCAGGTGAATGTGTGGATTGTCCGTGTTCCAGTGATCGACGGCGACCCAGTCGAGCCGTGTGCCGAGGTCCGCCTTCATCTGCCTGGCGAGATCGCGCGTGAACGCTTTCAGATCGCTCATCTCGCCCCCGTCCTCGGGTGCGATGATGAATCGAAAATGATGCCGATCGCCCTTGCAACGCTCGGCGAAGGCGCTGCCATCAACCTCTTCGCGTTCGGCGTCAAACAGCGAGGCTCTCTCGCCGCTGCGGGTCACGCCATCGCGCCGGAGGTACGAGATATGCGCCGCGAGTGATGCCGAGCCGAATGCCAATCCCTTATGCCGCGCGACCCGCGCCTTCACGGTCACGCGGCGCGCAGCGCTAAACAGACGGTTGCGGGCAAACTGGAGCCGGCCGCGGCCGAACGTCGAGCGCCCGACGCGTCCTCCGCGGCTCATCGAGGAGGCGGAGGTGTGGCCCGCCTTCTGCGCCGCTTGCAGTACCTGATTGAAGAAGCTCTTGGCCTTGGGCGCGCGCGTGCTGCGGATGCGGCCGGGCCGGATGTGAAGTTCGCTGTCCTTGGTATTCACGGTCGTTCTTTCCTCGTAAATCTTAGTCAGTACCGAAAGATGCATTGAATTTGCTTGTGAATGTTCAAAGCGCGGCACGCGCCACGACCGATCGGCACGCCAGAACCCAAGCCATGGCAATGGCTTGGCGTTCGACGGGCGAGCCGCTTTTATCTTGCCCTAGCCCGTCGTTCTTTGTTACTCGCTCTTCCTTCCTCTAGTTGACGAACATTTCGTCTGCTGGTCCACGGATCAGCAGACAAATCTCCTGCCTTTTCGCCTGCAAAGGAGGGAGATTTACGGCAAAGAGCAGTTGGGATTCATTGTGGTGGATCCTCCAACAGCGCCTGCAGAAACACGTCGGCTGGTGGCCGATTCATTGGGAAAAAAACAGCCGCGACGTGGCAGTTAGTTTGCGAAGCGCACACTGTTTGCGAGCGCTTGCGATAGCGATCGTTACCCGAAGGGCCGAGACACCCATAGGGTGGCTCGGTGAGGAGCGAAGCGACGAGTAGAGCGCGGGCCGAAGGCATCGCCCATATGCCGTATGCAGATGCCGGACGCTTACGGTCGTTCACCTCCGCCCCTCTCACTTCTCGCCGATCGCTCGCTGACATGTGTTCCGCTCCGCAACCGCGCTTCTGATCATTGCATGGTGCGAGAATCGGTCCGCGCCACGAATAGACCAGTCGAGCTTGGAACGATCCGCAGAATATCTCGCGAGGAGATAGCGTTCATGATGTCTGCCGAAGGCACAATCCTTATCGACCGGTCGTCCGTTCTCGGCATGTCAGTTGGCTTATGAGTTGACTGCGGAATGAGCAGCGACGATGCTGATGACGTGACGCCAGCCTTCCAGGTCGGTTGCTGATCGACGTCCAGCACGGACCCAAGCCTCTTCACATAGGCTTGGGTTTCGACAGGCAATGGACGCCCGGCAAGATGCTCCTGATAGCGCAGCGGTCCTGCGTGATAGGCAGCAAATACGCCGTTCGGTCCGAAGCGGTCGAGCATTTCACGCAGATACGCCGTTCCTGCCAGGATGTTGTCACGGGGGTCGAACGGATCGCTGCCGAGGGCGTGCCGGCGGCGCAATTCGGCCCAGGTGTCGGGCATGAGCTGCATCAGCCCCATGGCGCCTTTGGGCGATCTGGCACGAACGTCTCCAGTGCTTTCGACAGCCATCACCTCGACAATCCAGGAGACTGGAATGGAAAAACGCTGTGAAGCTTCGATGATGAAGGTTTCGAATGGCTGGGCCCCTTCGTGCTCCGCCCCTGTTGCTGTCTCCTCGGCGACCGAAGCACTGCAAAGCGCGAGCACGAGCAACAGGAAGGGTGCAGCGAACAGGCGCGCGCCAAACTGTGCCAGGTACGTCCTCCTGCGCGCCTCTTCCCGATGGAGAAAGCCTTTGTGCGCGCCATTCAGCAGCGGGAGGTGTTCCTCCCTAACATCGCCTTTGCATGGAGGAGCCGGAATGGAGAAAGGGCCTTGCGGTCCATCGAACAAGCGCATGGTGAAATGAATATGACGAACACACCTCATCACTCCTCCGAGGTCCACACCGGGTCCGCACGGCCGATCACGGCTGCGGCTGGAAGAAAGCCAAAATACCGGCCGTCGAAGGACTCATCCGATTGCCAGTTCATGAGAAAGAGCTCGGCCGGCCCGACGACGCGGCAGCCCTGCCAGTCTGGCAGCGGACGGCCGCGGCCGTCACGCTCACGCGCCTCACCCATAGCAATGTTGTCCACCGAGATGGCGAGGCCTGTTCTGCAAACCGTCTGCCCGGGGAGCGCGAGGATACGTTTGAGCATAGGAAGGCCGAGCGGCAAATAGCCCTTCAGGTCGAGGAAGCTCGCCAGCGGTTCAGGCGGCTGAACCGCAACCAGCTCCGTGACATACAAAGTCTCTGCGGAACGCAGGCGGTAAAGGCCGATGGGCACGCTCGGCGATGCATTCCAGATGAAGGCCGGCGTTCGCCCTTCCACGATGGTTACGGCGATCGCTGCGGCAGCCCCGCACATCGCAAGCAGCGTCATCATCCGCCCTCTCATCGGATGATCCTCCGCCGGCGAAGCCAGGCCTGATGGCGAGCTTTCGTGTAGGGACGTGGGCTTTCATTGACGGAAAGACGGTTGTGGACATGCTGCCAATGATCTGGGGCGACATCAGCCGGATCGATACCAAGTGCCTCGACGGCATCGATCATCTGCAGCACGCGCTCGACCTTCGGCCAGCCAGAAAGGCGAAGCAGAATGTCGCCTCCTGGCTTCACATAGGGCACGGTCGAGCAGCGCTGACCCGCGGCGACGGCACGCAGGATATCAATGCGCGAAATCACCGTCCCGAAATCATTCGACGTCCAACGAACGAACGCAAAGATGCTGCCTGGAGCAAATGCCAGGACGCGACGATGGCGATCGAGCTTCCGTTCCTCGACATTGCGGCCAAATCGAACCCGGTTCTCGATCCGCTTCTCCAGCCACAGCACTTCCACCTCGGTGAGATCGCTCATGCTGTCTCTCCCGGAAGCTCGAAAAGCCAACGGCTAGTGATGAGGACGGACGATTGCGGGATTTGAACCTGAAGGCAGCTCGACCGTCCGTGCCACTGCCGCTCTTCCACAATGTGGGCAACAGCGAGTTCCGTTAGAAGAAATCCGAAGGATTTCTGGTTAGTAAAGTTAGGGGGCCAGGAAAGCGCGCGTTCACAAGCCTTTAGGTTCGCTTTCGGTCCCCGATAGCACGATGATCTGGTCCCTGATGGCACGAGGGTTGCGGTCCCCGATAGCACGAGCTGATTCACAGGTTGTCCCCTGAAATTGGTCCCGAACGACGCGCCGACAGGCGCGCCGTAACGGGAAGGTTTGGGATCGAGGCGAAGTTCAGCCGCTCGCGGCCGTTTGGATCGCGCGTGAGGACGAGCCGATAGCCCGGCAATGTCTGCCGCTGGACAATCTGTCGAACGTCGTAGGCAAAATGCTTGAGCGGCGAGAGGCTGCCGGACTTGGCATGAAGATGGGCAAGGTCGAAGCTCCAGCCGCCGCGCTGCCGGCCGCCGTGCTTGCGCACCAGCCGGTAAAGCCAGCGCTCAAGGCCACCTGTCAGGTCGAAATAGGCGCGGTCGATCGTCAGAACGAGAGCGTCATCGATCACGCCGGCATAGAACCAATCTGGCAGGATCAGTTCGATCCCAAATGGTCTGCCATATGCATCAGCGGCTTCCTTCCACTCGTTAATCCAGGAGAAGCGGTGCCGCCGCCGTTCTGCGGGTTGACGGATCGAGGTCAGCACGGTCGTTGACTGAAGTCTGTCAAGACCTGCCTTCAGCCGGTCGTAGTCGCGTGCGCTGGTGCCGCGGCCGACGAACGTCAGAATCTCATATGGCGTTGCGGCTATCAGGCGTGATGTTTTCAGACCGGCATCGCGAGCTTCGACGATCTGGGAGGCAGCCCAAATCAGGACGTCGGCGTCCCAGATCGTTGCCATGCCGTGCTCCGGGACAGCTTCGACGCGGATTGAGGTTGTTCCGGCGCAGAAATCGATGGGCACGATCCTTTTGGTCTTAGCCAGCGAAAAGAATGGATAAGCCATCAGATCCTGCGCATCGCGTGGAGCAAGATCTCCCGGCAGGGCGCGGAAAAGCTCAAGCTGATGGCGGTCGGCTTGCTGAATGCGTCGCATGATGATTGCCTTCAGAGCGACCATCAGCGGTGTTCCTGGCCGGCATAACGACGTAGTTGCGAATGCTTTTTGGCCGGCAGCACCGTGTCTTTGCCAGGGTCAGAAGTGGACGTTTTGGCGCCGAGATCGGCCCACGCTTTCAGGTCGTCCAAGGCGTAGACGACGCGGCCGCCGATCTTCCGGTAGGTCGGCCCCGTACCGTAAGTGCGATGTTTTTCCAGCGTGCGGCCAGACAGGCCGAGGTAGCGTGCAGCCTCGGGAGTGCGCAGGAAACGCGGAGGAAGTCCGGCGGTCGGATCGGGCATTTGAGAGCTCCAAGATGGCGGCGCACCACCCATGAGGGCGCCGGCGTGGGTGTGGTCATCTTGGAGAAGCAGGGCTTCGGAGGGGGATGCCGAAGATCGGGGGTGCATGTTTCGACACCCCCGCGATGAGGCTATTTGTTCCTGCGCCCGGAGCGCAGAAGCCTGCAATAGCCGCCCCGCATCAAGGAGAAGCCGTCGTGTACCAGACGGATGATGAGGCTACGGGAATCGTGGGTCTTCCAGGCTTGCTTTGGGACGCTTTTCTTTCCAAGCAGTGCCAACGCGATCACACGATAGCTGCTACCGGCATGACGTGCGTCGAGCGCACGCGCGACTTGCCTTAGGCGATCCCGGCGCTGTTTGGAAAGTTCGTGGAAAGCGGGGCCTGCCGCGCGTCCGTTGAGCGCGCGCCACAATCTGCGAGCTGCATGCGCTCGCGGCGGCAAGTTCTCATCGAAGGGAAGTTTGGCGGCATAGCGATGACCAATGGAAGGTTCATCCTTCAACCAGACACGGTGGTTCACGGTCCCGATGCGCAGCACGGCGTGCCACCCATCAGCGGCGCGACGCATTTCGGCCGTCGAGACGTTGAATAGAGGTAGATCTGGCGCACTCGGGTCAGCGCCTGACGTCGTTACCGCAACCGGGACGACATCCGGCAGCGCCTCGGGCGCCCAAAAGATTGTCTGTTGATCAAAGGACCGCTGCGGGTCATGGGCGAAAGCAGATGCCCCACTTCCTCCTGAATTCCTCGGTGACTTCACCCGTCGGGCTCTTGGCGATCACAGCCTGGTAGTCACGTTGGTATTCAGGATTGCGACGCACGAACTCCCAAGCGATATCAGTGGGGTCAGCATTATTCAGGTAGTCGTAGGAGTCCGGGGAGCGCCAATCGACTTGGGCCATAACATCCGCCTCATTGCAAAGAGCTAACAACGATGACGGCGCAATAGCTGCGAACAGGCCTTTGGGAAAAGATGCCAGCTTGTCACCACGTGGTGCACGTGAGTCACCACGCCCGAGTGCCGAGAAAAAGGTGTCGTCAGAACCAAAGCCGTCTAGAAAACTATTCTAGGTTGATCTAGGTCCGCGCAACAGACGTCCCTGTTCGGTCAACCACTTCGCGCGCTGAACATGTGTCTGGTATGCAGTACGCGCACGCTCCGGCTCGCGATCGGAGTCGATGTGCAACACGATCCGAGCGACCTCGGACCAATCGGCCCCCTCGCTCTCCGCCTGCAGAAGGCGCATGTAGGTTACGACATGCTGTTCGTCGTAGGAGGTCATGGCGTCCCCAGCGGGAGGGGCATCGGCCACTTCGGGATTTAAGTTGAACTTGGTCATGGGCTGACAACAAACATCGAATAATTGCAAGGTTCCTGGACGCGCGATTGACGAGCGGTCTCATTTTAGTCGTATTCCGGGGTCGGTGCAGATACATACTATAGGAGATAAACCTCATAGTATGTAAGACGCAACTTGCGCGAATGGACATGCGCAAGTTGGTCGGCCGGAATTTCGCAAAGCTGCGGAAGCAAAAGCGCTTTACGCAGGAGAAGTTCGCCGACCTGTCCGGCTTTACTCAACAATACATCAGCGACTTGGAACGCGGCCGCCGCAATCCAACCGTCGTAAGCCTGTTCCAGCTCGCCAGTGCGTTGGGCGTCACTCCGGTTGATCTCATCGCGCCGGACGAGGAGGCGCGAAACGAAGGAAAACTGGCCAAGCGGAAGTAACTGTTTCCGAAAAAGCCAAAGCACCTGCCCCAAGTGAGGGTAGGACGCTTCCCACAGGTGCGACGATGGTTCGGACAGCACTGTTCGCACGTCGACGGCTCCAACGGCCTACAAAAGTCTTACCGTTTCAGCTGCGCCAGCAACCTCCTTGGGAGACACGGGATGTTCTGGTGATGGCGTGCTGAACGGTCTCTCTATCGAGAGCCTACTTAAATAGTCGGGCCATATCCAGTGGTTTAATGGGCCACCAAATGGCTGCCTGCGCAAATGAAAGCTCGCGCACTCGTAGCCTGGAATATACGCCGGATACGCGTCGATCGCGGTATTCCGCAGGAGCAATTGGCTTATGACGCGGGAATAGATCGTTCGTATATGAGTGGTCTTGAGCGGAAGTTGAAAAATCCTACGATTGATTTGCTTGACCGGTTGGCTGACACCCTCGGTGTCCAACTCAACGAGTTATTCCTTCCATTACCAAAGGGCGCTACGATCCATAAAACATTGCCTAAAGGGCGCAAATCGACCCGACTTGACCGCAAGAAGAAATAACACCCTCTGTTTCGACAATCGCGGGATATACGCCTACGTCGCTTGTGTAACGCGTGGGCCGTCTTTGGAGCGAGATGGCCCTGATCGTAACAGGCCGGTGCGAAGGGGTTTGCCGATCTCAGTGGCGCCGACCTGTGGCTAGTGCTGAATCCATCGCAAAATTAAGATTCGCATTCCGAGCCCATGGAATTCGCGCCGATGTGCGGAAAGCCCGCCCGGCGAACCGGGCGGGGCTTGGCGGAGGATCTCACTCGCCGTTCTTGCGCGGCCGGGACCAGAGCAGGTTGTAGCCCTCGCCACCTTCGTCGTCGAACAGGCTCGCGTAGATCGGCGCGTTGAAGGAGGGATCGTCAAGCTTGATCGAGAGGTAGTCGCGGCCCTCTTCGGAGCGCTTCGACCAGGCTGCGCCGATCTCGGCCCGACCCACATAGATGCGGTGGCTGGGCGCGTTCTCGTTGGAGCGGTTGGTCTCGGCGACGATGCGGACGCCCCTAGCCTGCAAGCTCAGCGTGACGATCTCGCCCTGGAAATCATTGCCGACCTTCTTGAAAGTTCCGATATTAGCCATCTTGCTTCTCCGTTGTGTTTCGAGCCCGCGACCACCGCGGCCTCGATGGCGATCTCAAGGGCGAGGACGATCGGCGACGCACCCGCTCGCGGGCTGAAGCGCAGCGGAGGACGCCGTTGAAGAGACTTTCTTGTCTCGCGAGGAATGGGCGTGAGCCCAGGGGAAGAAAGTCGCAGCAACGGCGTTGCGGCTCAGCCGATCGAGGCGCAGCCGGTCTTCGGCCAGATCGAGCCATCAAAGAGGCCTCGTGCGTCCGCGTGCTGAACCTCAAACCCGGGGAGAAGCTTGGCGAATTTCGGTTCCTCTGCACAAGAGGTCGGAACGGTTCGGGAAGGAAGAGAAACAATCTGCGGGAATGGGCGGCATCGTCCCCGCAAAGCCGGTCAAGCGGTGCGCTTCGTCCCGGCGCCGGAGCTATGTGGGGCGAGACGTGATAATCGGTGCTGCTTGTTCGTAGCACTTCATAGGCAAGCCGTTAAGCTGCTCACACGACATCATGCCTCGTCGGCTACCAATCTTAGAAATCTGTATGACGATGAGGAACGTCCTAACGGTCCGGCTTTGCGCATCGCGGCCGCAATAACTGGGTGAGTCGGTAGTTCACCGCCTCGGCCGTCCAGTCGAGTACGTCTATCCTAGCAGCGTCATCCATGTGAACGCTGCCTCACCGTTGCAGATTAAGGCCATTCAGGTGATGACCCAGGCCAGTGCTGCGTGCACGTACCGCAGGACATCTGCGAGAACTGATCAGTACGGCCCCCGGACGCCGAGAACCAGATATCGCGGCCCTCAGCTCATCGTCGAGCCACTGCACATGTCAGATATGTTTTATCCCGCCTCACGGGCATTTGTTCTCGGTGCGGCAATCCGGCGCGAAGTAGGACTTCGTCACTGCAATTCTTCGGCGGGCATGGGTATAATGTGTGATTCTAAGGGATCGGTAGGACCGCGAAAAGGTCCGCCGAAAGGCAGACCTTCGTGTGTCCAGATAATTCGCTTCGCTCATTGAACGGCCCTGTCCTGGCTCCGGGCAAGCCGAAAGAGCGGTCGACGACCGAGGAAGCTGAGCCAACCTCGCCTGACCTTGAAGCTCGCCTCCACTCTGCCAAGGCCGATCGCATTACCGCCCCTCTGCGGCACCGCACGTTCCGCCGCATCTGGACCGCCAGCCTGGTGTCAAATCTCGGTAGTTTGGTACAGGGAGTCGGGGTGGCCTGGGCTATGACCGAAATGTCATCGTCAGCGGACAAGGTCGCGCTGGTCCAAACCGCTCTCGGATTGCCGGTGATGCTCATTGCGATTCCGGCCGGCGCAATTGCTGACCTGCATGACCGGCGCATCGTGGCATTGATTTCACTCGGTATTGCACTGACCGCCAGCGCTACGCTGGCGGTACTCGCTTTGCTGGGATTGCTTACGCCGGACCTCTTGCTTGGTCTCTGCTTTGCAGCAGGCTGTGGCACCGCGATGTTGGGACCCGCGTGGCAGGCGGCAGTGGGCGAGCAAGTGCCTCCACAAGCCCTGCCCGCCGCAGTTGCGTTGAATGGCATCAGCTACAACATCGCGCGGAGCGTAGGTCCGGCAGTCGGGGGTATCATTGTGGCCTCCGCCGGGACCGTAGCCGCGTTCACATTCAACACGATCTCGTTCGTGCCACTTATCGCCGCGCTCTATCTATGGAAGCGCGCAAGTGAGCGGTCGCGTCTCCCACCGGAACGGCTCGGCCATGCCATCCTGTTGGGCGTCCGGTACATCACGAACTCGCCACCTATTATGATCGTGTTGGTCCGAACGATCATATTCGGGTTGGTCAGCGGAGCTATCCTGGCGCTGTTGCCAGTGGTCGTACGTGATCGCCTTCTCGGTGGCGCGCCAACTTACGGCGTGATGCTGGGCGCCTTTGGCCTGGGAGCCATTTTGGGAGCGATCAATATCTCGCTGGTGCGCGAGCGCTTAAGTAGCGAAGCCGCCATGAGATGCTGCACGCTGTCCATGGCAGCGGGTATTGCAACTCTGGCACTAAGCCACAATCCGTTGATGGCTGCGTTCGGATTGGTTCTGGCTGGTACAGGGTGGACGTTGTCTTGGACGCTCTTGAACATCGGCGTACAGCTTTCTGCACCCCGCTGGGTTGCCGCGAGGTCTCTGGCGGCGTACCAGGCCGCCGCATCCGGCGGTCTTGCCATAGGCAGCTGGGGGTGGGGACATCTCACCGACATCGCCGGCGTTGAAACAGCGCTGCTTGTCGCAGCCTCGCTGATGCTGGCATCTCCTCTGGTCGGCCTACGATTGCGGATGCCTTCTGTTGGTGAGGGTGCCGAAGAGGGAAGCCTCCTCGAAGATCCGCAGGTGCGGTTGCCGGTCAGGGGGCGCGACGGACCTGTGGTGATCGAGATCGAATATCGGGTGGAGCAGAAAAACGCTCCGGACTTTCGGGAGGCCATGCAAGAGCTTCGGCTCGTCAGGCAGCGCAATGGCGCCTACGGTTGGTCGATCGCACAAAACATGGCAGACCCAGAAGCGTGGATCGAGCGCTATCACTTCCACACCTGGCACGACTACCTGCGCCAGCGCAACCGCTCCACCATGGCCGAGCAAGCTCTGGAAGGCGCTGTGATAAAAGACTACCACGTTGGTCCCGGCAAAGTGCGTGTCCGCCGCACGATCGAGGGTTTTGCTCGGGGATAGCTTGACGCCCGCAGTTGCGGACAACCGGCGGATGCGACCGCAGTGTCGCGTATTAGCGAGATGCTTCTCCGATGGAGATATTACCCCGCCCGGCGAACCGGGCGGGGCTTGGCGGAGGATCTCACTCGCCGTTCTTGCGCGGCCGGGACCAGAGCAGGTTGTAGCCCTCGCCACCTTCGTCGTCGAACAGGCTCGCGTAGATCGGCGCGTTGAAGGAGGGATCGTCAAGCTTGATCGAGAGGTAGTCGCGGCCCTCTTCGGAGCGCTTCGACCAGGCTGCGCCGATCTCGGCCCGACCCACATAGATGCGGTGGCTGGGCGCGTTCTCGTTGGAGCGGTTGGTCTCGGCGACGATGCGGACGCCCCTAGCCTGCAAGCTCAGCGTGACGATCTCGCCCTGGAAATCATTGCCGACCTTCTTGAAAGTTCCGATATTAGCCATCTTGCTTCTCCGTTGTGTTTCGAGCCCGCGACCACCGCGGCCTCGATGGCGATCTCAAGGGCGAGGACGATCGGCGACGCACCCGCTCGCGGGCTGAAGCGCAGCGGAGGACGCCGTTGAAGAGACTTTCTTGTCTCGCGAGGAATGGGCGTGAGCCCAGGGGAAGAAAGTCGCAGCAACGGCGTTGCGGCTCAGCCGATCGAGGCGCAGCCGGTCTTCGGCCAGATCGAGCCATCAAAGAGGCCTCGTGCGTCCGCGTGCTGAACCTCAAACCCGGGAGAAGCTTGGCGAATTTCGGTTCCTCTGCACAAGAGGTCGGAACGGTTCGGGAAGGAAGAGAAACAATCTGCGGGAATGGGCGGCATCGTCCCGGCAAAGCGGTCAAGCGGTGCGGCGGGTCCAGCCGTGGCAGCTATGTGTGCCGGATCGGAAATCTCCAGCACGTGTTCGAAGGTTTCTGAGAGGACCGTCCGCCTCCTCTGCTCTGGTGAGCATCATCCATCGTCGAGGGTGCTTATTCTGCGACCTGTTCGACGACAAAAGCGCGGAAAGTTCATCCCTCGTTTGCCGCGGCCGTGAGAACGGGGCGGGACGGCTCTCCGCCCGTCCTTTCCGGCTCGATCGGGCGGGTCTTCGAGATGAGCGTCAAGCGCGTGAATGTTGACGAGCCGATGCAAACCGCGCCCAGCCATGCGAAGACCTCGCGCCAAGCCAGCGACGGCGCTCCGATCTGTGAGAGCGCGAACACCACGTGATAGCCGGCAACGGCCGCGGGAACGACGAACACGGCCGCAATTGCAAGTCGCAGGGCCACGTGGCGGCTAAGGGTAATGGCCAGCTGGCCGGCTGCGAGTGTGAGCACAGCGCAAACTGTGCCGACGAGCAGTGCGCCGACAATGCCCGCACCGCTGTTGAACGCCATCAATCCGATATTGATCGCAACAAAAAGCGCAGCGCATAGACCGCTAGCACAACGATCAGCCAGCAAATAGGCCGATACCAGCAATATTGAGAAGAAGCCCGAGGGCGAGCATGGTGGTGGCTCCAAGGCACGCGTGTGAGCGCTCGCGCCTTCCACCACCACCGCAGCCCAGCCGCCGACGTATAAACAAAACGAGGCGGAGTTACGGCGGGTGCGGCCTCGCCACTCGTCGGTTGACGGCAAGACGGCGCTCACGCGCCGCCAAACTTCCAGACCGGAATGCCAAGCCGCTTTGCCTTATCGGCAAGGTTGTCCTGAATGCCCGTGCCGGGGAAATGCAGGACGCCGATCGGCAGCAGTTCGAGCATCGCGTCATTGCGCTTGAAGGGCGCTGCCTTGGCGTGTTTGGTCCAATCCGGTTTGAATGCGATCTGTGGCACTTGCTGGTTGCCCATTTGGAGCCGATCAGCTCGGCGCCTTTCGGTGAAGCGCTGTGCAGCAGAACCATGTCGGGATGCTTGGCGTGCACCTTGTCGAGCCGATCCCAGACGAGGCTATAGTCGTTGAAGTCGAGCCCACCGGTCAGGGCGATCTTCGGACCCGGCGGCACCATGATCTCGGTTTCCGAGCGGCGCTTGGCTGCGATGAAGTCGCGGGAATCGATTATCGCCGCGGTGAGCGTGCGATGGCTGACCAGTGATCCCGACCGTGGGCGCCAAGCAGACCCCGTGTGGACTTCGAAGCGCTCGATCGCCTGGTCGCGGAAGAGTTCGAGACAGTTGCGGCGCTCGATCAGCGAGATGCCCTCGGCGGTTAGGCGCTCAAGCTCGACCGAGCGCACTTCCGAGCCGTTCTGCTCGCGCTGGCTCTTCTGCTGCGCCTGTTCGTTGACGTCGAGCTGGCGCTCGATGCGTTCGACGGCGCGATGGAACAGGTTGACCGTCGGCCAGAGGAGATCATCGAGGTCGGGCTCCAGCCGGGTATCGCTCAATGACGCAACCAGCGCGTCAAACATGTCTGCAACAGCGCCGGTAATGATCCTGGTCTCCGGTAGCGGCCTTGGATCGGGCTGATCGTCGAAGGGACGGTATAGGCGCGACTCAGCCTCTCATTCATGCCATATCGCGCGATCTCCGCCTCGACCCTGGGGATTAGAATCAGATCGTCGTGAGTGTCGGGGATGAGCGATATTGACTGGAAATGCATAAGAACTCTCTGCGGGTTGTTCGGCGACTGATTTCAGTATCAGACGACCATTTCCCGACCGTTTTCATCATTCACGAGTTGATACACGACCGCTACAGACGATCAATGACCAGCCCTGGTAGGAATGTCCCGCAGCCAATGAGGTCCCGTCGTGCGGGCCCATTCTGGGCTACCAACTTCGGCAGGTTGATGCTTGCATTGGATTGGCATCTTGTTTCGCAGCTGCCAGCTGCCGGCGGTACTGTGCAAGCGCGCGGGCGCGATGTTTTGTAGTCGCATAGTTGGCGCAAACAATGGCACTCAGATTTGCCGTGAGGCCCTCATGCGGACAATCGTACTGGACGATCGCGGCCACGCTTGGGACGCATGTTCTTCAGCTCTGCGTAAATGTTTTCTACACTACCCAGTGACCGAATTCGATTTCCTGAGTTATCTCATCAATAATATGGGTTTCGTGACAGTTGCTCTGTTCCGCCCCGGGTCGGCACAGATACGAATCCGGTTTGAGACTGCCACCCCAGTCAGCGTTGCTGCGGCGATCAATCTTGTCAGCGACCTTGGGGTGGAGCGAATGGTCATTTCAAATTCGGTAGACCTCGCCGACAAGTTGTTTTCAACTCGTTCGCAAGCGGTCACATATATAAATCAGCGGCTAGGCGAGCCTTGCCAGCGAGCGGCGACAAACATTCGATACAGGCAGATGCCGATTGAGACTTTGGTAGGCTGCCAAGGTCCACTATCCATGCTTTTGTCCTACTGGGACTGTTCGGACCGAACCGCCGATCTGACAGCTCTGAAGAAGGCGTTGTGCTCCCCAGCCGCGGTCAGGTTCGCCGCAATTGAGGCCGTGGCTGGTCGCCTCACCATTATCGATCTCGGAGCCGGCTTCGAAATCTTCAGCAAGACCTGGCGGGAGAATGCGCCCGGCATTCCGGTTGATGAACAACCGGATTATGAATATGGGCGATGGGTGCATCGTATGTACGAGTCCGTCCTAGAAACGCACCAACCTCGCCTAGATGAGGTCGATGCCAAGATTCTTCGCCCCCATTTGAACGACAAAGTTCAGCTGTCGTACCAACGCCTGATTGTTCCTTTCAAATACGGAAGGCGAGGAGTCACTCGTCTGATCGGCGCGTCGCTAGTGAGACAATCAATCAAACTCTCCAGCGAGTCGTAGGTGACGTGCCCATTAGGCCGCCTCACATCAGGAGGTCCGCCGGGAGTCGACCAGTGATGATCATCGATGCAGTTAAACAGCTGTCAGACCTGATGAAGCAGCCCATTCATATCAAGTCTCCCCGCAACTGTTTGGTGATCACATGCCAACAGCGCGCGATTCAGCAGTTCTTACCTTCGGCTTGAGCCATAACAGCCTGGAAATCCGCAAGCATCTCGTGGCTCGGCATCCAAACGAGACGCATCGCAGTACCCCGAGCGGCGGGGCGATAAGTTGATCCTGGACAGATCAATCCTTGTATAATCGGCATGACCTGCCACTCATCCGGCAGCGGTTAGAGGCTCAGGGTTTTGTACGCTGAGCGGCGCGTGTGTAGCAGCGGACGATCGGCGGAGCTGGTCGGGTTTGCGTAACCGGTCGTCCTTGCGGTGAGTTGGACGGCATAGGCCGCTGGGTGAGGTATTTAGCGACGAGTGAGGGCGCCGGATATCGTAGTCAGCGACCCAGCGGACGATCTTGGCGCGGGTGTCGTCAAGATCGAAAACGGGGTCTTGTTCAGGAGTTCGTCACGCATCGAGCCGTTGGAGCTTTCGATGAAGCCGTTCTGCATCGGCTTTTTGGGCGCAATGAAGTACCAGTCGATGATTGTGTCCTTTGCACCAGGCAGCATGGCATTGGAGGTGAAACTCGGTGCCATGGTCGGACACGATCATCCGTAGCTTGCCCCGTCGCTCGACGAACGTCAGCTCGCGGGCGACGCGCTGGCCCGAGACCGACGTATCCGGAACAGCCCCCCGGCACTTTTTGGTCACGTCATCGACGATGTTGAGAATGCGGAAGTGCCGTCCATGCCGAACTGGTCATGAACGAAGTCCAGCGACCAGCGTGCATTGGGCCTGGCCTGCACCAGAATCGGGGCCGGGTCCCCACGGCCTTGCGGCGAGCTCACCGCTTGCGGACGCGAGTGCTTCTTCCCGATAATGCCGGTAGATCCGGCTGATCCCCCATGGCTCTGCTTCCCGTCGTAAGAGGACGAACACCCGGCGGTAGCCGAACGACCGCCGCCGCCCGGTGGCGAGATCGCGCAACCGGCCGCGCAGCTCCGCATCCAGCGGGCGGCTGGACTGATAGCGGATCATCTTCCGGTCCGCGCTGATGATTGAGCAGGCGCTCCGCACCGACAGGCTCATGACAGCCTGCAGACGGCAGCGCGCGTGGCGGGGGGGCCCCCTCCCCTTCTTTGAAAGGAGCTCGCGAAGGGCAGCCGCATCGAATCTGCTCGGCCAGAAGCTTCTTCAGCTTCGCATTCTCCTCCTCCAGCGTCTTCAGTCGCTTGACCTCGATCCGCCGCCAAGAAACACGGTCCGTCTGGCGAGGCCTAACACGCCTCAATGTTGCATCGCGATCAGTTTGATTTGGTAATTAAAGCTGTCGGCGACGGCCTTGTGTATTTACGAGGCGGTCTTCGCGCCCCACTCACCATGAGATCGTTTTCTTACGCCCCGATTTAGATTTTCGGCTCGGCGTCCGCGTTGGCGGCCAGTTCGCGCAGCGCGCGCCGGTACTCGACCGGCATCACCTTGCGGAATTTAGGCAGCCATTCCTTCCAGTTGGCAAGGATATCGGCGGCGCGCTTGGAGCCGGTCGCCTTGGCGTGGCGCGAGATCAGGACGTGAAGCCGCTCGACGTCGGAGTCGAGCAGGTTCTTGAAGACGTCGACCCGGCCATGCGCCTCGAGGTCACCGGAGTGGTTGTAGGTGCCGGCGTTGATCAGCTCTTCCGACAGCACCGGCTCGAGCTCGACCATCGACAGATTGCACAGCTTGTCGAAGTCACCGGTCTCGTCCAGCACATAGGCGATGCCGCCGGACATGCCGGCCGCGAAGTTGCGCCCGGTCTTGCCGAGCACGACCACGATGCCGCCGGTCATGTATTCGCAGCAATGGTCGCCCGCGCCCTCGACCACCGCCACCGCGCCGGAATTGCGCACGGCAAAGCGTTCGCCGGCGATGCCGCGGAGATAGCACTCGCCCTGAATGGCGCCGTACATCACGGTGTTGCCGACGATGATGCTCTCTTCCGGCACGATGCCGCTGTTGGCCGGCGGCCTGACGATGATCTTGCCGCCCGAGAGCCCCTTGCCGACATAGTCGTTGGCTTCACCTTCGAGCTCGAAGGTGACGCCCTGCGCCAGCCACGCGCCGAAGGCCTGGCCGGCAGTGCCCTTGAGGCTGACATGGATGGTGTCGTGGGCAGCCGGCATGGCCGTAGATCTTGGCGACCACGCCGACACATCGCGCCGGCAGAGCGGTTGGTGCTGTTGATTTCGGCCTCGATCTTCACCGGCGCGCCGCGGTCGAGCGCGGCGTCGCCTTCTCGATCAGCGTGCGGTCGAGCACAGCCTCCAGATGATGGTTCTGGCGCTCGGAGTGATAGATCTTCTGGCCCTTCTCTTCCTTCTGCTTGACGAAGAGCTTGGAGAAGTCGAGGCCCTTGGCCTTCCAATGCGCGACCAGCTGGTCTGGTCGAGCAGCTGAACCTGGCCGACCATCTCGTTGAAGGTGCGGAAGCCGAGCGAGGCCATGATCTCGCGCACTTCCTCGGCGACGAAGAAGAAGTAGTTGATGACGTGCTCGGGCTGGCCGGTGAAGCGCTTGCGCAGGAACCGGAGTCCTGGGTGGCGACGCCGACCGGGCAGGTGTTGAGATGGCACTTGCGCATCATGATGCAGCCGGCCGCGATCAACGGCGCGGTGGCAAAGCCGAACTCGTCGGCCCCAGCAGCGCGCCGATCACGACGTCACGCCGGTGCGGAAGCCGCCGTCGACCTGGACCACGATGCGGCTGCGCAGCCGCTCGCGGACCAGCGTCTGATGGGTCTCGGCAAGGCCGATCTCCCACGGCGAGCCGGCGTGCTTGATCGAGGTCAGCGGCGAAGCGCCGGTGCCGCCCTCGAAGCCCGCGATGGTGACATGGTCGGCGCGCGCCTTGGCGACGCCCGCGGCGACCGTGCCGACGCCGATCTCGGAGACCAGCTTGACCGAGACGTCGCCCGTCGGGTTGACGTTCTTGAGGTCGTAGATGAGCTGCGCCAGATCCTCGATCGAGTAGATGTCGTGATGCGGCGGCGGCGAGATCAGGCCGACGCCCGGCGTCGAGTGCCGTACCTTGGCGATGGTTGCATCGACCTTGTGGCCGGGCAGCTGGCCGCCTCGCCGGGCTTGGCACCCTGCGCCATCTTGATCTGCATCATGTCGGAGTTGACGAGGTACTCCGTGGTGACGCCGAAGCGGCCGGAGGCGACCTGCTTGATGCCGAGCGCATGGAATCGCCGTTCGGCATCGGCTTGAAGCGGTCGGCTTCCTCGCCGCCTTCACCGGTGTTCGACTTGCCGCCGATCCGGTTCATGGCGATGCAAGCGTGGTGTGCGCCTCGCGCGAGATCGAGCCGAAGCTCATCGCGCCGGTGGCGAAACTGCTGACGATGTCCTTGGCCGACTCGACCTGGTCGAGCGGGATCGGCTTGCGCTTTTCTTCCTCCGCGCTTGATCCGGAACAGGCCGCGAAGCGTCAAAAGGCGCTCCGATTGTTCGTTGAGGATCTTGGCGAAGGCGCGATAGCGTTCCTGCGAATTGCCGCGCGCGGCATGCTGCAGCAGGCCGACCGACTCGGCGGTCCAGGCATGGTCCTCGCCGCGGCTGCGATAGGCATATTCGCCGCCGACATCGAGCGCGGTCTTGTAGACCTGAGCCTCGCCGAACGCGTCGGCATGGCGGCGCACCCTCTTCCGCGATCTCGCCAGCCGACACCCTCGACGCGGGTATGCGTGCCGGCGAAGAACTTGCGACGAAATCGCCTTGGGACCGACCGCGTCGAAGATCTGCGCGCCGCAATAGGACTGGTAGGTCGAGATGCCCATCTTGGACATCACCTTGAGCAGCCCCTTGCCGATCGACTTGATGTAGCGCTTGACGATCTCGTAGTCGTCGAGCGAGCCGGGCAGGCGGTCCTTCATCGCGATGATGGTTTCGAACGCGAGGTAAGGATTGATCGCTCGGCGCCATAGCCGGCAAGGCAGCGAAGTGTGCACTTCGCGCGGCTCGCCGGATTCGACGACGAGGCCAACCGAGGTGCGCAGGCCCGTGCGGATCAAATGATGATGCACGGAGGCGCAGGCCAGCAGCGAGGGGATCGGCACCCGGTCGGTGCCGACCATGCGGTCGGACAGGATGATGATGTTGACACCTTCGCGCACGGCGACTTCCGCGCGTGCGCAGAGCTCGTCCAGCACCTGGTCCATACCCGCCGCCCGAGGCCGGCGTGGAAGGTGGTGTCCAGCGTGCGCGACTTGAAGTGCGACTCGCCACTCGGGATCGAGCGGATCTTTTCCAGGTCCGCATCGGTCAGGATCGGCTGACGCGCTTCGAGGCGCTTGGTGGTGGCCATGCCCTGCAGGTCGAACAGGTTCGGCAGTGGCCCGATGATCGAGACGAGGCTCATCACCAGCTCCTCGCGGATGGGGTCGATCGGCGGTTGGTGACCTGTGCGAAGTTCTGCTTGAAATAGGTGAACAGCGGCTTGGCCTTGTCCGACAGCGCCGAGATCGGCGTGTCGTTGCCCATGAGCCCGCGGCTTCCTCCCCCGTGGCCGCCATTGGCGTCATCAGGATGGCGATGTCTTCCTGGCTGTAGCCGAACGCCTGCTGGCGATCGAGCAGCGACAGGTTGGAGCGCACGCCCGTGGTCGGGACCTTCGGCAGCTCTTCCAGCACGATCTGGGTCGCTCCAGCCACTCCTTGTAGGGATGGCTCTTGGCGAGCTCGGCCTTGATCTCGTCGTCGGGAATCAGGCGGCCCTGTTCGAGGTCGACCAGCAGCATCTTGCCGGGCTGCAGGCGCCACTTGGTGATGATCTGGTCCTCGGGGATGGTCAGCACGCCCATTTCGGACGCCATCACGATGCGGTCGTCCTTGGTCACGAGATAGCGCGCGGCCGAATCCGTTGCGGTCGAGCGTGGCGCCGATCTGGCGGCCGTCGGTGAAGGCGATCGCGGCCGGGCCGTCCCACGGCTCCATCAGCGCGGCATGATATTCGTAGAAGGCGCGGCGCTTCTCATCCATCAAGGGATTGCCGGCCCACGCCTCCGGAATCATCATCATGACGGCGTGCGGCAGCGAGTAGCCGCCCTGCACCAGGAATTCGAGCGCGTTGTCGAAGCAGGCGGTGTCCGACTCCCTCGTAGGAGATCGGCCAGAGCCGGCTGATGTCCTTGCCGTACAGCTCGGAGCTCACCGAAGCCTGGCGCGCCGCCATCCAGTTGGTGTTGCCGCGCAACGTGTTGATCTCGCCGTTATGCGCGATCATGCGATAGGGGTGCGCCAGCGACCAGGCCGGGAAGGTGTTGGTCGAGAAGCGCTGATGCACCAGCGCCAGCGCGCTCTCGAAATCCTTCTCGTGCAGATCAGGGTAGTACTTGCCGAGCTGGTCGGCGAGGAACATGCCCTTGTAGATCACGGTGCGGCAGGACATCGAGCAGGGGTAATAGCCTGCAAGGCCGCGGTCGCGGCGCTGGTAGATCGCCTGCGAGATCGACTTGCGCAGGATGTAGAGCCGGCGCTCGAACTCGTCCTCGGTCTTGGCAACGCCATTGCGGCCGATGAACACCTGCATGCAGGCAGGCTCGGTCGGCTTCACGGTGACGCCGAGCGAGGAATTGTCGGTCGGCACGTCGCGCCAGCCGAGCAGGGTCAGGCCCTCCGCCTTGATCTGGTCGGCGATGATGCTCTTGATGACGTTGCGCCAGGCGGTGTCGCGCGGCATGAACAGCGCGCCGATGGCGTATTCACCCGGCGCGGGTAGCTCGAACTTGTTCTCCTTGGCCTTGCGGCTGAAGAAGGCGTGCGGGATCTGCACCAGGATGCCGGCGCCGTCACCGGCGCGCGGGTCGGCGCCGACGGCGCCGCGATGCTCGAGATTGCAGAGGATGCTCAGCGCATCCGAGACGATCTCATGCGACTTCTGGCCCTTGATGTTGGCGATGAAGCCGACGCCACAGGAATCCTTCTCCAGGCTCGGATCGTACAGGCCTTCGGCTTTGGGGCGGGAATTGTGTTCCTGAATCGGATCGGTCGTTTTCGAGGCGACCGTCGCCGACAGCTCTTCTGCCACGATGTTTCCGCGCTCGAATTGCGACCCGTTCATTGTATTCCTCTTTCGACATTGGGTGCACTCCAACTAGCCAGTTCGCATGCGGGTTCTTGCCGCCGTAACAGCACGTGGAGTTTGTCGACGTCCTTCTAGAGATCGAGCGCCTGCAGGCAATGTGCCACCGCCATTAGGTTCGCCTACGGCGAAAGCTTGTACGCTGGGTGCCTCGAAAATGCGCTCTTGAATGGATCGAGTTTCTTTGTTTGCACGAGCCTGGTGAGCCTGGTGAGCAGTAACGCGACGAATGAGATCGATTGCGCAAGTGCTGAGGCCGCCTTGGCGTCAGCCTCGACTGCGAAGACCGCGCCGACCGAAGCCAGCCCAATCCAGAGCATGCACGTGACAAAAAATGCACGAGATAGTCATGCATAGTTGCATGATGTAACAGGTTTAAACTGGGAATCTCCCGGATGACGATGCCAAGCGGTTCACTACTGCGCGCAGGTGCCGGCGCGTGCGTGCCGGTACAGACCCAGCAAATTCGCTCGGTGAACGCCAAGGCATCGCGCGCCCAATACCACGCCGCATCGTCTCGTTGAGACCGCGTTGCGGATCACATTATCGGAATCGACATTCACCTCGATAAGCAGGTGAATTCGATCCTGGTCAGCGGATCGACAAGATCGCCCTCGCTGGAGTTACCGAGCGTGAATCGGTTGGGCGTCTGAATGCCCATCATTGTACTCTCTGAGTTCGACTGAATTCGTGGGCGGCGCTTCCGCGCTTGCTCGTAAGGCATTTCAGCCCCATCACATGCCGCATGGACGAACGTCGCCATGGTGTTCTCAATACCGAATTGCTGCGCACTCTGGTCGAGCAAGCGTTAGGTGGTTTCCCCTTGCAGCCATTTTGTAGAGGCAATAGCCCTTGCTAGCCTGCTCGTCGTCCATTCTCGGCCAACCGGCCGGCATCGAAATGCCCGCGACGTTAGCACTTGTCTGGATGCGGTGGATTGTCTTGAGCCGCGAGGTACTTGGCCCTTACATTTGGCCCGCATTTGCCGGAAAGATTGCCTCGGGTTGGCCTCCAGCGGCCGCCATGATAGCCCGTCGCGCCGAGCGAGATCATCGACAGCCCCGCTTCCTTAAGCGGCGGTTTGCGATGATCCGCATAAAGCTCTCCAGGCAGCAAGTGCACTTGAGCCCGTGCATACAGATTACGCAGATGCGCAGCTTGGTCTTAAGAGCTCAGGCAGTACGGCGGCTACGAGCTGTCAAAGCCCGAGGCTCGCTGCAGCGGGACGGCATAAGTTGTGAAAACTTCGCCGCGTGATGCTCTGGCGCCTGGACTGAATGTCGAAACGCGCCGACGTTGTTCGAAGGACTTTGCAAGAAGTTGACCATCGTAGCTTGGCACTCTCCTCTACATGCATGCCCGGGAGCTCGCGAGGGTACAATCTCATGGTCGAAGCATTCTTCTCCCGCGCCTCATTGTCGCGGGAAGCGGTCAGATGTGGCGCTCATCACGAGAATGCCCAACGCTCAAAAACATCATCGCCGACCGCCACACGGCCGCCCCGTTTCCGTCGGAACGCAAACGCGCCTACTGTCTGGAACGTGCCAAACTGTTGGCGAACGCGACGGTACCTTTAGTGACACGGTCCGCAATGCGGCGCATAGGCGATCTGCTGAACAGCACGACGTGCTGCTCAGCAATCGGCCCGAGTTCCTCCGCCGCATTGAAGGAATGCTCCCGACGCGATGCTTCCGGTTCCGAGAAAGCGATCGAGGGCCAGCTCTAGCGAGTGCGGCGCCGGTTTGCGCGATCGGACTACAGCGCCCCGAGCCGCTGTCGATAGGCCGCGGTGCATCTCGCGAAAAACACGGTTCCGATCCGGAAGAACTGCGCGCGAACTGGCACGGCACCACACCGAAGCTCGGGTTATCGAAAGGTAGATCCAGGCCGCGAAATCAAAGGGCCGCGGCGTCGGTCTCTCCGGTGCGGATGCGGACCGCGTGGACGAGATTGATGACGAAGATCTTGCCGTCGCCGATCTGCCCGGTTTTCGCAGCGGACGTGATGGCCTCGATGGTCTTGTCGACCTGATCAGAAGCGACAGCGACCTCGATCTTGATCTTGGGCAGGAAGTTCACGGCATATTCGGCGCCGCGATAGATTTCCGTATGGCCCTTCTGACGGCCATATCCCTTGACTTCTGTCACCGTGAGACCGTGAACACCAATGTCGGTCAGGGCGTCACGGACGTCTTCCAGCTTGAATGGCTTGATAATTGCCATAACCATTTTCATGGGTTCTATCCCCGCTTGGGCCCGGCCCGGAAGTGGCCGGGCGTTTCTCGACTTGTTCGCCACGACGGTAAAGTTTCACTACCCGAGCACCCAGGCTCTTGAGATCAAATCCCGTGCCAGATCGCCGCTTTGCCTAACGGATTATGAAAACGGGCGGGTCAGCGAACTTGCGCGATCGCGAGATCAGCTCCTGCTTGGCCGAGCCAAATTCCAGCGGGTCCTTAGTCAGCGGGCAGACGAGGATCTGCAGCAATTTTTGATCGAACACTATTTCAGGGCGTTCGGCGGACGCTGACATCGGCGTCTCCGGCATTGCCTCTAACAACGCCCCGGCGCATGCCGGCAAAAAAGTGGACGCCGCGTCGTCTCAGCGTTCATTGCTACTGCGTTTGCCCAGACGATGCGGAGACAGAAAAGGCGCAATGGTGCAAGGTCGCCGACCAGCTCCGCCAAAATTGCCCAAGCTTGCGCGCTTGCTGGCGAGGCTTGGACCGATGTGCTGGCCTATGTGACCTTCTCGCCGCAGCCCCGGACCAAGCAGCACTCCACCACCCAATCGAGGACCTTAACGACGAGATTAAGCGGTGCACCGAGGTGGTCGGCATCTTCCTGAACGAAGACGCCATCGTACGCCTGATCGGCGCGATCCCGCTCGAGCAAAATAATGATGAATGGGCCGTCCAACGCGGCTGTTGCATGACTCTGTAAACCGCTGCCAATGAATGATGCAGCCTTCAGCCTTCAGCCCTCCGGCAATCGCCAGCTGATCTGCCCGGCTCCTGCCTACGATCGCGGTGATCGCCGCCAGCGACACCACGCAACGGGATACGATTGCCGCGGTCGGGATACCCTGTCATTCTCGTAGCGCCGGAGCCCAAGGAAAGGATGCAGATGATACATGGGCCTTAGCCCCATCGACAAGCCCACCACCCGCTATCGTTTTCGCCTGTGGGTGGTCACGAGCATCGAGTCCCCTGTCCGTTCGCGGCAGGCTGAGCTTAGGAGAGCCGCCGAGCTCAAGCGCCGCAACGGCATGGGCAGCAGGACTTTAGGCCGTTCCAAGGTCACGAGAACGAAGCCTGCGGCAGATCGGCCGTTTGTCCATCTCTCTTGTTGAGTCCGAGTCATGGAGGAGGGGATCAATCGGTGCGGAGGCCCGCTTGGGCGCAAGCTGTATTTTTCAAGAGTCTCGGGAATTCTCGATGGCGGGGTTGATCCTGCGGGCATTAGGAACCGGCAGATTGGTCGTCTGCTGGCACTCGGGTAGGTTATCTTTTTTAGAGAACACCCCAGGCTCGGTAACGCCCTCGTCCAGTGGTCTCGCGCAGACCAAGCTCATTTACGAGACTCAATGCTGCACGCGGTGTGATATCCAGCTCTTCTGCGATCATGCCGGCAGAAACGACTGGCCGGCTGAAGACGTAATCGATAAGCGCCGGCAATTTCGACGTCGATCGATGGCCGGCCACCCTTCGAAGCATCAGAGTGCGTTCGTTCAGCCACCTGTCGTGCGTCTTCAGGCCAATCTCACCAGCGGCCGTGATGGCCTCAAGCTCCGCGACGAGACGGGTTGCAAGGTCGCGCGAGCGGCGTCGCTCACGCGGGATCGTCTTCAGCCCCTCATGCAGGCAAGCCAGGTGTGAGCGTGCTTTTCTCCGATGACCTAGCAGCGCAGACGTAAGCAGCTGGCCAAGCCAGGGTCGGTGCTGAAGGGGCTCGAGACTGCGCCAGCTGTCCGCGGCAATGGCCGCCGCGAGCGTCGGAGGCAGGCTCCTGCTTTGCTGAAGGCCGCGTCTCCAGACGGCAAGACGCTTTTCTTCGTCCCAATCGGGGTCGTAGACCAGTGGATCCCGCTCGGTCATTCGACGGAGATCGCTGGTTAAGATCTGGTCGGTCTTGGCGATCGCGGCGTCGATTTCTGCGAAAGCCTGCGCGAGTCCGTCATTGCTCTGAGTTACAGAAGAGTAGTCGTGGGTTCTCGGCACATGGCTGTCCTGCTCCGCCTCATGATGCGTAGTTCCGATGTTCGGCGGTTCGCAGTCCTCCTCTTCTATTCCATTTGTGCCGGCTAACCCGCGCAGATCGGTGATCCCGACGGACGAGAGAGCCCAGTCGGGGCCCTCGCGGTGAATGCGCCGGCGGGCGCGGAGTACATCGCGAGCTCGGCTCAGCTCGTGAGTTGGCGCACGAACATCCATGCCAGCGTCATGAAGAACGAGATCTTCGAGGTGGACGAGTTCGCCTTCCAGCCATAGAGTGGCGCATGCGTCGGTGAAGTGCGTCCGACTAATCCAACCGTCTCGGATTGGGCTTTTCGCAAGGCGCTCATCTAGACGGGCTAAAGCATCTTCCGCGGCTGCGAGCGGAAGTGCAATCGCCGACCAGGGCAACGGTTCTGGTATTTTGTAGCTACTAGACAACGCCTTGATAACTTTGATGAGAATCGGCGACACGGAAGCTATCATGTCGCTAATTTCCGTCATAGCGACATAGCTTCAACTGCTATGATGAGCGTGCAAGCGTTAGTGCCGATCGGTCTTTAAACCGATGTCGGAGTCCTAGCCTCTATTCTCCTTCCTCGGCCGTCCGCCTGTAGAGCTGTAGAGCAACCCGGTTGGCATCATTACTACCGGCGGGGGCAGTTGCTGGGCGGCTCATCTACAAGCGGCGATGGCCCCCCACTGGGCCCCGCATGAGTCTGGCGCATGATTAGGCAGTCTGTAGCGGCGGTGCGAAGGTCATATCGAGAACTACCCCTCGCGGAGATAGCAGCCAGATTTGGCGAGTAGGCGTGGCAACGGTCGTCTTGAAGAGTTCAGTTCCGACCAGCTAACGGCGTATCGGCGGATGGTCAAAGAACGGTTACGAGACTTCTTCAAGAAGGGTTCGAACGATTAGCCAACCGTAGTTCGATTTGGAGCTTCGCGGGCCTTCACTCGCTCTGGCCAGTCGTGAGAACGCCTGTATCAAAGGCCTAGATTGAGCTAGGCTGTGTTGTCAGCTGACAACGTTTTGCTGCGAAGTGTTGGTGTCGGATTCACCATTAAAATGCATTAACCATGTTTCGCCGGACGCGCGGGCTACAAGTGCTCGAATGGGCGACCCGTCGGAATTCTGCAGATCACCTAGGAGGTGTTGTCAGCTGACAACGCCGACTCGCCTGCTTTCTCATCGCGCCTCTTTTGCCCTCCCCCACATCGCACAAGATGTTGTCAGCTGACAACAGTACGGGGGCCGACCGCAGACTACGAGACAAAGGCTCTTGAGCCGGTTCCGAGCGGGGATCGTCTCGAGCGGGATGGATCCATCCGAGCGGTAAATTGCCGGATCAACAATGTAGTTTCCTCAAGCGCCTTACCCGACCAGTCCATCTGTGTCGGTTTGGGGTGCAGTCTAGTCCCCGCTGGGACTGTCGAGGCTCGACCAAAAGTTGGAGGCCCCTTCGGGGGCAGTGGCGTGGTATGCGAGTACTTCAATCGCGCGGGTTGCATGGTCCACCGGGTTGATTCCTGACATTTTGGACCGGGCTGATGCCTGACAATATTCGATCATTGTTCTCCTGTCTGCGGCGTTTCCTGCGCGATGCGGAGCCGCGCGCGCGGCGGAGCAAAGCGCAGGAAACGCCGCTCGCAATTGATCAGCCCGAGATCGCGACCGCAGAAGCGCACGAGGTGGCCGCTAGTGTCGTGCTCACAGAGGCCGACGAGCTCACCTGCGAGCGCCTCGCCAACGAAAACGTGCTCGCCGCGCCATTTGATATCGCCGGTGGGACGCACCCGGCGAACCTCGTGATCGGCGTCGTACCAAGGGTCATCGAGACGGCGTGGCAAGGTGCGCGAGGGCGACTGCCAGAGTTTGACGGGCGGCATCTGGTCGAGCGCCTCATGTGGCCGCTCCTGGTTGAAGTGGTGGCGGAAGGCATCGAAGCGGCGTTGCTGCTCGGCGACCGTTGCCGCGGGCGGCTTCGTGGTCTGGGCCTTCAGCGTGCGGTGCATGCGCTCGTGCCGGCCGTTGTCCTGCGGGCTCGCCGGGGGGATGTAGCGCGGTTCGATACCGAGCTTGAGCCACCATACCGAGAGCGCCGAAAGGCCGCCCGCCCCCGTCGATCCAAACGGTGCACCATTGTCGGAGCGGATCGCGGCGGGAAGGCCGATGTCCTTGAAAACACGTTCCAGGGCGCTCCTGACGCCCGCCCCCGTCGGATCGACGATGCGCACTTCGATAAGATAGCGGCTCGCCGCATCGGTGATGGTCAGCGGATCGCAGCGGTTGCCGTCGCGGGTTCGGAACCAGCCCTTGAAGTCGATCGCCCATTCTTCGTTGGGTGCGCTTGCCGGCGCCGCCACCTCGCCTTGCGCAATCGCCCGGCGTCGGCGCCGACGCGCCTCGACCAGGCCCTCACGCTTCAGGATGTCGCCGATCGTCGAGGCTGCCGGCCAGTCGACCTCCGGCCGCTCATGCTCAAGCCATGCCTTGATCTTCTTCGGGCCGAAATGCGGAAACCGCTGCCGCGTCGCGACGATGCGATCGGCCAGCCGCCCCGCCGTCGCATGCGGGCAACTCGCCGCCGCGTGGCTGCGCTCCTCGAACCAGCGCCGCTCCCCGCTCTCCCGACGCCGCTTCCAGACGTAGAACGTCTCTCGGCTGACGCCGTGCCGCGCGCACAGCTCCGTCACCGAAAATGCCCCCGTCTCGTACTCTCGAAACAACGCGACACGCTCCTCCACAGGACTGCTCTCCCTGAAAGGCATCGCCTGATCCTCCTTCGAATCAGACGAGCCTTGCCTGTCAGGAATCAACCCGGTCTAATCTGTCAGCACTCAGCCCGGTCTGTACCCATCCAGCCCCCCGCCCGGCATGCAAGCAGCGGGTGGCGCATTCCTCGCTCGTGCCGCACCATTGCCCGCTTGATGGATTGGACAGCGCAACGCGAACGCTAGCGCCATTCGCCGTCTCCAGGCGTCATCCGTTTCCCTTGCCGCTAGTTGTCCCGCATGTTGTCAGCTGACAACAGTGCCGTGGCAACCGTGGAGCGTGGGGTCCGTTCCCCTGCCGCTCGTTTCGCTAGGCTCAGAAGCCCCGAGCGACCAAGGAGGAGTCCGGGGTGGCCCAGGTAGCCCTGAACCAACGGCGAGCATCAGAAAACCCGCCAACTAATTCACCGCTCGGACCTCTTCCGGAGTTAAGGCGGTGAGGAGGTCATCCGTGGTCATGGCGGGTGGTTTGGCCTCGGGCCGCGTGCGGACGGTACCATGTTATAGCGGGTCCTAGGCGCGTGGCCGCTCGCGTAGCGAAGCCTGCAATGCGCTCGGTCTTTCCCGTTTCTTTGTGGCCGGGCCTAGTGACCGCCATTCTCTCCCTTGGCGAAGGCTTGGCGCGATAACAAAGCCGTTGTCGCTCATGCCGGATGTTGAGGCCGCAAAAGTAGGTGATGACATCGTGTTGAGAAAGGCACCGCACCTTTCCTCGTCACGGCGGATTTGGGAAAAAGCCAGGCACGAAGCTTCGCGTCGCGACGCGGATGAACTCATGGTTGGCGCCGCGGCTGTCCCCTTTTGGGAATCATGAGTGATGCGATAGCCGGTACTGAGAATCTGGCGAAGCCTCTAACGTCGGTACGGAAGCCCCGCCGGGCTGAGCGGCGCTCCGGCCCGCCAGTTCCAGATCCGTATGCGGCTTAATCCAAAGCGGGGCAGGATGCGGCCAACGCCGGCCGGTGACACCTTGATCGCTGGCGCTGCCGCGCACAATGCCTCGACGGCTAAGGTGGCTGTGGGTGGCGGGGGGTCGGCGATGAATGGGTCTGGAGGAGCGAGCGCGCAAAGTTAATCCTTTCATTCTTGCGCCGACTCGGGAATCGTGTTGAGTCTGCAGACGGTAATCCGCCGTCTGAGC
Organism: Bradyrhizobium guangxiense; assembly: GCF_004114915.1. NCBI lineage: Bacteria > Pseudomonadati > Pseudomonadota > Alphaproteobacteria > Hyphomicrobiales > Nitrobacteraceae > Bradyrhizobium > Bradyrhizobium guangxiense. Next base: position 477,164 of record NZ_CP022220.1, on the reverse strand, counting down.
TGCAAAAACCGTTTTGGATTGGAAAGATGAGAGTTTTTGAGACAGAGGAGGGGTGGCCGGAGACAGCGAGCGCGCGCATTTCCTGCCATGCCACTCTACTCTCTGGTCAACTCCGCTCGTTGGGCGCCGCCCTTTTTCCACCAGCGGCTGCCAAGACTCTTCGCCCGTTCTCCTCCGGAGAGGTGGCCAAGATCGTTCGCGTGTCAGACGGCTATTTGCGGCAACTTTCCCTCGACGGCCTGGGACCTGCCCCCGCGATCGGTCATGGCGGGCGGCGGTCGTATACCTTAGCTCAAGTGAATGAGCTGCGGGCCTATCTGGCTGCAGCCCGCCCGCGGGAGGCAGTTGATTTTCTCCCACGGCGGCGCCCCGGCGAAAAGCTTCAAATCATCACGGTCGCTAATTTCAAGGGCGGCTCGGCCAAAACAACGACCGCCCTGTATCTGGCCCAATATCTCGCCCTTTCCGGCTTTCGAGTTCTGGCCATCGACCTCGATCCGCAAGCCTCTTTGTCGGCCATGTTCGGCTATCAGCCGGAATTCGACATTGGGCAAAGCGAAACCATTTACGGCGCCATCCGCTATGACGACCAGCGCCGCCCCATGCGTGAAGTTGTGCGGCCGACCTATTTCGAGGGTATAGGCCTAGTGCCTGGCAATCTCGAACTCATGGAGTTTGAGCATCACACGCCGCGCGCCATGGTCGAGCGCCGCGAACGTGGACATGATCTTTTTTTTCGCCGCCTAGCGAGCGCAATCGATCAGGTAAGCGACGACTATGATGTCGTGGTGATCGACTGCCCACCTCAGCTCGGCTACCTGACGATGGGCGCTTTGAATGCGGCGACGGCGATGCTGGTGACAATCCACCCGCAGATGGTCGATGTCGCATCGATGAGCCAATTCCTTCTGATGACGTCGGATTTGATGTCCGTCATCGAGGAGGCGGGCGGCCGCCTCGATCACGATTTCATCCGCTATGTGATCACGCGCCATGATCCGAATGACGTGCCTGAGGCTCAGATCGTTGCGCTGCTGCGCAATCTGTTCCGCGAAAACGTGCTGCAAGCGACAGCCTGGAAATCCACTGCGATCTCCAATGCTGGCCTGACAAAACAATCGCTCTATGAGCTTGACCGCGGATCCGTCGGACGCGGCGCCTATGACAGGGCGGTTGAATCTGTCGATGCTATCAATGCGGAGATCGTGCAGCTGCTGAAGAAGGTGTGGGGACGATGAGCAAGCGCACGGATGCTATCAGGGGGCTTTTTACTGCCGCACCTCAGACGAGTCCGTTGTCAGCTGACAACACAGCACCAGCGCCGCTGGCGCGGGTGTCGTCAGGTGCTGTGCGCTCGCTGAAGGAATCTTTCTCAGAAGTTGAGAAGGAGAATCAGGAGCTTCGGGACAAGCTCACATCTGGCGCGACGATCGTAGAGATCGATCCCGGTCTGATAGATCCCTCGCCCGTGTCTGATCGTTTTCGCGACGACGACACGGCTTCTTACGAACTTCTCAAGCAATCGATTTCGCAGATCGGCCAGGAGGTTCCTGTCCTCGTCCGCAAGCATCCGACAATGCCGGGACGATATCAGAGCGCTTATGGTCATCGCCGGGTGCGTGCCGCGCGCGAGCTGGGTATTGCCGTCAAAGCGATCCTAAAACCGCTCTCCGACGAAGCCCTCGTCGTGGCACAAGGCCTTGAGAACGCGCCGCGGGAGGATTTGAGCTTCATCGAGCGCGCGATGTTCGCAATGCGCATCGAAGATGCCGGGCACAAGCGCGCAGTCGTTCAAGACGCGCTCGCAGTCGATAGGGCCGAAGCGTCAAAACTGATTGCGGTTGCGAGATCCATTCCGCCCGACATTATCGATGCTATTGGCAAGGCCCCAAAGGTTGGCCGCGGGCGATGGCAGAGCTTTGCTGATCTCTTGGCGGATGCGTCGGTGATCGACCGCGTAAGGGCGGCGATCGGGGACGACAAGTTCGCCGGCCGTGAGTCAGACGACAGATTTCTGACGGTGTTCTCGGCCGCGAATAAACCTGCTGCAACTCGCCAATTCGCGCGATCGTCTGCTGTGCTCGCCTCAGATGGACAGCGCATCGCTCAGGTCCGTCAGGGCGATCGAGAACTCAAGTTGACCATCGACAAGAAGGTCCCGGCGTTGTTCGCGGACTTTCTTATCACCCAGCTTCCGAACCTGTTCGAGACGTTTTGCAAATCGGACAGATCCGAGGAGACCACCGGGGCTTAGCCGCCTCATGAACAACCGCGAACCAGGAGCAGCACGGCAAAAGAAAAAAGGCCCCCGCAACGTCACCGTCCCGGAAGCCTCTCTTCGTAGTTTGGCGACTAAAGAGAATCACTTCCGCGCACCATAGTCAAGAGTCTTGTGAGAGACGGCGCCGTTTCGGCGAGCAGATTTTCTTTGCCCGCATAAGGCAAAGACATGCAATCACGTGCCCCAACGACGCCCTTTGGGCGGCGCTCGTTGAAGCTTGCCCATGTGGCAACACAAGTCGCAGTATCGACCAGGCCATCGGAAAAGATCGTCCATAAATGGAAGATCTTTCAGGCCATCTGCATCGCAAGGCCGCGCCTCGGTATCTCTGAGCGTGCGCTGACGGTGCTGGATGCTCTGCTCAGCTTTCATCCCGAGACTACGCTCACGGGTGAGGGTGACCTCATCGTGTTTCCGTCAAACAATCAGCTGACGCTGCGAGCTCACGGCATGCCGGTGTCCACGTTGCGGCGTCATCTCGCTGTGCTTGTCGACGCCGGGCTCATCGTTCGCAGGGATAGTCCGAACGGCAAGCGCTACGCTCGCAAAGGCAGCGGCGGTGACATCGAGCGCGCCTTTGGCTTTGACTTGTCGCCACTCGTCGTTCGCGCCGAAGAGTTCGAGAGGCTGGCTGAGGAAATCAAAGCGGAGGCTCGTGCTATCAAACATGCGCGCGAGCGCATCACACTCTGCCGTCGTGACATCGCCAAGATGATTGCAACGGGCATCGAGGAAAACGTGCCGACCCACAGGGAATGGAAGGGGCCGGCTGATTGGGACGAGGTGCATCGGGCATTCCGTTCGATCGTCGAGACGATTCCACGCCGGGCGACCTGCCAAGAACTTGAGGCGATCGCCGACGAACTATCGCAGCTTGCCGACGACGTCCTCAATCTGCTGGAAACTCACGTCCAAGCAGCAAATATGAGCGCCAATGAGTCCCATACTGAGCGTCACTTACAGAATTCAAACCCAAACACTCTTACTGAACTTGAACCTAGCCTCCAAGAAGGCAGGGCGGCGAGTACCGAGCCGCAACCACAACCGGCGCGATTTGCGGAAGGCTCCTATCCTTTGGGTATGGTCTTGAGCGCATGTCCAGACATCGTCGACTACGCCAAGGGAGGGATTTCAAACTGGCGCGATTTCATTGCGACTGCGGCGGTCGTTCGATCCATGCTTGGCATCAGTCCCAGCGCGTGGGAGGAGGCGCAGAGCGTCATGGGGGAGACTCAGGCTGCAATTGTGGTCGGCTGCATCCTGCAGCGAGGGGAGGTCATCCGTTCAGCCGGCGGATATCTGCGGGGGCTGACGCGAAAAGCCGAGGCCGGCGAATTCTCGCTCGGGCCAATCCTAATGGCGCAGATCAACTCACGACTGCACGAAAAACGAAGGGCCTAACGGCTAGTCTAGGTAAGTGTCTCTTGGGCCCAGCGGCTCGGGCCGTCGCAGGTTTGATGTTGAGGTTCAATTTGAAGAGGTCTTGGCTAACGGACTGGGCGCGAAGGCGACAGCACCTCAAGAAACGTCAGGCCAACATTGCGTACGGGCTAATGAGCGGTGACACCCACAGATTAGATCGTATGCGCCGTCGTTTTGCAACGACCTCAAGGCGCCTGATTCGTTCGCCGCAGCGCAGCAATTATCCGCCGCCAATTAAGCCCTTCGAATCTGTCTTGGCCTTGCATCGCTGTCTTTACGTCATGGCGCGCAGCCACGGCTGGCGCCATGGCGTCGACCACCGCCGGTACGAACTGCGGAACGTCCGCTTTTGTTGCCGGCGCCAGGTAAACACCTGTTGCGGTATCAGCCCGTGTCGTCGGGCATCTCGTCGCCGCCAGCGCCCACGAGTTTTGGCCGAGTGATATGCCTCGATAATGCTGCGCCGCGCTCGAGCATAGCTCTATAAGCCGCGCGACCATGCGTCCGCGAGTCTAAACGAAATGCTCAGGTCCGAGAATTATAAGGCTAACGTTTCTCATCTGCGACCTGCCGTGTGGGTAAACAAAAACCTGATCTGACGATCAGCCAAGGCACGAAGGCAATGCGCAACGGAACCAATCGTGCCGGCCGTTTAGACGGTCCACGCCTAAAAAAGGGTAACCCCGGCATTGCTGCCAGGGTTTGTGCTGTTGGATTTTGCTCAGCGAGATCCCGGATCGGCGGTACACCGCTTGCGCGCTGCACCGCGTCCGGGACGACTCGTCGTTAGAAGTCCATGCCGCCCATGCCGCCGGCGGGGGGCATCGCGGGGCCGGCAGCGGCCTTCTTCGGCAGCTCGGCGACCATGGCTTCGGTGGTGATCAGGAGCGCTGCAACGGAGGCTGCGTTCTGGATCGCGGTGCGGACCACCTTGGTCGGGTCGATGATGCCTTTGGAGACCAGGTTGCCGTATTCGCCGGTCTGGCTGTCGAAGCCGTAGGCGTACTGGTCCTTCTCCAGGATCTTGCCGATGATCACCGAGCCGTCTTCACCGGCGTTGATCGCGATCTGGCGAGCGGGGCCGACAGCGCCTTGCGCACGATCTCGACGCCGGTCTTCTGGTCGTCGTTCTTGGTGCGCAGGCCCTTGAGCTGCTCGGAAGCACGGAGCAGGGCGACGCCGCCGCCCGGAACGATGCCTTCTCACGGCCGCGCGGGTCGCATGCATCGCGTCATCAACGCGATCCTTGCGCTCCTTCACCTCGACCTCGGTCGCGCCGCCGACGCGGATCACCGCGACGCCGCCGCGAGCTTGGCAAGACGCTCCTGGAGCTTCTCACGGTCGTAGTCCGAGGTGGTCTCCTCGATCTGCGCCTTGATCTGGGCCACACGCGCCTCGATGTCGGCCTTCTTGCCGGCGCCGTTGACGATCGTGGTGTTCTCCTTGTCGATCATCACCTTCTTGGCGCGACCGAGCATGTTGAGCGTGACGTTCTCGAGCTTGATGCCGAGATCTTCCGAGATCGCCTGGCCGCCGGTCAGGATCGCGATGTCCTGCAGCATGGCCTTGCGGCGATCGCCGAAGCCCGGAGCCTTGACGGCCGCGACCTTCAGGCCGCCGCGCAGACGGTTCACGACAGGGTCGCGAGCGCCTCGCCTTCGACGTCCTCGGCGACGATGACCAGCGGCTTGCCGGTCTGCACCACGGCCTCGAGCAGCGGCAGCAGCTCATTCAGCGAGGAGAGCTTCTTCTCGTTGATGAGGATGTAGGCGTCGTCCATCTCAACGCGCATCTTGTCGGCGTTGGTGACGAAGTAGGGCGAGATGTAGCCGCGGTCGAACTGCATGCCCTCGACGACGTCGAGCTCGGTCTCGAGCGACTTGGCTTCCTCGACGGTGATGACACCCTCGTTGCCGACCTTCTTCATGGCGTCGGAGAGGAACTTGCCGATCTCCTGGTCGCCGTTCGCCGAGATGGTGCCGACCTGGGCGATCTCGTCGTTCGAGGTGACCTTCTTGGAGTTCTTCTGGAGGTCCGCAACGACGGCTTCGACCGCGAGGTCGATACCGCGCTTGAGATCCATCGGGTTCATGCCGGCGGCGACGGACTTGGCGCCTTCCTTCACGATCGCCTGGGCGAGCACGGTGGCGGTGGTGGTGCCGTCGCCGGCCGCGTCAGCGGACTTGGAGGCGACTTCGCGCACCATCTGGGCGCCCATGTTCTCGAACTTGTCGTCGAGCTCGATCTCCTTGGCGACGGTGACGCCGTCCTTGGTGATGCGGGGAGCGCCGAACGACTTGTCGAGTACGACGTTGCGGCCCTTCGGACCGAGCGTGACCTTCACCGCGTTGGCGAGAACGTCGACGCCGCGCAGCATCTTGTCGCGCGCCTCAACCGAGAATTTGACTTCTTTGGCTGCCATCTGGATTTTTCCTTGAGGATTTTGACTGGAGGGAGGAGGGGCTCTTAGCCGCCTTCTTCTTGGACTCGGGGACGTCGAGAACGCCCATGATGTCGCTCTCCTTCATGATCAGCAGGTCTTCGCCGTCGATCTTGACTTCGGTGCCGGACCACTTGCCGAACAGCACGCGGTCGCCGATCTTCAGGTCGATCGGGATCAGCTTGCCAGCTTCGTCGCGGCCACCGGGGCCGACGGCGACGACTTCGCCCTGCGAGGGCTTTTCCTTGGCAGTGTCGGGAATGATGATGCCGCCAGCGGTCTTCTCTTCTGCGTCGATGCGCTTGACCACGACGCGGTCGTGAAGCGGACGGAATTTCATGCAGTCCTCCTAATATTTGCACGAGTTGAGACTTCAACCTTGTGAGCAATCGATGCCTACGAGTGCTAGCGCAGACGCAGCTGAAATAGGACGGGGCTTCTACAGGAGCAAGAGCTTCCAGCAAAAAATCACACTCAGAAGTCGTCTCTGCCAGAATCATTTATCGTAGCTAACTGGCCCGGCCGCTATTAGCGCAGTGTGAGGTTGCCCTGCTCGGCCGAGGTCTGCACGATTTCGCGGCGGATGCTCTTGGCCTGGAAGAACGCTCAGACATTGGTGCGCTCGAGAGTCTTAGTAGTTGCTAAAGCCATTCTTGGTCTCATTGACTGCTCGGATACGGCTCCGGCCGAAACGAACCCTAGCGCTGATGAACGCGCGACGTAACAGGAGTTCGCCGGGCTTGCTTCAGTGGACGGAATTCTCATCGAGTTAGCCGCGACATCCGCAACAGCCAAGGAGTGTGAACAGGTTCGGGATGCCGTCTCGTTCTAGGCAAGCCGATCTTGAAAAATAGCGCCTTTTTTCATCTCGCTCCATCGCTAACCTTGGCAGTTGACCGGAGCTGGATGAAAGCGGCCAGGGGCCGGCGGCGACCTCTTCAAGGAGCTGAACGAAACGCCCGCGCGGGAGAACTGAATCAAGACGAGATCAGCGCTCACGCAAAGTTCAATCGCGCTTCGTCCGCCCTTCTTCCGCGGTGATGCTGATGATCGTATACGCATGCTTCTCGCGTCTTATATTGCGACGAGATGGGCTTCCGGGGAGGCAACGAGATGCAACGCCCCCGGTTTCACCGCATCTTCTTCAGACCGCTCGCGAAGAGTGGGGGCGGCACACGACTGGATCGGGGGATACGCCGAGTCCGCCCCCGCATCACCTTGAGAGGATTGGTGACGCGAGTTTGAAGGTAGCAAACAAGGCGATAGCGTAGCTACTGCAACTATCTCACACCAGGATGGCTCGCATGAGGGTTGAATCGGCCGTGGCGATAGGTTGTATGCTGTTGGGTCCTCGGGTGTCCCGGCTGTGCGGAGAGAAGAAATGCCGATTGTCACGACAGCGAGCGCAAGTGACGGACAAAGAACATTGCAGACAAGACGAAAGATGTGGTTCGGAGCCTAACATCCATCAGCAACAATGCTTCGATTTTCGCCGTTAGTCGCCCCGCTCAACGCGGTCTTCAATCTCGATAGTGCGTCAGACTGACCTCTTTTTGCGCTCTGATCTTCCCCCGAGAAAGCGGACGGGTTTAAGCGGCTTTTAGCTCCATCTCGATCGGAGGGATATATCCGATGGCGGAATAGAGCCTGGTTCGATTGGAGAAGCCCGCGATGAAGGCGAAGATGTCGCGCCGGGCTTCGGCACGGGTCTGGTACTGACGATGATGAACGAGCTCGGTCTTGAGGGTGTGGAAGAACCTCTCCATCGGGGCATTGTCGTAGCAGTCGATGCGTCAGGCCCGCGGCGGTAAGGGCCGCGCGATACTCGTGTGAAGCGTACTGCACTCCGCGATCGGAATGATGGACCAATCCGGCGTCCGGCCGCTGCTGGCGAAGCGCCATCGTCAGTGCGGAGGAGACGAGTTCGACCCGCATGTGATCCGGCATCGCCCAACCGACGATCTTGCGGCTGAAGAGGTCCATGACGGCTGCCAGGTACAGCCAGTCCTCCGCCGTGGGACGTAGGTGATATCGGCCAGCCAGACCCGGTTTGGGGCCGCGGCGGTGAAGTCGCGCGCGATCAGGTTTGGTGCGATCGGCAGATTGTGGCGACTGTCGGTGGTGCGGACGCGACATGGCGGCGCCATGATCGCCCGAATGCCATGCCGTCGCATCAGCCGTTCGATCCGGCCACGGCTGGCCCACGTCCCCGCGTCCGCAGGGCGGCGTGGACTCGAGAACTGCCGCTGGCTGCTCTCGCGATGGACCTGCCGGATCTCGGCATCGGCGTCGCCTGCGTGGTGGGCCGCCACGCCGCCGATGCCGGCTCCTGCCGGAATTTGTCTATCCAGCGGCGCAGCACCGCGCAGACCGAGCTCCTTGGCGACCGATCCGATCGATCGACCACTCGATACCGCCAGTTCAACGGCCTAGCGTTTGTAGTCCTCTGTGAACCATCGAAGTTGACGTTCTGGCATTCGATACCTCCGGGCTCTCTGAGCTACTACAGGTGTCCACTTATTCGGAGGAGGTGCAGAAGTCCTATCTCACGAGCGTCAGAAAGGCGCCGATGCATCAGCCGCTCAGAGCAGCCGTCATGGATTTTGAGGTGGTGCATGATCGCGTGCTGCGCGATCACATTGGCGTTCGAGGTCATATGTCCCTGCAACTTCCTGGCCGCAGAAACGATCTCCGGGGGGCTGCTAAATAGCCCAGTCGCCAGCGAGTGATCGCCAGTTCCTTGGAGAAAGCGTTGACCAGGATCGTCCGTGAACGTACGCCGGGCTGCGCCATGACAATCGATTCATGGCGCTCACGAGTGAATACGAAGCTGGAATAGCATTCGTCGGAAAAGATCCATAACTGGTAGTTGATGCGAGGCCTCCGATAGCTCGAAGGGTACTTCGATCATAGACTGCACCAGTAGGATTGTTGGGCGAGTTGACGATAATGGATTTCGTGCGCGGTGTACCAGCGGCGCGGATTGCGTCAATATCGGAATTATATCGGGGCGGGCGGGCATCAACGAACACGGGTTTTGCGCCAGCGAGAAGAACCTGGGACGGGAATGTCGGCCGGCAGGGACGAATGGCGATGGCCTCGTCACCCGGATCCAGCAGAGCCAACGCAACATTGAGCAGCCCTTGTTTTGCATCCGCTTCGAGACTCTAACTGCCGCTGGATGAACATTCAGTGGCAGGTCAGCAGTTATAACGATATCGTTCAAATGCCAGCCGATGCCGGTTTCCGATGACAGCTTTTCGGCAACGGCGCTGCGAAGCGGCGTCAGGCCGATGGCATCCGTATAGCGGTTTATCTTGGCCTTGATGGCGGCAATTGCCCCCTCGCGGGCCGATGATGGTGGATCGATGATCACTTCCCCCGCCGCCAGATCGATGATCGGACGGCGCCATCGGCAGCTAACTTAGCTGCGTCACGAGCGGCGGCAGTGCCCGAACCTAAAAGCAAAGACAGTGGTTGCGCCAGCAGGCGCTCCTCCTGAGCTGATTGTGGTCTTTCACGATCGAACCACTCGGCCGCATTTCGCGATCTGCTCAGTCATAGGTCGCGCTTCGATTACGGCGAACTCCGCAGCAGATGAAGCCTCATAGCCACTCGAGATAGGCGCTCCCTCCTCAATCCAGGCAATGCGTCCTTTCGATTGAAAAGGGCAGCAGAACGTCCTCCCGCCGGAGTATCGGAAACCGCAACGCCAAACCAATGTGCTCGAAACCGCTACTGAGGCGGTGTTCACCAACAGCGCGCGAGCGACTCCGTCGTGGCCAATCGGCGTGGCACATCGGTGGAATGTGGAACCTGCGCGCCGGATGATCGTGTCAGCGAGCCGATCACGCCCTTCCACGCTAAAGGAGAGGACGCACTGACCGTGCTGCATTTCTGCGGTCGATTGTACAGCGCATTGATCACGTGCATTGGCAAGAACAGACTGTGATTCGGGTCGCATGCGGAATTCCTTGCAAGTGACGTGTGAGCAGTCGGGCGCACGTCGGTCAAATATTTGATGCACCGACGCCACCATATCAATTGATAAGTGTGGTAGTTGATCGCACAACCTGTAAGGCATTGGCTTCAGTGGAATGCGCTCTGCAATTCAAAGATCTTCGGTGCTGTCGATGGCGTAACGCCTGAGATCGTCGCATGCATGGCTGCGAGCTGCAACTTTCGAACAGACAAGCAAGAAGCTTTTCTGTGCGGGCCTTGTAGCTCCGGACTCGATGATATCGTGCAGGGCCGCAACGATTGTCGACCTCGGGGTAGCGCCCAGAATTGCACCTGGTTCATCGTCTTAAATGGTCGTGGTCTATTGGCGAGAGGGTTGCCGCGGTTTGTTTCGTGCGGAAACCCGGAAATCGAGCCACGATCCGACAGGAGAAACGATCGACCCTTTCATTAACGGAGCTGCTGCGGCGACATCCGTTGCCTGGCCGATCATCAGATACTTTAAGCGGGACTATCGACAAGGGCGATTGAACCGCAACAATCGATCGAGAACGAGATATCGGGTGGATGAAGACCTATCCTGGGTCAAGATATCGCTCTTCCGCGCGAGCGAGTTCGTCGTACCTTAATAACTCGAAGATCTCTTCAAGGGTCGCGATAGCTGGCTCAATGCTGGCAACGCCTTCCTCAGCGATAATGCGGCCGCAGACGTGCCGCATTGCCGCAGTCGCAGCTCGCATGGAGTGATTGGCCCAGATCACGGTAGAGATGCCGGCATCACGGTATGACGAGACCGGCGTTCGATAGTATTTTGTTGGAACGATTACGACAGGTCGGTGGTTCTGCCAGGAACTCGCGAACGAGAGTATCTCGTCCGCCGTGCTCTTACGCGAGTGAATGAGGATCGCGTCGGCTCCCGCAGCGGCGTAAGCACTAGCGCGTACCAGTGCTTCGTCCATTCCATGGCCGGCGATCAGGGCTTCGATCCGAGCCACGAGGACCAAGTCTTCCGCCACTGTATCCTTCACTGCCCGCAGACGGCCGGAGAATTCATCGATATCTGCGAGCGGATGCCGATCGCCAATGAACGAGTTCATTTTCGGAAAGCAGCTGTCCTCAAGCGCGACGCCGGCAGCGCCGCGCTGACGGAGTTTCCGTGCCAGCAGGCGTGCATTGTTGAAGTTCCCGAAGCCGCCATCACCGTCAACGAGCACAGGCAGTTCGGTCGAGTCGACGATCCGCTCGACCACGTCGACGAGTTGGCTCCATGATGCTTCGTTGGCATCTCGGTAGCCAAGAGAGGAGGCGATTGCGAGGCCCGACGCCCACAGACCTTTGAATCCCGCGCGCTTGGCGATTGCGCCGGAGAGCGCATCGTGAGCTTCCATGAGGAAGGAGAGGTCGCGGTTGGAGCAGATCTGAGCGCGCAGCATTTCTGCAAGTGAGGCGCATGGTTTAGGGCGGTTGCCGAGAACTGACTGTGATTGCATCGCGACTCCTTTGTTGGGACATGTGACCGGCGGACATTCTCGGGATGTTCTGCCAGTTCTCGATCGAGGTAAGCCGATCGCGCTCGTGTGGCTCAAGCGATAGCTGACATGCATTATCTAGATAAATGCTTAGACGTGGCAGTTGACCGAACGACCAAATTATTGGCGAGCGCTGTGGGATACTTCGGGGAGTTCGGTTAAGCCCTAACATCGCACCTGCCCTGATTAACTCGCCGATCTGCCGCTCGAGCGCTGCCCGCTTGCATACTCCCTTAACAGCCACTTGGTGGTTCTATAGCGGCCGACGTAAAGCTTGTAGTTGCGGAGCCGCGCCCGCCTCTTGGCGGATTGCCGGCCGGTGCTGCCGTCCTCGTACAGTGGCTCCATGCTTATGTCGAAGTCGAGGTATGGCATCACCGTAAGCTCGAGGAAGCGAGCGCCTTCGAAGTCTTTGCCGCTATGGGCTGGTTTGTAGCTGGCACGAATCAGCATCGAGCGCAGCAGCATGTGATCCTCGCCATAGATCTGGGTGAAGATCTTGCGCTTCGGCCAGACGATCGACCGGGCGATGATTTCATTCTTGCGTTCCACATAGGCGCAGGCCAAATCGCCGGCGCCATAGGCGCGCGCCGGGTGCTCCGTGGCATTGCCGTAGCCGCCATACTTGCCGAGCTTTTCGACCGGTCCTGACATGCAGCTGGACGGGCCGACAATATAGACATGCTCGATCTCGTCCGGTGTTCGCGCTAGCTTCAGTTCGAGGCCCTGCTGATCGGCCGCGAACAGGTTGGCGAGTTGGGTGATCTCGTCCGCGCCGACGAAGTCGGCAAGGTACTTCTGCAGGTAGGTTCCGACCTTCATCTGAGTGTGGAGGTCTCGCTCACCATTTTCCACGCTCTCGGTGAAGGCAATCTTGCTTTTGTCCTTCCTGGAAACATGCAGAAAATGGTCTTTGGGAATCTGGTCGGCCCACCAGACGCCGGACGCAAAGAATGGTTTTTGATATTCGCCCCGGTCGAAGCGGGCCTGCTCGCGGCAGCGCCAGTTCGGGTCCGGTCCCTTGCGCGGGATCAGTTTACGGTTGAGGGTATTGGAAAGCCCGATCTTTTTCGACCCCCGCGTCTCTGCGATGGTTAGCGCCGCCTTGCTGGCACCGTCGACGAACGGCACGAATGTCCCGGGGGCGGGCATTTCGACGATCTGGTACATCAGGCGATGCCCGGTGCCGGCGAGCTGCGCCAGATCGGCCTCTGTGATTTTATTGTCGCTCATGCGTCATTTTCACGCGTCTGAATACTCGCCCTTAGCTTTGGCGGTGAGGCGGAGCCAAACAAAAGCGCCTCTAAAGCCTTCTCAGTGCTGTACTTGGCCAGGGCCTGAATTAACGGCCGCACATAATACTGTCTCTCTTCTTCCTGTATGAGCTTCGAATCGCTCAGCGAGGTCAGTGCCAGTTCGATCAACTCGATCGCCCGTTCCTTGTTGCCGCTCTCGTAATAGTACTCAGCGATCGCCCCATAAGACCGGAACTTATAGCCATCGGCTTGCGGTGGATTCAGCCATAAAATGTGTTCAGCCAAATCCCTGCCCATTGCAAAGCGCTCGGCAAGGGGGAGGTGCGAGGCATCATTTGCCGGATCGAAGAGTTGGGTTAGAGCCACCGTCATCAATTCCTCGGACCCTTTATCGATCGCGTCACGAACCAATTGGCGCATGACGGGCAAGCCGGCCCGTAAGTCGCGAATTTTGTGAAGCAACAGATTGACATGAATCTCACGAAGGTCGATTTCGTCCGGCATCAAGACGAGCCCCTCTTGGACCGCCGAGAGCGCCGTCGTCCAATCCTTTGCCCACAGCGCCGCCCGAAGTTTAGCGTAGATTGGCGAGGTGGGCGTTAGCTCGCGGGCTACCCGTTGGTTCTGCTCAATCCGCTTCGCGTCGGCGGCTTTAGCTTCTTCGCTGGTTCGCCAGACCCCTTGAAGAACCTTCGGCAAAACATCATTGAGTTGCATTGGATGTCCTATGAACGCGATGTGGCCGTCGCGATCGACGACGAAAGAGATGGGAATCCCGGAGCAAAACTGGGGTCTCCCCAAAGCTGCTTCATCTCGCCTGTGAAGTCGAACGCAATCCGATAGTTCAGTTTCGGAGACGTTTCGGTCAACCACGCCTCCAACTTGGTTCTGGCCTCGTCCGCCGTTGGTGCTTCTTCGCCACATGCGACTCCGATGACCTCAACTCCGCAATCTTTATATTTCTCCTGCAGTTGAACGAGATAGGGCATCGCCGCCGTCATACATCGTCCGCACCTACTTGCCCAAAATTCGACAATGTAGACTTTCCCGCACTCGAAGTTCGCAAGGGGCTGGCCACGCAGCCAACTCCCCACCTTGATGGGAGGAGCCAAAGATTCCATGCGCAGCGCCACGTTGCTGTCCGACATATTATCAAACCCTACGCGACTTATTTTGACCGCTTGTCTCTAAGAAACGGGTGGAGAGCATCGATCGCGTGCGTGCACTCAGCACTCTTAGTACTGCGTGTTTGCAATGAGTGTGCCAGCGGTCGGAGCGCGTTAGGCCTATGATCGCACTTTTGAAAACCCCCCGGCGCCCAATTCGGGCAGTGTTCTGAACCAGACGCGTTTGGCGCCAATGTCACAAACTAGACACAGATCGCGCCTTGCGCCGCCTACAAACACTGGTGTGGCGGTTGTGAGCCGACTTACAAGTATAGCTGGTGAGCTAGACGGATGGTCCGACAAAGACGAACAGTGTGTCCGCCAGCATGGCTTGCTTCGATAGCTCCGACCAGCGCGCGACTTCGTTGTGTTGCACGTCTTAGGTTTAAAGGCATGCAGAAGGGAGCTACGCACGGCATGAGAAAAGCGGGGTAACGAGGCCAGTGCCGAAGCATGCCAGAAGCTCTCAAGGAGAGCGATATGCCGCGAAGGAGATTGCAAACATATCCCATTTCGTCAGCCCGACGAGATCGACGACCCAGTGACCAATGTCCTGCGCGCCGCGGCAACTTCTGGGCAAGCTATCACGAAATTATCTTGCCACGGTAAAAGGAGTTGAAGCCGACGAAAGCGCCGTGTCCTGTGGCATGGTTATGGTCCGTCGCGAACGATCAGGCCGGCAGCGGCCCGATCGAAGTAGCGCGGCCGAATGTCGCAACCGCGGGGCGGCTCGAGATGGCGAGCTGATTCCTGCGTGAGGTTTGTCTGGCGCCGAACCGGCGTCCGGCGAAGCGGCGATCGACGTCTTAGTGGAAAATTACCGCGCCAAGTAGGGCCAGGTGATCAGATTGTCTATCAATAATCGTGCCGCGCTGCTAACCTTCTACGGCTCTCTAGCCGAACATGGGATTCACTTGCGCACGACCACCCGCAACTTCCGAAACGACGAGATGATGAAGCTTCGCGCGCCCGTGGAGAAGGCCCCAGACCTGCGCGAGATGATTGGCTTTGCCGCCAACGGCTGATGAAGCTGGAGGTCGCCGTACAGACCGGAGCGGCCTACGGCGAGCAGAGTGCCAGCGGTTGAACTACGCATTCCCAAACTGCGCAAGGAAGCTACTTCCCGGGTTCCTGGAGCCGCGCCGCATGGCTAAGAAAGCGCTGAGCGCAGTGACGAGGAGGCCTACGTGCAGGGCGTCTCGAACCGCTCGGTGGATCATCTCGTGCAGGCCATGGGCATGACCGGGATCTCCAAAAGCCGGGTCAGCCGGCTCTGCGGTGACATCGAAGACAAGGTGTGAAGGCTTTCCTCGCCTGCCCGATCGAAGGCGACTGGCCGTATTTGCGGACCGACGCCACCCACCTGAAGGTGCACCAGAATAGCCGCATCGTCTCGCTCGCGGTGTTCCTCGCGGCCGGTGTCAACGGCGACGGCCGGCGCGAGATCCTCGGCATGGACATGGGCCCGTCCGAAGCCGAGGCGTTCTGAACGACTTTTCTGCGCAAGCTCGCCCACCGCGGCCTACGTGGCGTAAAGCTGGTTGTGTCCGATGCCCATGAGGGCATCAAGGCCGCCGTCAGCAAGGCGCTCAACGCGACCCGGCAGCGCTGCCGCGCGTCCCCTTCATGCGCAACGTCTTCGCGCATGCGGCAAGAGCCGGCCGGCGCGTCGTGTCCGCCTTCATCGCCACCGCGTTCGCCCAACACAATGTTGAAGCGGCCAGGGCGCAGTGGCGCAAGGTCGCCGATCAGCTCCGGCCTCAAACTGTCCAAGCTCGCGCCCCTCATGGACGAAGCCGAGCTCGGCGTGCGAGCCTATATGAGCTTCCCGGCTCCGCACCACGCCAAGCTCCACTCGACCGATCCGATCAAGGGCCTCAACGGCGGAATAAGCGGTGGACCGAAGTCGTCGGCATCTTCCCAATGAAGACGCCATCGGTCGCCTCGTTGGTGCGTTTTTGCTCGAGCAAAACGACCAATGGGTCCTCCAGCGCGCCCGCTACATGACACTGGAAACCATCGCGTCATTGAGCGATCATCGTCGTTCTGCCCGCTGTGGCAGGCTGATGCCTTCCGACCCGCCGGAACATCGGCGGTGACCTGCCGCCAGCTACACCACGCCACGGAACACGATCCGCCCAAAACGCCGTGATCGACGGGCTGAGCCGTCGCCTACAGAACTGCCGCGCGCTCAGATATGCTCCACCAGCGAACTCTCCTTTTCCATGGAAGCTCACGATGCGCTCTCCAGCGTGATCCCAAGAACGCAGGGTTCGAAGCCCGTGGGCGGCGGGCCTACCAATTCTGCCTGCTCTTTCGGCTCGCGAGACGCCAATAAGGATCATGGAGCCAACTCATCGACATGGTCGAGCGGATCGTCGACTCGACCGCACGGCCTGTGCGCGTTCACGGTGATGGCTCCTTCGGCAATTTCAATAATGCGCGCCTGCTAGCACGAGAACTTCGTCAGCGCGGGCGTCCCGGGTGTCGCGTATGAAGGCCCCGGTGAGAGCCGACGCGAACTAGTTGCCAAGGCTCGCATGATGCCATCCACGCAGCATTCCCGGGACTTGAGGCCGTCGCGAAAGCTCGACGTCGCGCTAGTCCTTATCCTCGTCGCGCTCCTGCGACGGATCTGAGATCAGCTTGAGGCGTATCGCCTTGATGATACCCAGGACGCGGGTCCTCGTATCAAGCTCTTGCCGGGCGTTCTTAACATGATAATTGACCGTATTCTCGGTGATCTTCAGTTCCTTCCCCATGACGATCTCCCTTCTGCCCCCAACTGGAGGCATTGTTTTTCGCGCTCGGATAGCTTCACTGACGTATCGTGGTTCATGTTTTAGGCGCTCCGTATTACGACCAGATCGCAATCTCTAACCAGCAAGCCGCATGCCAGTTGGGGGCTTGAGAAAATCAGGCGACAAATGCTTGAGAAAGGGCGGACGATCGATTTGCGTCGCCTTAGCGGTCGAAGCATCGCGACATAAGTCGGAAACTCAACGTCCCCTTTGCAGCACCGGCGACATCAGTCGATATCGATCAAGAAGAGCGCGGCCTAGAATGGGACCGTTTTGCTCTCTTCATCTGCGGCGACGGCGCGGTGTGTAACTGAACAGTAACCGGCATGTGGCCCCCACCGAGCCGCCGCTCGGTTTGCGCTCGATAAAGCCTGGCATGAGCTGATCGGTGGAGGTGGAACGATGGCAAATGCCATGCTTGATGCCAGGCAGGAAGATGACGCCTATCGTCGCGTCGAGGTGATCACCGGGGAGCGCCGACGGCGTCGGTGGACTAGCGAGGAGAAGGCCCGGATCGTGGCAGAGAGCTTTGAGGAGGGTGCGAACATCTCCGAGGTTGCGCGGCGCAATGGCGTTTCGCGCGGGCTGCTTACGGTGTGGCGCCGCCAAGTTGCGGCGGCGGTGGGGGGCAAGGCACCGAACTTCGAGCCAATCGAAATTGGTCCCGGGATCGATAGCGGGACAGCGGGCGAGCATGAACGTATTTCCGGGCTACAGACGAGGCCTTTGGAGATCGCCGCGCCGCCGGCCAAGGTTTGCGGAGTTGTCGAGATCGAGGTGAACGGGGCGCGCATCCGGGTCGAGCCGGGCGTTGAGCTGGCGACGCTGTCGACCGTGCTGGCGGCGCTTCGGGGTATCCGGTGATTGCGCTACGCTCTGACCTCAAGGTGGTGCTGGCGACACAGCCGGTCGATTTCCGCAAGTCGGTGCATACACTGTCGGCACTGGTGAGCGAAGCGCTGCGTGCGAATCCGTATTGTGGTGACGTCTTCGTGTTCCGCAGCAAACGCACGGACAGAGTGAAGCTTCTGGCGTGGGACGGCAGCGGCATGGTGCTGGTGACGAAGTGGTTGCACCAGGGGCACTTCACCTGGTCGCTGATCCGCGAAGGCGTGGTGCATCTCAGTGCGACACAGCTCGCAATGCTGCTCGACGGACTCGAGTGGACGCGCGTCTCGGCCAAGCTCGTGAAGCAGCCGGCAATTGTCGGCTGAGAGGAGAGGATTTCGCTGGAGCCTGCGGCGCGCGGAGGTATGGTCCATTTATGGCGATACGCCCCGGGACGTTTCCCGACTGATCCAGCCGCTCTAACGGAGATGGTGCTCGCGCTCGACGCCAGAACGAGAAGCTGCGTGTTGCGGTGCAGACGCTCAAGGAGATGATCTTCGGGAAGCGCTCGGAACGCCTTGCCACGCTCGTGGCCGAACAGCTTGCGCTTGAGCTTGACGATCTTGAGACCAGTGTCACGCCGCCTGCAGCTGCCAACGACGATGCACCTGCGGTGAAGCCGTCCGATAAGCTACGTAAGAAGGCGCGCCGCAACATCGGCGCGTTGCCCAAGCATCTGCCGCGCTGTGAGCAGGTCCTGGAGCCGGAGGTGACGGCCTGCCCGTGCTGCCAGGGCCAGCCTCACAAGATCGGCGAGGACGTCAGCGAGGTGTTGAACGTGATCCCGGCGCTCCTGCGCGTGCTGCGCACGATCCGTCCCAAATACGGCTGCCGCGGCTGCACCGATGGCGCGGTCCAGCCAAAGTGCTGCCGCGCCTGATTGAGGGCGGTATGGCCTCGACGGCCCTCGTGAGCCATATGGTGGTCTCGAAGTTCGCCTGGTATTTGCCGCTGTACCGGTAAGTTCAGATCCTGGCCGGCCACGGCATCCATCTTGACCGCGCGACACTCGCGGTTGGGTCAAACGTACCGCCTGTGGCTCAGGAGCCTTTATGAGCTGTAGCTGCGGATCATTCAGGCTGCGCCGCGCGTGTTCTGCGACGAGACGCCGATGCCGGTGCTTGATCCAGGACGACATCGTCCCCGCATCTGCCAGTTCTGGGCGCATGCTATGGATCACCGGCCATGGGGTGGCCCCTCGCCGCCGGCGGTTACCTACGTATTCGCCGACGGCCGCGGCACCGAGGAGATCGCCGGACAGTTGACGGGCTTTTGCGGCGTTCTGCAGGTGGACGGTTATGCCGCCTACAAGGCCGTGGCCCGCCGTCATGGCGGCGCGATCCAGCTCGCCTTTTGTCTCGTCCATGCTCGACGCAAATTCGTCAGGTGTACAAGTCCACGCAGTCGCCATTCGCGCGCGACGTGATTGAACGGCTGCAGGCGGTCTATGCGATCGAGGCAGAGATCCGCGGCAGCAGTGCGGAGCAGCGGCTGGCCGCCCGCCGCACCAGGAGCGCCCCGTTGATGGTGGCGCTCAATGCGCTACTGATTGAGATGAGCTGTTTTCCCAATCGAAGCTGACAGAGGCGATCAACTATGCGCTCAATCACTGGGACGGACTGACGCTGCTTCTCAGCGATGGCCGCGTCGAGGTCGATTCCAACACGGTCGAGCGTTCCATGCGCCCGATTGCCATGGGAAGACGCAACTCCTTGTTCAGCGGGAGCGAAGGCGGTGCCGAGAGCTGGGCCATCCTCGCGTCGCTCATGAACACCGCAAAGCTCCATGAGCTCGATCCGCAAGCCTATCTGACCGACGTGCTGGAGCGCATTGTCTCCGGTGGAACCAAGAGCCATCAACTGCGCGAACTGCTCGCCTGGCACTGGAAGGCGGCGCGCCAGCGCACCGCACAGGCCGCGGCATGAGCCCGGTCGTCATAAAGCAGCGTCGTCAATGACGCAGCCGCGATGCCACTCGAGGAGCTCGAGCGATGGCTGCAGGCTAGGGTCGATCAGCATCCTGACGCCACCAATCTCCCCATGCTCGACGGCTACGTCGCCGCAATCGTGGCCGGACCGGTGTCGATGAGCCCACTCGACTGGATCTGCCCGCTGCTCGCCATCGATGCCGATGCCTTCAACCACGGCGGCACCCCGGAGTTTGCAGCCATATCGGCTGTCGTCCTGCGTCACAACGACATCAGCAACACCCTCTCGACCGCACCCGACAGGTTCGCGCCGATGCACCGGCGTAAACCCAGTGGAGACGTCGATCCGCGACCATGGTGCCAAGGCTTCTACGCCGCGATGCGGCTCAAGCTATTGGCGTGGGCACCGTTGCTGGACATCGGCAACGTCAATCACGGCCTACTTCTACCTATCCTGCTGCACTGTCGCGACGATCAGGGCCGACCGCTGCTTGGACCGCCACGAAGCGGCCGCGAGACCAAGAAACTTCTGCGTAACGCCCACGCCGATATTCCCACGGCGGTCGAAGCCTTGCGGCAATACTGGATGCCGATCCGCTACGCCCGCGCTCACTGATCACTGCGGACGTGGGAGCTCATGCCGGTTACCTTCAAAATAACCGCGGCAGCGCAACCTACGGGAATCTCGCAATGCATCCCCGCTTTGGGACTGAAGGCCGTGGGGAGGGGGCCAAGGTCCTCACGCGTGTGTGTCGCCTGACCCCGGCAGTACAATGGTCAAACACTTGATCAACGCAGCCGTGGAAAACGGTTTGGCAAGAAAGCAGATCCCGCCAGCCTTGATCGCTCGTGCGCGCACCCCATCGCCGTGATGAAGATGAACGGCATACGATGACCGGGGCTTCGCATATGCATCAGCAGGTCAATTCCGCTCATCATGGACATTTGGACGTCGGTAATCACGCAGGTCGTCTCGGCCAATGCCGCAGCGCGCAGGAACTCCTCGGCGGAGGCAAAGGCAAGGACCGCGTATCCGTACGATGCCAGAAGATTGCTCGTTGCACTGCGAACGGATGGATCATTGTCGATGACCGAAATGATAGAAGGCTTTGACAAACTGATTGCTCGTGATCCGGGCTGCTCCGCCTGCGGAATGTTCACAGTAGAGGGGCTAGGAGCCACATCAGAGGTTTGGGAGCAGCTTGAGTGTCGGGAGAAGGAGACGCTGCAAGACGCGGAACGTCTAACCGAGCAACTTCTGGACCGGCTGATTTCCGAAAGTTTGCCGGACGAATCCGTAACCCAGGATCATGTCAATGTACTGTATCGGCATTGGCCATTGCCGATGTACAATCTCGACCTCCATCCGATCCCGGTATCTCTCGAAGAGCTGAAGGCCGAGCAGGAGCGCCTCCTCTGGGCAGAGGTCGGCGACCCTCGATGACACTGACGATTTGAGTGATCAATCCGATATCAGCATGAGTTTGCGAGGTTTGAGCTGGTCCCGCAAATCTGAACAGCGCGATAAGTGGAGTTTCTGCCTGACGGCGGGCAAGATTGACCCGCGAATCAGGAGCGACGATGAGCAGACGAGCACGGCGGAACGACACTGCGGCTTTCACGGCGAAGGTGGCGCTTGCCGCCCTCAAGGGTGACGGCACGCTGGCACAACTGGCGGAGCAGTTCGACGTTCACCCCAATCAGATCACATCGTGGAAGGCGCAGCTCGAAGGCGGCGCTGCCGATGTGTTCGGTCCGGACGGCGGGAGTCGGATCGCCGAACCCACCATCGACGTGAAGTCGCTGCACACCAAGATCGGCGAGTTGACGCTGGAGAACGAGTTTTTAGAAGGAGCGCTCACCAAGGCGGGATTGCTGAGCGCAAAGCGATGATCGACCGTGAACACGATCTGCCGATCAGCAAGCAGGCGGAAGCCCTGAGCATCAGCCGCGGCAGCGTCGATTACCTGCCGCGTCCGGTGTCGCCCAAAGACCTCGCGCTGATGCAGCGGCTCGACCGGCTGCACCTGGAGTTTCCATTCGCCGGTTCGCGTATGTTGCGACGCCTACTGGCTGCAGAGGGGTGCAAGATCGGCCGCCGGCATTTCAAACCGCTGATGCGGCGGATGGGGATAAAGGCGCTGTACCGCCGTCCGCGCACCACCCAACCCGAGCCCGGGCACAAGATCTATCCATAGCTGCTGCGCGGTATGGAGATCACGCGTCCGAACCAGGTTTGGGCGATGGACATCACCTACATCCCGATGGCACGAGGCGTCGTTTATCTGGCCGTGGTGCTGGACTGGGCGACCCGCCGGGCGCTGTCGTGGCGGCTGTCGATCACCATGGAGGCCGCATTCTGCGTCGCGCCACTGGAAGATGCCATGGCCCGTCACGGCAAGCCGGAGATCTTCAACACCGACCAGGGCTCGCAGTTCACCGGCGCGGCGTTCACCGGAGTGCTCGCTGACAATGACATCGCCATCAGCATGGAGGCCGCGGCGCCTGGCGGGACAACGTGTTCGTCGAGCGGCTGTGGCGCAGCGTCAAATACGAGGAGGTGTATCTGCGGGCCTACGACAGCGTCAGCGAAGCTCGCGCCTCGATCGGCCGTTATTTGGACTTCTACAATTGCCGCCGTCCA
Organism: Bradyrhizobium guangxiense; assembly: GCF_004114915.1. Classification (NCBI taxonomy): domain Bacteria; kingdom Pseudomonadati; phylum Pseudomonadota; class Alphaproteobacteria; order Hyphomicrobiales; family Nitrobacteraceae; genus Bradyrhizobium; species Bradyrhizobium guangxiense. The sequence goes on along the minus strand of NZ_CP022220.1, from coordinate 454,850 downwards.
CATTCGAGCCTTGACGGCGGCACACCGGATCAAGCCTACTTCACCTCGCTGCCGCTTCGCACGGCAGCCTAAACCCGGCAGAGGCTCCACTTATCGACGCGCAGTTGCTGTTCAGACAACCGGGACCAGGTCAGTTACGCGGCCAAGGTCATTCGAATGGGACGCCTTCTTTGGTGTACCCAAGTTTGTCGGCGGCGACCACTAGTTCGTCTCAGGGTGGGTCGCGCATTTATATGGCTTGGTCACGCCTTGGTCGAAATGCATCTCGCCGAGGCACGAAGAGACACCCGCTATAGGGGCTATGACCGCAGCTTTTCGATCTCCGAACGCAACTGCGCATGTTTTTCAGGATTTTGCGTTTTCAATTTTGCGATATTGAGCAGCTTCCGCCGAACCGCCGGTAATTGCGCGGCCTGCGGTAAGCCGATAGGCCTCGAAGTCCGGCTCGCCGTCATGGAGCGTTAGCAGAAAGCGCATCGCCGCGTCGTCGAGCCGTGCAAGCATATCGGACAATAACCGCGACCGCGCTGCCTTGAGCTCGTTGAGGCCGACGGGCGGCACCGTCACTCCCTCGAACTCCTTGGCAAAGATGTCATCAAGTTCTGACAATGACGGACGGACGAGTTCATGCGGAGGACGCCCCGAACTTGCGACGTAGACGAGGAACGTGCGGTAGAGCGCGTCGGTCAGTTCTTCATTGTCATACAGAAACTTCACCTCGAAGAGGTCGCGCGGATGCTGTCGGTCGACAGCAGCATTGAGCTTGCCGCCGAAGAGATCCTCGAATGCCACCACTTGCATCTCCGCAAATCCGAAGGCTTCGGCGGCCGGATCGCTGACGACGCGAAGCTCGGGAGCGTGAACCTTGCCGCATGCGACAGGTGACGTCTCGACTTTGATTTCGGCGCCAGCCTGCCGGACGAGGAGCCGCGTGTCGTTATTGTCGCTGCCGGCGATGCGCTGAACGCTGACGCCGCGGAGATCACGCTGAATATCCTCGCGAATGCGATCAAGAGCGGCGTCGATCCCTGCGAGGGTTGCGTCGCGGTCGCCGATCGGCAAGTAGACGAGGTCAATATCGACCTACAGTCGTGGCATGTCGCGATAAACGAGATTGATCGCGGTGCCGCCTTTCAGAGCGAAGCTGTCCTGACTCGCGATGTAGGGCAATGTCCGGACCAGCAGCTCCACCTGGCGCATGTATCGTTCACGCGCCATCGACCGTTTCCTGTGGCACGAGCTCGGCCGGAACTGTCATGCGACAGGTCGGGTGAAGCCGCCCGCCTTGCACAAGGCTGCGGTCACCGCGGCCCAATTCTATATGGGCGGTGTCGATGTGCTTTCGCCACGGATGTACATGCTTGTCCGCATAAATGAAAAACAAGCGCTTGACTTTGATGCTGCGGCACTCCTCGAGCAGTTGGTTCAGCAGTTTTGGTCGCAGGCTCACCAAGCCCTCGAACAGCGTATCGACCTTTTGGAAGCTTTCATCCGCAGGGAGCTCATCCAGCATTTCGAGAATCGCTCTCTCAGGCGAAGACATCCTGATCGGCCATCTCCAGGGGCTGAGCGCAAGTTCGCTGTTATCGTTGTCCGACAGGCTGAATGCGGCATCCTCGACGCCGACCGGCTGAGATCCAAACGGTGCGTCGGATGTCTGAGCGGTCAGGAAGGTCCCGCGGCTGAAAGAATCCGAACGGCGACCCGAGCAGCCTTCGAGGACCTTGTCACCCAAGCGATCAACGGACAGGTTGCTTTCATGATCATCGCCGGCGATCTCTATGATGGCGACTGGCGCGATTTTCAGACCGGGCTCCTTTTCGTCCGGCAGATGGGGCGCCTGCGCGCGGCGAACATCCCGGCTTTCGTTCTTCACGGCAATCACGACGTTGAAAGTCAGATCACTAAACGGTTGCCACTCCAGGACAACGTGCAGGTGTTCAGCTATCGCAAATCCCAGACCTTCAAACTCGACGATCCTCGCGTTGCGATCCACAGTCAGAGCTTCCGTATGCAGGCGACGACGGATAACGCGGCGGCGGCTTATCCACCGCCCGTGAAGGGGTATTTCAACATCGGTGTTCTACACACCGCCCGTGGAGGACCGAAAGGCCCCCATGAGAATTACGCACCGGGTACGCTCGATGAACTGGTAAACAAGGGCTACGACTACTGGGCTCTTGCACACGTGCATCAGGGCGGCGTGCTGCACGAGCAGCCGCACGTCTCTGCGGCAACCTGCAAGGCCGCCATATCCGCGAAGCCGGCGCAAAGTCGGCGCAGTTGATCACGGTGAGGGACGGCGCGCTGCAAGGCATTGAGCCATTGCATACCGACGTCGTGCGATGGATATATCTCGACGTGCCGGTTGGCGAACGCGCACGATTTGGGGACGTCATCGATCAAATCAAGAGCATCATCGGCGAGGCCACCAGAAACGCAGAGGGCCGGTTGCTGGCCTGCCGCATCCAGCTGAGCGGCGCGACCGCTCTCCATGGCGAGTTGCTGGCCTCCGGGCTGCAATTGCTGGCGGAAGCGCGCGCCGCAGCCCTCGCGCTCGGTGAAGAGGTCGCCTGGATCGAACGCGTTATCAATGTGACCAGATCGGCATCGGCGGTCTGCATTCTGTCGGATGGGAGCGCGATCAACGATCTCCCTGTCCTGCTGGCTCATGCTGCGGACGACGCTGACTTGCAGGCGGAGATCGCGAGCGATCTGGGCGATCTCGTCCGCAGGCTTCCGCATGATGCCGCGCTGGATATCGACGATCCGCTTCTGGAGGCGGCGATCAACAAAGACTTTGGCGCGGTGATTGAGCAGGCAGGCGCATATCTGAGCGCGCGCTTGGCTGCGAGAGAGGCGGTGATCCATGCGTGTCCGTTCCCTTGACCTGATCCGGTACGGACACTTCACCGAAGCCTCGCTTCATATTCCGTCTGAAGGGCCCGATTTTCATATCGTGTATGGCGAGAACGAGGCCGGCAAGTCGACGACGATGTCGGCGATTGAAGAGCTGCTGTTCGGGATTCCGGGTCAGTCTGCAAGAAACGTTCTTCATGAGAACGCGGCGTTGCGCATCGGCGCGACGTTGGAACGTGAGGGAACGGAGCTATCGATCCGGCGGCGCAAGGGCAACAAGGACACGCTGCTCGGCCTTGACGAGCTGCCTCTTCCTGCGGGCGACGGGCTGCTTGGACCGTTGGTCGGCGGGATAGATCGCGCATTCTTCTGCCGGATGTTCTGTCTCGCCCATGAGCGCCTGCGCGATGGCGGCCGGGACATCATCCAGGCCAAGGACGATGTCGGCGCGACCTTGTTCGCCGCGGGGGCGGGCGTCTCCGGTCTTCGCGATCGACTGGCGGCGATGCAGGAAGAAGCGGACGGGCTGTGGGGCAGCCGCAGGGCGGGGCACCGGAAATATTACCAGGCGGAGGAACGTCTCAAAGAGGCCGAAGCGACGTTGCGCCAACACACGGTCACCGCGACCAAATGGCAGGAGCTGAAATCCGCCTATGAAGAGGCGCGCGACGCTGTGTCCAGATCGAGAAAGAGATCGAAGAGCAAGTCGCCGAGCTCGCCAAAATCGTGCGCGTCCGGCGCGTTTATCGCAACGTACGGCGTCTCGGCGAAATCGAATACGAGATAACGGCCCTCGGCGTCGTTGCCGATCTGCCCGCTGATGCCGCGAAGCAATTCGACAAGGCGTCGGCCGATAACGCCGCCGCGGAGGCGCGCATCACAGCCTTTCAGAAACAGATAGCAACGTTCAGCGCTGAGCGCGCCGCGATCGCGATAGACGATAACGTTCTGCTCCATGAGGCGGAGATCGAACGCCTGTCCAAGCTCAGAATCCAGCTCGCTTCGGGAAGAGCTGATTGCCAAAGCGGCGGGCGGAGCTCGCAGCGGCGGAAGACGCTCTCAAGTGGGCCGCGTCCGAACTGGCTTGGACGGGTGAGACCGCCGAGCTGGTTGATAGAATCCCGCCGCGTGCCAAAGCTTCGGCCGTGCAAGGCTTGCTGACCTCTCGCGGCGGCCGCTTTGCGGCCGTCGAGAATGCCCAGAAGACCCTTGAAGACGCGGGCGAAAAGCTGGCCAATCTCCAGGCTCGCATTGAGGCGATCGGGACCCCCCAGGATCTGTCGGGCTTGGCGGGCGTGGTCAAATCCACTTCCGCCTTGGGCGATCTTGACGCTCCTCTCCTGGCTACCCAGCGAGAGTATCGGGACGCGGATGAACTATGTCGGCAGCAAATGGCGATGATGAATCCCGCGGTCGTTGACGAGACGAGTTTGCGCGCCATGAAAATCCTGGTCGAAGCCGCAGTGAAGGCACATCGCGACGCGGTGCGCGATCTTGAAGGCCGTACTCAAAGCCAGCAAGCGGCTATCCGCGATCCGACTCGGGCTGTCGAGAACAATCGAAAGTCCTACGCGCGGTTGGTATCCGATGAAAAGATCGTGTCGGCCGAGGATTTGACGAAGCTGCGGGAACGCCGGGACGCAGGATGGCCTATCATCAGGCGTCGGCATGTCGACAATATCGCAGTGCCGGAATCGGAAGAGCGCGCCTTCGCAGATGGCGACGCGCTGCTCCACGCCTATGAAACGGCTGTCGGCCATGCCGATGCGGCGGCGGATCAGCGGTTTCAGAACGCAGAGTCGACGGCTGCGGCCATGGTGCTGGCTCGGCAGATCGCCGACCAGCAAGACGCTCTCGACTCCAACAAGCAAGAACTTGCCTCGTTAGCTGCAGAGCGGAGCGCCTTGGCCATGCCTGGGCCGGCATGTGGAACGGTGTCACGGATGGCCCGTTGCCCCCTGACGAGATGCTCGACTGGCTCGACGCGAGGGCCGATCTGCTGGATCAGATCGCCAAGCGCGACGGCGCAGCTCGCTCGGCAACGTCGCTGCAACACGAAATCGCAGAAGCCAAGCGACAGCTAGTGGGCTTGCTGCAGGATACGGCGATTGCGGCCTCGGCAGGCAGCCTGCCCCTGAACGGCATTTTGGCGACGGCGGAAGTGCGCATCCGCACGGAAGAGGCGAATGCGCAAAAGCGGACCGAGCTTGCGCTCGATGAGCGGAAGCTCAAGGCCGACGTCGAGCGCAAGCGCGGTGTGGTCGAGGGCGCCGAGAAAGAACGCGCCGCCTGGAATGCGCAGTGGAAGGACGCCTTGGCGGCGCTCAGTCTTTCGGCTGAAGGTCCCATTGAGACCATTCAGGAGCAAATCGACGCGATCGACCAGATGCGCGAGACGTCAGTTAAGATTGCGGACTTGCAGCACGAGCGAATCGGAAAGATCGAGCGCGACATCAAGGCGTTTGCAACGGAGGTCGAAAGGCTCGTTGCATCGGTGTCGGTGCAGCTGGCGGGTGAGGACGCAGACGAGGCCGCCCTCAAGCTTCATGCACGATTGAATGCGTCGAAGCAGGCGCGTGACTCACTTAACGAGAAGAGTGAAGCGGTTGAAAATCTTCAGAAGAAGCTGGACGACTGCGACAGGTCGAGAAATGACGCGCGGGTCATTATGACAGGGCTCCAACGGGCGGCCGGCGCTGGAACGATCGACGCGTTGCGCGAAGCTATTCAGCGGTCTGACCAACAACGCGCGCTCAAGGATGAACGGGCGCGGTTGCGCGACGCTCGAAGCCGATGGTGACGGTCTTGGCCTAGTGGTTCTCGCCGAGGAGTGCCACAGCAACGATCCCGACCAGGCTGCGGCGCGGGAACAGACTTTGAAGAAATCGCTCGAAGAGGTCCGGGAGCGGCAACTGACCAATATCCAGCACAGTAAAGATACCGAGCGCGTATTCGAGGCCGTCGGCGGCGACGCTGCCGCGCAATATGCGCGCGTTCGTTCGGCGTCGGTGATCCTCAGATGGGCGATCGAGCGGTTCCGGCGTGAAAAGCAGGCGCCGCTGCTCAAGCGAGCCGGGGAATTGTTCTCGATCCTGACCGCCGGTTCCTTCGAACGGCTTACGCTCGCATACGATGAGAAGGATGTTCCGCACCTAGCGGGTCTGCGCGGGGATGGAGGCGCCGTCCCAGTATCAGGACTGAGCGAAGGCGCGGCCGATCAGTTGTTGATGGCCTTACGCATCGCTGCCGTAGAAGAGTATCTTACGCATTCCGCGCCAGCGCCATTTATCGCCGATGATCTTTTCATCAATTATGACGATGCGCGGGCTGCGGCTGGTTTCAAAGTCCTGCAACAGCTGGCGGAAAAGACGCAAGTGCTCTTCTTCACTCATCATCAGCATCTGGTCGGCGTTGCCCGCACAGCTTTCGACGGGCATGTGGCGACCGCGGTTCTCGAACCCCGCGGGGTTCCGATAAAGAACGTGGCCTGACGGGTAGACGGCATCAGCGCGAGGGATCGAAGCCGGACGGCGGGTGGGCTCGTTCACGAGCCCGGCCGGTGAGCCAGCACGCGGAGCGCGCTGCCGAGGCTATTCCTCAAGCCGCCATCGGCTATGCAGGGGCCTTGCCGATGGTAATCGCATCGCCGACAAAGCACCGCAGCGGCGTTGATCTTCTTTAGGATCTCGATGGGCGAGGTTGAAATTGGATGAGATTGCGGGCGACTTCAATTTCGGGAACTGCAAAGACTGGCCGATAGCAGTGAGGCGACTATCTGCACTCTCTGTTAGAAAACGGGCGTTCGGTGTACCTGCGAACGATCCGAACGACTCCGTCGCCTGATCACGCGCAATCATACAGCACGCCAACGACTCCTCGCGCAGTGACCAAGGTCGGTATCACGCCGAAGATATCGGTCGCCTCGGTCGCGAGGACAATCGACGAACCGAGGCCGCCGATCGTCTCGAATTGGCGGAGGTGAGCCAACTTACCGGGCAGACGGGCACCGACCCGCTTGAGAATGCTCGTACCATCATCGAGCGTTACTGCGACAAGTGTGTTCTCCCATCGATCGAGATAGCCAATTGTTAGCTCGGCGCCGCCCAAAATGATCTGACCGGGAAGCGCGAGTGGAACGGCGCTGTCCTCTCTGACGCGGTAAGCGACGACGACGTGCGCAAGCTCCGGCACCATATCGACAGGCGTTGCCTCGCCACTTCCAGGCGGCGGCGGCATATCGGTGAAGATTGCGCCGACAATGCGGTGCACGCGCAGCTTGCTCTCGTCGAACGTCAGTGTCGGGCGCGAGGTCCGCGGGTCGGGCATCTGCGCAGCTAGCGAGACACCGATTGCGCCACGTGACGTCACCAGCCGTCGTGCCAGCACTCGATTGCGATACTGAGCAATCACAAGATGTTGGTCGCGGCCAGGATAAGGTTCAACCTCGACGATCGCGACCGCGCCGCCGGGGATAGCAAAGCCCAACGTGTCGCCGCGGACGTAGAAGAGCGCTTTGCCCTCGAACCATTCGCCACTAAGCCGTTCGACAGCAACATCTTGCGTCCCGCCCACGGGCAATTCGCCGACGAACGCGGCGATTTCTGGGCAGAGCGGAACGGAAAAGGTGGGGCGGATGATCGGCCGCAAGGGCGCGACGTCCGTTCTGCTCTCGGAAGGCGCGAGTGGCTCCCGCCACCGGTACAAGCGAAATTGTTCGTGGACCTTTTCGATGCTGGTCCGCAGCCGCGCGAAGTCGGCTTCGACAGCCTTTACGTCCATGTAGCTGATCGACGCCTTGTCGTGGTGCGACGTGTTGAGGACACGCCGCGGCTCCGCCCCTTCGGCGAGGGCGGTATCCTCCGCGAACCGCTTGACGACCGGATTGGCAAACAGTTCGCCTGTCCCGATCGAGACGAGCCCGCGCAGCTTGTCCATCAGAGGGATGAGCGTCAGCGGCTTCGTCGATGTGGCATACGCGGGATGAGCAACATCATCGAATAGATCACCGAGCCGCGATTCGAGGAAGACGCGCAGGCCGCATAGTTCTGTGCGTCAGAAGCGGAATCGGAGTTCATATGAAACGCGTGGCGCCCGCGATCGATCTCCTCGATCGCTGGCGAGACGATGAGAGTCGGCCGCACCGCGTTCACCGGGTGGACAGATAGATGCTCAACGCGGTCGGCGGCACGATTCTCGGCAACGAGCGAGCGGGCGAACTTGCGATCGTGGGTGGTCACTAGAAGCTGAGCGCCCGCCTCGGCGAGCCCAGCCAAACCTCGCGCGAGGCGCTCGCGATTGTCGTTGTCGAGCATTCTGCGGGTCGTCGAGCACCAGCAATGACAGACCGCCGCGGGTTGTGAGGACGTGCTCGCGGAAGGCGAGAAAGAAGCCGAGCAGCGCGCCGCGCAGCGCAGAAGCGTTGGAGACATGCTGGGCAGGTGCGGTCACGCCCTCGCGGCCGACCTTGAGCTCAAGTACGCCCCGTGCGTCCATACCAGTTCCGGTAAGGTCGGGAGCAAAGCCGGTCGCGTTGCGGTAGATCGCGCGCCGCCAGTGCTCCGACCGGTTGTGCAGCTTCGCCCGTAGCGCCTCAACCTGAGACTGGGCGAGCTCGGCGAGTGGCACAAGCAGATCAAGCGCGGATACGGCCCTGCAGCAGGCGTCCATACGCGCCTGCTTCGATGCATGTTCCACGCGGGCGGCTTCTATCCGGCGAACATATTCGATCGCGGTATTAAGCGGCGCGACGCCCTCAACGATCGCGAGCAGCGATGACAATCGGCGGCCGATCGCCCGGCTCGCGTCGGCGGCACCGTCCTGGCCGCGCCGAACGGCTGGAGGAAACTCTTCAGTGCTGCGGCGTTGGCTCCGCGCCATTCGGCGAACGCCAACGCACGCACAGTGCGGTCGACTATCCGCTGCAACGCCGTCGTTCCAGTCACCAATACGGCAGGCAGCACACGAGTGTCCGGTTCTTCGAAGGCAGGCAAAGTCGCGAGGCGCTCATCCACGAGCGCCGAAGCATCGGCGCGAAGCGCCGATAGCGCACCGCGGAACGATTCCGTCCCGAACAGTTCGTCAATCAATCCAGCTCTCAATAAGTCGATGGGTGACCCTGGCAAGTCGCCGCGGGTTTCCTTCGCGAGGGTAGGCGGAAGATCTTGGAGGAGGCGACTGCACCAGTGCGACGACATTCGGCGACGGTGCGCGCGATAACCTCGCGGTCTCGCGTGGCTTCCGCTAGGTGGTCGCTGACCGTATTACCAGTAACCGGATCGCATTCCCCGTGGAGCGGGCCGACGCAAACCGGGCACATGCCGTCATCGGCATGGCCATGCTCGTGCATCCAGGCGGAAAGCCTAGCGTACAGCTGCGCCCGCCGCGCGCGGTCGGGGCTCGCAGCAAGCGCGGCCAGCGTCGCCGCCTCGGCATCGATCTGCGCCAACAGTCTGGCGACCACCGCGATCTCGTCGGCGCTCGCCGACAGGGCCGAGAGCCGCGCGATGGAGGGCAACTCGCTGAGATGCTTCGATAGCTGTTCGATGGCTGGCCGAATGCTCGCCTCGAGGTCGTCGCGGGCCTTCTTGTCCTCGGGGTTGAATTGTTCGCCCAATACTTCGCGCGCCTTGGCCAGTGCCGTCGCCTTCAGGGCCGCGAAATGCTCATTGATCTTCTGGATTCCGCCTTTGGAATCCTCAGCATCGACCGCAGGTGCATCTCCTTCGAATGCGATGGCGGGAAATTCCGCGACGGCGCCGGCGAGGTCGTCGGCAGCCTGCTGGTAGCGTTCTACGACTGATGCGTTGGGCTTCGAGTTCCTTGGTCGTGCGCTTGGCAATCCGCTCGGACGCTTTACCGGCATGCTTGGCGAGATCGACGAGGTCAGCGAGGCCGGTCAGGCGGGCGACTGCCTCGCCGAGTTGCGACGTAGAGCCGACCGCCAGAAACGGCAGCAGCGCGGGCATGGTCGTCGCAATGCGCGAGGCAATTGGGTCGATGCCGATTGCGTCGAGATCGGGCGGTGTCTCGGTGATCTTGCCGCGCGGGGTGCGGCCCTCCTGGTGGCGGAGGGGTGGCAGCGGGTCACCGTGGGCGTCGACGAAGGTTAGCTCGACCCAACTGTCGGCTGGAATCGCCTCGCCGTCCGCAGGCAGATCGCTAGCTTTGTGTGGCATAGGCGTGATTGCCGACATCGGGTGCGTCGTTACCGTGTCGTCGTTGCGCGCGGCCTCGCAAACGAACTCGGTCGGTCCCTCCTCGGGTGGGCGCTGGGAGCGGATGAGGTGACCGGTCAAACACCAGACGATGGCGTTGGCGATGGACGTCTTGCCCGAACCATCGGCGCCCTAGGTGACAGTCTTGCCAGATTCGAAGACGAACGTGTCGGGAGGCGCGGTGGAACGACCGTAAACGTGCAGCCCAGCAAACCGGTGTGCGACGACCTTTCCCAGCCGCAACACTTTGACAGTGCGAGCTTGACCATCATCAGCCGCGGTCTCCAGCGTCGGCGGCTCCGTCCCAATGACGTTGATGATTGCCTCGACGTCGCCTGCGGAAAGATTACCGGCCCACTTGCCCCGATTGCGGCGATACCAATCCAACACCGCGCGGGCATCGTCTGAGTCTATCGAAAGATGGTCGCCCGCGGCGACAGCGACGGCTCGCCCGCCGATCAAATCGGCGAGCAGTGTGTCGGTAGTAAGCAGATGAATGTCACGCGGTGCCGGTGAGTCTTCGTTCACGTTTGCCCCCTTTGCCGGCACTTACCCTGTGAACGCTTATCAGTCCAGCGAATTGAAGGTCCGGCAGCGGCGATGTTCCTTGCGGATCCAAATTCAGGACCGGCAACTTGAGTACAAGGCTGACCGCGCGCGGCTTGAGGCCAACAAGATCGCTGATGCTCGCCAAGTCGTTTCGGACGACCTCCGTTGCTTGATCAAGCTCGCGGAAATAGCGGGCAATGTTGAAGGCGAAGGAATCGTAGTTGTCAATGATGGCAATCAAAGTGCACCAGCTGCTTCAGCACGAAATGCATCAAAGATCCGCTGAGCCTTGGCGAGCGTCTCCTCGATTCGGCCTCTGGGTCCGACAGCACCGTTATTCCACCGCCGGCATGAAATACGGCCAGGTCGTCGTCGATCGTGACAGTGCGGATCGCAATGTTCGTGTCCATGTGCCCGTTGAAGCCGATCGCCCCGCAATATACCTCTCGCGCCACGCGCTCGATTTCCGCAATAATTTCCATCGAGCGCACCTTCGGTGCCCCGGTGATGGAGCCGCCGACGGCGCATCCACACGACAATACATCATTGCGCGATCGATCAGCATCACGCGGCCCTACTGCGCAGGGCGGTATCACTACCGGGGGTTGACACGCAAAGATTTGTTGCACCACTATGGCCAACCGATACTAGGATGCAGACCAATCGAGCGCGGACGCGAACTTGACGATCGAAACAGCCACAATCCCCATCGTCCGGACACCGAAAACCAACGGCATCGTCCCCCTCGATCTCGTCGAAGCGATGTCAGTGGTCGCCGCCTCTCGCGCCACCCTCGCGATCATCAAAGCCTACGAAGCGGCCGGCGTGACCGGCAATGTCATGGTTCCGCTCGTCACAGACTGTCCAGTTGATCCCGCCACACTCGGCCGGGCAATACGGCGGGTCTGGAAAGCCGCATTGGAGGATGTTGGAAACGGAGGCTCCGTACGGGTCGAACTCCGACCTAGAGCGGTTCACAGATTTATTGAATCGGAAGGGATCCCGGATCTGGGGCGAATATGATTCAAGATGCTGGCTGGGCTGGAGGCCAGCATCTGATGGTCCGACCAATTTCCAACGATTTGCGTAAGCGCGCGGTATCCGCTGTTGCCAAGGGTGAGAGCTGCCGATCTGTGGCGGAACGGTTTGGCGTTGCGGTCTCGTCAGTCGTGAAGTGGTCTCAGCGTTATCGAGCGACCGGCTCGGTAGCCCCCGGCAAGATGGGTGGTCACCGCAAGCCTGTGCTTGATCCGCACCGGGCCTTCATCGTCGAGCGGATCACCGAGACGCCGCACCTGACGCTGCATGGTCTGAAGGCAGAGCTGGCAGCCCGTGGGGTCAAGGTCTCACACAACGCAGTCTGGCTGTTCCTGCGCCGGGAGGGGCTGCGGTTCAAAAGAACACTGTTCGCCCTCGAACAGGCTCGCGCCGACGTCTCTCGTAGGCGCCTGCGTTGGCGATCTTGGCAGGCCGGGCTCGATCCGGGCCGGCTCGTCTTCATCGATGAGAGTGTGCTGCAGACAGCGGAAGGAGTTCAAATGAACTAAGACCGATGGTGAAGCTGCGAGAAAGATGGGGGCGGGCCCCCGAGATCAGCTTTCAGGGGCGGGTCTCAAACCAATCCGAGCTGCTGCGGTAAAGAGCTGTGGTGGTGAGCGTCGGATCAGAAGTTCGGAATATACCGAGCAGGTGAGTGTCCGAAAGACGAACGAAAGTGAACCCTCCTGAGACGCGTCGTTATTAATTCAAGTGTCGTCAAAACCAGGACCGTCTCGTCAACCTGGGACACGTCCGCCAGATGCCTGACGACTGGGCGGGCGGCGACCGGCGTAGAGGGGGCGTGAGTCGGACACAGGCTTTCGCGTGGAACTGCAGGAACCAGGCTCTTGATGCCAAGGGAGAAGCGCAAGCGGTGCCAACCGCGAGGCGGGAGTACCGATGCAAGAGACTGGGGCGGACCGATCCGTAGGAGCGTTGAGGGCCCTGTAATGGGGACGGAGCAAAGGGATCGGGTCAGGTAGTCGTACTCTTGGACCAACTGGAAACAGGATGACTTCGAACAGTGCGATAAACAAGCCGTTCTCGATTGAGAAGCGGCGAGTGTACGAAGCGTACAAGGCGGTCAAATCCAATCGCGGAGCGGCTGGAGTGGACGGACAGACCTTCGAGATGTTCGAGAAAGACCTTGCAGGGAATCTCTACAAGATCTGGAATCGGATGTCGTCGGGGGTGTACTTTCCACCTCCGGTGCTCGCCGTCTCCATTCCAAAGAAGACCTGCGGCGAAAGGACTTTAGGTGTGCCCACTATCAGCGATCGGATGGTGGTCAAACGGATGATTGAGCCGGAACTGGAATCCATCTTCCTGCCGGACTCTTACGGTCACAGGCCAGGAAAATCGGCTCTGGACGCCGTGGGCGTCACGCGTCAGCGGTGCTGGAAATATGATTGGGTCCTGGAGTTCGACATCAAAGGACTGTTTGACAATCTCCCGCATGATCTTCTTGCTGAAGGCGGTCCGGAGACACGTGAAATGCAAATGGGCGCTGCTCTACATCGAAAGATGGCTGACGGCATCAAGGGAAAAGGACGGGAAGCTCGTTGAGCGGATCCGCGGAACCCTCAAGGGGCGTGATCAGCCCAATACTGGCCAATCTGTTCCTGCATTATACGTTTGATCTCTGGATGGCGCGGACACATCCCGACCTTCCTTGGTGTCGGTATGCCGATGACGGACTGGTGCACTGCCGGACCGAGCAAGAAGCAGAAGCCATTAAGGCGGAGCTTCAAGCGAGGCTGGAAGTGTGCGGACTTCAGATGCATCCGACGAAGACGCAGATCGTTTACTGCAAGGACAACTCACGGCACCCTTCGTCTTCGACGGCCCGATCAATGGCGAATGCTTCCGCGCTTACGTGAAGCACCTGCTCCTGCCGACCTTGCGCGAGGGCGATATCGTCATTCTCGACAATCTCGGAAGCCACAAGTCGAACGCTGTCAGACAGATGATCAAGGCGGCTGGCGCCAGGCTCTGGTACCTGCCGCCATACTCGCCCGACCTCAACCCGATCGAGCAGGCATTTTCCAAGATCAAACACTGGATGCGGCAAGCCCAGAAGCGCACCCTCGAGGACACCTGGCGCCATATCGGTCACCTCGTCCAGGAGGTCCAGCCCCGCGAATGCGCCAACTACTTCGCAAACTCAGGTTATGCTTCAATCAAAATGTGAAACGCTCTAACGAGGACGCGGTCGATATCATCGCAGGACCTGCAACGGACATCCGTCCCGACAAGTCGAGCAAAGCCAGCTTCCCGCAGCCGTCGTCCTCTTAGAATCCATACGGCCGTTCGGCCCAGCGCAGAAGCACTCGAGCATCCCGATTGGGCAAGATGACACGCTGATCGCGGAGGCCCTTGGCGATGGTTTGACCAACCTCCGGCTCGACGCGATTGCCATGCGTAATCAGAAAAAACCAGCCGAATGGAACGCCGACTTCACGGTCGATCGCTTCCACGCGGTCCATCAAGAAATGGACGGACGCACCTCCCACGCCAAGCCTCTCGTCCGGCAGATGAAGGGGACGCGGCACAAATCCAACCTCGCGCGTGCCTTTGTGGTCGTAGTCGCAAATATCGAGGGCCCAGTGCGCGTAGACGCGTTCAGCCGAGGCGCTCGATTCGTCCCAGTCCTGGAAGAAACGGTTCTCCCGCGGTACGAACTCGAACCAGTCCGGCACCAGTTCAAGAAACGGCGTCTCGGTTGTGCCCTCCCGTGTCACTTCACGCACCGCACGACGTTCCATCTCCGGCCGCTGCGCCTCGCGCCTCTCGCGCTCGAGTCGGGCGCACCGCGTAAGGTAACTCCGAACGTAGATGACGCTGCTGCCCGCGCGCCCAAGCATCCGATAGAGCGGACCCGCGATGACCTTGTTGTCGGACATCTCTTCGTGCGTGATCCATGACGGATCGAGTAATTCGTCCTTGCCCCAAGGGCGGTACGTCGATTGACGATCGGCCCCGCACGCGATTCGACTTCCCGGCCGAGACGGATTTGCACATAGTCCGCCGCGCCCGATCCAGTCGGCGCGAAGGCGTAGACCGTCTTACCGCGCCATTCAGAAGTCTGAAGATCGCTCTGGCGCAATCGCGTCCAGAGCGCGCCGATGTCGCCGTTGTTCTTGGCAAGCTCGGCTTCCATCCACGACCGGTATTCTGCGATCCGTGTCCCGTCAGCGGCGATCACCGAGCGTCTGTCGCGCCAATACTGGTCATCGATGGCCGCCGTCGAAAATGGGAATCCAGCAAACGTCTCTGTCAGCGCGGCCGCCAGCGCCGTTTCGTTAGCTCCGATCGGAAGACGGGCGAGGACCGCCTCGATCGTGGCGGGATCGGGCAGTCGTGCGGAACATTCTCCGGAGGCTCATCCATGACTTGATCCCATCATCGGAGCCTGTTTCGCCGCGCGCTCGATCTCTTCCATTGACGCCAGGATGTGCTCGAACCGAAGCCCCGCCGCAAGATCATTGGCGTCATGTTCGCATAGTCACGCGCGAGCGCGTCGATCGGCGCACGAGGCCGGTTCGCTGTCGTTAAGAAAAGATCGAACTTCTCGCCGGATGACCTCCTTGCAAGCTGCGCTGCTCACGAGCCATCCTCCGGTATGGCGTCGTCACGCTCGAGCAAGGGCCTAAGGAAATCCTGCATCCAGATCGGCATAGCTGACAGACCTGCGCGAAGATCGTCGCGAATCACCCTTCCATGCTGCGGATTTGCAAACAGTCTGTTCAGGAGGTTCACTATTGGCTGTCGATCATACCTACTTGTCATCATGTCCTGCATCCAATAGAGCGCCTGCACGACGCGCATGCCTGGACGTCCGGCCCAATAGAGACGGCTGGGCGCTGCCGACTTGAAATGGATGACCTGCTTTCCAAGGATGATCGGCTTCAGGCGGGCGTCGATCAGGACCTCGATGCGCGATGGGACGGCCCTGGTGAAGCCGAGATCATTCGCGGTAGTCATCCCGTCAACCACGACGCGGGCTTGGTCGCGGCGCGCCACGGCCTTGATGACGGCGCGATAGTCGGGGATTCCCAGCTTGCCCGTGAAATTGCTCTTTCGCGGCCGGTCGTAGAGGCCACGATCGAAGCGGCGTAGTTCGCCAGCCACGACCAGGCGCTGCAACGCCTTGTCGACGGTCGCACGGCTTCCGAAGTCGGCGAAATTGTCCATACCTCTGTGGGTGCCGCGTCGATGCGGGCAATGAGCCGCGATCGGAGGTCCGGGGTCGGCTCCTTGAGCGTGTCCGAAATATGATGTAAATTTCGGTCGGAAGCAACTCAGCTGCGATGGAATCTTTGACTGGAACTCGCCCGTTTTGAGCGGTCAAAGGACCTAAGACCTCGGACCAGTTGACGGACACCCGTCTGCACGCATACTGTCCTCAGTCCTAGGACAGAGGACATGCGCGCGGAACCCATGAAAAGTCAGGATATTGTCGTCCTGCTGAAGCTCGTGTGCTTGCAGGATCATGAGCACGCCGGCGGGGTAGGCCCCTTTGGCCAAGATGGCGAAGACCCATACTCGGTGCGGGGACTCGAGACGTCCCTCGGAATCAGCAAAACCGAAGTCGCCGCCTCGATCAAGCGCAGCCTTGCATCGGGTATGGCAATTAAGCGCCCGATGACGAGCCGTCCCGATCCCAATCGCAGGAACCTGCGCGACTTCATCACATACGGCCTGAAGTTCGTTTTTCCGGCAAGCCCGGGTCCCATGCAGCGCGGCATGCCAACGGCATTCGCCGCCCCGGTCCTGAAGGACTTACTCTACAGCGCGGGTAGCCTGATTCATGTTTGGCCTTATGCGCGCGGCCGCGAGATGGGGCAGTCCGTCGCGCCGCTGTTCAAGACTGTGCCGAAAGCCGCCGAGAGGGATGATCGCCTCTATGCCTATCTGGCTCTCGTCGACGCAATACGGCTCGGCAATCAGCGCGAAGCGAGTCTCGCGGCCAACTTGCTCAAGGAGAGACTAGGGTGACCATCCAGGGGCATCTCAAGGAAATGCTGAAGACAGTCGCCGGCGCACTCGGCGATGAGCTGCGTGCGCGATTGGTCTTCGTCGGAGGCTGCACAACCGCTCTCTACATAACGGATCCGGTCACCCTCGAAGGAGTCAGATCGACAGATGATGTCGACCTGATCGTGGATCTCGTCGGCTTCCCGGAGTGGGCAAAGCTGGTGGATCAGTTGCGAACGCAGGGTTTTTCCGAGACACCCGAGGACAATGTCATCTGTCGGATGAAGCTTAATGAACTCAAGGTCGATTTCATGCCCGACGACGAGAAGATCCTCGGTTTCAGCAATCGTTGGTACGCAAAGGGCATCGAAACAGCTGTTGAGACGCCCCTGGATGATGCCATTACGATTCGTCGCCTCACGCCGCCCTTGTTCATCGCAACGAAGCTGGAGGCTTATCGCGGAAGAGGTAGTGGGACCTTATCGGCAGCCGCGACGCCGAGGACATTCTCCTGCTCGTCGACGGGCGGGAGGAACTGCTTGACGAAGTTGCCGCCTCCGATGCAGACATTAGCTCATACATTGCCGAGCAATTCGGAGCGCTGCTCGCAGATCGCGACTTCGATCATTTCCTCGAAGGAAATATTCGCGGCCCGGTGGGGCGTGCTGACATTGTTCGCGACCGATTCGTTGCATTGAGCCAGTTGGGCAACGGCTGATATGGCGTTTGCAATCCAATGGCACAGCCAGCAGGGAACGAGGACGACCGACAACCGGGATTGCGCCGGGATCGGCATACGCCAGACGTCGGCCCTCGCCATAGTGCTCGACGGTTCGACCTCTGGAGCAGAGAGCGGAGCCTTTGCCCACGAGATTGCGCGTCGGATGGTCGATTGGTACGTGTCGACCGACGAAAACATCACCGCGGGGGTTCTCACAGCTCAACTTCGCGCGACGCATGCTAAACTGTCGAAACAGTTTCGGAGGGATTCGGCGAGTTACCTTCTGATGCATGTCGGCGCTGCTCAAACAGCTCTCGTTCTGCACGCAGGCGATTGCCTGGTTGGCCGTCAGGCGCCGGCGGGTCCGATGTCCTGGCTAACCCAGCCGCACACGCTTGCCAACTCGGTGTCGCAGATGACGATCGGCGACCTTGCGAACGATAGCGGTCGTCATCGCCTCACGCGAAGCTTCCGCTCGCGAGAATTCGTCGAGCCAGCTTTCTGTTCAATTGCGCTGGACGACACGCCAGTGCTCGTGGCGACTGACGGGTTCTGGGCCGAGCTGGATCATCGCCAGCAGAGCGCTTTCATCCATGGTCGCGTTCCGGAGAACGCCGGAGAGAGACGACCGCAGCGTACTTCAGATCACACGACTCGGAAGAGGCGGGTTGTCCAAGGTCTCACGGAGCGAGCCTCCTCGCAGAATCTACATGGTCTGCAAGCGCAAAATTGTCGCAAATTTTGCCCCTCTCGATCGAGACAAATTTCGTGGCGTTGAGACGTGACAGATTTTGTGTGGAATTGACCTGGCATGGACGAGTTTTTGGCTAACGAGATTCTAAATTTCTTCTCTTACGGTGCCCGCGGGCAATTGAAGACCGTGGAGTGTTCTGGATGTTTGCCAAGTTGATGCTTCGCGTTCGTGGTCAGCTGATTGCGGGTTTTGCAGCGGAATGTGCGATCATAGCGCTCTCATTCGGATATGCGGTTTTCGCAGTTAGCGGAGTCTCAACCACCGTCAATGAGATGGTGGGTCTTCGTACGCCGGTTGCGATCGCCAGTGCCGAGTTGGCCGGCAATACCGTAGTCTTTGTCGCTTCCGAGAAGGCTTCGGCTAACCTAGAGTCGGTTGCCTGCGCCACTGAGCAGATGAGCTCATCAGTGACCGAAATCGGCCGCCAAGTGTTGGATGCCGCGCGCATTGCGAGCGCCGCGGTTCGATAGGTGCCGTCGGCGACATTCGGCGCTTTGCCGATCCGACCAGGCTGGTGAGCTACCTGGGGCTGAACCCGAGCGTCAGGCAGTCTGGCGAGGGCCCCTACCATGGCAGGATCACCAAGCAGGGCTGCGGCCAAGCTCGCGGAATGCTCGTCGAAGCAGCATGGGCTGTAGCCCGTTCGGCGGGACCGCTGCGTGCATTCCTTCAACGTGTCGCTGCACGACGCGGCAAGCACATCGCGGCAGTCGCGACGGCGCGGAAGCTGGCGATGATCATCTGGCATATGCTGACCAAGAGCACTGACTAAATCTGGACGAGGCCGGCCCTGCTGGCGCACAAGTTCCGGAGCATCGAACTGCGCGCTGGACTACCCACCAGCCATGCCAAGCGTGGATCGGCCTATGATACAACATCCCCGCGAAGAGGGCTGAGGAACGAGCAGGCGTGGAATGCGCCGAGAAGGAGTATACGAGATTGGCGGCCAAAGCCGCGATCCCGACACAGCAAGGCTTCTGCAACATAGGGCTTGTCTACAACATCCGTGTCGGTCGGCTTGCCGGGCTGCGAGAAGTCCAGCATGACGCCGCGCTGGTAGGCCCACAGGTCAAGATCGCGCGACACGAACTCGCTGCCTTGATCGACGCGGATCGTGGCCGGGAAGCCCGCTTCTTTGCAGGCCCTTTCCAGCACCGCCACGACGTCGGCGCCGCGGAAGGTGAACCGTGGCGCCAGCGCCGGTGAGAACCGTGAGAAGATATCGACGATTGTCAGCACGCTAAGCTTGTGTCCTGTTGCCAACTGGTCATGGACGAAGTCCATCGCCCAGGTCTCGTGGATCGCGTCGCCGGCTTGCGATCATCGCGCAGCTTGACTTTGACGCGGCGCTTGGGCCTTTTTGTTGCGCAATTGCAGGCCCAACTCGCGATAGACGCGCCGGGTCTTGTTCTGGCACGGCGCCCATCCTTCACGACGCAGCAGCACGTGAACGCGGCGATAACCGTAGCGAATGCGGGCATGACAGGTCTCCTTGATCTTCTGCTCGAGGGCAGCTTGGCCGGAGCGACGGGACTTGTAGTGGTGGGTCGACCTGTCAAACTAAAACGCCGCACAGGCCCTGCGGATCGAGACCTGCCATTCGTTGCGGACTTCGTCAACCAGCTTGCGCTTCCGGCAAGGCCTCATAGCCTTCGGCGGATCACGTCCTGCGGCATCTCCTTGTCGAGCGACAGGCCCGCGACCAGTTTCTTCAGCTTGCCGTTCTGGGCCTCGAGCTGCTTCAAGCGCGGCATCTCCGTCGGCAGCAGTCCGTCACACTTCTTCTTCCAGTTGAAGTAGGTCGCTTGGCTGATCCCGACCTTGCGGAAGATCTTCGCAGCCGGGACGCCATCGTTGCCCTGCTTCAGGATGAACGCCTTCCGGGCGTCCGAGAACTTCGAGGCCTTCATCGTCCTTCGCTCCTCCCAGCCGAGGGGATTCGGCAGCGAAAACTCTAGCCAAAGTGGTCCAGCTTGCCGGCCTCAGATCATGTCGTTGAACCGACACGCACGATGGTTTCACCGAAAGGGTTAAGTGTTGGCGCCCTGCCTTCGGTCATGAAGCGCTCGAAATTGAGCGATCTTAACGTCGCTACCGTGTTGCCCCGTTGCGAGCGCTTCTAAGCCTGCTCGTTGTCGTCGCGCTCGCGCACAACCGTTCGGCGCGGCGAAGGACGTTGATCATCGAGAGGAGATCGTCAGCGTCGGCTTCAATGCGGCTCTTCACTCGCATCCCAGTCGGAAACTGAAGATGTCGGCGACCGCGTCCAAGACCTGCTCGCCATCTGTCTGGAGCCTCTGATTCCGATCCTGCGGTGTTTGAAAAGGCGGTAGGCCTGAAGCAGGTGCTCGATTACGACTCGGTCGCCGGATCAGAAGGCCTGGTGCGGCTCGAAATCGTCATGCTCGCGCATGTGAGGGGACTGCGTCGCAGGCAAGCTCGAGCGGGTCCGTGGGACCATAGGACACCGAGAACCAACAGTCAGAGCTTGGCTCTTTTCGTACCAACGCGTCGCGCTTCAGACAACGTGTCGGGAGTCGGACGACGCGAAATCATCGCTGGCAAACCAAATGGCCAACTCTTTTCGAATTCCGTCGGCTCTGGGGGCGCGAGCCGAGTGATCTAAGGGCTGGTATGGCGCTTGCTTAAAGAGAGGCGGAACCACGTCTACGCCCCCTGGCGATTAAATACCTTCGCCTGCGATGGACCTAGGAGATCGGTTCTTTAGCACGAGGAGCTAATAGCATGTCCGGTGTTGCTGCTGCGTTTCTATGCTCTTCAAGCAAGTCACGGGCGACGGTTTATGATCGGCTCAAGCACATGGTTCCGAAACTTGCATTTCGCGGTCAGGCGGGGGTCGGCATTGCAGCTTTCATGCACAAGGAAGGTGTTCGATATGCGAGAGCGCTTCAGTCCTCATGCGACTCAGTGCGCATTGAGCACGATGAACAGGATCCGAATTTTAGGCCCCATGTTGCAATCGCCCATATCCGTAGCCGATGCCGCGGAATCAGCGATGGCGGGGACCTTCAGCCAATTCACAACAATGCGGGCACCAGCCGCAGTTTGGCAATTTCTCTAGATGGAGCCTTGGTCAATGGCCGTGAACTCAGGGGAGAATTGCTTGCCCAGGGCTATAGGTTGGGCAGCAACACAGATGCTGAGCTCTTGCTCAAGTGGATTGAAGGCTCTTGTGAAAGAGACTATTGGCGGCACGGTCTGCCCGTCAATTACGAAAACATCTTTCGCGACATTGATGACCGAATTGATGGCGCTATTAGCGCGATTCTCCTGGACGGAGAAGGAAATCTGGTTGCATACCGTAATCGATGTGGTTTGCGTCCATTGGAAACTATGCAAACAGATGACGGGTTCTTGCTGGTTGCTTCGGAAAATTGTGCCTTTGCCGATCTGGAGGGTAAGACACAGCAAATCTTACCAGGGCACATCAGGTATGTAGACGGGAAAATGGGGTACTGCGTTGATCGTTCCGTGAGCAACGGGCAATACAAAGCCAAACTCTGCGCCTACGAAGCTCTTTACTTAGGAAATCCGAACACATCGGTCGAAGGCCAATCACATTTCGAAACCCGTTACAACATCGGAGCCGCCCTTGGTGGCCTTGTTGCGCAGCGACTGCAAGGAGAACTAGGCTCCACACTCACAATCGTTTCCTCCATGCCGCATACTGGCGGGCCGTACGCTGATGGTCTGTTTGCATCTCTCGTCGAATACGGCGTGTTCGCCCAGCGTCGGGAAGTAGTCTCAACGCAATTTTTTCAGCGAACTCTAATCGGTACACCCAGCGAGCGAAAATGTCTCATTGCTCAAAAGTACCGCGTATCGGAAACGAGCCTTGCTGAAGCCGCGATAATAATTGTCGACGAGGCCCTCATTCGTGGCGATACCAGTCAGGCTGTCACGAATATGCTGCTTGCCGCTGGGGCCAAAGCCGTACATTGGGCGATCGGTTCGCCGCCCATAGTGGCTCCTAACTACTACGGCATGGGTATCGACACACTAGATGAGTTGGCATTCTGGCAGATATGGAAACAATTGCCGCCTGAACAGCGCACGCAAATCCTTCGCTTTCACAAGATGGAGCCGCAAGATCTCAAAATCATCGAAAGCAATATCGCGGCATCCATCAACGCGGCCACGATAACGTATCTGCCGTTTCCACTTCTAGTATCGTTGTTGCCCTGCAGGCAAGACGGCGTCGATTTGTCACCGTTTACATTCGAGATGCCAACCCCTGCGGGGCAGAAGCGCGCGAATAGGAACTTGCGCGAATTAGCGGCCGATCTTCCCTATTCGGAATCGATCCTTGCTTGAGGTCAAATCATGAAACCGGTTCTCGTCTTTGATTGGAATGGAACGCTGCTCGATGATACGTACGCACTGCTCCAAACGACAAATGCCATACTAGATCGCTTTGGTCATGCAACAATCGACATGAGCACCTTCCGGGAACATTGCGATGTTCCGCTATCTCTTCTTTATCGCAGTCTCGGAATGTCGCAAGACGAGGTTGCGACGGTGGATCGCGATGGCAGTGCAATCTTTCACGACACGTACGAACCTCTTGCGGGTAAAGCCGATCTGCGCGAGGGCGCGCGCAGGGTGTTGGAGTTAGCGCACCAAGAAGCAGCTTCGTCCATCATCGTGAGCAACCATATAGTCGATCCTCTGCGCTCCCAATTGAGAAGACTTGGGATCGACGACTACATCAACGATGTGCTCGCCTTTGAAAACCGCACTACCCAATATAAATCGATGAGCAAGGGAGAGCGGCTTCGTCTATACATGCAGAAAAACAACCTGAAGCCGGCGTCAACCTTCATCATCGGCGATATGCCGGTCGAAACGGATATCGCGCGCAATCTCGGACTCGTAAGCATATCCATTACCGGTGGATTTGTTTCGGAGTCGCGCTTGCGCGCGGCGCGTCCTGACTACACGATTAACAACCATCATGAGCTGTTACCAATCTTACAAAGGCACGGGTTTTTTCGGAATGCATAAATCATGATTGGCGAGGAATCATCACCCAACGTCGCTCCTAAAACGGCGAAGCAGAGAATAGGCCTTATCGGAGCTGGACGCATGGGAACCGGTATCGGTATCAGCCTATTGCGTCACCAAATCGAGCTGCATATCAAAGCGAACAAAACTCGCTTCGGTGCGGATCGCTTGACTGGTGCAGGTGCCCATGAACATCCTTCGATCGCCGAGTTGGCGCGGCATGTAAACGCCGTCGTGTTATCCTTGCCTTCCAGCCGCGAGGTTGAGGCAGTATGCCTTGGGCAAGATGGGCTGTTCGTCCATATGCCCCGAGGAGGGTTGATAATTGACTGCTCGACGTCTTATCCTGCTTCAACGGTCGCACTGGCTGAGCAGGCGCAAAAATGCGGCCTAAGCTTTATGGACGCTCCAGTAACGCGGAGCCCCGAACAAGCAGAGCTAGGCCTTCTCAACGCGATCGTTGGATCGAATGAAAAGCTTTTTCCTGTCGCTGAGGGCATTCTTGGTGCGTTTTGTGAGACCGTTCTTCATGTCGGAGATGTCGGACAAGGTCACAAGCTCAAGCTTGTTTACAACAGCATGACTATGGGGATAGCGGCGGTAGCCGCGGAGGTTTGCCAGTTTGCGTGCGGCCTTGACGTCGATCTCGTAACACTCCGCTCTCTGGTTAGTCGGGGCTCCACCAATAGCGGAATATTTCAAGCCTTCGTGTCCTTTTTGTTAGGCGAGAAACCCGATGTTCTGGCAATCTCAATCGCGAATTCCGCAAAGGATATTGAGTGCGCTGTGCGCCTGGCAGGCGAGAGCGCAGTTCCGGTGCCGGTCTTGGCTGCCGCCGCACACAAATTAAATGTCTCAGTTGTTGCGGGCAAAGGCGAACTCACACTACCTCATCTGTCTCGCCCATGAGCTCCTCGGCCTATTCATAGCAATCGAGAGCGGGCTCTAACCGCGGAGCGAGTGCAGATCGTCGTTATGGAGAGGTGTAGCTGGCGGGGCCGCGGCCCTCTATCGGTCTGCGCATTTTCATCGATGCAGTGTACGCATCCGGGCAACCCTACGATTACCCACATTTTTTGAGGTGTACTGTGCCGAAAAACTTGAGTCGCCAGAAACGCTTGTGATTCTTTGACGGGTACCTGATTCGAGAAGAGGTGCTCTATGGACTGACTTCACGCGCGCGGGATGAGAAGGCGGATCGGTTGACGTCTGACGCGGTGACCTGGTTTGACCGTGAAGCAGCGCTTTGCGAATTCCATGACACTCGGCTTGGCGAGAGAATTCGCATGCTGCTGAAGCAGATCGGCGGAGACATCGGACAGAGCATTCCGATGGTGTGCCAAGACTGGGCTAATACCAAGGCGGCCTATCGTTTCTTTCTCCAATGAACGAGTAAGCGAGGCCGACATCCTGTCACAGTGCCGGCCTTTGGCATGAGTTGCATCGTGTCGAGACATGATGCATCCGCGCCACGTCCGCGTTTCACCGTATTGGCGACCGGCGCGAGTACATCTGATTGGCAGCTTCATTCCACGAGGCGACCTAAGTGCGGCAAGGCCGCCGCTTTTGTTGACCAGGCGATTGCCGGCATCTGAGCCGCTTCGCGCGAGAAGATCGGTGCTTTCCCGGTACGACGTTTGGAATTGTGCGAACGGATTGTCGGGCGGAGGGAGCTCCAGCCACTCGTCGTCGTACTCGGGACGGTCGTGCTCGAGTCCGTAGTCGAAATCTTCGACCACGTGGTGGGAGCCGGTGTTGGTTTCCTGATGGTTCTCGACGCCCTCCGGATACTCCCAGACCCTAGGGAAAGTCTTCCCAATTCCGGATGCTTAATAACGGCTTCATGGTGGAGCTCCGGTCCCATCTGTCGCTCGTCGCTGCAAACGGCGTTCCAGTCCAGCAGGTCCGAATCGATTTCGTGTATCTCGCCAAAACGTCGATGTCTGATACGGGCGGTTCCATTGCAGTAGACGTACATCACCAGCGATTTCCCGACTCTTTCCGATGGCATCATACCATCGGAGCGCGCCCGCGGTCGAAGCGGATTGTCGATCGCCGATAACCGACGAAGGAGTGCACGACCGGCGTCGAGCAATGGACAGGAGTCGGATCCCGCGCCCAACATACGGCCATGAAGAAGGTCGTGAAAAGCGATGTCATCGGACAGCAGGGAATGTCCCTCATCGAGGGAATCGTTCTCTTGGAGTTCATGTTCTATCCGACCGGCGGCGTCGAAGCGGAGATCGACGGCTTCATCGAGTTGCGTGACGCCGAAACGGGCGAGGTCGCAACTGGTAGT
Source organism: Bradyrhizobium guangxiense (assembly GCF_004114915.1). Lineage (NCBI taxonomy): Bacteria > Pseudomonadati > Pseudomonadota > Alphaproteobacteria > Hyphomicrobiales > Nitrobacteraceae > Bradyrhizobium > Bradyrhizobium guangxiense. The sequence continues at coordinate 429,414 of NZ_CP022220.1, read as the reverse complement.
GTCCAGTATCTTTCGCACATTGATCAGGCGACGACTCCGGTCTCAGAGAGTTGCTGCTGATAGAGCGGTCGCATATTCATGTAGCATTTGGTCGACCACGCGTTCCGGCAATGTGCCGCAGCCGTGCCACTGCCAAGTTGAGACAGGATTGACCGTCAGGAAAGGCGCCGATGACACGGGTTCGTCGCCGGATCTCCTTCATGATGCGCTCGAGCGGATTGTTAACCGGTATGAGGATGGCGCGGTCACTGTTTCCGCTACTGGCTTTTCGAACTGGTGGCATATGCTGCGAGTATCCGGGATAGAGGCTCCGGGAGCACGAAGGTGCGGGCGGCCGGTTCGTACGATGAGCTGCGAGCTCGTTTTGTTAGGTGGCCGCCTCTTACGACTCGCCCGGTTGCGCCGAGAGCGCGAATCCGTAGTTGTCGTGTCGCCCGCCGCTCTCGTTATCAACGTGGCGGGGAGGAAAGACGGACATGCGACGCGTAATCGGAATGGATATCCACCGCACCTTCTGGGAGGTGGCGATTTGGGAAGGAGGCGTGCTGCGGCACGCAGGCCGGGTCGACATGACCCGCGTGGCACTTGAAGGCTTCGGGAGGACGCCTAAGCCGACGGACGAGGTCGTTCTGGAAGCGACTGGCAATAGCATGGCAGCGTCGCGCGTACTGTCGCCTTTCGTCGCCCGGGAGGTGATCGCCAACCCGCTGCAGGTGAAGGCGATCGCCCATGCGCATGTGAAGACCGACAAGGTTGATGCAGGCACTCTCGCGAACCTTTACGTCGCGGGCTACTTGCCCGAAGTGTGGACGCCGGACGCGGTTACCGAGCGATTGCGCCGGCTGGTGGCGCGGCGTTACCAGATTGTACGTCGTCGAACACGCGTAAAGAATGAGGTGCATGCGATCCTTGCGTCGCATCTTGTTCCGAAGTGCCTTCACTCTGACCTGCTCAACCAGCGCGGCCGAGTGTGGCTTGCACGGCAGGTCGTGCCGGCAGATGAGCAGCCGGCACTTGAGCGGAATATCCGTGAACTCGATCGGCTCGCCGAAGACCAGGCGGAGTTGGACCGCGAGATCGCACTGAGTGTCATGGGCGACAGTCCCGTGCGAAGGCTGATGACGATCACGAGCGTCAACCTAACGGTGGCCGTCGGCATCATCGCGGCGGTCGGCGACGTCACGCGAGTCAAGAGCCCACAGAAGCTGGTGAGCTACTTCGGCCTGAATCCACGGGTACGCCAGTCGGGCCTCGGCGCTGCCCATCATGGGCGCATCAGCAAGGTTGGTCGCAGCCACGCGCGGGCGATGCTGGTCGAGGCGGAATGGGGTGCTGCAAAGAGGCCTTGTTCGTTCGCATCAGGGCGAAGCGGGGGCATCAGATCGCGGCGGTCGCGCTTGCCCGTAAGCTCACTGTCCTATGCAGGCATCTGCTGACCAAGCAGGAAGACTATCTTTGGGCGCGGCCGGCTCCGGTGGCGAGCAAGATGCGCGCCATGGATGGAGGCTCAGGCGGGGCGGCCGCAGAAGAAAGGCAATCGCCGGGGGGACCACTTACGCCTATAACGTCAAGTCTCTGCGCGACCAGGAACGTCAGGTCGCCGAACTCGCCGAGAAGAGTTACGTACGATTTGTAACGTACTGGAAAGTATGTCCGCCGAGGGCGCGGCGCGCGGACGCCTCAACCCGATAAGGCTTGAATAGGCTGCCTGGCCGCGCTTCCAGCCGACACGCCGCTCTTCGCCACGAGGTCGCCCGCGCCAACCGCGGCGCGGCTCTCTTGGGTATGAATGGCCTTGAGCATGTGGCTCACCTCGCGGACCCGGGTCGACGGCACGAGGCTGAAGACATTGCGATAAAAATGCACCATGCGGCGCTGATAGCGTACCCCCCGTAGTAATCCGTAACGCTTTCGGCAAGACCTCGGCAGGCATCGGAAACCACCAACTGCACGCCCTTGAGACCACGATCGACGAGATGCCGCAAAAACGATGACCAGCCGGACTTGCCTCCGTGGCACCTTCACAGATGCCGAGGATCCCCCGGAATCCCTCGGCATTGACGGCCGAGGCCATCAGCAGCGACACGTTGCGAACTTCACCGGCCCAGCTGCGCTTCATCACAATGCCATCGAGATAGAGATACGGATGCTCGTCCTCGATCCTGCGATTCCGCCATGCCTCGATCTTGGCATAGATCTTCTTGTTCAGGTTCGACACTGTGCTCGGGCTGACCCGGGTGCCCCACAGCGCCTCCGTGATGTCTTCGACCCGGCGAACTGAAATCCCGGCCAGATACATCTCGATCAGCGCCTCCTCAACCGAGCTCTCCCGCCTCTGGTAGCGCTCGATAGTCGCCGTCTCGAAGGTTTGCCGCCGTAGCTTCTGGCCTTCAAATTGACGTCGCCCGCCTTGGTTTGCAGCGTTCGTTCGTAGCTGCCCGCCCGCGTGTCCTGCTGGGCCTGGCTCCGCTCATAGCGTCCGACACCGCACAGCAGGTCCGCTTCGGCCTCCAGCATGGCATTCAGCGTCTCTTCTACCGTTCCGCGGACCATCTCGCCCAGGTGATCGCGAATCCGGGCTTCATCTATCTGGATCACCTGACCCATGGCATTCCCATCGTTCATCCAAAGCTCCTTCATTCTAGAAGAAGCCGTCAGTGCTGAAAGAGCGAAAGATTCTGTACGCAACCTGCTCCTGCGGGTCCAGGGCAAGGCCACTGAGCGCGAACGACTGCAGGTGGAGACCGAGGAAACGTTCGAATTCGCGTGCGCCGACGCTGACATCGAATACTGGACCAAAGGCACGGCTCCCGTCCTGCTGATCGTCGTGGCTCTGAAGACGCGGAAGGCCTACTGCAAATCGCTGAAGGAGTGGTTTGCGGATCCGGAGCGCCGTAAGTCCCGCAGGTCGTCTTCGAGAAGGCGAACCTACCAACGCTAAGGGGTGTCCCAATGGGGCGATCTGAGTACAATAGGACCTATGCTTGGTGGCAGGATTAAGCCGCCACACTAAAAGCGAGGACTACGCATGCGCCCGAATTATCTTTTCGGAATGAGGCAAGCCGCGAGGCAAGCAAAGGCACTCCAAATTCCCGAAATCGCCGCTATCGAGTTTGGCGTCGCTGGCGGTATGGGACTGCTGGAGATGGAACAAGTCGCTGAGAGTCTTCAGGCTGAAACGGGAGTTCGCTTCCGACTCTACGGCTTCGATCTGGAAACTGGCTTGCCACCCTCTGACGATTACCGAGATCTGCCATACCTCTGGCGCGCCGGTTTTTTCAAAATGGATAGGGCTAAATTGGAGCGTCAATTAAAGCGCGCCACCCTGATAATCGGCAACGTCGGCGAGACGGTTCTGGCGTTTATCGAACGCTATTCGCCACCTGTTATCGGCTTTGTGTCTTTCGACCTCGACCTCTATACAAGTACTAAGCCGGCACTAAACCTTTTCAACTCTGCTGCATCTCATTTTCTACCACGGACCTTCTGCTACTTTGACGATATCGTCGGTGATCTTGATGAAGTACACTGCGAATGGGTTGGGGAACTTCTGGCAATCCGGGAATTTAACGATGCTCACGCAGCGCGGAAAATCGCAAAGATAAACGGTCTGTCTTGGAAGTTTGGCGCACCAACGCAGTGGCATGACCAGATCTTTGTGTTGCACCTGTTCGATCACCCCGCCTACAAGCAATACATCAATGAGCGGACGGACTGGCAACTGCCCCTACCAGAATAAGTTAGCTGGTCCCGGCCTTGCGGCAGATCTCCGCCACCGCAACCCCGTCACTGCCCTGCTTCAGGATGAGCGCCTTCTGGGCGTCCGAAAACTTCGAAGCCTTCATCGTCCTTCGCTCCTCCCAGCCAGGGAACCGGTGCGAAAAACTCTAGCCAAAAATGGTCCAGTTTGCCGGCCTCAGATCAGAAGATGGACGGGCAAGGTTCACGGAAGAGCAGGTTATCGCAGTGTTGAAGGAGCATGAGGCTGGAGCGACGACAGCAGGCCTGGCTCGCAAACACGGGTCTCCGAGGCGACGATCTACAATTGGAAGGCCAAGTTCGGCGGCATGGAAGTCTCCGAAGCCAAGCGGCTGAAGCGCTCGAGGAAGAGAACGCGAAGCTGAAGAAGCTGCTGGCCGAGCAGATGCTCGATGCGGCGGCACTGCGCGAGCTTTTGTCAAAAAATGTATGGTTCACCCCGTCCGTGTAAGGGTTCGTAACAACGAAAATGACACTTCCAGTTGCATAAATGTATCCGGCCTCTCGTGAGTGGACTGCTGTTGCAGCCAGGCCATGATGAGATCTGCGCACGCCGTTCCCAATAAATGGTTCGGGCACGAAGCCCGTTTTTTGCACAGGCCTTACGGCATGTTGATCCACTGTTTCGTCATCACTGTTCCCGAGCCATGCAATCGAAGCCAGCGTCAGGTGAAAGCAGGATCTCTGCGTTCGTAGAGAGCTCAAGACCACCCAGACAATGCGTGCGGATTCCGAGATGATGGTGCGCACCGTACCGACTTGATGGCGCGCAGGGTTCCGAAATGATCGCGCCCAGCATTCCGAGCATTTTCCGCGCAGCATTCGGATTTGATCGCGCGCAGATTCGGATGGTGTGAGGCCCGATCGTTGGGCCAATTCTCCGGCTGGAAGCAGCTGGGAGGATTGGATGCCGACGAGGAGGGTTATCATGCGCCAGGTGCGCGAGATTGTGAGGCTGAGCCTTGCATCGGGAGGCGTCCGACGCGATGACCTGGTTTGATCGTGAAGCAGCGCTTTGCGAATTCCAGGACGCTGGACTTGGCGAGAGATTTACATGCTACTGAAGCAGATCGGTGGAGACATCGGCCAGAGCATTCCGATGGTTTGCCAAGACTGGGCGAATACCAAGGCGGCCTATCGTTTCTTTTCCAATGAACGAGTAAGCGAGGCCGACATTCTGTCTGGTCTCTTTAAATCGACGCGGGAACGTATCGCGGCTGCGAAAGGTCCTGTTCTTGTCCCGCATGATACGACCGAGTTCACCTATCAAAGAGAGCGCCCGGATCTGATCGGGATGATTAAGCGCATCCCCAAAAGCAACTCCCGAAGATTGGACGGAAAACCCAAACGTACACGACATGCGGAATATTGATGCATTCGAGCTTTGCGGTGACCCTCGAGGGGCTTCCACTGGGGCTCAGCGCCGTGAAGTTCTGGACCGAAAGAAGTTCAGAGGGGGCGCCGCGCTCAGGCGCGAGGTCAACCTGACACGGATCCCCATTGAAACCAAGGAGAGCATTCGGTGGCTGGAGAACCTCAAACAATCCACGGAGCTTTTCGAGAAGCCACGCAGTGCATCCATATCGGTGATCGTGAGGCCGATATTTATGACTTGTTGTGCGCCGCCCAAGAGGTTGGAACGCATTTCTTGGTAAGGACCTTTGTCAATCGCCTGGCAGGCGATGGCGATCATACCGTTGCAACGATAATGGACGAGGTCGTGGTCAAAGGCCTCCACCGGATCGAAGTCCAGGATAGCAAGGGCAATCCAGACCAGTCTGTTCTTGAAATCCGGTATCGTAAAATCGGTACTTTGCTACCGATCGGCAAGCAGTCGCGGTATCCAACTTTGACTATGACAGTGATCCACGCTGATGAAAGAGGAGCGCCAAAGAACAGAAAGAAGATTGAATGGAAACTCCTGACCGATCTTCCAGTGCAATCGGCGCAGGGCTGCGATCGAGAAACTCGAATGGTATTCCCTGCGATGGAAGATCGAGGTCTTCCACAAGATACTCAAATCCGGCTGTAGGGCAGAGGAGGACTCGCAACTGCGGACTGCTCAGCGATTGACGAATCTGATCTCGGTATTCTGCATTGTGAGCTGGCGCATTTTTTGGATGACGATGCTTAATCGTTCAGCGCCAAATGCCTCACCGGATTTGTGCTGACCAAGGCTGAAAGCCAATTGCTTGATCGGCTCCTCGAAGACAAGAATCCAGTCGACACACAACGAAAGACATTGTCGCATTATCTTATCAAGATCGCCAGGCTCGGCGGCTATCTCGCCCGCGCCAACGATCCGCCACCAGGGAATCTGATCATATGGCGCGGATTATCGCGATTCATCGATATCGCAACGGGAGCGAAACTCTGACTCAAAAAATGTGGGTAATCGCAAGCATCACCGGACGGATACCATCAAGCTTGGCCCACGGCGAGTTCGGGCGCCTTTCGGCCGAGGGCAGGCTGCTCGTCAGCCGCGCCAAACGCAGCATTGCCGCTAGCGCGCAGAACGCGCCGGTCGCGATGAAAAAGAGCGGCCCTCGCAGGACTCTGGATACTGCACAGTCTTAGATGTTGTATTTCGTGTGGACGGTAAACGATACTATCCCGGCCTCGGGCGCGTGAGCCGTTAGGCCGAAGCGGGCTAAGAGAAGAGCTACCGACCTCGATGCTTGTTCTTCCGGGTTCTGATCAATCGCCAGAGCAACGACGCCGGTCTTCATCATCTGTCTGACCTCGTCGCTAAGGTCGTGCGCGATCACGATTGGTGCTCTGGCCAACCACGGTGCCACTGTGTGGGCAAGCCCATTTTTTGATCCCGCGACGTAGATACCGCTGACAGCATCCTCGGACATTCCTTTAGGGCACTCATCGCTCTCCATTATCTCGACGTGTATCGGAGAAGAAAGTTCTGCCTTCACACCGTCTCGAAATCCACTAATCCTAGAGGCCTCCGCTCGGTATTTCAGATCGGAGCAGACCGCTAAGTAGATTCCCCGATTGACCATCCGGGACATGAAGAATGCCGCAGCTCGTCCGGCTCCGTAGTGGTCAATCCCGACGTAGGCCAACCGTGGTGTCGTCGGCAGGTCTGATCCGAGAGTAATGACAGGGGTCCCCGATGAGGTCACCGAGGCAATCGCATCTATCATTTGATCTGTCTCGGGTCCGTACACTATCACCGCGTCTGCCTTGGCCGCGCGAATCAGACCCGGGACCGCTTCCGCATGCCGCTCCTCGAATAGGACGCGTTCGATCACAAGGGATTTTGTAGTTTGCGCGATTTGGCTTTCAAACGCTCGGGCAAGCCGCAACAGAAGGGGCGTCCTTTGCGAAGGCATTATTACCTTGACTCGAAAGAGCCGACGATGGGGCGATGGAAGAGTCCGACTGATCCCCAGCTGACGAGCAGCTTCGATGACTTTCAGCGCCGTCTTCGGGGATACATTAGCTCGTTCATTGAGGACGCGATCGACCGTTGCAATTCCGACGCCAGCGAGCTTGGCTACCTCGTTCAGCCCAGGTTTCATTCGCTTCGGCTTTCGTTTTGCGGTATGTTTGTTGACGATAGCCCATCGCAGGTCAACACCGCACTTCGCACCAAGATGTCATGGATGCACAGGATTATAACTGATGACTGAGCGATGCAGAATAGTCATCGTTGGAGGGGGGCACGCCGGCGGCAGATTGGCGCAACTCTTGTCTCGCGGCCCCGATCGCGTCCACGTGACCCTCGTCGGGGCCGAGCCTATCTATCCCTACGAACGACCTCCGCTATCTAAAGGAGTTCTCCTGGGCACCAGCGGGCTCGATGACTGCGTGTTGTGGAAGCCTAACGACCCAGTTTGGGAGCGTGTAGAGACCCATCTCGGCGTCGCCGTTGAAGATGTTGATCGCGTCCGGAAAAACATCCGACTTAGCGACGGTAAAGTGATTAGATACGATCGATTGGTTCTCGCTACCGGCTCTCGAGTTCGCGGGTTTCCGGTGCAAGGAAGTCAGCTCCGCGGCGTCTTTAGCCTTCGAAGTTACGCCGATGCTCAAACCGTTTCTAAGTACTTCCTGGCATCAAACCGAGTGGCCGTCGTTGGTGGCGGATTTATCGGCCTCGAAGTCGCGGCGGCCGCCGCACAGCGCGGCATCCAGCCACGAGTGATCGAAGCTTCCGACCGACTGCTTTCTCGCTTGGTGCCGCGACTGGTAGCAGATCGCCTTGCCGAGACGCACCTCCACGCTGGTGTGCAATTGACGTACGGGGCCATGGTCGAGAGGTTCGTTTCCAATGGCCATGGTAGCCTAAAGCGCGCTGTTCTCAGCAATGGAGATGCTGTTGACTGCAGTGTCGCCGTCGTTGCCGTTGGTGTTGAACCTGAGATATCCCTTGCGATTGGCGCCGGCTTGGAGATCGACATTGGTGTAATAACTAACGAGCAGCTGCGTACCTCTGATCCCAACATATTCGCCTGTGGCGACATTGCCGCCTTCTGGCATCCACTTTACCAACGGCATATACGTTTGGAGTCGTGGCAAAACGCGGAGGATCACGCAAGAATCCTAGCCGCCGTACTGCTGGGCGAAGAAGTTACGGCGCCGTCAGTCCCATTCTTTTGGTCTGACCAGTACGACCTCTCCCTTCAAATAATGGGGTTACCTCATCTCGGTACGTCGACAAGGCGAAAACCGACAGCGTCTGGAAGCGCGATCTTGCTTCACTGCGACGCACTTGAACGACTCGTCGGCGCGACCGCCATCGGACCCACGGCGCTCATCGGGCGAGAGCTGAGAAAAATGCGTCAGCTGATTGCTTCACGCGCTATCTGCAACTCTGTCACGCTTGACGGAGCCGAGTTAGAGGTCGTTGCGGGTTAAGCCCGTCGAGGTACCAAAACGGTGACCGCTCCATCCTCGATTCTCACCTCGTACGTGCGCAGGTTTATGCATACCGGAGCGCCAAGTGCCTTTCCCGTCATATAGCTGAACCGTCCAGAGTGACGGGGGCACTCCACCGTGTGGCCCTCAACATAACCATCGGACAGGTGGGCGTGTTCATGAGTGCAAATATCGTCTGTTACGAAGATTTCGCCCTTCGGGGAGCGAAATATTGCGTATGAATGCCCGTCAAACTCCCAGCGACGAACGTCTTGAAGCCGAATATCCTCTACCTTGCACGCAAACACCCATGTACGAGCGGTGTCGTCAACCATCTTCAAATCTAGGCTCATGTTGAACTTCTCTTCCCTCTTTAGAATATGCTGAACGTCTGGCGCCATCACTTTTGCACCTGACATCGAACCCTTCGTCGATCGATCCGGCGGCAAAGTCGGGCTATCATTAGGTCGACTTCTAGTTCTCCCGCGTACCCGTCGACCTCATTGCACCTTTGGATCTTCTCAATAGACCATGTATGCATGCGCCGCTTCCGGCCGGGCCCCCCAAACCGATGTCGACCAAGATCCCAGCGCTCTCATAGCTCAAATCAACAGAAAGAGGCCATCTGGATCAGCACACGAAGCGTGTATCGACGATACAACAAATCGCGATCGCCTTGATCTGGACACCTACATCTGCAGTCTACAGTTTGCAGTCTTCAGCAGCGGAGCAGTAGTGGGCTGTAACGTTTCCTGAGTTCAAGCGCTGTCGTTGTGCTCTACGCGTTGTCTTCCAGGTGGGCTCCAGACTTGTCCCAAGCCTTCCTGACGCATTCTCGAAGCATCAGGGCTTCGCTCCAGCGATCCGTTGTATCTTCACCATCTCGACCGGTTATCGCGTACGGCCGCGGCCCCAACTCGCAAGTAAACGCCAATGCCTCTCCGTCCGCCGCGCGCCGGCGCCAACTCCGAAAGCCGTAGCCCCACCACTCTAAGAACTGGTCGAGCCACATTTGGTGCTGCGGGAAGCTAATCTCGATTTGTATTTGCTCGCGGCTTGCTACCCTACCGTGGAACGCCCAACACCTATCCAAAACTTGATGGATGTGGCTGTTATTCTCCTCGGTAATTGGCCATGAGAACTCGCGCCCAACAACGAAGTGCGAAATATCCCCCAGCAGCTTGAGATCGGGGATTCGTTCAAGTAGATCGAGTGTAAAGAACAGGTCGGTCGTCATCCGGTCGCGATGTGTCTCTATATAGACGGGAAAATCGCCCTCCTCGGCAAGCCGCAGCCATCCTTCTAAAAGCGGGATGCAATCATCCAAGCGACGTGGCCGTACATCTGGTTGAATCTCAAGATGATGAAGACCGAATTCCGTTGCATTTTCGAGCACTGGCTTGAGCTCATCGATGGTCTTCGGAAAACACTGGCCTTCGGCTGTCAACCCGTTCGCCTTCAACAGGCCATGCAGCTCGCGTACGTACTCCCGGCTCCGCCAATCTGCGCTAACGCCGTCATAGCCGGCATCTTTGATCATTCGGATGTTTTCCTCAAGCCCGCGTTCTGGCTCCGTCGCGCTTCGCAATTCCATGGCCCAAAGCGACTGAAAGAACAGGATGGTGTTCATGTAGTGTCTACCTTCGAACTGCTGAGAGAGCGGCTTCATGCGTTGAGTGGGCGTTGACGGCATCTGACTGCAAGAGCTTTCTCAAATCGTAGCTTGGGTCCTGCAGGACGGAAGGCGACGGGCGAAGGCGCCTCTCAATTATCGAGGTCGCGACTCGGACGATCTTTGCTACTTGCGATAGGCTACCGAACGCCGCCGTGGCCTCTAGAACGCCAAATCTGTCTAGGAGAAACGTTACTATACCCCCATCGTCTAAACTACGATTTACCTCGACCTGCGATTTGTTCGGAATGCCAGCAACTTGGAATACTTTGTCGAATTGATCAGACCACATCCATGGAACTGCCCTATAGGAAACCTTTCGTCCCAAAATGTTCAACGCGGCAGTGCCCCCCTGGTCCAGCGCATTCTTCCATGCCTCCAATCGTATCGTGTCTTTACCCGTCGACGCCGGATATCTTGCTGCGTCTCCGGCGGCGAAGATCCGAGAGTCTGCAGTTTGGAGGTATTCATTGACGAGAATGCCGTCGTCAGTGGCAAGGCCAGCCTTCTGCGCCAATTCAACGTCGGGATCCGCGCCAACAGCAACCAGAACTGTGTCGGCTACGAATTCCTGTCCTGATCTGAGTCGCACGCCCTCGACCATGTCGCAACCAATGATCGCCTCCACGTCCGCTCCGAGGAAAACCTTGGTGCCGTTGGAACGATGCAGTTCTAAGATTCTATCGGACGTCGAGATCGGCATCACGCGAGACAGCAGAGCGGGTGCCTTTTCCAAAACTGTTGTGTCAACCCCTCTTGCCCGGGCAGACGCCGCGACTTCCAATCCGATCAGTCCTCCGCCGATAACGACAAGCCTTCGTGCCGGCATCAATCTCTCTCGGAGAACGGCGGATTGATCCAACGACCGCAGCGCGATCACTCCCTTCGAGCCGACGCCAGGCAACTGCGGAAAACGCGGTTTTGCTCCTGTCGCGAGCAGGAGGTAGTCATACCGAAAACGATCTCCTCCAGCGAGTGTAACGCTCTGTGCGTCCCGGTCGATTGCTTCCGCTCTGACCCCAGAGCGGAAAAGGATTCCGTTCTGGTCAAGCCAACCTGGGGCAAGAGCCGCTACGCCGCTGAAGCTCTCCTCTTGAGTAAGGACTGACTTGGACAGAGGCGGACGCTCATAAGGGGCGGACCGTTCCTCCGTTAGGAGTACAATCTCGTCGGACCACCCATGCTCCCGTAGTGCGCGAGCTGCACTCGTCCCAGCATGTCCAGCACCAACTATGACAATTCTTCGAGCCATCACATCAAGTCCGAACTGTGCGAGCTTGGAGGTTAGTCGCCGACATCTGATTTAGGCTATTCTGAACCTGATGTTTTTCCATCATGTTTACGATTCGTAGACTCGCTCGTGTGCGGGGCGCCCCGAGTCGGCGGCCTGCCGGCGTAGGATCAACGCCATGTAGTGTGGCGTGTTCGCCGTCAGCGCCTCTGAGACCAGGACTTCACGAAGGAGGATTTCTGGTTCATCGTTGCCGTACGGAGCGAAGTTGAAGCAGAAATCCGGGCCGGACAAAGCCCCGGCAGAACAAGTGCTGAAGGACAACCGACGCCAGGCACCTCGGCAGTATTCAGCGGAAAAGAATATCCGTATCGTGTTGGAAGGATTTGCGCGACGAGGAGAATATCTCCGAGCTGTGTGGCCTCGATGTATTATGGCCGGTCCAAGGAGTTCCTTGAGGCTGGCAAACGCCGCCTTGGGGGGCGACACTGCCCGCTCAGCCACGTCCGGCGAGGTCAAGGATCTTCGTCGTGAAGCCTCCGAATTGAAGGAGGTGGTCGCCGATCGTACCCTGGAGAACCGCTTACAAAAAAGAGTTGAGCGCGGCTGGGGAGGACGAGGCATGAGGTATCCTGCGTTCGCGAAGGCCGAGATCATCGCGCTGGTCGAGCAATCACCATCTGCGTGCCAGACGCACGCTCGAGAAGCTCGGCATCCCGCGAGCCGCATTTTATCGGTGGTACGATCGCTACCGTGCGGTTGGCGTTGAGGTACTGGCTGAGTATCGCTCGAAGTCGGACATGGTCTGGAATCGGGTTCCTGACGAAGTCCGCGGTCAGATCATCGATCTGGCGCTGGAGATTCCCGAGCTGTCGCCGCGCGAGCTGGCGGTGCGCTTCACCGATGACAGAAAGTACTTAGTCTCCGAGGCGCTGGGTCTATCGGCTGCTGAAGGCGCACGACCTGATCACCAGCCCCGCCTATGAGGTGATCAAGACGGCCAACGAGTTCAAGGACAAGACCACGGCGATCAACCAGCTCTGTCAGACTGACTTCGCCTACCTCAAGATCACCGGCTGGGGCTGGTATTATCTGTTCACTGTGCTCGCTGACTTCTCGCGTTATATCGTGGCGTTGAGGATGAGCCCAACCATGTGCGCCTCCGACGTTACGGCCACGCTCGACCGGGCGCTTGTCGCCTCAGGCCTGGAGTACATCAATATAAAGCAGCGGTCACGGCTTCTCAGCGACAACGGATCAAGTTACGTCGCGGATGATCTGGCCACCTGGCTCAAGGGCAAGGACATACGGCCTGTGCGCGGTGCGCCAATCATCGCCAGACCCAGGGCACTGGCATCAGACCTTGAAGAACCGCATCTTGCTGAGCGCATCAAGCGCGAGACCATCGCAATCCGTCGCTTGCGGCATCGACTGCAGGCAGCTTAACCTCTAGCCCAAGATGATCCGGAGCCTCCCTTCTCGAAATGCATGAGCGGTCTCAAATTATCTGACGACGGACACAACGCGAACATTGCGGCGCCGTGGTCGAAGTTGGCGAAGAGTTCGGCCGCGGCGGTGAAGGTCGTGTGGTCCGTTGTGAGCAAGACGCCAAAGTTCGTCGCCGGTGGCGCAGCCCTCAGCGTACAACGGTTCGCTGCTAATAACGCGAGCGACCGGTTCGCGGCGAAGTCGTTCACCTCGAAGTGGCGCCCGGCGCAATCCGTTGTGGCCGCTCAGATGCTGCATCGCGGTTCGAAAGGCAGTGATGTCTGGTGTACCGGTGTTTCGATAGCGAGCACGCTAAGTTGCATCAGTTGCCGATCTGCAATCTATACTCTCGACCGCTATACGTAGCGTGCAGGGGAGCAAACGAGCCGTACAATGACGAGCGTTTAGCGGCCGTGGCGACAATGCAGTAAGCCGTAGCTCGACATTTTGATGGATTTCAATCAACCTAACCATCGAGCCATCCAACGCTCTGCCATATACTGAAGAAAATATAGGGGTGGATTGCGCGCCAGGAGGAAGCGATGATGGAGGAAACTAAATTCGGCCGTCGCGACGAGTTTGGTCACTACGCGCCTAAGGAGCTCATCAGTTATGGGCCGTTGTTCACGTTGCCTCCGAAACCTATGGCGGTGATAAAGTGGTTGCCAGGGTACTTTTTGCCTTGGAACCTGCTGCTTATCGTGTTCGGGATCGGTTATTGGCTCTTTCTTGCGCCGTCTCTTGAACAAATGAAGACACTCGAGATCGGCTGGGGACTTTATCTCGTTCTCCTCAACTATGCCATCGTCGTCCTTTGGTATGGCGCCTGGCACTCTTGGCTCTACGTTTTGCGACGGCAGGAGACGCGCTTTAAGTACAACCCGCGTTGGCCCACGGCCAGAGCTACTGTTTTCGTCTTCGGCAAACAGGCTTTGGACAATATTTTCTGGACGATAACGAGCGGCGTTCCGGTCTTTACAGCATATCAGGTCGCGGCGTTTTATCTTTATGCCAACGGCTACGTGCCTCTCATCACCTTGTCAGACAACCCAATATGGTTCATCGTCCTGCTGTTACTCGTCCCATTCATTCATGAGGTCCACTTTTACGCGGTTCACCGCCTGCTTCATACTCGTCTCCTCTACAAGTACGTTCATTCATTGCACCACAATAATACGAACGTGCTTCCCTGGTCGGGATTAGCGATGCACCCGGTCGAACACATCCTGTATTTTTCTGTCATCGTGTTGATCGCTGTCTTCAATTCACATCCAATACATATGCTTGCCATGGTGATGCGCGCGGGCCTCGCTCCAGCAATTGCCCATACCGGTTTCGATCGAACCGAGCTGGGGGGCGAGCGCACCGTCCCATCTGGAGTCTACGCTCATTATCTTCACCACAAGCTTTTCGAGGTGAATTACGCTGATGGGGCGGTCCCACTAGACAAGTGGTTTGGCAGCTTTCACGACGGCAGCCCTGAAGCCGATGAGCGTCTAAAGCTTCGTATGGAACGGCGTGCTGAAGCTTATGCCAAGAAGGACGCTCGAGCCTGACTGGGTGCTCAACGTACCCTAGAATCCTATTGAAGAACTCAAGCCGCACGGAGAACTCCGCGGCCAAGCACCACGTCAGCAAAGGGGAAACGTTATGATTGTGGCAAGGATTGTTCGTCGCGCATTTCTCGCAGGCGTCGCGGGGATCGCCCTTACAAGTGTAGCGTTCGCAGACGGGCCCACTCCGATTCGAGTTAAGTCGGACGCGCACGCCGAGGTACCGCAAAAGTTTAAGAATCACGCGGTTAAGATCGCGGTTGTCCGCCAGCTCAACACTGGCGACGTGTATCAGGAGTGGATTGCCGGCGTTGAGGCTGAAGCGAAGAAGCTCGGCGTCAAGCTGACGGTCTACAACGCCGACGGCGACAATGCGAAGCAGGCGCTGATGCTGCAGCAGGCCGTAGCCACTCAGCCGGATGCCATCGTCATTGGTTGGGGATTTGGTGATAGTCTGCGCGACGGCATCAAGGCGGCCGCTGACGCCAATATTCCTGTCGTGACCTACTACGTTTCGGTCGAGCCGTCGGACAAGGTCATCACCGTTGATCAGGGCGACAAGCTGATGATGACCGGCATCCTTGGTGCTCTGAAGGCCCATATCGGCGGCGACGGTGCAAAGGCTGACGTCATCTATGTCTATGTGCCAGGCTATCAGGCGCTCGATCTGCGCAACGAAGTCTGGAAGGAATTCTTGAGGGCCAACCCTGGCGTCAATACGGTAGCGACGATCGGCGTCGTCAACGCCAACACTGCCGCCCAGACGGCCGATCAGGCCAAGGCAGCGCTGACTGCCCATCCAAACGTCAAGGCGATTGTCGCGCCGTATGATGAGTTCACCAAAGGCGCATCGCTAGCGATCAGCGAACTCGGTCTGGCGGACAAGGTTAAGACCTATGGCATGGACATCTCAACTGCCGACATCGCGGTAATGACGAAGCCACACAGTCCTTGGGTGGTCACGGCTACCACCAACCAGTCCAATGTCGGCTCGGTCGTACTGCGGGTGGCCGCGGCCAGGATTGCCGGCGACCTCATCGGCAACACGCTGAGCGTGCCGCCGCTGGTTATCACTCAGGAAGAGCTGCGCACGAACAAAGTCGAGAACATCGAACAGCTTGGTGCGGTCTTTCCGGATCTGAAGACGCCGGACGTGGCGAAGGCCCCTTGGATGGATAAGATGAAATGAATCGGTCCACGCAGGAAAGCCTCGCTGGAGGTTGCCCTATGTCCGAGCGAACGAGAGCCCTCGTCGAGTTCCGCAACATCACCAAGCGCTTCGGTGCCACGCAAGCGCTAAAGGGTGTGAGCTTCTCGATTATGCCGGGCGAGACGCTGGGTCTGCTCGGTGCCAACGGCGCCGGCAAGTCCACGCTCATCAAAGTGCTCTCCGGCAATTTCCTGCGCACGTCCGGCGAAATCCTGATCGAGGGCGAGCGGACCGAAATCCGCTCGCCGACCGAAGCGCGTGACTGCGGCATCGCGACCGTTCACCAGAACATCGACGATGCCGTGGTGTTCGGCATGACAGTGGCAGAAAATTTGCTGCTCGACGATCTCTCGACCGCCGACTCGCCCTTCTTTCTCAACCGCCGCAGCGTCATGGACCGCGCGCAGCAGGTGCAGCAGAAGTTGGGCCTCAAGCTACCGCTGGAAGCTCCGGTGGAGGAACTGTCAGCGAGCGGTCGGCAGGAGGTGGCGATCGCGCGCGCCCTAGTGAAGAACCCTAAGCTGTTGATCCTCGACGAGCCGACTTCGACGCTGTCGGCGCGTGAAGCGGAAAAATTGTTCGAGGCGGTGGCGGACCTCAAGCGGCGCGGTATCGCGGTGCTTTACGTCTCGCACCGCATGAGCGAGAGCCAGCAACTATGCAACCGCGCAGTCGTTTTGCGCAATGGTCAGATCGTTTCCGAGCACCAGTCACCGCTCGATACGAATGCGATAGCGACATCAATTCTCGGCGATCTGATCTTGTCGGCGAAACATGTCATCCGCCGCTCGGACCAGGTGCCGGTGTTTGTCGGACGCGGCTTGCGTGTGCGGCCCGATGCGGTGCCCGTCGACCTGACGTTCCGCAAGGGCGAGGTGATCGGTATCACCGGGCTCGTTGGCGCCGGGAAGACCGAGCTTCTGGAACAGATTTACGGTGCTATGCCGCTGGTTTCGGGCAAGATGCTGCTCAACGATCGGCCCTTCAAGCCGCGCGACGCAGCCGATGCGCTGACGAGGGGCGTGGCGATGGTGCCGGAGGAGCGCGCGAAGCAATCGATCTTCCCTGGCGAGGGCCTGGCGAAGCATTGCTCGATCGGCGCAATGGGATTCTTCAGCCGCTATGGCTTCATCGACCTACATAAAGAAGTGGCATTCACCCAGGATATCATCCGTGACTACAACGTCAAGTGTCCCGGCTGGGATGCCCCCATCGAGGCGCTGTCGGGAGGCAATCAGCAGAAGCTGTTAGTCGGCCGCTGGCTCAAGCACGGCTGGTCACTTCTAATTCTTGACGAACCGTTCCGGGGAATCGACATCGGAGCGCGCGGCATCATCTCGGACGCGCTGCGGGCTTTCTCGGAGTACAACTCGGTCGTAGTCTCGTCGTCGGACCCTGAGGAAGTGGTGGAGGTCGCCGACCGCGTACTCATTATGGTCGAAGGAGCGATCGCGGGCGAAGTTATGGCGGATGCGCTCAGCTCCGAAGAGCTTTCTGAAATCATGAGCCGGACCGGTGCAGCTCGGCAAGGCGTAAGTGGGGGCACCCTTCAATGACAATCCAAAACTCGCTCGCGCAGCCGGCCGAGCCTGGATCCACCCGCGGCAGCGCGGAAAAGCTGAAAGTCTTCATCTACCGCTACGGGCTTTTGGCCGTTCTGGTGCTGATGATTCTGTTCTTCTCCTGGCAGCAGCCGTTCTTCCGCACGTTCGCCAATGCAATGTTTATCCTGCAAGCGGCCTCGGTGGTCGCGGTGATCGGGCTTGGCGCCACGGTTTCGATGACGGTCGGCGGATTCGACCTGTCCGTAGGAGCGTCGATGTCGCTTGCGGTGATGGCAGCAACCGCGGCGATGGTGATCGGCGACCTCGGTGGCGCCCCAGCGATTCTGATCGCCGTGGCGGCGGGCGTCGCGGTCGGCCTATTCAACACTTTTCTCATTGTCTACGCCCGCATCCCCGATCTGGTGGCAACGCTCTCCGGCTTGTTCCTCATCAACGGGTTGACCTTGCTCGGCGTCTCGGGCCAGTCGATCGCGGAGGGTATGTCGTTCAACGGCAATGTCGCTCCGGGCAAGTTCTCGCCGCTATTCGGCTGGCTAGGTGGTGGGCGGCTGTTCGGTATCCCAGCGTCAGTCGTGGTCGCAGGTCTGATATTCATCGTCGTCATTGTGCTGCTCAATTACACGCGGTGGGGGCGGGCCTTCTACGCCGTTGGGGGCAATCCGATCGCAGCCGCGGCGGCCGGCATCCGCGTGGCGCGTTATCGCATGGCGGCATACCTGATCTCCGGCGCGTTGGCAGCAATCGCCGGAGTCATGTTAGCGGCCCGCTCCAACCGGGGCGACGTCAATGTGGGCGACGCGTACTTGCTGCAGGCCGTGTCCGCCGCGCTCGTGGGATATGCCGTGCTTGGCGCCAACAAAGCGAATGCCGTCGGTACGCTGGTTGGCGCGGTCTTCGTCGCCACACTAATCAACGGACTGACAATGTTCAATTTCCCGTACTACGCGCAAAGCTTCGTTCAGGGAGTGCTGCTCGTGGTCGCGTTGCTGATGAGTTACACGCTTGGCCCACGCCGCCGTTGAACTTAGTTCTTGGTCGGCGATCTTGTGCGCGGTTGACGAACAAGGAGCTGTTACGCAAGAGATCTCCTCCAATATCCAGGAGGCACACACGGGGCCCGCCGAGTGGCTTCGAGCATAGCCGACGTGAAGCGCCGCGCAACGGAGACCGGCTCGGCTTCGAGTTAACTGCTCACCTACGCGCAGATGCTGTCCAACGACAGCGCGCGGCTGAAGACAGAGGTCCGGAGATTCCTGATGACGGTTCTTGCAGCTTAAAGCCGTCTCGGCGCATTCGGAGGAACGGTACGGAAGACGGAAAACCGTGTGAAGTACTGCAGTGGAGGATTGAAACCTTTGCCCTATCGCGCACTCGAGAACGGTCATTGTGAACCTCGCTAACCGGCGCGTGCACAAGAGATTTCGGAGCCGCCACATCCCAGGACAATCGACTGTCGTTTGACTGCCGAAGCTACGAGGCGTCAGCGTCATAAGTTTGCTAATTGATCCTTGAGGATGACTGCTGCCAGTCCAGCAAATTGGTAGACAACGTGGCTTGAGTACGCCTGACGCGATCCGCGGATCACTTTCTGAACTACCGATTGTTCGACGTTACCCAATCTTACCCAAAGAGAGTTCGGAAAACCGCTTACGACGGAACAGCGGGCGCTAGCCTTGCCGACACTGCGGCCTCTCGAAGAGGAGGGGGCACGAGGTTTACGGGCCAAAGAGCTCACCGGAGGGGAATCATGCCAAGGAAGTACGCTGCTTGTCCGGACCGTTCAGCAAATTTTGCTAGGAAAGCTACCCTTATCTGCTCCACGCTTTTGGCCGGAACGGCCATGGCGCTTACCCACGCCAAGGCAGACGACATCAATTGGCGCCAGTTCGAAGGCGAGTCGATCGTCTGGGCCTCCGATATTCATCCATATGCCGATGCGGTTGCAGCCCAGCTGCCGGAATTCGAGAAGCTTACCGGCATCAAGGTGACGCCGGAGCTTTATCCGGACGATGCGTATTGGAATAAGTTGACGATCCAGCTCAGCACCAAATCACCAAGCTGGGACGTTGTCGGTACGGGCATTCAACCGGCTTGGGATCTTGCGCCCGGTCAATTGCTTGAGCCCCTCGACCGCTATCTGAACGATCCGAAACTTACGGCGGCCGGCTACGATTACAAGGATTTCTTCCCAGCACTACGAGATGCGCTGACTTGGAAGGTCAAGGAAGGCCAGATCGAGCCGGGAAGCGGGCAGGTGTGGGCCATTCCGCATGGCTTCGAGAATATCCAACTGTTCTAACGGAAGGACATCCTCGACAAGTATGGCATCAAGGTCCCTACGACCCCGCCGGAGATGTCCGCGGCATGCGAAAAGCTGAAGGCTGCCGATCCGACGATTACGCCCCTTGGCGTCCGCGGTGTGCGGTTCTGGAGCAGCATCCACACGGCCGCAATCTCGATCGCCAGGTCCTACGGGGTGCACGATTTCACCGTCAAGGACGGTAAGCTCGACACCGGCCTCGACTCACCCGAGTCGATCGCTTTCCACAAGGACTATGTGGACATGATCAAGAAGTGCGCGGCGCCCTCCTTTGCTAACGACAATTGGTACCAGGTGGTCGAAGGCATCAATTCCGGCCGCACAGCCATGGCGATCGATTCCAACATGTTTGGCTTTTGGAACGACGTTGCCGGCAAGCCAGCCTCAGGCAAAATAGCATTTGCGCCGCCCTTGCGTGCTCCGAATGCCAAAAACTTCGAATCCAACATCTGGATCTGGTCTTTGGCGATGAATGCGGCATCGCAAAAGAAGGGAGCTGCGTGGCTCTTCATCCAATGGGCGACTTCGAAGCAAGTGAAGCTCAACGGTGCCGTGGCCGGCAAGCTCGTCAACTCTCCGCGCACCTCGACCTGGACTGACAAGGCATGGCTCGAATACGCGGCAAAGCCTGAATTCAACAACTTTGTCGACACGTTCAAGAGCGTGCAGGACCGGGCAAAGCTGGCCTTTACAGCTCGCGTCGGCTTTGCCGAAGCAATGAATGCCTGGGCCGTTGCCATGCAGAAAATGGTCAACGGAGCTGACGTGAAGGCGACATTGACAGACCTCGCGGCCGAAATCCGATCGACCATGTGAAGTGCCGAGGGGGCGGCGGCGACCCGCTGCCCCTTCTTGCAATTAGAGATGTAGTCATATGGAACTTCGAGGATACGACGCAATCGTGACGCTGCAGTCTTCGGCCAGCCAACTTGCCTCCTCACAGGATCGGCGGATCAAGAGCGCTGAGGAGCCGCGTCTTGACTGGTGGAGCATTGCAGCAATTGCGCCAGCCATCGTCATACTTGTAGGATTTCTGCTTCTGTTCTTCTACGGCGTCTATCAGTCGTTGACTGACCTCAGGTTCGGTCGCCCCTTGGTCCACTTCATCGGCCTCAACAATTACGCGGCGCTGATTAAGACAGAGGATTTCTGGAATAGCATTCGCGCGACGCTGGTCTACTCTGGATCCGCCGTCCTTGCCGAGGCAGCCTTCGGTCTCGCGCTTGCCAAGCTGTTCGCGACCGAAGTCTTCCTGGCCCGCGTGATGCGGCCGGTCATTCTCCTGCCCCTCGTCCTACCCCCGATGAGCGTAGCGCTCATGTGGACGACCATGATGGACCCACAAAACGGGATCATGAATTATCTGTTGTCGCTTGTCGGGATCGGCCGATTTGCCTGGATCTCAGATCCCGTGACCGCAATGTTCTCCCTGGTCCTGATCGACGTATGGACCTACACGCCCTTCTTCGCACTCATCATCTTCGCCGGCCTTCAGGGCATCAATGAAGAGGTGAGAGAAGCCGCGCGCGTTAACGGTGCGAAGGGCTTGGCGACCTTTCTGCACATCGAGCAGCCTCTGATTGCTCCCTACATTCTGATCGCGGCGGTGTTTCGGCTGATCGAGTCTCTCAACCAGTTCGACATCATCTTCGGGACAACCCAAGGCGGGCCCGGCAACAGCACTTCGGTTCTTTCGGTACGTGCCTACATCACCGCGTTCCAGAATCTCGCTTTTGGGCGTGGCGCCGCACTGATGGTGGTCAATTGGCTGATCGTGCTAGTCGGGACGTTCGCCATGGTCAAGCTCTGGCGCTTTGTTCGCCAGCGCGTCAGCTGAAGAGGCCGCGCATGCGCGTCAATCGTTCGACCCCCGCCAATCTGATCCTCAACCTGCTCGTGGGCGTTTGCGCATTTATCCTAGCTTTTCCGCTTATCTGGATATTGATGATGTCGCTGAAGCAGCAGGCCGAAGTCATGACCTGGCCACCGACCTTTCTGTTCTCGCCGACCCTGGAGAATTTTCGCGTGCTGTTTGATGTCGCCCAGGCGGGGGCGACCAGCTATGGCACCATCAAAGTCGATTTCTTGACGCCGATCACCAACAGCGTCGTCATAGCGCTGGGCTCGGTCATCGTGTCTCTGCTCGTGGGCGTGCCGGCCGGCTACGTGCTGGCGCGGCGCGACATACCTCTCAAAGAGGACATTGCGTTCTTCATTCTTGGATTCCGCTTTGCCCCGGTTCTCCTGGTCGTCATCCCGCTCTTCAGCGTATTCCAGACCATCGGGCTATATGACACCTATCTCGGCATGATCTGGGTCTACCAGGTGGTCACACTGCCGATGATCGTCTGGCTGAGCCGCTCCTACATCGAGGACATCCCCAAGGACATCGAGGAGGCGGCTGCCATGGACGGCGCCAAACCCGTTCGCGTCGTGCTGCACATCGTGCTGCCACTGTTGAAGCCAGGACTGATCGGAGCCTCATTGCTCATCTTCCTGCTCGCCTGGCACAATTTTGCCCTCGGTCTAATGCTGAGCTCGACCAAGGCGCCGGTGACGGTCGCTCTGCTCAAGCTTCTCAATCCGGGCGTGCAGTTCTATCCCGTCATGGCGGCCGGGCTCGTCGTGACGATGATCATTCCCGTCATCCTGATCGTCATTGGCCAGCGTCACCTCGAACGCGGCCTCACCTTCGGTGCCGTAAAATGAACACCCGGCCATTGATGTTCTTCGGAACGACGAATCTCGATCTCTGCTTCAACGTCGAGCGACTGCCGACTCCAGGTGAAAGCCTGATGGGCGGCTTGACCCGTTACCCCGGAGGCAAGGGCGCCAATCAGGCCGTTGCTGCCGCCCGGCTTGGCCTCAAGCCACATTTCTACACGCGTCTCGGCGATGACGATGCCGGCCACTGGCTGTTGCAGTCCCTGATGCAGGCCGGCGTTCGCGCAGATGCCATTCAGATCTCTGCGGGCGAGGTCTCCGGTTCAGCCCTGGTCATGGTCGGCGACGACGGCTCGAACATGATCGTCATAGACCCTGGCACGAATTTGAACGTGACACCCGAGATGATCGAGCGCGCGGCCGAGTTCATCGCGCGCGATGCAATCGTTGTTGCGGAAATGGGGATGCCGATCTCGGCCCTTAATCGGCTCTTCGAGATGAAGGCGGACAAGGGTTTTGAACTCATCTTCAAGCCGGCGCCGGTCAGGCCCGGGCTTTCACCGGCCGCGTGGGCAAGCGTTGACTTCGTCACGCCGAACCAGACGGAAGCCTTTGAGCTCACAGGGATCGAAGTCCTCGACTTCCACACAGCCGCGGGCGCGGCCTTAAAGCTTCTCGATCTCGGTCCAGCTGCCGCCCTAATCACCTTGGGCGCGCAGGGCGCTTACTATGCCGACAAGAAGCAATCTTTTTCTCTGCGCGCCTTCCCGGTGAAGGTCGTGGATACCACGGCCGCAGGGGATGCTTTCAATGGCGCCTTCGCCGCTTCATTGGCTGAGAGCCTGCCCTTGAGGGAAGCCGTACGAAGGGCGCTCGCGGTGGCAGCCCTGTGCGTGACGCGCCGCGGTGCTCAAAGCTCGATGCCGAGCCGCGAGGCGGTTGGCGAATTTCTGCAATCACAAACGATCCTGGAGTTGGAATGACTGAACAGTTCTCAGTTTCGGATAGAACGGTGCTCGTAACCGGAGCCGGTGGAGGCATCGGGTCGGCCATTGTTTCAATGCATTCCGGGCGGGAGGGGCGAATGTCCTTGCCACCGATGCTAATCTCGCAAACCTCAGGGAGACCTTGGCTGGCCTGCCCCATGGCAACGGCGTACTGCCAATGGCGATGGATGTCGCGCGGGAGGACGATGTCGCAAGGGTGCTAGATGAGATTGCCAGACGTTTCGGCCGGCTCGATGTGCTGGTGAATAACGCCGGCATCAAGTCTGCGGAGCCGCTCCTGAACGGCAATTCGGAAAAGATCGAGCGCACGATCCAGATCAACTCAGTCGCTGTCCTGCGCTCCTCCAAACTGGTGGTCGACCGGTTCATGAAGGCGAAAGGTGGCCGTATCGTCAACGTCGGCTCCTCGCTGTCCTCGCAAGGTGCAGTCTTCAACTATCAGGCTGGCGGCGCCGACTACTGCTTGTCCAAGGCGATCGTCCACGATCTCACCAAGCTGCTCGCCTACGAATGCGCGCCGCTCAAGATCAATGTCAACGCAATCGCCCCTGGCATTATCGACACGCCCATGCACGGGCGTCCCCGGGAGGAGACCGAAGCCCGCCATAGTGGCCGGATCCCGCTGGGACGCGTGGGTCTACCGGAGAATATCGCGGGTCTTGCTGTCTTTCTCGCAAGCCCCGCGGCCTCATATATGACCGGGCAGATTCTTCACGTGAACGGCGGGATGCTGATGAATGGCTAATACCGCCCCGGCCCATAACTGGCCGCAAGTCAAAGGTATCATTTCGGATCTCGATGGCGTGGTTTATCGCGGCAACGCGGCGATACCAGATGCTATCCAGACATTTGGAGCTTGGCAGACGGCAGGATTGCCGTTCTGCTTCGTGACTAACAATTCCACCCATCCCCCCGAAGATGTCTCCGCAAACTTGCGAGTTTCGGGCTTGTCGTCACGCCGAAAGACGTTGTCACGAGCGCCATCACTGCCGCCGAGCTCATTCGCGCGACATACAAGGATGCAACGCGCGTATTCGTCGTGGGCGCGCCATCGCTGGTGAAGGCCATCACCGAAGCGGGGCTCGATGTGACCGATCGCGAACCCGATGCCGTGGTCATGGGCCTCGATCGCTAGATAACGCATGAGAAGCTGCGGATTGCGGTCGAAGCGATCCTGAACGGTGCCGCATTCGTCGGCACCAACCCCGATCTCCTCCTGCCGACCGCAGGCGGTTTCGAACCTGGAGCAGGAGCAACGATCACAGCTGTAGCTGCTGCCACAGGCGTGAAGCCCTTGATTGTCGGGAAACCTGAGCCGCACATGATCGAGACGGCACTTTCCCGTCTCGGGACGGCGCGCAACGCCACATTGATGATTGGCGACCAGATCCAGACGGATATCCAGGCCGGAAAGCGAGCGAAGCTACCGACGGTGCTGGTCACGACCGGCGTGCCGCCCCGCGAAGACCCATCCCTGGTGCCACCTGATTTTATCGTCTCCAGCCTGGCAGAGATTGAGGTCCCGGCGGCGCTGGTCGAACGGATTCGACAGAGGAGTTCGTGATGGCCGATGTTCGTTTGGAAGGCGTCAACAAGGCCTATGGGACAATCCAGATCCTGCGGAACATTGATCTCACCATCGATCACGGCGAGTTCGTCGTGTTCGTCGGACCTTCGGGATCGGGCAAGTCGACGCTGTTGCGAATGATTGGAGGACTAGAACGAATCAGCGGCGGCCGGCTTCTGATTGACAACGAGCTCGTCAATGATGTCGATGCGGCGGATCGAAACCTCGGGATGGTGTTTCAGAGCTACGCGCTCTATCCGCACATGACTGTGCGCGAGAACCTTGCCTTTCCTCTGCGAATGGCAAAGGTTGCGAAGACCGGGATCGAGACCAGGGTCGCCGAGACTGCGTCGCTGCTACAGATCGATCATCTTCTGGACCGAAAACCCCGACAACTCTCGGGCGGCCAGCGTCAGCGCGTTGCGATTGGCCGCGCAATTGTTCGCGAACCCAAGGTGTTCCTATTCGACGAACCCCTGTCGAACCTTGATACCGAATTGCGGGTGCAGATGCGGGTTCAGATTGCCAAGCTCCACAAGCAGCTTGGGAATACCATGATCTACGTGACACACGACCAGGTGGAAGCCATGACAATGGCCGACAAGATCGTCGTACTCAAGGACGGCAACATCGAGCAGGTGGGAAGCCCGCATGATCTCTATCACAATCCGGCATCCCGGTTTGTGGCCGGATTCATCGGCTCACCCAAGATGAATTTCCTGGGCGGCCACATCGAGGCGGCGCACGAGGCGGGCATGGACGTCAGGCTCGACGCCGGGGCGACAGTCTCCGTCCCCGTGCAGCCGGATCAATTGCTCGTCGGCAAGCCGATCACACTCGGAATTCGCCCCGATGACTTCTCTCCATCTGCGGCGGAGAGGAAAGAGATCGCGATCGAACTCGACGTCGATTTCGTCGAGCATCTTGGCAGCGTCACCTACATCTACGGAAACGCTGGCAAGGAATCGGTGGTCGCAAAGGCGCCAAAGCCGGAGTCACAGAAGAGGTCTGGCAAGGTTCGTCTTGCGGCGTCGCCGGCGGACTGCCACCTGTTCGTGACGAACGGAAAGGCGCTGCGCCGGTTGCACGCGCCCGCAAATTGGAGCTAGTTTTCGCAACCGCCGTGCAGGAGGCGGGCAAGTCATGCACACGCGGACAGACCAGGCAAAGGGCGGCGGCATCAGGCGGTTCTTCCGCAACTCCCGCTCCTTTATGCTTGGGGCTGGAATAGGATCGGGCATGACCGCGCGAGCGGCCGAACGGGCGGGCGCGGATTTCGTTCTCGCCCTTAACGCCGGCCGATTTCGCGCGATGGGGGGCTCTTCGCCAGCCTCAATTCTTCCAATCCGCAATACAAACGAATTCGTGGCGGGCTTCGGCCGGACCGAGATCCTGCCCTCAACGAAATTGCCGGTATTTTTTGGCGCTTGTACCTTCGATCCGCAGCTGGATATCGACCGCTTTCTCGACCGCATCATGCGATGGGGTTTTTCAGGCGTCACCAATTTCCCGTCCGTCATCCACATTGATGACTACAGGAGATCACTGCTTGAAAGTTGCGGGCTCGGCTACGAGCGGGAAATCGAACTCCTGGTCAAAGCCGCAAAACGCGGCCTAATGACCATCGCTTATACTCGCACCCAGTCCGAAGCAAGGCGCATGGTTGAAGCTGGAGCTGAAGCCATCTGTATCAACTTCAATCTCAACCGCGCTGTCGAAAGCGGATGCGACTTGTCGATCAGCCTGTCGGAGCTTGCCGCGCGAACGAGCGCTGTTGCGCGTGTCGCTCAATCCGTCGACGTGAACGCAATTTGCCTGCTTGGTGGCGGGCCAATCACGAAGCCTGACGAACTCCTGGACATCTGCCGAGAAACGGGTGTGCAGGGTTTCATTGGCGGTTCGTCGCTCGACCGCATCCCGCTCGAAATGTCAGTTCTCGAGGTAACCTCGGGCTTTAAGACCATCCACTTATTGCGAGAGAAGGTCGATCTCCTCGAGCGCCAGCTCCAGTTGAGCGGATTCCGGCATGGCGTCATCGCGCAGTCCTCGATCATGAAGCACGTGCTTGAGACTGCAAGGCGCTTGGCAAGTAATCCCAATTCTGTGCTGGTGTGGGGCGAGGCGGGATCGGGAAAGCGAAGGATAGCGAACCTCGTCCATGCCTTTAGCGATCGGAGACACACGAAGGCCGCGCTGTTTCATTGCCGCCGAGGGCCGGCAATCGACACGGTCGGTGCGCTGTTCGGTGCCGAGAGCGCTGAGAATAGGAGGCGCCAACTGTCGCTCCTCGAAGCCGCAAGTGATTCCGCGCTCCTGCTGACGCATGTCGATCAGCTGTCGCGAGATGGGCAAGAGCGTCTCGCGGACTATCTCGAGACGGGGACTTTCACGCCGCTGAACGGCGTATCCGTTGTAAGGTCAAACGCCCGGATCATCGCAACCGCGACAGTGACCCGCGGAGCAAGCTTGGAAAGTGTTCTATGTCCCCGCCTTCTTGCCTTCTTTGCCGGGCTTGACATAGAACAACCCGCTTTGCCAAACCGTCTGGAGGACCTTCCACAGCTCATTCAGCATTTTGCCGTCGAAGCCAAGGGGGATTCGAATGCACAAACGCTGGCAATAGAGAAGTCCGCGTTCTTGGCGTTAGCGGGCCACCATTGGCCCGGAAATTTGAGAGAATTGCGCCAGATCGTCAATCAACTGGTGATGGTGAAAGACGCGCATATAACTGCTGACGTCCTCAAGCCGCTTCTGAACTCGACGTCGCCCGCTCGGCCCAAAGGAGCATTCTCCGAGCGCGAGTGGTTCATCGAAGGCCTAAAACGAAACAGGCTCCACCGTGGCAAGACCGCACAATCTCTTGGGCTTTCAAGGAAGACGCTTTACAACAAGATAAAGAAACTGCGGATCCTAGAATAGCCTACCCTCATTTCTTGCGTCGGGTTTGCTGCGACGTAGTCGCATGCAAAAACGAGAACCTTGGCATCGACGATGCCTGTTGGCCAAGGCTGATCAACCCCATTTCGTCGCAAATCCTACGCGCAAGAGCCTCTTCGGGCAAATACACAATACCTTCGAGATGCGCTCCAAGTCTCGTCTCTGCCATCGTGATCTCAGAATCCTTGGCAGCAACAAACAGGATTTTGAATCCCAGGCTGGCGAACCATTCCATACGTCGAAGTTCGAGCTCCAGTCCGGAGTTAATTGGCATGCCATCCGTAGCCTGCTCAATGATAGATGCAGGTGGGAAATTTGTGACGCCGGAGATTCTCGCCTCTTTCAGCAAGTCGGCAAAATCCTCCCAACAGGCAAAGGGATCGATCATGACCATCGCCGCGTAGGCGCGAATGGACGCTTGCTTGTCGAGGCTGCGCAAATCTCGCAAAAGACAGTCATTCCAGTCGACGACAGGTAAAGTCGCCATTACGAGCATCGAGTCTGCTGGAAAGCTCCGCAGGGACGGCGCGTAGATTTCCAAGGGCGCGCCTCTAGATGCGGCCGTTAAGCGCGTGGCAAGCTTGCAGCTGACTATACCCATTCTTACCCACCCGGAAGTATCGCCGATGTTATACAATGCTTCAGCCCGGTCTAGACCTCCTATTGTTGAGAATGCTCCGGGAGGAAATTCGTGTCTCATTATTTGGCGGACGGCCAAGCGTCGGTCCCGGATGGAGCCTCGCCTGTAAATGTTTCAATCCGTGCGTGTGAAAGCCGGCGTCACCCTTGTCGGTGGTTGGTTGAAGCTGAAGCAAAAATCACCCGCTGGATCCTTTCGCGGCCACTAAGGGGAAATCTCGCGGCCGCCAGTGATGGGAAAGAGGTGTTCCGCTTCACCGCAACCTTCAATGGTCTGGATCACGCGCAAGCGCCAAAGCCCGTGCCGACCCTCGCTCTCCGAATGCGAGAGTGGCGGCGCAAGTCTCCAGCCTGGTCCAGCGTCTCGTCCGGAATCTCTCCGAACTGGGGGGCACCAGGAAAATCTAATTCAATCGGTAATTTGGTCGCGGTGGTCTCCGGCGTCCTATGTCGATGCGTTGGGCGACCAACTATCCGATTTGTCGCCTGCTAACGATAGCCTTCGGCTCCGCTGGCAGACCGGTTCGTCTGCCTTCCTCCCTCAACTTAAGCCGCTGTTGGAGAAATCTGACAGCGGCTTTTTCTTAAAGGACACTAGGCATCTCATTCATTGAAGCGCGAGTGTCGCTAACGAGCGCGCCAATCCTCAAGGGCGGGACCCTTCCACGCTCTCGGCATTGAAGGAACACGCCCGTACCTCCAAAGGCAGTGAGATAGTAAAATTCGATTAGACCGAAGACTTTATGAGTGAGACAAATGAGGTAGAGTCAGTTCGCCTTTGCCCGAGGCAACCGAGGCGTTTAACTTGTTCGCAGCCGCAGCTAGGATCGGCACCGAAACTACGTTCTCGCCCGCTAGGCGCACAGCGCAATTAATATCCTTTGCGGAATTGGCAATTGAGACGGCCAGAACATCGGGTTTTTCGCCCAACAAAAAGGCAGCGAAGGCTTGGAATATTCCGCTGTTAGTGGAACCGCGGCTGACCAGAGAGCGGAGTGTTACAAGATCAATGTCAAGAGCCTTTGCGAATTGGCAGACCTCTGCTGCGACGGCCGCTATGCCCATAGTCATGCTGTTGTAAACAAGCTTGAGCTTATGACCCTGTCCGACTTCTCCGACATGAAGAACGGTCTCACAAAATGCAGCAAGAATGCCTTCCGCCACAGGAAAGAGCGTCTCGTTCGATCCAACGATCGCATTGAGAAGGCCGAACTCAGCTTGTTCGGGGCTACGTGTTACTGGGGCATCTACAAAACCTAGGCCATGTTCTTGAGCCTGCTCCGCCAGTGTAACTGTCGAAGCAGGATAAGATGTCGTGCAGTCAATTATCAAACCGCCACGGGACATATGGACAAAAAGCCCATCCTGCCCAAGGCACACTGCCTCAACCTCGCGGCTTGACGGTAGGGACAACACCACAGCGCTTACATGTTGCGCCAACTCAGCGATCGAAGGATGTTCACGGGCACCGGCTGAAGCAAATCGATTCGCACCGAAACGATTCTTGTTGGCTTTGATATGCAGTTCAATTTGATGACGCATCAGGCTAATACCCATTCCAGTTCCCATTCGCCCGACGCCGACAAGACCTATTCTCTGTTTCGCAGTGCTAGGACCTGCGTTTGGTGATGATGCCTCGCTGAACATGGTTCATGCACTCTAGAAAAAGCCGTGCCTTTGTAAGATAGGCAACAGCTCATGATGGTTGTTAATCGAATAGTCAGGATTTGCCGCCCGCAAGCGCGAGTCCGAAACAAAACCTCCGGTGATCGATATGCTTATGAGTGCGAGATTGCGTGCGATGTCCATTTCGATCGGCATATCGCCGATGATAAACGTCGACGCCGGGTCGAGGCTGTACTTCTGCATGTAGAGGCGAAGCCGCTCTCCTTTGCTCATCGATTTGTATTGAGTGGCGCGGCTTTCAAAGGCGAGAGCTTCGTTGATGTAGTCATGGATTCCAAGTCTTCTCAATTGGGACCGAAGGGGGGCAACGATATGGTTGCTCACGATGACGGACAAAGCTGCTTCTCGGTGCGCTAGCTCCAGCACTCTACGCGCGCCCTCGCGCAGATCGGCGCGATCCGCAAGTGGTTCATAGGTGTTGTGAAAGACAGCGCTGCCATCGCGATCCACGGCCGCAACCTCGTCCTGCGACATTCCGAGATTGCGATAAAGAAGAGATAGCGGGAGGTCGCAATGTTCCCGAAACGTCTCCATATTGATCGGCGCGTAACCAAAGCGGTTCAGAATAGCATTAGTCGTTTGAAGCAGTGCGTGCGCATCATCGAGCAACGTTCCATTCCAATCAAAGACGAGAACGGGTTTCATTAATGACCTCAAGCGTGAACTGATTGCATGCGGGGAAGATCAGCCACCAATTCGCGCAGATTCCTGTCCGCCCGCTCCTGTCCCGCCCGAGTTGGCATCTCGAATGTAAAGGGTGACAGATCGAAGCTCTCCGGTCTCAGGGGCAGCAACGATTCTAGCAGTGGGAAGGGCAGATACGTTATCGAGGCTGCGTTGATGGATGTCGCGATGTTGCTTTCGATGAGTCTCAAAACGTGGGGTTCCATCTTGTGAAAGCGAAGGCTTTGCGTTCGCTGCTCGGACGGCAGTCGTTTCCAAATCTGCCAGAATGCGAGCTCATCGAGTGTGTTGATACCCATGCCGTAGTAGTTCGGAGCCACTATAGGCGGCGAACCGATCGCCCAATGCACGGCTTTGGCTCCGGCGGTAAGGAGCATGCTCGTGACAGCTCGACTGGTATCGCCGCGAATGAGTGCTTCGTCGACAATTACTACGCTGGTTTTAGTCAGGTCAGTTTCCAGTACTCGGTACTTTTGAGAAATGCGGGACTTTCGCTCGTCGGTCGTGCCGATGAGCGTTCGCTGAAGAAACGTCGTGGCGACCACTTCACGACGCTCGGCGAGCAGCCCGTATTCCGCGAGAGATGCGTACAGGCCATCGGCGAACGGACCACCTGTACGCGGCTTGGAGGAAACGAGTGTGCAGGTAGGATCTGCTTCAGCTTGCAGTCGCTGCGCAACAATCCCACCCAAGGCAGCACCGATATTGTACCGGGTTTCGAAATGTGAATGGCCTTCGACCGACGTATTCGGACTTCCTAAATAGAGAGCTTCGTACGCGCAGAGCCTGGCTTTATGTCGCCCGTTGTGCACGGCACGACTAACGCTGCCCCCCGTCGTTCCGTCCACATACGTTATGTGGCCCGGCGAGATCTGCCGCGTCTTACCCTCGAGAGCGGCAAAGGCACAATTTTCAGAGGCGAAGAGCAAGAACCCGTCATCTGTTTGCATGGTCTCCAACGGTCGCAAGCCGCTTCGATTGCGGTAAGCAATGAGATTTCCGTCTCCGTCCAGGAAAAGCGCGCTAATAGCGCCGTCAATACGATCGTCAATCTCTCGAAAAACGGTTTCGTAATTGGCCGCTAGACCGTGGCGCCAGTAGTGTCGTTCACAACAGCGTTCAATACACTTGAGCAAGAGCTCAGCATCTGTGTTGACGGTTGATCGTTGCTCCTGGGCAAGAAAGGCTCCCCTGAGTTCACGAGCATTGACCAAGGCCTCATCCAGAGAAATGGCCAGATGGCGGCTGGTGCCTGCATTGTTATGAATTGACTGAAGGTCGACGCCATCACTGAGTTCGCGGCATCGGCTACGGACTTGAGCGATTGCAACATGAGGCCGAAAACGCCGATCTTGTTCGTTGGGATCAATGCGCACTGAAGCGCTCGATGACTGAAACGCTCTCCCATATCGAATACCTTGTTTGTGCATGAAAGCCGCAACGCCGACCGCCGCCTGGCCACGAAGCGCAAGTTTCGGGATCATGTGCTCGAGTCGATCATAAACATCCGCCTGCGAATTGCTTGAAGGACAAAAAAACGCAGCAGCAACGCCGGACATGCCTTTACCCCTCTTGTCGAAGAACCGATGTCCCGGCTCGCATCATTGGCGAATGCACCACGGCGTGACGACGTGGCTCTGCTCTCTTTAAGCAAGCGCCGTACCACTCCTCAGACGAGCTGGCTCGCGCTGATGCAACAACGAAGGTCGAGATACGCAAACAGTTTGGCGACCCGCGATGAGCTCCGTGTCCGAATCCCGACATTCTGTCTAAGGTGCGACGAGCTCGTCCGAAAAGTGTCAGGCGCCGACCGTTGGTCTGAGACTCTCACGCTCGCGCGTGGGTACGAGGCAGTGTCCTCACATTAGCGAGCATGACCAATGCGAGTCGCGCCAAGCCGGCCGCGGGGCTTTGCTGGCATCCAGCAGAAGGAAGTATTGCCCGGATGAACTACCAACAATAGTGATTGATCAAGAGATGGTTTCTTGGCAATGAACGGTGGGTAACTGCTGCGGATCACGCGCTGATCGCAAGGCAGATGGGAGGAGGTCGGCAATTAAGATCAACCACAATCGACTATCGTCAACGGGCTAGTCGAGGCGGCAAGGCGGGTCGCAGAACGATCACATGGAGGTTGTGGCGTGTTGAGGCTGAACGCTGCCATGCGCTCGTTGATGAAGACAGGAGCTTCGGCAAGTTGGCAGATGGCACGACTCGTGGCGCGCTCACCAGCCCGCATTGCATGGTGGCGTCCTGCCGAGCGACATCGGGGTCCAAAAGTCGATCTGTTTGTTCCCAGCATTATCGCCGTGCCAATACTACTGAAGGTCGGCTGCGGTTGGCTCTGGTCCGCGTCTTGTGCGTGTTCGGCTTCAATTCCGGAGTAGTCGCAACCACGTGTTGTGCATATTGAGAAAGGGCTTGGTGGTTTCGGTGAACTCTCGGCGGTTGGGAAGAGCTTGTTCAACCCGAAGAGCGATATCTCCGAAACAGATCAAGGAACGTCCGGTCACGCGGCTGGGATCACTTCACAAGCGCGACAACTTTGCAGGAGAGCGCCTATGCCGTCGCGCCCGATGTCCTTCCTTTCTAGATCCCGAAAAGCCGGCCACGACTTAGCCACGGTAGCTGTGATTGGGCGCCGGTTCATTGATCTGGCAACCGACGAAATCGTCGTCGAGCCGTCCTCATCAGTGTGCGAAGGAGCGATGGCTGCGGTCAACGCCGAAGCGAACCGCTATGTCGATCTCATTGGGCTTACGCCCCTTCGCAGGGCCGTCGCCGAAAAGCTCTCGGTCGAAACGCGCGTTGGTTGGAGTGCGGAAGAGATCGTAATCACTACGGGCGCGCAGCAAGCGCTGCTCTATGCGGCCGTGACTGTCCTAGCGCCGGGCGACGAGGTTATCATTATTCGCCCCTGGCGGCCGATATTGCTGTCCCAGGTCGTTCTCGCTGGTGCAGCACCAGTGTTCGTTGATGCTCGCTGCCCGAGATATATTCCCGATATCAGTGCAATCCGAGTTGCTGTCACACCGCAGACGAAAGCTATAATAATCAATTCGCCAAATAACCCGACCGGCGCAGTCTACAATCGAACGATACTACAAGATATCGGCGAACTCGCTATCGAACGCCAGATATGGATCATTTCCGATGAGTGCTACTCGGGACTGGTATTCACTGGTTTTCGTCACCACGAGTCGATCGTCATGGCGCACCCCCGGGTACGTTCGCGGACGATCATAGTCAAGTCGTTTTCAAGGGAGTTGATGATAACCGGCTGGCGCTTGGGCTATTTCGCCGCGCCCGCGCAGCTCGTTTCCGCGGTAAGAAAGCTTCAGAGCCATGCAATCGCAACTCCGAATGTAATCGCGCAGCAGGCGATCCTGCACCACCTTCAAGCCAGCGATGGCAGCTTTGAGGAGCAGATCTATCAGCGTCTTGTCGACGCTCGCAACATAGGTCTTCACATCCTTTCTGATCTACGCGATGTAACTCCATCCCGCGCCGATGGTTCGTTCTGTTTTTATCTCAATCTGAGTCGGCTTTTGTCTGCTTTGCGGACTGAAGGCTCAGTGCGATCTGCCGATGACATCGCACGAGTGCTCCTCGAAGAAGCTAATGTAGGATGTGTTCCAGGCGACGCTTTCGGCGACGCGAACGGCCTACGTCTCTCCTTCGGTGCTCCACCGGAGCTATTGGAGATGGGGCTCAAACGCATCGTCGAGGCGCTCAACGGTCTAAGGCGCGGGCAGCCAGGGACCTAACCGCATCAGAAATGAAGGAATTTGAGCTGAGTGTCCGTCGTTCACCTCATCCATTGCCGCTAAGCGGCGGATAGGGCTTTCGATATCTTGTTAACGGCGAGATTGCTCTATTTCAAAATTAAGCCCTAGCGATGCCGCCACTTCTGGCGATCAATCTCCTGATCTGGTCCGTGATAAGGGCATCGCTGTGAGTCTCACTCAAGAGTCGAGCTCAAAACGTCTAACGTGGGCCAGTCATAAACTGCAAAATCGAACTCGATCCGAACCATAAGAGTCCTTACTAGCGGCGGCGGCTTGTTCCAACGGGGAGCGCAGAGGAAGCTCTGGTGCGGCATAAGCCACGCTCGTTCAACATGGATGGCAATGTAGGGTTAAGCGGTCCTCTGGTTTGCTGCGGCCACAGACAGGTGCAGCAGGACAATCGGCGACGACAGGATCTTCGAGTGCGGACGGCAAGTGAGCTTGTTCGCTTACGATCCGTACATGGTCGGTCGCTGGCGGGGGTTAATCGTGAATCAGGTCTGCCGTCAATTTGAACTGTCACTGCCAGCGCGGCCCAGACGTGCTTTCGTTCATCGGCAGGAGGGATGCTGACCAAGGGACGTTGTCGGTCACCGAGGCGCCGCGTTCGTTCTCGATCCGATCGATGGTACTACCGAAGCACCGAAGCGCGCGAACCCGCCACCTCAACACCATCGCCGAGCGCGCTATGCGAACTTCATTCGTATCAGGTGTCATCCTCTGAGGTCGGGGATCCAGGATGCCCACTCGCACCCTGCTAAGCTCATAGGCCGTTGGTCCTGCGACTGCTGCACCCGAAAAGCAGCCGTACTCTTTTCGGACTCGGATATGCGTCAAGCCATTCCGAACACATCCGCTTACTACAGCGCGTGGATTGTGCTGATCCCGGCCAAAACAGTTGGCGTTTCCCTTGGCAAGCGAGGCCACGTGCGTATTGCGTTGCACTGTCAGATTGCGGCCATGCCGCAACTCTAAGTGATCACGTTGGTGTACTCGTGCCGCCTTACAAAAACTAATCGCTCGCGCCAACTGCGACACAAGTCAAATCCTGGCGGCTGGATGAGGGCGACGCTCAGGGAGGCTGCATTCGTCGCCGGAGCCGCTCTACCGAGTATTACTCAAATTGCGTTGTGCGCCCTCTAGAACAGGCTATTATAGCGCGACAATCTGGTTGGGAAGCACTGTCACTGATTGTCGCGCCGCACGGTTATCGAGCTTTGGTCCACAGTATGCCGTCGCCCCATACGTGCTCGACGCGTCCCCACTCGCAGGCTGCTGCGACATGCGGGAAGAACCCACGTCCATGGTGGTTTGCACTCGTATTGCAAAGCAGCGGAATGCCTGTGAGCTTTTCGTATTCGACGAGAAGCTCGGCGACTTTGTGCTGAGAGGTCCTGCAAATCGTCTGCAATCGCGCCGATCCATCGAGATGTACAACAGCGGGGATTTTGTCCCGCCATTCTGGTCGTGTCTGGTGATCGAAAAGCATGTAAGGGTCCGGTGTTCCGGGACTAAATATATCCGGCGCACGATCCTCTAGGCATATCGGAGCCACTGGCCGGAAGTGTTCGCGAAGTTTGATGTCGTTGAGATAATCCTTCATTCGCGGCGAGGTCGCGGGGGCGAGAATGCTTCTGCTACCCAACGCCCGAGGCCCAAGCTCGGCGCGGCCGGTAAGAAAAATCACGGGCTTGTTGCCGGCAAGAATGGTCGCAAGTTCATGCAGACTACACGGCGCGGCCTTCCATTCGGGGGGTACATCTCGACGTTGCAAGGCTGGACCACTATATACCGACCATTCCAACGGCGAGAAGCCTTTTTCCACCACCATTGCGCAGCAAGCGGCACCGATTGCCGAGCCACTGTCATTCGGAAACGGGGGCACCCAGACGGCATCGAACAGGCCTGTCGCACGTAGTGCGCTGTTCCATTTGATATTGAGACCGCAGCCACCTGCTACGCACAGATTGCGCGCCCCAAGATATGAATGCCGCTGCAAAGCAAGCGCCATTTTGCGGACGAGGAGACGCTCGAGGAAGCAATGAAACGATGCCAGCACATCTTGGGGGGCCCTGGCCTTTAGGTGGCGCGCGCTGGCGTCGAAGAAGTCATGCACAGCCGCAAGCGCGGACTCCATGCTCTCAATGTCTGTACGGAAACTGGCAAGTTTCGTGTCGGCCGCAAAGCGCTCCTGGTAGAGTTCCTCAAAGACCGTGACAATGTTTTCAATGACAGACCCGAGCGCGATATACGCCATCAGCTTGCCGGCTACACCCAGGTTAAGCTTGCCGGCACCGCCCGGGTCCACCTTGCCGGGGCCACCCAGGTCCCAGTTAGCGCGGTTCGCCTGCTTATACGGTCCAAAATGAAGTCCCGCGGCGGCATAGACATGCCCAATCACCGGGAACAGGCATTCGATGAACTGAGCGCCTCGATGTTCTACGTGATAAAGACGTGGAAAGGTGCCGCCGTCCCACACGAGGCAGAAGGCGGGCTGTCCAGCTTTGGCAAAGGGGCTGGTGCAGTATGCGGAGGCTACATGGCCTGTGACGTGCGGATAGCTTCTATAAGGGAAATCGCTGCCATCGAGCCTAAGACCAGAGCCATCGCACGAGGTGAGAAGGCCGTCGGCATGGCGTTCAACATAGGGCGCCCCTTTGAGAGTGATCGGTGTCGTCCCGCTGAGAACCTGGAACTGCGACTCCGCCACCCCCGCCCAGCCATCGATGACGAACTGATCAACTTCTTGCGGATCCAGACCGTGTTCGGTCAAAGCGACGACGATTGCATCGAGGTTGTCGATTGTTTGATACCGCGGATTGTTGCTCCGTTTCTCCTGCTCGATACAAAAGATAAGCCGTCCGTCCTCAACAAGAGCAATCCCGCCGTCATGTGTCAGCTTGATACCGCAGATGCGCATAGTGCCTCCTTGTCTGATGCCGGCAATTCGATTGACAAAGACCGAATCGAACTTAGAAAGATGCGAATAGGAAATCGTCGTGGATCGATTCTGGCACCGCTCGCGCTCGACGTCGGTCTAAGGTTGCATTCCACATACCCACGACCGTCTCGGCACTAGCAGCGTGACCCCAGCGCGGCGATCCGATTACTAGATGCCGCACGTAGCGCAGTGCACGATCTAGACCAATGCAAATCGCAGGAATCCCTCGCGGTTTCTCGGCCGACTCTCGCGTTCGCAAACTGCTTGGCGGGTTCCTGACATCAGACGAGTGTGTTTTCGGACAGAAGCATGCGCTACGCCAATTGGGAGGTGCTATCCGACCTACCGCCGCGAACTGGACTCGGCGGTCGGTTTGGCTTCTCCGGTCAACAGCGGAAGTACCGCAACACGCAGATCATTGATGCATCGATCATCGAGAGCTACCGCGTGCAGGCCAAGCGGACGAAGGAATTTGGCCGACTCGGCGCGATGTTGACGTCGACGGGCGGCTCGAGGTGCGCAGCCTCTCCAAATTTATTGTCGTCGTCGGCGCACCTGTCGAGGCCTTGCGTGACGTGTCGCTCATGGCCAGCGAATTCGTTGTACAGCCTGGCCTTGAAGTCCGTAAAGAGCCAGGGCCTCAATCTAACGTTGTTGTCGAGAAAGCTTGGCGATCGTCGATCAAGTAGCTAGACGGCCCGCAGCTTGTAACTCCAACACAAAGACTTCGAGCCGCCGTATCGCGCGGCAGCGAGGCACGGGAATTGCCAAGCCGCTCCAGCCAGCAAATCACCTCTATCGCCATTTTTCCACCATTGTGAACCCATTCATATTTCTGAGATCAACATTTTAGTGGTCTCACGTGCGCGAGCGAAGACCGCCGACTAGATAGGCATGTTGGTCGCGGGAAAGTTCGGTTGACTCTTTAGTACTTTTCAAATCCCACCATTTTCATGGTCCAGCGGCTGACACCCCCCTTGTCGTCGCGATGAATGAACATCTTCCTGATTGTAGTCTCGAGGTTTCTACGCTCGATCGCGGGCAGGAACGGAATGTCGAGCCGACGTGTCTGAGCGAATTTCTCAACTACGGTCTCAGTTGAATTGCAGGAAGGCAATCGTGCGGCAATCCCGTGCGTGGTATGTAGATCCTCGATAAAGTAGAAACCGCCAGGCTCGACGATGGGAAACAGCTTCGCTAGAGCAAGCTGCTGGTGATAAGCTGCGTGCGAAGCGTCATCAATGATGATCCTTACGGGCGGGAGCGAGTTCGCTAGGCGTTCCAGGGCTACCGTATCGCCCATGTCAAGGCGCTCGAAACGGAACCGGTCCATCTTAAAGGCGCTGAAATCGGCAACGTCGCATCCGATGATCTCGGCTTTGGGAAAGAACTCCAGCCACATCTTAATAGACGGAATGTCGTCAACCTTGCGACCGACCACTACATCGGGATCGAGAGAGCCGTTTCCGTGTTGTAATCCAATCTCGACCATCGTGAAAGGTTGCTGGCGGAATTCTTCGAACAGAAAAGAGTAGAAGCTGGTGTAGCCGTGGGCGTCGCCTACCTCATTCCCCTTGTCGGTTCCGAGGGCATTAGCTCGCTTGGTCAAATTCGGTGCGCTCATTGCAGCATTTCCTATTCTCGGATGGAGCATTACACGGCGGGTCAGCTTCTGAGTTCAAGAAGCATACCAAAACCGTCAGTCTGAGTTTCCTTCTTATTCTCATCTGGCACGTGTCTCAGGTAGAACGGGTGTGTCGTGACTCCGACAGTGCGCCGCATGCTCCTTCTCGGTTCTTTAACGCGTCCCCCACGTGCAAATGCGGCGGCTGATGGTGACTCCGCCCACCGCCCCGACAGCGGCAGTGTGGTAGCCTCTCCCGGCATCTGCACCCCTCGCTACGGCTCCAACAGCGCGATGGGATCTCGGGGGATCACGAGTCACGTACTGGCGTTTGCGCTGAGTGACCGACGGGCGCTGGAAGGTCACAAGTTATTCCAAGAAACCGGTAGCCGCTTTGAGATGTATTACTGCAACCGCACAGATCCGCGCGAACGAGTAAGGTCGACGGTCGCAAATGCCGCATCGTCTTAGTCGCCTTACGACTGAGCTTCGACTGGCTCGCCTCAATCGACTAGATCCAACTGGGCACCCTCTTGTCTGAAGCATATACGGCGCGGCGGTCTGTATTTCTCCTTCCTAGCAGTCCCGATATTCTCAGCCGGGACAATCGTACCCAGAATATCTAAGTACCGATGCAATTCGACCATTGCGACCAGAAGCAAACCGGCGGCCAGCTTTAGCTCAGAGCGACGCGGTTGCGCCGCCGATTGAACTCGTGGCTCTCGCCGGGAGCGAAGATGACAGGGTGATCGAGACGATCAACGATGATCCGGCTAGGCCATCGTAGCTTCCAATGCCTCAGCACCACAAGCAGCCCGACGGCTCTCGTGCGGCGCTCGCAAATCTGCTCGCTTTGTATTGTGTTCCTAAGAGCAGAATTCTGCAAAGGGGTTCTATTTCCCCTGGTAATTTGGGGGCCGCTTCTCGAAGAAAGCGTCCATCCCTTCCTGCTGATCAGAAGTGGTGAAAGCAACCCGGATCGCTTGCCGTTCAAATTCCACACCGGCATCGAGGTTCGTTTGATAGGCGGCCAGAACGGCAGCCTTCGCAAGCTCCGTCGATCGAGGCGGCTTCTGTGCGATTATTTCCGCAATCTCGAGCGCGCGTGCCCGCGCCTGGCCCGTTTCTGTAACCTCGGAGACCATTCCTGCCTGCATTGCGGCACGGGCCGAAATTGATTGGCCAGTGAGGATCATCAGCATGGCAAGCGATTTGCCCGCCACGCGTGTCAACCGCTGGGTTCCGCCGTCACCCGGCAAAACGCCGATGTTGATTTCAGGTTGACCGAAGAGCGCGCCTTCGCCTGCGATAATGATATCGGCCAGCATTGCAAGTTCGTGACCGCCCCCAAGACAAACGCCCTCTACGGCAGCTATGATCGGCTTGAGACAGTTGGTGAGGTCGCGCCAATCATTGCGTCGGGCGAGATTGTTAATGGCCTCGAAGCCGCGTTGTTGCATCTCCTTGATATCCGCGCCCGCGCAAAAGAACGTGTCGGTGCCGCAAAGCACGATGCAGCGGACGTCCTCATCCAAAATTGCGTCTCGGCAGGCCGATGCAAGTGCCGCGATAAGCTCATTGCTCAGGGCATTTCGCTTCGCCGGCCTGTTCATGCTCAGCAGGCGGACGTGCGGGAGAGGGGAAGTGGATAGCACGAGTTCGGATTTTTGGATCACGAGAGAATTCTTCCTGGAGAATGGGAGAAGAACCAGAACTTCTTCTCGACTTGGATCGGGATGCACCTTGCGTAAGCTGGCTTGCAGCGAGCTTCGGAGAGATCATTGCGTTGCACACAATTCGCTGCCATTCATCCGGGCAAGCTGCCGAGGACCCGAGGTTGATATGGTTGCTATCGTGCGAGCAAGGCCAGGAAAAACAGACACCACATTGTGGTTTGGGCGGGCTATCCGAAAGCCTTTCTGCTTCGAGCCTCCTGAATCGCCTGCTCCGAGAAGCCAAAGGAAGTCAGGACCTCCTCGGTAGCGGCACCGATCGGCGCGGGGTGAATCCGGACGGCTGGAGGTGTGCGTGAGAGCCGGACTGGCAGTCCGGCGAGCGAAACGACTCCTCGCCCGGGTACCTCAACCTGCCACATGATGCCGTTTTGGCTTGCCTGAGGGTGGCTGATCGCTTCTGGAATTTCATTCACAGGTGAGCAGAGCAGATCCACGGAAGCCAGACGATCGAGTACCTCCGAAGTGTTCAAGGTCATCAAAGCCGGCGCACAATATTCCTGAATGGCGGTCAGATTTTCGATCTGCTTTTCGCGTGTAGCGAGTTCAGGCCGCGTGCTTATGTCCGGTAGATCGAGCGCCTGGCAAAGCAGGCCAAGCGGGTTGTCGCGAAAGAGCATTACAACGGCTACCCAACCGTCCGCGGTCCTGACGAGCATCGCCTGACGCGTCCAGTCGGTTTTCACACCATAGATGCTCTCGCTGGCGATTTCGCACAGCTGCATAGCGAGCGAAACATCGAACAGCGACGTCGACACCAGTTGTCCCCGGCCCGAGGTCTGGCGTTCGATGACGGCGGCAAGAATGCCCTGGACGAGCGACATCGCCGCGCCATAGTCGACAATAGGAGAGTTCGTCAGCTGCGGAGGCTGGTGCTCCTGCAGTCCTCCCCGTGCCAACCCGCTAAATGCCTGCGCCAGCATGTCCTGGCCCGGACGATCTGCAAGCGGACCTGTTTCCCCGAAACCAAACCCCGCAGCATAGATGAGACGGGGATTGCGTGTGCTAAGATCCTTATAGCCGAGGCCCAGCCGCTCCATCACGCCGGGGCGGAAGTTGTGCATCAACACGTCAGCGCGGTCGACCAGGGTCAGCAAGATCTCAAAGGCGGCCGGGTTCTTCAAATCCAAGGCGAGTGTCCGCTTGTTTCTGCCCATCGCAGCGTAATACGCGCTCATCCCGCCGACGCGGGTGGCCTCAAAATCAAGCCCGCGCGTGATGTCACCTTGGGGACGTTCGATCT
Organism: Bradyrhizobium guangxiense; assembly: GCF_004114915.1. Classification (NCBI taxonomy): domain Bacteria; kingdom Pseudomonadati; phylum Pseudomonadota; class Alphaproteobacteria; order Hyphomicrobiales; family Nitrobacteraceae; genus Bradyrhizobium; species Bradyrhizobium guangxiense. Next base: position 387,228 of record NZ_CP022220.1, on the reverse strand, counting down.
TGATGACGTCCGCGCCAAAATCCCCCAACACCTGTCCTGCAAGCGGCACCTGCATCACCATGCCGACTTCCAGAACGATCAAGCCGTCAAGGGCGCCACGCGCTACGGAGGCAGTTGCTTTATCGCTCACGACAGGCCTTTCCCTCAGATTGGAACGCTCGATACTATGCCGCGCGATCGTCGCCGTCAAGATTACTATATCCCATTATAAAATTGATATATTGCAATGCGCTGCGAAACCGGCTTTGAATGCGATTGCCGAATCGAGGCGCCGAACAGGCGTTTGGGCCAGCACCTGCCGGAAAGGGGATCACTCCCTGCCGCCGAAAAGCAGGTGCCGACGCAGTTGGACGTCCTGAGACGTTCTGCAAGGCTTGGTGACGGGGGGCCTGATGACGAAGAACTACATCGCCGGTGAATGGATTGCGGCAGCCAAGGCAGTCGCGAACATCAACCCGTCTGATACTCGCGACATCGTAGGCGAGTACGCCCAAGCCTCTGTAGAAGAGGCGAAGCGTGCGATCGATGCGGCCCATGGCGCCTTTCCGGCTTGGGCGCGTTCGACGATCCAGAGCCGCCACGACGTTCTGAAAGCCGTGGGTGACGAGATATTGGCCCGCAAGGACGAACTCGGACGCCTGCTCTCACGTGAGGAAGGAAAGACCTTGCCGGAGGGGATCGGCGAGGTCGCTCGCGCCGGCCAGATCTTCCATTTCTTCGCGGGTGAGTGCCTGAGGCTGAGCGGCGAGAAGCTGCTCTCCGTGCGAGCCGGCATAGACGTTGAGATGTCCCGCGAGCCGCTCGGCGATCACGCCATGGAATTTTCCTATGGCCATTCCGGCCTGGAAGATCGCCCCGGCACTGGCCTATGGCAACTCCGTCGTGTTCAAGCCTGCAGAACTGGTCCCCGCCTCGGCAAACGCCCTTTGCGACATCATTGCGCGCGCCGGCGTTCCCCCCGGCGTCTTCAACCTCGTCATGGGGAGCGGCTCGGGCGTGGGCGAAACAATGCTCGCCAGTACGAAGGTGGCCGCGATCTCCTTCACCGGCTCGTTGTCGACCGGCCGGCGCATTGCCCAAACCTGCATTTCTGCCGATCCCATGAAGAAGATGCAGTTGGAGATGGGGGGCAAGAATCCAATGGTGGTGCTCGACGACGCCGACCTAAAGGTGGCCGTCGAATGCGCGATCAACAGCGCCTTCTTTTCGACCGGCCAGCGCTGCACGGCCTCATCTCGCCTCATCGTGACAGATGGCATTTACGACGCCTTCCTGGCAGCTATCACGGAAAGGATGGATGCGCTGGTCGTGGATGACGCCTGCAAGCCAGGAACGCAGATTGGGCCGGTGGTTGATCAGAAGCAGCTGGAGCAAGACTTGATGTACATCCGCCTCGGCCAGGACGAGGGGGCCAAGCTCGTCGCTGGGGGCGAGCTATTGAAACGCGATGCGCCCGGTTTCTACTTGTCGCCCGCGCTGTTTGCAGAAGTCGACAATCGGATGCGGGTCGCGCGCGAAGAAATTTTCGGCCCGTGGCAGCACTGATCCGGGCGCGAAATTATGACGAGGCCCTTGAGATCGCCAACGACACCCCATTCGGACTATCTTCCGGAATCTGCACCACAAGTCTGAACTATGCCAGCCATTTCAAGCGCAACGCGGAGGCTGGCATGGTGATGGTCAACCTGCCGACGGCGGGCGTCGACTATCACGTGCCCTTCGGCGGCCGCAAAGGTTCGTCCTATGGATCACGTGAGCAAGGGCGCTACGCTGCAGAGTTCTATGCGACTGTGAAGACAGCCTATGCGTTTGATGGAGGTCCACCATGAGCGTGATGGCGGCCGCCTGAAAGCGCCCGAGTTGAACAGTTCTGCACGTTCAGATGATTGACATGCTGGCTTCGTTGCCGACTTCGAGCGAAGCTGCGACCTGGCGGAGCGCCCATTCGAGATCTTCGATGTTTTCGGGAACGCCGATCGATATCCTCAGCCCCGAGATCAAGGAGGGATCAACCACGAGCGCCGAGGGCGGCGTTGTGATGACGCCCCGTTGCAATGAACGGGCTGCCACCTGTTGAGCAATGTCGCTTGGCAGGTCCATCCAGATGTGAAAGCTGGCCGGATGATCTGCACGTATATGCGGCCGGAGGATTTGGGAGGCAAGCTTCACGCGCTTCTTCGCCTCCTGGACCAGAGACTGCTTCACGCGCGCGGCTGTTCCCGTGCGGATCCATTCGGATACGATGAAGGTTGAAATCGGCGAGGCCATCCAGCAGGTCGCGCGCATAGATTGATGAATCTGCGAAAGATAAGGCTCGGGCGCGACGAGCATTCCGATGCGCAGACCCGGCGCCAGGCACTTCGACAGCGTATTGACATAGAAGGTCCGCTCCGGCGCCAATGAGGCGAGCGGCTCGCTGGTCTCGTCCAGGAAGCCGTATGCGTCATCTTCGATGATCAGGATGTCCCGCTTACGCGCGATCCGCACGATCTCTCGCCGGCGTGCCGCGCTCATGATTCTCGCGGTTGGGCTCTGGATGGTGGGAATAGCAAAAAGCACCCGCGCTGCCCCGCTTGCCGCCGCTTTGTCGAAAGCGCCCGGCAGCAATCCTTCGCCATCCATCGGCAGCCCGATAAGGTCGAGCTTTGCGAAATGAGCATAGGACTTCATGCCGTGATAAGTGCCGGCCTCGACGAAGACTTTGTCACCAGGCTGGCAGATCGAGCTGAAGGTCAGCGCTATCCCGTGCTGTGCTCCATTCGTAATAACGAGGTTGTCCGGATTGGCTTCGAAGCCCGATTGACGAAATAGGCCGGCGAGCTGGGCCCGGTGTTCGGCAACACCAGAGTGGGAGAGGTATCCCACGTAGTCGGAGATGTCAGCCGTTGGAAACGTAGATGGGCTCTCAGCTAGCACCTTGGGCAGTAACGCCGGCCCTGGGATGTTGAGGCTGAGATCGACAACCTTGCCACCGGACGCAGGGGTCGGCCTCTGTGACGCGACAAACGTCCCGCGGCCGACGTGCCCCAGAAGCAGGCCGCGCCGTTGACCTTCTGCATAGGCCTTGATGACCGTTCCGACGCTGAGGCCGATCTCCTCTGCCAAATCACGCTGGGTAGGCAGCCTTGTTCCTGCCGCAAGAGTTCCTGCCGCGATGTCGTGTTCGATGGCCTCGACGAGCCGGACGAACAGGGGAGCGGTGCCAGCCCGCAGGTGAGGGTGCCATTTCTGCATTTTGATTGCTTATCTCAGAATACCGCGCTTTCGCTATCCCAATTTTTGGTCCACCAGATCAAGCTCATAGCGGCCGCACCCTCACGATCTCTGTTTGCTTTTCCTCGATGAGCGAGTTGCGCAATGGCCGCCCGAAAGCCGGAGATTCGATCTCGAAAGCGTCACCGCCGCGCAGCTTGACGCCGGCCGAAAAGCTTAAGGCGCTCGCGCCGAAGAAATAGACGTGGACGTCGCCGGGCCGACGAAACGCGCGGTATTTGAAGTGATGGTGCTCAAGATTCTCAATGGAATGAGACATGTTGTTCTCGCCCGAGATAAAGCTTCCGGACCAGATCGCTTCGCCAGCTCGCAAGACGCGGACCGTTCCGGATACCTCGTCCGGAAGATCGCCCACGAGGAGTTCGGGACCATAGGAGCACTGGCGCAGCTTTGAATGAGCAAGGTAGAGGTAGTTTCGCTGCTCCATCACATGATCGGAGTATTCGTTGCCGAGGCAGAAGCCGACACGCAGTACGTCGCCTCCCTCGCCAATGACGTAAAGCCCTACAATTTCGGCCTCCTCGCCCCCGTCTTCAGCATAGGACGGCAACGTGAGGGGTTGCTCAGGTGCGACTGCCCAGGAGCCATCACCCTTATAGGCCCACTCTGGCTGGACCCCGATGGATCCCGGCGGAGGCTTTCCACCGTCCAGGCCAAGCTTGAACATCCGCATTGAATCGGAAAGTTCGCCTGCGGCCAATTTCGCGTGCATGGCGTCGCGCGACTCGGCGCTACCGAGGTGCGTAAGTCCAGTCACCGCGATCATGCAACGCGAAGGATCAGCGTGGTCGAGAGGCGGCAACAGCCGCTTCTCGCGGATGATCGCATCGTAATCGACCTTCTCTCCGAAGCCGCACCTTTGGACGCATTCGGCAAGCGATAGCCGGGAGCGGGCTGCCTCCAAGGCTAATTCGCGTACACTTGTCCGATTGTTCACGAGCACAGGGACCCCGTCGCCCGCCTGGAGCGCAGCGACATGACGAGAACCGTTCAGAGATACAAATTGGATGAGGCGCACGAGATCCATTCCAGGTGAGAGCCAGCCGCGCTGATTGCGGCAAAGCCAGACTGACATTCAAATTGAGATAGGTCAATGTGCTTGGCTAATCGGGGGTGCCAATATTTCATGAGCGATTTCAGTCGTATAGATGTATCAATCCTTCAGCTAGAATGATGGCTACCAGATTGATATATCCTAATTGTATTTGAGATAGTCTATTGCTTGACATTGGCCCGTCATTGTGATGGTCTCGCTCGATATTGGGCTAGTGCACAGAGATGCCGGCCGTCATGGGAGACGAAGCGGTGGAGGCGATTTACTGGTTTCATGGGAGGAGCGGCTGGGCTGGCGATATTGCAGTCCATGCCAAGCTTCTCGCCAGCCCGCGCCCTTTACAACCATCCCTCTCGCGCTCGCGCGAGCCCCTTTGTCTTTCCGCGCAAGTCCTTGTGATCCAAGCGGCGGCCCCGAGACGATCTCATCATTCACCTTTTCCAGGTCAGTTCGGCTTACGTAAGCAGATACTCGATCAGCTCGCATCGTTTGCGCGGAAAAGTAGGAAACGTTCGCCTCGCCAAGCCGAGCGGACGTCTCAGCGCGGAGGAGTTTGTCCGCCTGCCTTGAATCGAAAAACTTAAGCGTCCCGCAGAAGGGCGCATTGCTACAGGAGGGACCATGGAGTTGGGACATAAGCCCGCCCGCGGGCTGTTACACAGACGATTGGAATGAAGGAAGCCCGATCAGCTGCCTTCGATCGCGCCAGCGTCCATTTACGGGCGTGCCGCCAGAAATCTCAGCGCCTTGAGCAGGCCAACAAGCGACAGGCCGGCGCGCATTCGCGCTTGCCGCGCAAGGCTTAAGCAGTCTTACCCAATGAGCGGAAGCAGACCCATGCAAACAATGGCCCAACCTTCTATCGATTTCATTCAGCCCGAGAAGCAAGTTGCAACGAGATCAATGACTATTGGTCTGGGCGGAGGCGTCGCGCTGGAGTGGTATGACTGGCAAGTCTACGGCTTCATGGCGGCTTTTCTATCTCCCCACTTCTTCCCTTCAAATGACCCGGTCGTTTCGCTGCTGGGAGCATTTGCCGTATTTGGAGCCGGATTCATTGCGCGGCCTCTGGGAGCGGCTTTGCTTGGTCCTATCGCAGATCGCATCAGCCATAAACGCGTCATGATGATCGCTGTTACGGTCATGGCGCTATCTTCGTTCCTGATTGCGATCTTGCCGGCTCATAAGGACATCGGGACCCTTGCCACTGCAGCGCTGGTCATTCTTCGACTGATGCAAGGGCTTGCCACTGGCGCAGAGGCGGGCGTCGCCAATGCAATCGCCATCGAGTTGGCACCACCAGGTGAGGAGGGGCGGTATCTCGGCTTGATCAACGGTACATTCATCATGTTGGGTTCGATCGGAGCAAGCCTCGTCGCTTTTCTGGTGAGCGCGGCCGTCGCCCCCGAGGTCATGCGCGAGTGGGCTTGGCGAGTGCCGTTTGCGGTCGGAGGCCTGCTTGGCGTCCTCATCTTCTTCCTGCGCCAAGCAATCCCGGAAACATTGATCGCCCGCGCTATGCATCATGACGAGATGTCGCGCGTTCAGAAAACCACCGGCGGCGTTTGGAAGGCGCTCTGGAATGTGCGACTGTCGCTTCTGGCCGTGATTTTGGTGATCGGCTCGGTGCAGCTCGCCAACTACACGTACAACGTGGGCCTGCCCAACATCGCCAATGGTGTTTTCAAGGAAAACAGCACGTGGGTGTACGGCATCCTGACCCTCATGGGATTTTGCTGGATGGTCTTTTCACCTGCCATCGGTGCGTTTGCAGACAAGATAAAGCCCTCGCGCGCGTTCATCTTGATGCGCCTTCTGCTCATCCCAGCATTCTTCCTGACGCTGCTCTATTCACACCAAAGCCTTCTGACCTACGCCATGGTGATGCTGGTTGGCGGGGCCATGGTGGGCTGCAATATGGCTCTCTACAACTTCATAGCCACAACCTTGATGCCGCGCACAGTGAGAACGACAGGCGTCGCCCTTGGTTACGCAATCGGTGTGACAATTTTCGGCGGTACCACGCCCTACCTGCTGGTATGGTTGCAACGCGAGGACATGGCATGGATGTTCCCAATCTACGGGTCGCTCGTCGCTTTGCTCAGCGTGGTCGTATATCAGATCGCTAAAAAGCGCGGCTGCATCTATGTAGGCGAGTGATAACAGTCTTGTTAGGGCACTCCAGAGAGGTCCGGCCGATCGGCGGCTCCCCTCTGGAAAGGCAATGGTCTCAGTGGAACAGCGGCTGAACAAGAAACCCTTGATCTCTCCAGCCGTCAAATGCGCCCCTAGGTCCGTTCCAAGCCGCTTTAAGGATTTCGGCCGGGGTAACGCGAGAGTGACACAGAGAGCGCTCGCCGCTGGCCTTCGCCAGCAGCGAGTGCCATTTTAGATTTCTTCAGGCCGCAACCTGCCGGTTAGCAAATGAAGCGCCTCGAACAAGTAGTAGCTACCAAAGATCAATTCGGCATTACTGACGTAGTCCTCGGCTCTCGAATCCCCGCGCTTGTTGAAGCATCCTTCCACCAGCATGCCGGCTGGACGGCTATCGTTCTTATGAACCGGAGTGAGATATCGTTCGACCAGCGCCAAAGCGGTGCGTTCTCCGGCGCTACGGTATTGCCGCCGCTTACTGTCAGTCGGCGCAATCGAGCTCAATTTTAGAAGAGCCGATGCCATAAAAGCGGTCGCCGCAGTGTCCCGCTCGACGTTGGGCGCTTTAGGAGCGTCAAAATCCCAGTACGACACGCAATCATCTGGCACATGGGCGAGCCACCAGTCGGCCCCGTTCATGGCGGCTTGACGCCATCGCTCCTCTCCGCCGCCGGAAAAGTAGCTGATCGTCGAGCACACCACGCCCCACGCCTGTGCTCTTGCCCAAACGCTGTTCTCGCTGAAGCCCTTGTGTGTGTAGCGTCGGAGAACCTTGCCGGTCTCGGGATCGAGGGAGGAGGACTGGATGAAGGATCCGTCCTCACGCTGATGGACGGTCAGAACTTTATCCGTATGATTGGCAGCCACTTCGCGCATCGCGCGGTCGTCTAGAGTTCGAGCGGCCCAAAACAGCAGCAATGAGACGACCAAACTGTCGACGCTGCTTGCAGTGGCTCCCACGTCAGCGCCCTCCTCGGCATTCGCGCCAAGGGGCACAAGACCAAGGTGATGGTTGTAGCGTTGCTTCAGATCTCGTGCCGCCGCAAGGCCGAGCGTCCGCGCGCGGTGACTTCCGGTGAGCAGCGAACCCAGTCCGGCCCCGTAATAGAAGGTCGCAGCCTTGAACGCGGTATCGGCCGAGACGCGCGGTTCAAGACGCTCGCAACCTCGTTCTGCAAGATCTCTGAAGCGCTCGCCGCCGTTACTCCGCGAGGCAAGCCAAAGCATCCCCAGCCAATAGCCGCCGGTCCAGTCTCCGTTTGAAGTTGTCGTCCAGGTGCCGCTCTCCGGATCTGCCCAATGTGGATAGGCGTCGCCAACTTGTTGAGCTGTATTCTCGATCCGCCGCATCATACGTGCGATCGCTTCTTCCCAGTCTATGCTCATCAAAGCTCCTCGTGAAAATGCAGGATGGTTCCACCTGAAAGCGGGTTCTCACCATTGCTTCACTTGAGAGCTTCTCATGATTATTGCATTATATCAATCTGAAATTGGGATAGTGTATTTGCTCAACGAGGTAGGTCTTGCTACATTCAATCGGGCTCCCAGCGTGATGCCGCCAGGTCCCGAAAAGCAGCGCATGATGTTCAGCGCGGTATCAAAGTAGTCTGCGTTTGCTTGCAGGGATATTGGCGCACAGTGGAGCGCTGGCGCGCCGGCCCGAAGTTGATCTATCGATCGAGCCTTCTCAACGGTCGTCCTGGCTCGACAAACGCCGCATCCAGCCTCTGACGAGGGATTGCCGCTACGCCCAATGGGCGAGCATTCGGTAGCCCGCGTGGCGCATGTCCTTTTGCCAGGTGACTTGCTTGCCGGGTGACCTGCGCCGCGGCAGTAGTCACTAAAGAAGCTGCTTCAAGTTCAGCGCCGGATTAGCGAGCGCCTCTGCCTCGACCTTCAGTTCCCGCCTAATGATCGTCTCTGCAACTCGGATTTCCTTCGCAACGGCGCCGAGGCTTCCAAACCCACAAGCAGCCACGAGGCGCCCGCCGTCGACAAGGGAGAATAGAAGTTGGCCCCTCGGGCCTAGGCTTCTGACGACCGGGATTTCTCCGCCGCAGCAGAGGCCGACCATTTGCAAAGTCTCATCGTATTGGTCCGACCAGAACCAGGGGAGATCGTCATACGGACGATCCTCGCCCACCATATTCGCCGCCGCAATCACCCCTTGCCGCTGCGCGTTGCGCCAAGCTTCCAGCCTGATCCGCTTTCCGTAAAGGCGATGTGGAAAGGAACAGCAGTCCCCCGCTGCGAATACGCGCGGATCCGATGTGGCCAGCATTTCGTCAAGCGCGATGCCGTTGTCGACAGCGAGCCCCGCCGCTTGCGCCAGTTCGACGTTGGGGGTTGCACCGACCCCCACGATCACGAGATCGGCAAGATGTCTTTGGCCCCCGGCCAGTACCACGCAGGAGCGTCCTTCACAAAGCTCGATACGTTCAACGACTGCCGTTGTCTCGATCCGTACCCCAGAACGCTCGTGCTTGGCCCTGATCAGTTCAGCTATGCCAACTGGCACTGCCCGGGAAAGTATGCGCGATCCTGCTTCGAAGACGATGACCGAAGCGCCTCGCAAGATCGAGCTCGCAGCAACCTCGAGCCCGATAAAGCCGCCGCCGATCACAGCCATCTCGCAGCCTTGGCCGATTAACTCGCGAAGGCGTGTGGCATCCTCATACGACCTAAGCGTTGCGACCCTTGATCCCTCAGCAATTGGCACGTTCAGGTCACGCGGACGAGCGCCAGTGGCCAAGAGGAGGCGATGATAGCCTATCTTGGCCCCATTCGAGAGAATCACCATGCTGGCCGTGCGATCAATCGAGACCACCTCACAGCCGTGGCGATAATCGATCTTCAATTCGGAAAGCCGCTCTGACGTCACAATCGTCTTCGGCCCAGGCCTCGTCTCATCGACCAGAACTGCTTTGGAGAGAGGAGGGCGCTCATACGGGAGACTGCTTTCGTTGCCGATCAACACCACGCTCTCTTCCCAGCCGCGCTCGCGCAGCGCCAGGGCGGCTGCCGTGCCAGCTTCGCCGGCGCCAACAATGGCAATCGTCGAATGAGTACTCAAATGGCCACCCCTCTTGCAGGCAGAGCCTGCTCCTCACTGGCCACGCTATCGAAGAGGTCACGGACTAGGGACCTAAGAAGAAGAGCTTCCTCCCAACGATCCGTCGTGTCCTTGCCTTGCCGATCGGTGATCGCATAGGGCTGCGGGCCAAGTTCGCAGGTAAAACTAAGGCAGGCACCCGTGCCTGCGCGCTTTCGCCAGCTTCGGAACCCGTATTTCCACCCCCCCAGGAACAGATCCAGCCATATCCTGTGCTGAGGAAACGTGATCTCAACCTGAATTTGCTCGCGAGATGCAACCCGTCCATGAAACGCCCAAGCGCGATCGAGCCCCTGCCGCACCAGCGCTTCATCCTCGTCCGAGATGGGATACCAGAACTCCCGACCCAGCAGGATGTGCGACAAATCGGCAAGGATCCGCATCCCGGGCACCTCGTCCATCAGATCGAGAGTAAAGAGGAGATCCGTGGTCATCCTGTTGCGATGCGTTTCGAAGTAGATCGGCATGCCTGCCTCTTCCGCCACCCTGATCCAGCCATCCAGCAGCGGGATACAATCGCTGACCCTGCGCGGACGGATGTCTGGCTGGACGTTGAGATGCAGAACGTTGATCTGCTTGGCGAGGTCGATGGCAGACTTCAAGTGATCGATCGTCTGCGGGAAGCACATGCCCTCGACTGCAAGCCCGGAACCGTTCAAAGCGCGTGCGATCAGGTTGACGCGTCCTGGATCATTGCAGGACGTAGAGATCCCGTCGAACCCCGCTTGCTGTATCATCGCCAGGTTTTCATCGAGAGAACGTTCGAAACCGTCAGGCTGCCGCCGCTCCATGGCCCAGAGGGACTGCAAGACAAGTAAACGCTGTGAGGTCATCCGCAGCTCTCACCCGCTCAGACCTTGACCATAACAATGCCATTCTCGATTTTTACCTCGTAACTCTGCAAGTCGACGCATGCGGGCAGCGCACGCGACTCGCCCGTTCGATAGTCGAAGGTGCCGAAGTGTTTCGGGCATTCGATAATTCCGCCATCGACAATGCCATCCGCAAGATGGACCTTCTCGTGTGAGCAGTGGCCGTCCATCGCGAAGTAATCGCCCTCGGGCGAGCGAACAATCACAAACGTGCGGCCGCCGTGATCGAGGCGGCGAACCTCTTCAGGCCTCAAAGCGTCCGCAGCGCAGGCCGCCACCCATTCAGCTTGTTTAGTCATATCTAGTCCTCAATCTTCAACTGGCGGCGATCAATCGGCTGTGGCTCAGTCGCGCAGCGTGCGCCAGTACCGTTGCGGCGCAAGGGCTGCCTCAACGTGACAGGCCTTCGGAGCCTCCCCGCTTCGGCGCTAACCGCCGCGCACCCACTTCTTGGCCTTTATGCGCTTATACATTCTCTCGTCGGCCTCTGGAGAGCCGTCGTGAGCCGTGCCGAACCACTCGTCGAGCGGGATGCGGCGTTCACCGTAGTTCACCTCGAAATACTTGTGGTGCAGGTAATGGTAGAAGTTGTCGGTGCTGATCGCCTTCGCATCATCCACGACCACGCGGTCGAAACCGGTATGTGACTTTGCGGGGGACAGTCCCGCGTGCATCAGCTGAAACATTGCGTGCAGCGGATGGGACGGAAGAACGAAATGAATCAATACCCCTGAGAAGTAAGCGATGTGTTCCAGTGTCGACGCCGAGAGGCCGGACCACGGCCCCGGATTGACGTTCTTGTGGTGGACCTTGTGGATGAGATGGTACAGCGGCCCAATATGGATGAGGCGGTGAATGAGGTAAAAGTGCAGTTCGCGCCACGCCGGCATCACCAGCACGAGTGCAGCACAATATAGCGGATGCGCTGCGAAATCGACGTAAGGCAAGCGGTCGTTCGCGTACATCCACCAGGTGAGCGCCTCATATGCACTCCATACAGGCACGGCGCTGCACATGGTCCAGAATATGTTCTCGGCCGTCTGACTTCCGAACATGAAGGTCGGGTTGTGCGCATCCGGCCACTTTGCATTGTATTTAAACGCCGTCTGCTGACGCCGCTCGATATAAAGAATGAAATGGAAGGTGCCGTAGAGGAGGAGAGTCAAAGCGGTGTTACGAAGCAGAATGAGCAGTATCCAGTCGGCGTGGAGTTCTCGCATCGTATCGAGCGATGGAGTGAGATAAGTCCACGATACAAGAGAGATCAGGAAATAGACCGTATTCCAGGGCAGGAGATAGCCCGGTAACCAGCGCAGTATTTTCAGCGGTTGCACCGGCCAGACAAAAATCGGCGCACGTTCGGGCTTCTTCTTTGGTACCCAATTGCCCCGCTTATCGCGCGTGCCGTACAATGCTTCGTCCATATTGCACTCCATTGCCGCTTCAAGGCAGACAGCTCGTGTGTTAGATCCTTCGCCGGCTGATTGAGATCAGCTCTCGTCGCCGTCGCAAGAGCTTTAGATCAATCGCCAAAGCCCGAGTCTTTTAGTCTCGACACGAAGGCCGCATATTCATCGTCGGCGATGTCCGATATTTCCTGCGGGCCTGGAAAGCCATTTGCGGTGACGTCAGCACGGAATGCGCTGAGAGCTTTCACGCGCTCCTGTTTGATGCGCTCCTGCAGGGCCTGAAGATCTCCATAGACCCGAGCGTGCCGGGGCCGCCGGCCTTCGCCACCGCATATGTCCTCGGTGAATAGAAAGATCACGTCAGCATCCGGTCCGGAGCCGAGCGAGACGGTCACCAGTCCGATCCGCCGGCGAATTTCCGACATGACCCGGGCTGGGATGACCTCGCATTCCACCGCAAAAGCGCCGGCTTCTTCTAGACGTCGGAAGCGCTGGAAGAGTGCCAAGGCTTCCTCCGCATATTTGCCGAAGGCGCGAAGCCTTCCGAGCCAGGTCGATTTTCTGGGAACGAGGCCCAAGTGACCGACAACCGGAATATCCTCGGCCGCGAGCATTGAGACGGTCGCCATGCCGCGTGCGGTGATCACCGCATCGGCCCCGTCGCTTAGCGCCTTCAAGGCGGTACGAAGGATGTCGTCCTGTGTTACAGCATCGGCAAAGCCCAACGCGGCGGTGACGAAGAGGTGCTTTGAGCCCCTCCGTACGGCTTCCACGTTGCGGGCGCGGGTCACCAGCATTTCAATGCCGGCCTGCTCCGCGGCCGCTGCCTCCTCGGCGGTCTCGGCAGTGACCTGAGTGTAGCGCTTGCCCGACTTTCGGGAAGCGCGCAGGTCGGCCACCGTCACCGTGCGCTCGGCCTCGCGCGCCGCCCAATCGTAAATCCGCGGCATATCGTTCCAGTTCTCACTGTTCGCGCCCAAGGCGCATTGATTTCTTGTTGCTCTCTCATTCTGCAGCCGAGGCGCGCATTGTGCGATACATCTCGTCTGCTGCGGCGCGCCTCGCCATGCCGGGAATGACCCCTAGCTTTGTGCAGACCAGGGCACCGCAGCACACCCCGAAGCGCGCGGCCTCGATCACATCCCGCCCTTCCGCCAGAGCCACGGCGAAGCCGGAATTGAACGCGTCGCCAGCACCCGTCGTGTCCACTACGTCGACCACTGCAGCCGGAATGGTGGTATCGACCTTGTCGGTGACGATCAGTACACCACGGTCGCCAAGCGTCACGATCACGTTGGCGGCCCCGCGCTTGCGCAACAGATCGACCAGCTCGCGCGAGGGCCGCGGATCATCCGGGCGCAGACCGAGCAGGATGCGAAGTTCGCTTTCATTCGGCGTCAGGAAATCGACCAACGGGAAGATTTCATCCGGCAGCGGTGCGGCCGGCGCCGGATTGAGAATGGTTTTCTTACCGTATTTGCGACCGAGCTCCATCGCCCGCATAGCCACCTCGACCGGCGGCTCCAGGACCGCCATGACGAGGTCGCTCTCGCGAATGCGGCTCTCGGCGCGATCGACAAAAGCCGGATCCATGGCGTTTGTGGCGCCATAATCCATGATAATGAAGTTCTCGCCTCGCTCATTGAGGATGATGAAGCCAACCGCCGTCGGCTTCTCGGTGATCTGCTTGACATGCGCCGTATCGACGCCCTCGGCCTTGTACAGATCAATGCCAATATCTGCGAATTGGTCTTTGCCGATGATCGCAACCAGCGACGAGTCCGCCCCGAGCCGCGCAGTGGCAACAGCCTGATTCGAACCTTTTCCGCCCGGGCCCATATCGAAACTGCTGCCTAACATCGTGACCCCGAAGACCGGGATGTTCGGAGCGCGAATGGTCAGTCCTACGGCGAAGCTGCCGACGACGGTAATTCTCGGTTTACTCATCAATTCCTCCCCTGAAAGTGCCTGAGATCAAGGCGTGGCGTGGAATGCCTCCACCACGTCGCCACAAGGGCCCTGCGCGCGGTGGCGCAGTTTCGTGGGCCGTGAGCATCGGCACCGGTCCTCCCTGAGCTCCCTCAGCGATCTCTATGGATACAAAACGTGCATCCGGGAGCCTGATCACGAGCTCATTTGTTAGTCATTGACATCGAGCCTAGATGCAGAAAGCCCCAGCGGGAATGGACAAAGCACGCTTCAATTTATATAAAACGCGCATGGCCGGCTTGCCGCAGCGCACACTTTTTCCTGAGAGCCATCAGTACGTCCTCCCTGATGCTGCCTGGACCCGATGCGCCTTTACGGTACTTAGGGCGGGCAAGGCCATCACCGCACGTGATCATCACATCGCTCGAGACAATTATCCGGGCCAGGACATTCTATACTGCTCCGCTGGGCGCGGCTTTGTAGTCAGCGAAGGCAGGACATCGACTGTTGAGCGCGGTCAGTTGATCTGGATTGCCAACGAAACGTCGCATGCGCACTGGCCGGATGAAAATGATCCCTGGACTGTTCTGTGGGTGCGGATCGACGGGCCCGACTGTGCGGCCATTCGGCGAAAGGTGTTCGGCACCGGAGCAACGCTAGCAACGATATCAGTGCCGAACGAGATCGAACGGTGGTTCGCAAGACTATTTGATGTCTTGCGCGCCAGGGATGATAACGTCGATTTGGCACTTAACTGCCTCGTGGCGGAACTGCTTCACCTCATCGCAGCACCTTCCTCGAAGCACGGTGAATCCCGTCTCCCGGCCCCATTGCGAGCCATCATTTTAAAGATGCGGCAGTCCCCGGAGCGATCCTGGCACGCCGATGAACTCGCCTCGGTCACTGGCCTCAGCGCCGCACAGACGCGGCGGCTATTTCAAGGGCATCTGCAGATCAGCCCAAGGCGCTTGTTGATTCGAGAGCGGATCATGATGGCGCAAAAGCTGCTCTTGGAAAGTGACGCTGGGCTCGGCGCAATCGCCGAACGCTGCGGTTTTTGTGACGTCTATCACTTCAGCCGTGAATTTAAGCGCAGCACTGGCACCAGTCCCAGCACCTGGCGGCGAGCTGAGGGAAGATAAGCCGGTGTATCAGGGCTGCGTCGTATACGCGGCGATCAAGGGCTCGAAGCAGCGACTTCACGTCGCTGCCCCTGATCCTCTGCGAACACTTCTGAACTCGGTCCGTACTTGTTGAGTTCGCGCCAATTCTTTTGCGGCCCCATCACCAATTTGGTGTGGACCCGGACGGGGTGGCGAAGGTACTGCTGGCTCGCAATGAGAACATAATGACCGACAAGCTGCATAGAGGAGGCGAGCTTGCAAAAAACGTTGCGCTCCGCTGACAAGCAGCGACCTCAACAAGATCGTGGATGAGCGCGCAGTCGGAAGCATGAACGAACGGATCAAAAATGCAGTGCATATGCAAGAGGTTTCCTTATATCAGATGGTAAGGCCAACCCACTCTTATCGCTTCCGGTCGCCATTTCTCCGCTGAAGAGGCGTTCATCGTGAACAACGACAAAGTTGTGCTGGATGTGCGTGCCTTCTTGGAAGCTTGGGCGCGAGCGTTCAACTCTGGCAAGCCGGAGTATCTTGTTGCGTTATACGCAGATGATGCCTTGCTTCACGGTACGTCTAGTTCCACGCTCTACATCGGTGTCGCAGAAATACGCACCTACTTCCATGGCACCGCAAGGGTAAAATTTGACGTATGTCATTGCGTCAGCTTGGCGGCTGACATTGTTATGGCCGTCGGAAATTATGTCTTTTCTGAAACGCGGCATGATCTGCAAGTGGCGACACCCGCCCGATTTACGTTTGTGCTGCGCCGTCATGATGCCTCCTGGAAGATTTTACACCATCATTCATCTACCACCCCCCTTTAGGTGGATTAAGGTGGTGGCGAATGCGCGTACGATCGTGAGCTTGGCGCGCGGCAGTTCGCGCCAGTTAGGGGAAGCGCGTGATCGCCGAAATTGGCTGGTTGTTACTTTGAAATGCTTAGGCCTCTGATGTAATCCGCTGCATTGTCAGATCCGTGCCATATTTCAACTCTAAGGTGACGAGACCGGTTCACTTGTCGCCTTACCAGCCCGTCAAAAAGACCTAAGGGCTCAAAGACAAGCCGGCGAGGCAGGACAGATCGGCGAAACGCCTGCACTGGCAGACGCATTCAGCGTCGTTTTACCCAATATTACCCAACTTGCGTTGCGCACCTTCTGGGGCCGAGCGCCCTGCTGCGCTTTACCTACGGCTAATCTGATAAGCGGCCACGACAGAAGAACGCCGCGTGTCCCAATGACGGGATCAACCTTTCAGGAGAGCCGCGTGTCAGTTTCCCTTCCGACTCCCACCCAGCTTCTCGAAGTTGCCAAGCAGTGTGGTCTTTCGTTGACCGACGAAGATGTCGCCTCGTTCCGCGGTTTGATGCGGGGCTCGCTGGACGCATACAATCTCGTTGCCGCGATGCCCGACGAGTTGCCCGTGGTCAAATATCCGCGGACGCCCGGCTATCGGCCATCGCCAGACGAAAACACTCGCAATGCTTGGTACCGCAAAACCAACATCAAAGGCGCCGGCAGCGGAAAACTGAAAGGCAAGACCGTTGCCTTGAAGGACAACATTATGTTGGCCGGAGTGCCTATGATGAATGGCTCGGCCACCCTCGAAGGCTACGTACCCGATTTTGACGCCACCATCGTTACACGCATGCTTGATGCTGGCGCCGAAATTGTGGGCAAGGTTCACTGCGAAGCCTTCTGTCTCTCTGGCGGCAGCCACACCAACGCGACTGGCCCGGTCCACAATCCACACAAGATGGGCTATTCGGCCGGCGGTTCTTCCTCCGGAAGCGGGGTTGTGGTCGCACTACGCGAGGTCGACATTGCGATCGGCGGCGATCAGGGCGGTTCGATCCGAATGCCATCCTCATTCTGCGGCACGTACGGTATGAAGCCGACTTGGGGTCTCGTTCCCTATACAGGAATAATGCCGATTGAGATCTTTATCGACCACACCGGGCCGATTACGGCAACGGTGGCCGACAACGCCCTGCTACTCGAGGTGATCGCCGGCGACGACGGCTACGATTCGCGCATCAAGGCTCCGAAGGTGGATGAATACACCAAGGCCTTGGGTGCGGGCATCAAAGGGATGAAGATTGGTATCCTCAAGGAGGGCTTCGAGCAGCCGTCCGCAGAAGCTGCCGTGAACGAAAGCGTGCGTGAGGCCGCAAAGCGCTTCAAAGATCTCGGCGCGACCGTAGAGATCGTCTCGATTCCGATGCACCTTCTAGGCGCGGCGATCTGGACCCCCATCGGAACTGAGGGGGCTGTCCAGACCATGATGTTCGGTGACGGCTATGGTCTCAGCCGAGGCGATCTTTATCCAACCTCCCTGATGGATTTCCATCGCGGGTGGCGGCAGAAGGCGGACTCATTGTCCGAGACTAACAAGCTGTTTATGTTGTGGGGGACCTATATCAACAACACCTTCGGGTCCAGGTTTTACGGCAAGGCGCTCAACATCTCCCGCCGCCTCGCTACGGCATATGACAAAGCTCTCGAGAGCTATGATCTCCTCCTCATGCCGACGACGCCGATGAAGGCAACCCCGCTGCCGCCATCCAATGCCAGTCGCGAGGACTACTTCACGCGCGCGATTGAGATGTTCACCAACACCGCGCCATTCGACATTACGCATCATCCAGCTATGTCGCTGCCCTGCGGAATGGTCGACGGCCTGCCAGTGGGCCTAATGCTGGTCGGTCGCCACTTCGAGGAATCCACCATCTACCGCGCCGCCCATGCCTTCGAACAGATAGGCGACTGGAAGAAGATGTGAGGCCGAGACGATAGTGCGACTGGATCGCGGCATATGACTAGTGCATTCATGGCGGCATTCGAGATCCTGAGCTTCGGTGCGATTATCGTGTTGATCGTGCTTGGGCTAGGAATCATCGCGAGCATGATGGGCATCTTCAACTTTGCCCAGGGTGAGTTCGTCCTGCTCGGCGCTTATATTACTTATCTCGCCTATAGTCATGGTCTCCCGGTTTGGCTCGGTATGGCGGCGGCACCGATCTTAGTCGGATTGCTGGGTTTCGTACTCGAAGCGCTCATCATCCGCCGCTTCTATGCCGCACCGATCGTTGCAATGCTCGGCACCTATGCGCTCGGTCTTATCATCCGGGAGTCTGTGCGGGGCCTAATTGGCGGGTTTTATCTGACGGTTCCGGAGCCTATCGGTGGATCCATAGATATCGCCACGATACACATCTCAGCTTGGCGCTTTACGATTCTCGTGATCACGGCTTTGGTGATGGGGGGCTGCTTTCTGCTCCTGTCCCGCACAAGCTTCGGCTTGCGCGTTCGGGCGACCCTGGAAAATCCGGCGCTAGCGCGCGCCTCCGGGGTTTCGACGAATTTCATCTATGGCACCACCTTTGCCTTCGGCGCAGCTTTGGCCGGGCTCGCCGGGGCGCTTATCGTGCCGGTGTTCGATCTGTTTGCAGATCTCGGAATTCGCTTTCTGATCCAGGGATTTGTCGCCGTCATGCTTGGCGGTGTCGGCTCCTTTATGGGCCCAGTGGCAGGAGCCGGGATCATCGGCGCTCTCAGCGCGGCGCTGCCCTGGGTTATCCCTCCGGTCCTCGCCGATGTGCTCGTCTTCTTGCTTGCCATTGTTTTCATCAAGTGTCGGCCGCAAGGCCTCATCGCGCAAGGGGGAGTGTAGTCATATGGCTGTTGATCGACTCAATTTCACACGCCGTCGTTTCCTTTCGAACTTTGCCTTCACGGCCGGTGCAATCGCCACAGGAGCGAGTAGCTGGGTGATCCGTCCCGACTGGGCCAATGCGGCCGAAGGTCCCATCAAGGTCGGCATCGCGATCGATCTGACCGGCCCGATCGGCTTTGCCGGAAAGGCGGATGCCAACGTCGCCAAAATGGTCATCAAGGAGATCAACAATTCAGGTGGTCTTTTGGGCCGGCCGATCGAGCTGTACATCGAAGACACCGCCTCCAATGAATCGGTCGCTGTAGGCAACGTGCGCAAGCTGATCCAGCGGGACAAGGTGGACATGGTCCTAGGCGGCCTCGCGAGCTCAATGCGCAATGCGATCAAGGATGTGATCGTTTCTCGGGGCAAGACGCTCTATATCTATCCGCAATTTTATGAAGGGGGGGAATGCACGCCATACCTGTTCTGCAGCGGCGCCACACCGGCGCAGCAATGCGACACATTTATCCCGTGGCTGATCAAGAACGGCGGCAAGAGATTTGCCCTTCCAGGTTCCAACTACATTTGGCCGCGTAACCTGAATGCATATGCTCGCAAGTTAATCGAAGCCAATGGCGGCGAGGTCGTGTTCGAGGAGTATTATCCTTTAGACCAAGTGGATTTCTCCGCCACTGTCCACGCGATCATGTCCAACAAGGCCGACACCGTCTTTAACACCGTTATTCCACCCGGCGTCGGTCCTTTGTTCAAACAGCTCTATGAAGCGGGCTATCTGAAGAACGGCGGACGGCTTGCTGCCGTCAACGAGGACGAGAATTATCTCAGCCTCCATCCGGTCAATGAGATGGAAGGGCTTGCGAGTTGTCTCGATTATTACAAAGCCGTCGCCAAAGATGACCCGGTCTCCGCCAGAATTCAGGCTGCCTATGATAAGGACTATCCAGGCGATTCTCTATTTGCCGCGAGCAGTGCCGCTCCCAGTACATATCGCGGGCTGAAACTTTGGGAAGCTGCCGTCAAAGAGGCCGGAAAGGTCGATCGCGAGTCGGTTGCTGCGACGCTCGATCACGCAAAGATCGCGGAGGGTCCGGGCGGCCCCGCCGAGATGGTGCCGGGCAAGCGGCACTGTAAGATGAACATGTACACGGCCGTGTGCAAGAGCGGGGTTTTTCAAGTCGTGCAACGCAGCAATGGGCTTGTCGATCCCGGGCAATGTTGACGAATCACTGTGAAAGCGACAAGCGCGGTAGAGAGGCCATCGGTGCCCACGCTAGAAGTGAATTGTGCGACGGCTGACATGGCTGAAATCGCCTTTGCAGGACAGGTCAGTCGTGCACGACGTGTCCTGCTCATCATCGAAGGACTAGTGCTGATTGGAGCACTAGTCCTTCCGGTGATGCTTCACGACTATCTTACGGTGTTTGCCACTCGCGTTGTGATCCTGGCGCTCTTCGCTCTCTCGTTCGATCTGGTCTGGGGCTATGCCGGAATCATGAGCTTTGGGCAGGCCCTCTTCTTCGGCTCCGCAGGCTACGGCGTTGCGCTGCTTGCGCGCGACCTCGATATCACCTCAATCCTTTTGGTACTGCCGGCGGGCACGCTGATTGGCCTCGTATTCGCGCTGCTACTTGGTGGGTTCCTCCTACTCGGACGGCATCCGGCCAGCATGATCTTCGTTTCGCTCGGTACGCTCACCGGTGCCTATGCGGCGGATCGCCTCGCGCGTGGCTGGTACTATCTCGGCGGCCAGAACGGCATTCCCTCGATTCCGCCGATGACGCTCGGCTCCTACGAATTATCGGAAGGGTCGAACTTTTACTATCTGGCACTAGGGCTTCTTGTCATCGTCTACGTTGCATGCCGTTTCCTGGTGCGCTCGCAGTTCGGTCTTGCACTCGCAGGCCTCCGCGAGAACGAGCAACGCATTGCCTTTTTCGGCTACCGGACACAGCATCTAAAAGCCATAGTGTTCGCGATCGGTGGCGCCATCGCAGGCCTGAGCGGCAGCCTCTATGCCTTCCACGAGGGTTTTGTGTGGCCCAATATGATTGGCGTTGTCGTCTCCACGCAAGTCGTGCTCTACGTTCTGTTCGGCGGTTCCGGCACGCTGATCGGTGCGGTGATCGGTACGGCGATTGTCGAAGGTCTCTCCTTCTGGCTGTCGGACAATTACCGCGATATCTGGCCGATCATCCTGGGCGTGCTCCTGCTCCTGGTAATCCTTTTTCGGCCGCTTGGGCTTATCAGCCTGGTGTTGACGGAGCGCGAGCGGGTAGGCAGTTTCGCCGCCAAAGCGCAAGACAAGAAGAGGGCGCAGCATCATGCCGCTTCTTGAAGCTGCAGGCATTCGAAAGATCTTCGGCAAGCTCACGGCAGTCGACGGTGCGGCGCTCACCGTCCGCGAGAACGAGTTCCACGGGTTGATCGGGCCGAACGGCTCGGGGAAAAGCACGCTGATGAAGTGCATCGCGGGGGCGGAGGTACCGACGCAAGGCAAAGTCCGATTCATCAACACTGATATTACCACATTCACCCCCACCGAGCGCGCGCGCGCTGGCATGAGCCTGAAGTTCCAAATCACATCGGTTCTGCCATCCCTCACCCTCTACGACAACATCCTCCTTGCCCTGCAGGGGCACTGCTCTCTTTTTGATCTTGTGTTCTCGCGCAGCCGCAGACAGCTGCACGACCAGGTCATGATGATGCTCACCCAGTTTCGTCTTGCCGATCGTGCGTTCGATGCAGCAGCAGCGCTATCCCATGGCCAGCAGCAATGGCTGGAGATTGCGATGGCGCTCGCGGGAAAACCCCGGCTCCTGCTGCTGGACGAGCCTACCGGAGGCATGAGCCTGGAGGAGCGTCGCGTCACTGGCGAACTGTTGCGACCAATAAAGGAGCACTGCTCCCTCGTTATCGTCGAGCACGATCTCGATTTCATCCGCGACATTTGCGACCGCCTCACCGTCCTCGACCAGGGCCGTGTGCTGGCGACAGGAAGCGTCGCTGAGATCCAGGCTGACAAAAGTGTCCAGGAGATCTATTTGCGCCGTGCTTGAACAACGCTTTCTCGACATAAGACATCTCGACGCCGGTTATGGTCGCAGCCAGGTGCTGTTTGACCTGAGCCTCGACATTCCGTGGCGTGGTGGTACCGCCGTGCTTGGGCGCAACGGTGCAGGCAAGACCACGCTTATGAAAGCTATCGTTGGCGAGCTACCAAGCTGGAGAGGCGAGGTAGTCTTCGATGGCCACGATTTCAATCGGCTCCAGACCGAGCAACGCGTGCGCGCCGGCATCGGCTATGTGCCGCAAGAGCACTCAGTGTTCTCACGCCTTTCAGTGCGGGATAATCTTGCAATGGGCTCCCTCTTCAACACCGACGCTTCGGCGATCGATCGGGTCCTGGCGATCTTTCCCAAGCTCGGCCACCGCCTGGACCAGGCGGCTGGTACGCTTTCTGGTGGCGAGCGTAAGATGTTAGCGATCGGGCGCGCCCTCCTGGGGAACCCAAAGCTGCTGCTGCTGGATGAGCCGACCGAGGGCGTCTGGATCGGCGTCATCGAAGAGATTACCGAACGTCTCATTGAACTCGCCAAGGAAATCGCGGTCATCATCGTCGAACAGCACCTCGATCTCGCGTTGCGCGTGGCGAGCAAGGCCTATGTCCTTGATCGCGGCCGTATCGCACTACAAGGCGCTGCAGCCGATATCCGCACGAATCCGGAACTTCTGCGCTACCTCGCGCCTTAAGTGGCGCGTTCCAGATTGCTTTGACGGCCGACGCTAATCGTAGACCGGTTCGGCTGACTTCTCCCTAGATTTGAGCGGCTGTTTGGAAAACTCCAGCAGCGGAGTTTGCTGACTTGACCTCAGCAACTTGACGCGCCCGCTACGGGCTCACAGGCGCGCTGGGCCCCATTCTGCGTTCGAAGCGAGCCGACATTCTCGTCCACTTGAAAGTACGCCTCCGACGAGGACCGTCTTGCGTGACGGGTGGTAATTCGCGAAGCGTGTGACCTTAAGTCTAGCTTTAAGGTCATCAGGCGATGCGGGTCGAAGTTTTGGGCGGGCTTGAGCGGCGGCGGCGTTGGTCGCAGGACGACAAGGCACGGATTGTCGAGGAGACGCTAGTACCGGGCGCGAAGGTAACTGAAGTCGCGCGGCGCAACGGAGTAGCGGCCAGCCTGGTGTTTACCTGGCGTCGACAAGCACGGACATCGGAACAAGTTGCACCATCTTTTACGCCGGTGCAGATCGCCGCCGTAGCGGCCTCGGCTGAAGAAACTGCGAAGCTTTTGCCTACGGTTGATGGCCGAGTTCGCTCGGCGGCAGCCGCACGTACTGGATTGATAGAGATCGATCTCGGCAACCGACGGTGCATCCGGGTGGATGCGCACGTCGATCCGGAGGCGCTGGCGCGGGTCCTCGATGTGCTTGGACGCCGATGATTGCTGTACCAGGGAATGTGCGAGTGTGGCTGGCGACAGGCTACACGGATATGCGCAGAGGCTTCCTGTCGCTGGCCCTCCAAGTTCAGGAGGTGCTGCGCAAAGAACCGCTCAGCGGTCATTTGTTCGTCTTCCGCGGTCGCCGCAGCGATCTTGTGAAGGTGATCTGGCACGGTGTGCTGCAGAGCATGAAGGAGGTGAATAACCGAATTTGATGCGTACAGCTTTATGAGAGATGGAGGACGGCCCTCCTGCATCGGTGTTCCAGGCGCAGGTGCAAAACCACGACACTGTGGCTTCGTTTAAAAGGCGCGGTCATCAGCAAGTGTTGCAAAAGTCCCGGGTTTACGGGGCAGGTAAGTATCCAGAAGGCGAGCGAAAGCAAATCTTCCGATGACGCGTCGAAAATTACTAAGGCGTCGCCAAAATCAGGGGCGCGTGCCATCCCTGAGATCAATCCGTGAGACGCCTGGATTACTGCGCGGATGGCGACCGGCGTTTAGGGGACGCGATCTGGATACAGGCTCTTGTAGAGAACTGCAGGAACCAGTCGTTGTGATGCCAAGGGAGAAGTTCAAGCGGCACACACCGCGAGACGAGAGTACCGAAGCACAACACTGGGGCGGATCGGCTCGTAGTAGTGATGAAGGGGCTGTAATGGAACTGGAGCGAAGGGGCCGAAACAAGTGGGTTGCGCCCATATGCAACTGTGATGAGCAGGAGGACATGTGAGTGTAACCGGACGTAAGCAGTACGATATCGACAAGCAGACAGTGATGAAGGCCTACAAACTGGTCAAAGCCAATGCGGGCGCGGCCGGCGTGGATAAGGTATCGCTCGAAGCTTTTGAGAAGGACTTCAAGGGCAACCTTTACAAGGTCTGGAATCGAATGTCTTCTGGCAGCTACTTTCCACCTGCCGTTCGGGCTGTCCCCATTCCCAAGAAGAACGGCGGACAACGCATTCTAGGCGTGCCGACAGTAGCAGATCGCGTGGCGCAGACGGTCGTCAAGCTTCAGATTGAACAAGTACTCGAGAAAATCTTCCTTCCCGATTCCTACGGCTACCGGCCCGGAAAAGCCGCGCTGGACGCCGTCGGCATCACCCGGCAACGGTGCTGGAAGATGGACTGGGTGCTGGAGTTCGACATCAAAGGCCTGTTCGACAATATCAGCCACCAGTTGCTTATGAAAGCCGTCAGGAAGCATGTGCAAGACGAATGGGCTCTGCTCTACATCGAACGCTGGCTAACAGCGCCGATGCAAGGCAAAGACGGAGCGATCACCGCTCGCGACCGGGGTACACCCCAAGGCGGCGTGATCAGTCCCGTCCTTGCCAATTTGTTCTTGCATTATGCGTTCGATATATGGATGGCGCGAAACTTCCCGCAGTCACCGTGGTGTCGATACGCGGACGACGGGCTCGTACATTGCCGAACCAAGGCTGAAGCGGAAGCCATCAAGGCGGCGCTGCAGGCGAGGTTCAGGGAATGCGAACTCGAAATGCATCCCGACAAGACCAAGATCGTCTACTGCAAAGATAGCAATCGCCCGGGTAGCCATGCCAGTCAGTCATTTGACTTTCTGGGATTTACCTTTCGACCGCGCAGGGCAAGAAACCATCAGAAGAAAGAAAACTTCTGTACGTTCTCGCCAGCGGTCAGCAGGGCGGCAATGAAGTCTATGCGGATGACGATCCGGCAGCTCCGGCTCAGGCTTCGCTCGCAGACGGAAATCGACGCAATCGCCTTGGAACTGAACCCCGTCCTTCGTGGATGGATGCAGTACTACGGCAGATATGGGCGGTCAGAAATGCATAACCTGTATCGATACGTCGACGAATCTCTAAACCGCTGGGCGCGACGCAAATACAAAGGGCTGAAGAATGGAAAAGTCAGGGCCTCCACCAGGCTCAGGCTGATCCGCTGCCGTAGGCCGAAGCTGTTCGCTCATTGGACGATGTTAGGTTCTGCTTCGTTACTTGTTGAGAGCCGTATGACGTGAGAGCGTCACGTACGGTTCGGAGAGCGGCTCCGGGTGCAACTCCCGGGGCCGACTCACCATGGCCAGGGAGCATGCCTGTTCACTAAGAGACTTGAGAGAGGAAGGTTCGTCTGGCCATCGGTTGCGGGCGAAGCGGTGACGATCTCATCGGCTCAGATGAGCTACCTGTTGTCCGGAATCGATTGGCGCAACCCTCAAGAAACTCATCGTCCGACGCGTGTCGGATAGCCGTTTTTGGTTTGAATCTGCGGCTTGATCTGATTCAATGGCTTCATGACATCGAAGCCGGACGATCTTCCGTCGGATCTCGCGAGCGCCTACCTTGCGCTGCTGGCCGAGCGCGAGGCGTTGCAGGCTGAACGCGATGTGGCAGTCGCGGATGCCGCCAACGCGCGGGCGGAGCTGTCGGACAGCGAGGTGCTGATCGCTCATCTTGAGCTACGGATCGAGAAGCTCAAACGCGAACTGCACGGGCTGCGCTCCGAGCGCACGGCGCGGCTACTCGAGCAGTTGGAATTGGAGCTCGAAGAACTCGCCACCACGGCGACCGAGAATGAGCTGGCTGCGCAGGCTGCCGCCGCAAAAACCCAGAGCGTAAGCGCCTTCACGCGTAAGCGGCCGGTGCGCAAGCCGTGGCCGGACGACATCGAACGTGAGCGCGTCGTTATCGAGGCTCCAACGACCTGCGCCTGCTGCGGTGGATCGCGCCTTGCGAAGCTAGGCGAGGATGTGACCAAGACGCTGGAGGAGATTCCGCGTCGCTTTAAGGTCATCGAGACGGTACGCGAGAAGTTCACCTGCCGTGATTGCGAGAAGATAAGCCAGCCGCCGGCACCGTTCCATGCCACGCCGCGCGGCTTCATCGGTCCGCAATTGCTGGCGACAATGCTGTTCGACAAGTTCGGCATGCATATCCCGCTCAATCGCCAGAGCGTGCGCTTCAAGGCTGAGCGGATCGCCCTGCCGCTGTCGACGCTGGCCGACCAGGTCGGCCACGGAACCTTCGCCGTCATGCCGTTGTTCCAGCTGATTGAGCGCCATGTCCTCGCCGCCGAGCGGCTGCACGGCGATGACAGTGTTCTGCAGAAGCACACAGAAAGGATGATCAAAATGATCTGAAAATCTGTGCGCGCAAGCTGTGGCAGCGATGAGGGTAGGCCCCTCGGGATCGACTTTCAGGAGTAGGTCTCAAATCACTTCAAGCGGCTTCGCTTAAGAGGCGCGGTCGTGAGCGTTGAAGCTAACGGTCGGGGGAGACCCGAACGGATACGCGTCCGAGAGACGAATGAAAATGAACCCGCCGATGAACCGTCGTAACGTGGAAATCGTCGTCAAAACCAGAGGTGTGTCGTCCCTCTGGGATGAGCCCGCCGGGAGCCTGATGACCGGGCGGGCGGCGACCGGCGTTGAGGGGGCGTGAATCGGATGCAGGCGCTGCCGCGGAACTGCAGGAACCAGTCGCTCCGATGGAAAGGGAGAAGCACAAGCGGAGAAGACCGCGAGGCGAGATTACCGACGCGGAGCACTGGGACGGACCGATCCGTATTAGCGACGAAGGCTCGTAATGGGGCCGGAGCGAAGGGATCGGATCAGGTGGGCTGGCCATCGTCGCAACTGGCAACAGGAGGACGTCGATGAACCAGCCGAGCAAGCCGTTCAACATCGACAAGAGAGAGGTGTACGAAGCATATCTGCAGGTGCGATCCAATGGTGGCGCAGCCGGTGTCGACGGAGTGACGATTGAGCAGTTCGAGTCCGACTTGAAGGGAAATCTCTACAAGATTTGGAATCGAATGAGTTCAGGCGCTTACTTCCCGCCGCCTGTTCGGGCTGTCTCCATTCCAAAGAAGAGTGGAGGCCAGAGGATCCTCGGGGTGCCCACCGTGGCGGACCGCGTGGCACAGACAGTTGTTAAACAACTGATTGAGCCGGCTCTTGACGCAATCTTTCTGGCGGATTCCTATGGCTACAGACCCGGAAAATCGGCTCTCGATGCCGTAGGCGTCACGCGACAGCGGTGCTGGAAGTATGATTGGTTTCTAGAGTTCGACATCAAAGGATTGTTCGACAATATCGACCACGAGTTGTTGCTACGGGCCGTCCGGAAACATGTGACGTGCGCATGGGCGCTGCTCTACATCGAACGATGGCTGACAGCGCCGATGGTGCAAGAGGATGGAACGATAATCGAGCGAAGCCGCGGCACCCCACAAGGGGGCGTGGTGAGCCCGATCCTCGCCAACCTCTTCATGCACTATGCATTTGATCTCTGGATGGCGCGGACGTTCCCCGATCTCAGGTGGTGTCGGTATGCGGATGACGGGTTGGTACATTATCGGAATGAGATGGAGGCGCAAAGCGTTCGCGAAGCGCTCCAGGCTCGGCTGGCGGAGTGCCATCTGGAATTGCATCCTACGAAGACGAGGATCGTCTACTGCAAGGATGATCGACGCCGAGGTAAAAGCGAGACGGTCATGTTTGACTTTCTCGGTTATTGCTTCCGGCCACGATCGGTCCTGGGGCCGCATTCGCAGAAGATGTTCTGTGGGTTCACCCCGGCGGTCAGCAAACCAGCGCTGAACGCCATGCGGGCGAAGGTCCGAGGCTTGAAACTTCGCAGGCGAGCCGAGGTGACGCTGGACGATATTGCTCGCGAGCTAAACCCGATGGTTAGGGGGTGGATCGCTTATTATGGGCAATACACCCGCTCAGCGCTTTATCCGCTGGCGCGCTACATCAACCAGACGTTAGGTATTTGGTTGAAGCGAAAGTACAAGCGCTTCCATCACCGTTTAGGACGCGCGCGTCTCTTCCTGGAGAAGATCGCGCGTGAGAACCGCAGGCTCTTTGTGCATTGGCAACTCGGCGTGGCGGCAAGCTTGCCTGATGGGAGCCGGGTGAGGCGAGAGTCTCACGCCCGGTTCTGCGAGAGGCTGGAGGTGAAATCCCTCCGGCCTACTCACCCCACCATCCGGATCCTGGCGAAGGGCAAATGCACGACCGGCCGGATCTGGACGTATGTGCGGGATGACCGGCCGTTCGCCGGGCCTGCGCCGCCGGCGGCGGTCTATTATGCCTCGGGCAACCGACGGGGCGAACATCCTCAGAGGCATCTGGCCGCCTTCGCCGGCATTCTGCAGGCGGATTGCTATGGCGGCTTCGAGCCGTTGTTCGATCCAAAAAGGAAAGCAATGCCGATCACTCCGGCATTTTGCCTGGCCCATGCGCGGCGGGGATTCTTCGAGCTGGCTGACATCGAGAAAGCCGCCCGGGAAGGCAAGGGCAAACCGGTCTCCCCGATCGCGCTGGAGGCGGTCAGGCGTCTTGACGCCCTGTTCGAGATCGAGCGCGCCATCAACGGCCGTGGTGCCGACGAGCGGCGTGCTGTGCGCCAGGAGCGGAGCAAGCCGCTGCTCGACGACATGCACGCCTGGCTGCTCCGCGAGCGAGAAAGCCTCTCCCGCTCCGCCGAGGTCCTGAAGCCCATGAACTACATGCTCAAGCGCTGGGACGCTTCGTCCGCTTCCTCGACGATGGCAGGATCTGCTTGATCAACAATTGCGCTGAGCGTGCATTGAGAGGCATTGCCTTGGGAAGGCGCAACTGGACCTTCGCTGGCAGCCAACGTGGCGCCGACCGTGCCGCTATCATGCTGACGATGATCACGACCTGTCGCCTCAACGACGTCGATCCCAAGGCTTGGCTCGCCGACGTCCTCGCCCGGATCGCCGATCTTCCCACCTCGCGTCTGCGCGAACTGCTGCCCTGGGAATGGAAGCTCCTTCACCAAGCCGGCAAGTCCGCCGATCAGCAAGCCGCCTGACCTTCACGCAACGCCATCGTAGAACTCGCCGTGCTCGCGCGCATGCGTCAATCAGGCGGCCTTCGTCGTATGCGTACACTTGAAAAGCCCGCGCGCACGTAGCTCGAACTTCGGGAGGAGGCTACCCAATCTTACCCACTTAGACGCTTTGCGGTCTTATACGCCGATCCCGCTCGGTCTAGACCTCGCGTTGGTCAGAATGATCTAGGAGAAAAATCGTGTCTCACCATTGCACGGACGGCCAGGGGGCGGTCCGGGATGGTAGCCTGTCCGAGCTTTCGAACGCAGTCGCGATTGTGGCTACGCTCGATACCAAGGGCCGCGAAGTCTCCTACTTGGCCGATATCATCTGTAAGTGTGGCCGCAAGACCGTCCTGATTGACGTCGGCACCTCGAAGATTGCGCCCCGGACGAATCAAGCAGGCGGTCATAGCGTTCGCGTCGCCTCGCCCGCCGAGCTCTTGAAAGAAATCGCCGCAACAACACGCGGGAAAGTTCGCGATCTGCTGGCATCAGGGGCCATCGGCGCGATCGTCGGGGTCGCCGGTGGGAAGGGGAGTGCGGTGTTCGGCGAAGTCGTATCTGATTTGCCTTATGGCTTTCCCAAGCTGCTCGTGAGCAGCGCAAGGCCAGCACTTCTCGCCGAATTGGCGGTCCACAACGACATCATGCTCTATCCGACATTGGTCGATCTCTTCGGGATCAATGCGTTTACCGAGCGGGTCTTGCAGAATGCAGGACAGGCCATCGCCGCCATGCGCTATGCGCCCGCCAAAGCTGCGCGAAAGACGAAGATCGTTGCGATCACGGCCTTCGGAGTGACGACGCCGGCGGCAACTCAGTGCGTTGGGCGCCTCGGCAAGGCCGGGGTCGACGCGATCGTCTTTCCTGCAAACGGGGCGGGCGGCCGCAAGATGGAGCAGCTGATCGCGGCCGGCGAATTCGATGCTGTGATTGATCTGACCACAACCGAACTCGCCGACGAAATCGTGGGTGGCACCGCGAGCGCCGGGCCGGATCGGCTCAAGGGAGCGGCAGAGCAATCAATACCGCATGTTATCGCGCCTGGCGCGGTGGACATGGTCAATTTTGGTGCGCCATCCAGCGTTCCTGATCAATTTCGCGGCCGGCTATTCTACTCCCATACACCGTACACGACGCTGATGCGCACAACCCTCGCCGAGAATACGAGCATCGGCCGGCTTACGGCCCAGCGGCTGTCGTTGGCAGAAGGGCCTGTCATGGTCCTTTGGCCGGCAAAAGGCGTCTCCGACTATGACCGCGACGGCGGCATCTTTCGAGATCCTGATGCGGACCGCGCGTGGCTCGATGCGCTTAAGGACAATCTGCCGCCCAAGGTTACGGTCCGCGAATTGAACTGTCACATCAACGATCCCGAATTTGCGGAGGCGGCTGCGAGATGGATCCTCAAGCAATTGGGCAAGAAGGCTGATGGCGATGCGAATGTTTGAGCGAACCGAAATCCTGGCCAAGATCGCAAACCAGGTGGCGGAGCGAAAAGCCATTCTTGCCGCGGGCAGCAGCTGTGGTCTGGTTGCGAAATGTGCAGTGCTCGGGGGCGCGGACATGCTGGTCGTCTACAGCACCGGGCTGTCGCGCCTAATGGGACTTCCGACCAGCCGGATCGGCGATTCCAATGCGCGCACGCTCGAACTTGCCTCGGAAGTCCGCAACGTCGTTTCTTCGGTGCCCGTGATCGGCGGCATTGAGGCATGGGATCCCCTCCGGCTCGATCTTGATGCCCTGCTCGACAAATTCTGGTCGGCCGGTTTCTCCGGCGTAATCAACTATCCGACCATCTCCACGATGGGCGACAAATGGCGCTATCGCCGCGGGCGCGTCGGACTAGGCTTCGAACGCGAAGTCGAGATGATCGCGGCTGCGCGCAAGAAGGACATCTTCTCGCTTGCCTATGTCGCGAGCCCTGACGACGCCAAAGCGATGGCGGGCGCAGGTGCGGACTGCATCGTCCCTCACGTAGGAGCCACCCGAGGCGGGCTCGTCGGCCATGAGGAAGGACAGCCCATCCAAGAGGCGATCAGGCGCATCAACGACATCAGCGACGCCGCAAGGAGCGTGCGCTCCGATGTGATCCTGCTTTGCCATGGCGGTGCAATCGCGGAGCCGGAGGATACGATCGTGGTGTACCGATCAACGCAATGCGTGGGTTTCGTTGGCGCCTCGTCCATCGAAAGAATCCCGATCGAACGGGCAGTGAAGGCGGCGGCTGAGGAGTTCAAAGCCGTCCCGCTTCCGCGGCATCACTGACGTCAGCTCCAAGAGAACACTCGCAGCGAGGCTCGAATGAATAACCCGATGGGCCAATCAGGCAAGGGAAAGACCGTCGCACTCGCCCGAGAGGGGAGGCCGGAGCACAATTGGGCAACCGACGTTCTCGTGGTCGGTAGTGGTGCGGCCGGGCTTTCGGCTGCGCTCTATGCAGCAAAGGCAGGACTGCGCGTCACTGTCTGCGAAAAGTCGGCGCGGCTTGGCGGCACGACAGCTCTCTCCAATGGAATGATCTGGGTTCCTTGCTCGAACCAAGCGCGCTCGGCGAAGATCGACGACTCGCTTGCGAAGTCGAAGACCTACCTGCAACATGAACTTGGCACATATTACCGGTCAGGCTTTGTTGATGCCTATCTCGAGGACGGCCCGGCTGCGCTCGCCGCCCTTGAGAACGGGACTGAAGTCAAGTTCACGCTGGCCTCGGCCCCCGACTACCATTCAAGCCAGGTCGGCGGAGTCGATAAGGGCCGGGCACTGAGCCCCGCGCCTTATGACGGACGGCTTCTTGGCAGCGACTTCGATCTGATAGGCAATCCCATCCGCGTTGTGCTCGGCGGAATGATGATCTCATCGAGCGAGGTGAGAAGCTTCCTCAATCCGTTTCAATCCTTTGCCTCGCTCAGGCACGTCTTGCGCCGCGTCAGCCGCTACGCGCGTGACCGGCTTGGCCACAGGCGCGGCACCGAGCTCAGCGGAGGCAACGCCCTGATCGCGCGCTTGCTTGTGAGCCTGCGCAAGTACGGCGTCGAGATATGGCCGGAATCCCCGCTCGTAGAGTTGATCAAGGAAGAAGGCCGCGTCACCGGCGCGGTCGTTAAGTCGGCCGATTCCGAGATTCGCGTGCGCGCTTCCCATGGGGTGATCCTCGCAACGGGCGGGTTTGCGCGTAACGCGCAATTGAGAGCCGAGCTCAGTGGCCCCCACCAGCACGACGACACGCTCGCCCATCCCGATGCGACAGGCGACGGCATCTCTCTTGCGACAAGGCTCGGAGCGGCAATCGACAACAATGTTGCCTCTGCCGGCTTCTGGACGCCCGTATCGATTCTGAAGAGCGGCAGTTCCTCGCAAGTCGTTCCCTACGGCTGGCTCGACCGCGGCCGTCCCGGCGTCATTGCCGTGGGGCCAGATGGAAAGCGTTTTGTCAACGAATCCAATTCCTATCACGACATCTGCTTGGCGATGTTCAACGGTGGGTATCCGGCAGACAAGCGGTTCTATTTCATCTGCGACCACGACTTCGTACGGCTGAGAGGGATGGGGCATTTGCTGCCATGGCCATGGACCTTGAGCATCGGGAAATATGCGCGCCTTGGCTACATCAAGGTCGCCCGGACGATTCCAGAGCTTGCGAAGCAGCTGGGATTGGAGTCCGCCGCGCTTCAAAAGACTGTCGAAGAACACAACGCGCATGCGTCTGAGGGGCGCGATCCGCTGTTCAATCGCGGTGAATCGGCTTTCAATCGCACGCTCGGCGATTCGGCCGTGGGCAAGAAGAACCCAAACCTTGGGCCAATCAAAACCGGCCCGTTCGTCGCACTCCCAATCGTTCCGGCAACGCTCGGCACTGCAACCGGATTGGCAACCGACACTTGCGGGCAGGTATTGGACGGTCAGGAAAGGCCAATTCCAGGACTCTATGCTTGCGGCAATGACATGACCTCCCCGATGCGTGGGATCTATCCCGGAGCAGGCATCACCATTGGGCCAGCCATTGTGTTCGCGTACCGGGCCGTCAACAGTATCGTTTCCTCGACGCAGCAAGAGAAAGCTGCTGCCGCTTCGGGAGCGTGATGTCGACTTGGGAATGGCGCGGGCGAGGCGCGTGATAAACCCGGTATTGGCAACAGCTATGAGCGCCGATCCCTAACGTAGCCCATTGCACAGGATTCAATTTTGATGCGTCGTTCGCGCCACGCCAAGATCGTCGCAACCCTCGGTCCGGCCACAACCGAGGCTAACAAAATCCGTGATCTCTATCTTGCAGGCACAGATACCTTTCGCCTGAACTTCAGCCATGGCAGCCAAGACGACCACGCGCGCGCGTTTTCGGCGATCCGCGCGCTCGAGCAAGAGTTCGGCCGTCCCATCGGAGTGCTACAGGATCTGCAAGGCCCGAAAATCCGGATCGGCTTGCTTGAAGAGGGCAAGCTATGCCTGCATGCTGGAGAGAGCGTCCGCTTTGTCCTCGACGGAGCAAGAGGTGGAAAGCAGGCAATCCCTCTGCCGCATCCGGAAATATTTGCAGCTGCGCATCCAGGCCAAAAGCTGCTCATCGACGACGGCCGTGTGCGCCTGAGCGTCGAAAGACCGGGCGATCGCGAAATGGTCGCGCGCGTCATTGTCGGCGGCCCGATCCGCGATCATAAGGGCGTAAACCTGCCGGGGGCGTCGCTCGATATCTCGCCCCTCACCAAGAAAGATCGCGCCGATCTCGCCTTCGGCCTGGAGCTCGGTGTCGACTGGGTTGCGCTGTCATTTGTTCAGAAGCCTTCAGACCTGATCGAGGCGCGGGCCCTCATTGGTGAAGCAGCGGGCCTCGTCGCCAAAATCGAGACGCCCATGGCGCTTGATCGCATCGACGATATCATTCAGTTGTCAGACGCTCTCATGGTCGGGCGCGGTGATCTCGGGGTCGAAATCCCCCCAGAAGACGTGCCTGGCCGGCAAAAAGAACTCGTCCGCGCCTGCCGGCTGGCCGCAAAGCCCGTGATCGTCGCAACCCAAATGCTCGACTCTATGGTGGCGGCGCCGACGCCAACGCGCGCGGAAGCCTCAGATGTTGCGACCGCCATCTATGATGGCGCCGATGCCGTGATGCTGTCAGCCGAATCGGCAAGCGGCGCCTATCCCATCGAGGCCGTCGCCATGATGGATCGCATCATCAGGAGTACAGAGCAGCATCGTCTCTACCGGTCCCTGATTGAGGCCTCACGAGTTGACGAGGAGAATACGCCTCCGCATGCGGTCGCTGCCGCGGGTGCAGATCTTGCAGCCACCATCGAGGCCAAAGCCATCGTCGGCTTCACAGCCAGCGGGACGACCGCGGCCCGCATCTCGCGCAAGCGGCCGCCGGTTCCGATCCTTGCTCTGACGCAGGATGAAAACGTGGCGCGGCGCATGTGCCTGTTGTGGGGCGTACACAGTGTGGTGGCCAGCGATCCCTCTGGCTATGAGGAAATAACCCAGATCGCCGCCGTGGCGGCCCAGCGGGAAGGTTATGCGCGGTCGGGCGACCTGGCGGTGGTGGTTTTTGGCCTGCCATTCGGACATAGAGGCGCGACAAACAATCTCCGCGTGGCTGCCTGCTAAGAAGGACAAGGTCATTTGCCGTGAACCGTCGGGCGAGGCGTCTTGGTTGCGGTCGGGAGGAGGGCGAGGCGTCAAAGATGATCGCGCGCGAGATGCACCGAACTCGGCCCCAGGTCCGGCCAGGAGCTCACATTGCCTGACTTCGAGAGCGGCCTCAGCCTTGCAAATGTCCTTCCATTCTTGGAAGAGAAGCTCTCTGTCGGACTGTGGCGCAGCGACGGCAACGGCCAGATGCAATGGTCCCGTGGCCTTTATGAGCTATTTGGGCTGGATCCGCGTCGAACTACGCCAGCATACGCGGAAATCGAGAAAAGGATTCATCCCGATGACCGCAGCAGCATGCGCTGTTTCGGCGCACGGGAGCTCAATCGATCGTTGCTCGAGGGTGAATTTCGTGTCATCCGTCCGAACGGAACTTTGCGCTGGATCCACGGCCGGGCCGAACCGCTGCTCGATGAGGCCGGCAAACCAGAGTGCATTCTTGGGCTCGCGCGCGATATCACTGAACAGCGCAATCTCTTGGACGCGCTCAAAGTAGAAGCGGAGCGCTACAGGGCATTGGCTGAGATCTGTCGGGGTTTCCCATGGACAAGCAGTAGCGATGGTCGCCTCACTGCAGTTTCCAATGCGCTAGAGACTGCCGAAGATCATGGATCACGTTTCAAGGACTGGATCGGTCTCATCCATGAGGATGACCGCGAGGCAGCTCTAAGAGAGTGGGCGGTCTCGGTCGAGACAGCGCAGCCTTATAACGTCGAATGTCGCTTGCGCCGGCCGGACGGCATCTATCGCTGGCACCAGGGCGCGGCGGTGCCCCTCAAGAACAGCGAGGGTGGCGTTCGAGAATGGCTCGGCACGTGGAGCGACGCACACCATGATATACTCGCGCGGGAGCGAAGAGGGGCCTCAAAGGTCACGGGGAGGCAACTGCGTGCAGCGCGTGGAATGTTAAACTGGTCGGTAAAGGAGCTAGCGGAGCGAGCGGGCGTGTCTTCCGCGGTCATTCGGCGGCTGGAGGAGTACAATGACACTCCCCAGATGTCTGATGAGCTGATGGAAACGTTGCGGAAGACGTTTTCTGAAGCGGGAATCGAATTTACGTTCCCTGTGGTTGGCAAGCCCGGTGTCCGGCCGCGATAGCCGGTGCAGACCCAACGGCCTCTGATGACTACTCCCCAGCTCTCTTTCTCGTCTAGCTACCCCGAAACTTCGGCGAACGCTTCTCAGAGAACGCGTTCATTCCTTCCTGGTGGTCGCAGCCATGGTGAAGGCATAGCGGATTGCCTGCTGCTCGAATTCAATGCCCTATCAAGAAAGGTCTGAAATGTGGCGAGAAGGGCCGACTTGGCGAACTACGATAGAAGCTTGGCGCATCAAGGTCGGAAATGTGTTCGAGAAGGATACGCGAATGGGGGACAACTCGCCAATTCGCGGCTGGCCGATGCGATGGAGAGCTTCGTTGCCGGCGCTGTCAGTCCAGCGCGGCGCATTCTTGCAGACCGATGGCAAGCGCATTGGCAACGAAGGGTTCTTCGTCGAGTCAACGGTCCTGACGGGGACCTCGCCCGAGGCGTGTATCATGAATGAAGAGTCGTTTGGCCGCTCGCGCCAGATCATTGCATTCAAGAGCTACGACGAGGTCGCCGAGGAGGCCAATCGACGGCTTGTGCCTTCGGGGCCGACCGCTTGAAAGCGGTATGGTGTCCATCAAATACCTAGCTTGGCGCTTTCAGAAGTCCCGTTCGGAAACATCAGGGATTCCAGCTACGGTTCGTAAGGCGGGGTGGAAGCAATCGAGGGATATCTCAGTACTAAGTTCGTGATCCGGGCGAGCACCTGATGTGGTCAGAAGCCGTCTCGGACTTGAGCAAATCGAAGAAGGGGCGGTCGGTTCTCGACCACGCGGCCATGGACAATTTTTCGGTAGCTCCTCCTGATATGAATGTGCCGCTCAGGGTGTTTCATGCTTGCAAGTCTCAGTCTTATCTTGCTCTGCCAACTCGCCGGCGAAGTCATCACCCGGGGCCTCGGCCTACCGCTGCCAGGTCCCGTGCTCGGGCTCCTGCTCTTGCTGATTCTGCTGCTTGCCCGTGACAGATTTTCAAGCATCGCTCGAGGCCCACTACGAAATAGCGGCGTGGAAACAGCAAGCAAGGGGCTGCTCAAGCATCTGTCGCTCCTGTTCGTCCCAGCCGGCATTGGCGTCGTGGAAAAGCTCGATCTCCTCGCGACGCACGGGCTCGCTATAATATTGATCCTTGCTGTCTCGGTCATGGTGACTTTGCTTGCGACGGTTCTGACGTTCCGCCTTATCAGTCGGCTGTTCAGCGAGGCACCGTGAAGGACAATCCGTTCTCCCTCTGGGTCTATCTCTCGCAATCCCCGTTGCTTTGGTTGACGGTCACCTTGCTGGTCTATGCAATCGCGGATGCCGTGTCGCTTGCGCTTCGCCGTCATGCCCTTGCCAATCCCGTGCTGCACGCGGTCTGGATCATCGGCGCGTTTCTATTCGCAACTGGCACGCCGTATGCGATCTATTTCGGCGGAGCGCAGTTCGTGCATTTCCTGCTCGGCCCGGCAACCGTCGCGCTCGCGGTCCCGCTATACGAAAATCGCAAGATTGTCCTTGCCTCGATCGTGCCGATGCTGGCAGCGCTCGTTGCGGGCTCGGTCACGGCCGTCTTCTCGATTGTGCTGCTTGCGGAGGCTGCCGGCCTGCCTCGCGAGGTGATCCTGTCCCTTGCCCCGAAGTCGGTAACGGCCGCGGTCGCAATGGGCATCAGCGAAACGCTGCAGGCGGATCCGTCTCTGACGGCAGTCGCGGTCATCCTCACCGGGATCATGGGAGCGACCGTTGTCACGCGATTGATGAACCGTACCGGCATCACCGATTTTCGGGCTCGTGGCTTTGCGGCAGGAATCGCCGCGCACGGGATCGGCACCGCGCGAGCATTTCAGGTGGACGAGGTGGCTGGCGTGTTTTCTGGAATTGCTATGAGCCTAAACGCACTAATCACATCTTTCCTCGTACCGCTAGCGCTCACAGTGCTAATGAGATGAGCGTCGGGTTTTTGTATCGGCTCCGCACTAGCTCGCTATCGATCTTGATGGTTGATAGCGTCACTGGCCCGATCTTCACTGGGCCGGGGCAGTCCACCCTACGCACTCACAGAATAGGTTCCTTGAACCCAATCGCGTAGGAATGGACGCCCCGGCGCTGTGAGCGCAAGTGCGGCTGCCTCCTGAACCGGATATTTGCCACACAAGCCTGCAATTTGAATTTACTACTCGTGGGCAACGATTGGTACCATGCAGCGCCCGACGCCACGGAAGCTGTCGTTGGCTATCGCCCCCGCCCATACGGCCATAGTGCTGGACGCATTTACTCGCCGTCAGGGACGGTTTGCAGGGATTCCGACGGCGACAGTTCCAACTGAAGCTGTCCGATCTTGTCGACAAGTCCTCACGAGATGGCTGAAGGCCTGGAGGTGTCGCGCCATTGCCCGTTTGCCGCCCGGAGTGCACGCACTTCATCGGACTCGCACGAGCCGGAGAGTGACAACTACATCGTCCTCAACAAGGGATTTGATCTTCCATGGCAGAATTGGAAAGTATAAGACCGGCGGGGATATCGCAGGGATGCAGGGATGGCGCGACAATCAGGATGAGAGCGGCGCGTCAATCAAGATGAGACGAGGCGGCCGAGTCAGAAGATAATTGACGCTGGCTGCGGGCTTGGCAAGGCTTGATTGACGCTGCGCGACAATCAAGCGGCATTGCCAGCGTCAGTCACCGCCTTCTCGAGTTCATTTGGAGTGGCGTGAACCGGCGGCCGGCCTGGACCGCGCCTGCGATCGAGAGCAACTTTTCGACGGTAGCTCTCGACGTTCATCTCGAGGATCGTGGCGTGGTGCACCAGGCGATCGATCGCCGCCAGTGTCATCGCCTGATCGGGGAAGATACGCCCCCATTCGCCAAATGGCTGATTGGCCGTGATCAGCAGCGAGCGTCGCTCGTAGCGGGAGGCGATCAGCTCGAACAATACGCTGGTTTCCGCCTGGTCCTTGCTCACATATGTGATGTCGTCGAGGATCAGGAGGTCGTAGCGGTCAAGCTTGGCGATTGCGGACTCCAGCGCCAGCTCGCGCCGGGCCACCTGCAGCCGCTGCACCAGATCAGTGGTACGTGCAAAGAGAACGCGCCAACCGTCCTCGACGAGAGCCAGGCCGATCGCTGCGCCGAGATGGGTCTTGCCGCCGCCGGGTGGACCGAACAGCAGCAGATTGGCGCCGGTCTTCAACCAGACGTCACCGGCGGCGAGCGCCATCGCCTGTGCCTTTGACAGCATAGGCACGCTCTCGAACTCGAACGTGGCGAGCGTCTTGCCGGCGGGCAAACGCGCTTCCACCATGTGTCGTTCGATGCGGCGGCGGGGGCGATCGGCTGCCTCGTGCTCGGCAAGGGCCGCAAGGAAGCGGGCGGCGGGCCAGCCTTCCTTGTCCGACTGCGCGGCGAGCTTCGGCCAGATCGCCTTGACGCCGGGCAGGCGCAACTCATTGAGCAGCAGCTCGACGCGGGCGGCATCGATGGAGGTAGCTCCGCTGGTCATGCTGCTCCTCCCAGGTTCGAGTGGGCCGACACGACGCTGACGGAGGCCAGCTCATCGTAGACGTCGAGCGACGCCAGCTTGACGGCGACACTCGGGATCGAGGCCGCCTCGGGTCGGAAGCGATCGCGCAATGCCGCAAGATCGGGTAACCGTCCGGCATCGAGAGCGGTCGCGATCGCCTCGGCGAGCTCGGCTTCGCAGGCTCGCTCATGGGCCAGAGCCAGAAGCTCGACCGTCACCTTGCAGGCGCGCCGGTCGTCGCCATGCTCCCGCAAGGTCTCGAAGAGGCGCTTGTAAGCCGCGCGCGGGAAGAGCTGATCGCGATAGACGAGATTGACGAGCGCCATCGGCTTGCGCCGCAGGGCATGGATGACGTGCCGATAATCAACGACATGCCCGCCGTGGTTCTCCGACACAGGCCGCCCGCGCCGCAGCGTCCCGACCGGCGTGACGCCGAGGAAGCATTCGAGCCGGTCGTCGAAGATGCGCACACGCAGGCGATGGCCAATCAGTCTTGAAGGCACAGTGTAGAACACGCGCCGCAGGATGAAGCCGCCTGACGACGTCACCGGGATCACCTTCTCCTCGAAGTCGGTCGTGCGGCCTTTCGGCAGTGGCGCCAGTGCTTCCTTTTCGAGCGCGATCCGCTTAGCGAGGTTGGCGTTGCGCCGGCCGACAATCTCGTCGACAAAAGCCCGGTAGGCATCGAGACTGATGAAGTCGCGCGTGCCCCGCAGCAACAGCGCATCCTCCAGCGCTCGTTTGAGATGACCGTGCGCGCTCTCGATCGAGCCGTTCTCGTGTGCAATGCCCGCATTGTTGCGCGTTGGCGCCATGCCGTAGTGGCCCATCAGCGCGGCGTAGCGCTGTGTCAGATCCTCCCGCGCGTCGGCCGCCAGATTGCGGAATGCTGCCGACAGGCTGTCGCTGCGATGCTCCCGCGGAACGCCGCCGAGCGCCCACAGGGCGTTCTGCAAGCCCTCGGCCAGGGCGACGAAGCTTTCGCCGCCGAGCACGACATGGGCATGCTCAAAGCCGGAGAACGCCAGCCGGAAGTGGTAGAGCCGGTGATCGAGCGTCTCACCAGCAATGGCAATGCCGAGCGGGCTTGTATCGGTAAAGTCGGACAGACCCAGACGACCGGGCTCGTGCTCCTGGCGGAAGATCACGTCCTGTTCAGGGCCATTGAGCGCCCGCCAGGCATTGATGCGCCGCTCCAGCGTGCGTCGGATGTTGGGGTTGAGGTCGGGATGCCGACGGCGCAGCTCGTCCAGCACGCCGATCACGCGGATGCCGGGCGCAGCCTTCAGGATCGGAACGATCTCGGCGTCCCAATAGGGCACGAGCGGATCGGACCGTCGCCGGCCTCTCGGCACCTTCTTCTGCGATGGCAGGCGCAAATCGTCCTCGATCCGATACGCGCTCGCTTTCGAGAACCCCGCCTTGGCCGCCGCGGCCTCGGGAGACAATGTCAGTCGGTAGGTCATGTACAGCCTTCTGTGGTTGCCGCCCGCAATGCAAGAAGTTTCTGACCCTTTGGCGTGTGATCGAGTGCGGTCTTCTGTCAGGCCTTCCTTTACGGCATTTTCAGAAGCCGCTGGCCGGTATGGTGATCCGCGGACCAGGTCCAATTCTCATCTCCGAGCACGTCGGCTCTTTGGCTCTAGCTGGTTTCCTGATCCAGATCTGTTCGATCGTTGCGCCCATTCGGGTCGTCGCCTTCTCACACCCCCTTCGCCAACGTCAGGCTATTTCGTGCTGCATGCAGTCATGCCGTCACTGCCTGCGCTGGGTTCCGATAATCCTCCTTCCGGGTGAGCATGGCCCAAATCGTCCGAGCCATCTTGTTCGCCAAGGCGATCGCCACAAGCATGCGCGGCTTCCTCGCCAGCATCTGCGCCAGCCAGGATCCGCTAGGGATCGACTTGCGCCCGAGCCAGTTCAGCCGCGACATCGCCCCAACGATGAGCAACTGGCGAATGTCCGCCTGTCCTTCCTTCGAAACGCGTCCGAGCCTTTCCTTTCCCCCTGAGGAATGTTGCCGTGGGACCAAGCCGAGCCAAGCCGCGAAGTCTCGGCCACGTCGAAAGGCCGCCATGTCGGGCGCGAAAGCCTCGATCGCGAGTGCGGTCAGCGGGCCGACCCCCGGCATTGTCTGCAGCCGCTGCGCCGTGACCGTCCGCGTCGCCAACTTCTTGAGCTGCTCTGCCTTGGCATCGATCCGCTCCGTCTTGTAGGCGATCTGATCAATGAGACTCCGACATTCCTCGCGGACCAGTTCTGGTAGATCGCTGTTCGGATCTTCGAGGATTGCGTCAATGCGTTTAAGTTGTTCGATTCCTTGCGGGATGATATGGCCGAATTCGTAGAGAACAGAACGCAGCGCATTCACCAGATCGGTGCGCTGATGAACAAGGCGCTTCCGAGCCCGAAAGAGCACTGCCCTGGCCTGCTGTTCTTCCGATTTCGGCTCGACGAAGCGCATCTCGGGGCGCTGTGCCGCGATCACGATTGCTTCGGCATCAGCCGCGTCGTTCTTTTGGCGTTTCACAAAAGGCTTCACATATTGCGGAGCGATCAGTTTCACTTCATGGCCGAGCTTGACCATCTCCCGTGCCCAATAGTGGGCGCTGCCACAGGCTTCCATCACCACCACTGCCGATGGGTGGCCCGCCATGAACTTCCGAAACTGAAGCCGCGACAGTTTCTTTCGAAATTTCAAGTGTCCCGCCATTGACGCCCCGTGGAGCTGAAACACATTCTTGGCTAGATCCACTCCGATCACCGTATCCATCAATTTGCCGTCCTCTTCGCTTCGGGGTTCAAACACTGCGTTCTTGGCACATTACGATGCCGTCTGGGGAGGGCGGCAACCATCCCATCTCATCTGGTGGTCGGTGATGTGAAGGCCAGGCAAGGCATCGATTCCCTCTTGTCGAGACGAATCAACAGCTTGCACCAGCCGCACCCAGCCGCCAGACCGGTCCGAAAAACGCGACGCCGATGGGAACGGTCCTCCGGTCGGGCTACGCCCTCCCTTCGGTCCGTCCCCATCCGCGCAGTCTCATCCTGATTGTCGCTAAGGTCTCACCTTGATCGCCGCCGCCCATGCAGGCGAGGAACCATGATCTTATATACCTACTCACGCGAGATTGAGCCGAACGAAGATCGCTGGAAAGACACAGGAATCCAGAGTTTCTTTTTTGCAGAGCTGGAAGAGGTGCGACAGATCGTTCTCGAACTCCGCGAGGAAATCGCCTCGGATGAGGACAAGCAGCCTTCATGGAGTCCAGTTCGCATCGAGCGGATTGAACTCCTCGCTCCGACAACGCAGAACGTCCTGACCCTGCTCAACGAGGGGATCGGACCGCTGATCCGGCGCTATGAAATCGTGGAAACCATTGCTTAAGTCGAGAGCTATCCGGCCAATTCACACCCGCGCAGTTGGCAGCCTCCCTTTTTTTGCAGTCGCGTTGCAACGACTGTTCGCCAGATCGGTGAAGTAAAACTCTAGTGTCCTGAGTCACAAGTTCGCAATCGTAGATTCGCATTAGATTCGCGTCGCTGTGCCAAAGATGGCGGCAAACAGCGACGGAGTCTCCGATGGCGGTCCAGCAACTTGCCCCCCTGATATTGAGCGATGACGAGCGCGCCGAACTGACGTCGCTGACGAAGCGGCGGAAGA
Source organism: Bradyrhizobium guangxiense (assembly GCF_004114915.1). NCBI lineage: Bacteria > Pseudomonadati > Pseudomonadota > Alphaproteobacteria > Hyphomicrobiales > Nitrobacteraceae > Bradyrhizobium > Bradyrhizobium guangxiense. The sequence goes on along the minus strand of NZ_CP022220.1, from coordinate 344,433 downwards.
CGGCGCAGGCGCTGGCTTTGAGAGCCCGGATCGTGCTGACCTGCGCGGAAGGTGGTCAGAACAAGGACGTGGCGGCCAAGCTAGGCCTGGAGCGGGGCACAGTAGGCAAGTGGCGACGACGTTTTGTGGAGCAGCGCGTGGCCGGGCTGCATGATGAGCCGCGCTCCGGCGCGCCTCGCACGATTGACGACGCCCGCATCGAAGCCGTGATCGTGAGAACGTTGGAGAGTTGCCCTGAGAACGCCACTCATTGGAGCTCCCGGGACATGGCGAAGGCGAGCGGCCTATCCGTATCGACGGTACAACGCATCTGACGGGCCTTCGGCCTCCAGCCGCACCGGATGGAGACGTTCAAGCTCTCGACCGATCCGAACTTCGTGGCCAAGGTGCGCGATGTCGTAGGCCTTTACGTCTCGCCGCCGGCACACGCCATCGTTCTGTGTGTAGACGAAAAGTCGCAAATCCAGGCGTTGGACCGCAGTCAGCCGATGTTGCCAATGCGTCCCGGCCAGCCGGCCCGAAGGAGCCACGATTACAAAAGACACGGCACCACATCGCTGTTCGCCGCCCTCGACATTGCGACCGGACGGGTTATCGGCAAGTGCTACGGACGGCACCGTGCCGCCGAGTTCCGCAAGTTCTTGGACGAGATCGAGGCCGCTGTGCCCCGCCAACTCGACGTCCATCTCGTCATGGATAACTATGCCACCCACAAGACTCCGCTGATCCGGAAATGGCTGGCTAAACGGCCGCGCTGGCATGTGCACCTGACCCCGACCAGTTCGTCATGGCTCAATCAGGTCGAGCGCTTCTTCGCGCTTCTTACCGATAAGAAGATCAGGCGCGGCGTCTATCGCAGCGTAGCCGCCCTCAGGGCAGACATCGCCTCATTCATCGAACGACACAACGCCGATCCGAAACCGTTCCGATGGACCAAATCCGCCGACGACATCCTTGCTTCCATCGAGCGCTTCTGTCGTTACAGCGCCCCGGAAAAACAAGACCCGATGTTGCGAACTTCTGGTTCAAGACACTAGGATAAGACCTCCTTCAACGCTTCGGCCAACCTCGTCATCGTGTGGATGTCCGGCGACCGTCTTAGCAACCAGACATCACAGGCATGAAATAGCCCCGTTAGAGGCCGGACAACGCGGAAATTCTGACACGGAACCGCAGCGCGACGCCAACAGAGCCCCCTAAATTGATTCCTCCCATGATCGAGCGCTTTGTGGCGACCGACCGCGCCTTGCGATGTCCCCAGCGAAGTGACACTCATTCCGTCCCTCGAGCGGCCGAGAGATCCGGTTAGCGCTCGCGAAGCAGGTCGAGCAACCTGCGCAGCGATGAACTACCTTTTAAATCAACAGCTTAGAAGGCGTTGGGGCGCAGAGTCGCCATTTCTGATCAGTTATGCAGAGGCTCTCGGAATTTCCTGTTCTACCAAACGCAACAATCGGGTGTTGCGTATCCCCGCAACTAACGGTTCTTGCGAAAGGCAGACACTCAAAAGCTCGGCTTCGGAATGGACGCAGGGCTTCTGTTCGCGGCGAGCCGGCGCAACCCATCACCGTTCAATTTCCGATAAATGTCGGCTGCCGACTTGTGGTGAACGCCAGGGCGCTTTCAGCGCATCTTGCGTGCTTAAGAGGAAACCGATTGAACAACTGCTCTACTCGGGGCCGTTGGTAACGCGACGTCCCTGGTGCGAACGGCAAGTTCCTTTGACTTCGCGTGATCGACGAGCGAGCTTGAGAGGCTGGCGACGCCATGGGCACGACACGCCCCTCCTGTGGATCGTCAGCCCGAGCACAATCGAGCTTTACAACGGCTTTGGCCGGCCGCTTGCACAAGGCGATGCGGAAGCTAACCGACTCCACACGTTCAAGATCATCGCTAGCGAGCTAACCGCGCTGGACGAACTCGCCGGGCGCCTCGCAATGGAGAGCGGCCAATTCTGGCTTCGAAACGATTCCATCAATCGGAAGAATACCGTCGATCAAAGGCTTCTGTCCGATCTAAGCGCTCTCGAGCGGGACCTCGTCGCTGATGACCTAGAGCGAGGCATCGCTCAAGGTCTAATCGGCCGAGTAATATTTACCCAGTATCTCGTCGACCGCGGTATCGTAGATAAGCGCAAGCTCAAAAAACATTGCGGCGAAGACACGTTGCCTGACGCCTTACGCAATACGACGTCTTCGCACGCGTTATTTGCATGGCTTCGCGCCACGTTCAACGGAGACATGTTTCCAGCCTCCATGCCAATGAGCCGCTTGCGCCATAAGCACTTTGTTCGGTTGCGGACTTTCTCGAAGCCATTGACCCGGAGACTGGGCAGCATTCGCTATTTCCATACCGCTTCGATATCATCCCCGTTGAGCTGATTAGCTCGATCTACGAGCAGTTTGCTCACTCACACAACGACAGCTCACGCGGCCCCCGACACTAGCGCACGAAAGTTAGGTGTTCACTACACTAGACTTCCCGTCGCCTCCCTCTCGGCGGTGAGTGTCGCGGTCAGTTTGGCGGGCTCCAACGCGGCAATGAACGCCCGGGTGATGGCGTCATCGACCTGAACGCCGCCGATATTGAGGCAGTAAACGCCTCGGTTCTCGACCAGCACTTTGCCAGCACAGTGATAACCTGGCGAAGAATTGCGTCCGCGATAGTGGGTGTGCAGGCGGCGGCCGCAATGGCCGCAACTGACAAGACCTTGCAGGAGGGCGTTGCCCTCTCTCACGGCGCCGCCGCCCTTGTGCGGCTGGGGTCGCGTGTTCGCGGCGAGACGTTGCTGATTTGCTTCATAGGTCTGCCAGTCGATGAACCCTGGATGATGCTCGGGGATGAGAACCTGCCATTGGGAACGCGGCAAGAATCGAATCCGCCTCTTGCGGGCACCAGTGCTAAAGAGAATCGTCTCTTGACGCGTTTTGCCATAGATATAGGCGCCGACATAGACGGGATTGGTCAAGACCTGGTGGATGGCGGTGTAGCTTGCCTCGACCCAACGGATCTGGGCACGGGCGTGCAGCTGCAGCGGGAACGTGAGCCCCTCGGAACGAAACCAGAGCCAAACGCGACGCGCCGATCCCATCTCGGCAAAGCGTGCAAAAACACTGCGAATGGCGATGACGACAGCTTCGTCAGGATGGAAGCGGACCTCGCCATCAGCCTCGCCCCAGACGAAGCCGACCGGCAGCCCGCGGCGCAGTTCACCCCGCGCCGCCTTGTTGCGGATTCGCCGTTGAGGCGAGCCCGCAGCACGTGCAGTTCGGCTTCGCTCATCGTGCCTTTGAGCCTCAACAAGAGGCGATCGTTGAAGACGGCCGAATGATAGATGCCGTCGGCATCGCCGATCAGCGTGTCGGTAAATCCGGCCAGATCAATCAGGCGGTACCATTCGGCGTTATTGCGCGCGAGCCGCGAGACTTCGAGACCGAGCACCAGGCCCACGCGCGCGAGCGCCACTTCGGCGGTGAGGCGGGCAAAGCCCGAACGCGCCACCGAGCCCAAACCGGAGAGGCCAAGATCCTCGTCGATAACGATGATGCGTTCATCGGGCCAGCCGAGGTCACGCGCTTTGCCGGCAAGCGCATATTGCCGGTCGGTTGATTCGCGGTTGTGCTCGACCTGTGCGGCGCTGGATTGGCGCAGATAGACGAAAGCCTGTCGAGAGAGATGACTTGACGTAATCTTGACGCGCTCACTCATCGCTTGCCTCCATCGCCAGGTCGTCCGGGAGCAGGCGTGCAATGAGGCGCGCCAGAATCTCGATTGCCGCCATGCGGGCGGCTTCGTCGATTTGGTCCCACGCTGCTGGCGCGCTTGGTGGAACATCGGGCTGATCGAAAAACTCCAGGTTCAATTGCATGGCGACTCTCCTTGCACGGCGCCGACTCGGCACCCCCGATGCAAAGAGCGTCGACGAGCTTGCGCAAGTGGAGCAAATCACCGAGCCTGCCGAGATCGTGGACAGCGTCATCGGTCGGCGGCGTGCCTCCAAGCGGCTCAACCTTCCAATCGGTCCAACTCGCCGGAATCAACGACCGACTGCCATCTGGCAGAACTGTGAGGAGATAGCGGACGCCGCGCCGCCTAATGGTGCCGATCACGGCCAACGCCTGACCTTCGAATGCGTGACGCTTGCGCGTGATCGTCACCGAAGCTGGGATATCATGGCGATGGGTAGTGTGTGGCCGCTTCCTTCGACTCGGTCGACCACGAGTGGCTGTTGCGGATGCTGGCGCACAGGATCGCCGATCCTCGCATTCTACGGCTCATTGGGCTGTGGCTGCGGGCCGGTGTTCTGGAGAGCAGCGAGAAGCAAGAAACGGACAGGGGTACTCCGCAAGGGGCGGGCATCAGCCCGCTCCTCGCCAACGTCTTCCTGCACTACGTCCTCGATCTCTGGGCCCACCAATGGCGCCGTCGCCATGCACGCGGTCGCACCGTGCGCTATGCCCGACGACTTCGTCATGGGCTTCGAGAGTAAGGCGGATGCGCAGGAGATGCTCTTGGCCCTCAAGGTGCGGCTGGCCAGCTTTGGCCTGATGCTTCATGAGGGCAAGACGCGGCTGATCGAGTTTGGCCGGTTTGAGGCCCTCTCGCGTCAGCGGCGCGGCGAGCGGCGGCCCGAGACCTTCGCCTTCCTCGGCTTCACCCACTACTGCGGGCGGACCCGGGACGGCCGGTTCATGGTGAAGCACAAGACGGACGGGAAACGCCTGACGCGCAAGCTGACGGCGTTGCGCCAGGACGCCTGGCGGCTCATGCACGAGTCACTGGCCACGCAGCACCAGTGGTTCGCCGCTGTTCTGCGTGGACACTACGGCTACTACGGCAGGCCGCACAATTATCCAGCGCTCAACGGCTTCTACCGCGAAGTGCGTCGGACGTGGATGCGCTGTCTGAGACGGCGTAGCCAGAAAAGTCGGCGCATGGGCTGGTCGGAGTTCGAGACCCTGACGACACACTTCCGTCTGCCCGGTCCGGGCATCACTCGCACTTGGGCGCAGGCGCGGATATGACGCGGGTTACTCTCGGGAAGAGCCGGGTGCGGGAAAGCCGCCTGCCCGGATCTGTGAGGGCGAAAGCCAAATGGCTGAGCTACTCGACCACGATCCAAACAGGCCAAGTAAGATCTCGATCTAGAGCCTGTTGTTTCTCCCGAATCGACATCGTCAGAGGGGAATTGTCTGATTTAATCCTATGCTGAGGAGGAGCGAGCTTGGATGATGCAACTCTATTCGGAAGGTCCTCGCCCTAGCGGAGGCGAGGCCTGTTCGTTACGGCGCTCATCAACCGGTTCCGAGGCATGGCGCCGAAACTGTACTCGCTGACCAGCACCGCGCAGCAGCAGGTCCCTTCCATTTATAGGCTGGTGTCAGAGTATGGACAGCTTAGGGGTCTACGAGTGGGTTGGTCAGCGGCCCGACACAATGCAAGACATGTGAACCATAGGAGAGTGCTCATCATGTACGGTCGAATCAACAATTTTTCCGAGAACGAAACTTATTATCGGCAAGATGCGGAGCATTCGAATTGCGAAAGCCAAGACTTCGCGGACGCGTTCGCTAGAATGCAGTTGCAAGATTCGGCCGGCAGCTCATCTTCGCATCCGCAATATGCCCTCCTTGCAAGGCCACCCGTGGTTGAGATCGATCAAGCGACATTCAGGAGAGAGGCGCGGAACTATCATGGGGAAGCTATCAATCGAATCGCCAACAATCCTCACGAATACTCTGAGCTTGTATCTGAAAGAGCAAGGCGCACGGTAGAGGTTGCCGAGAAGTACGCCGTCAGAAGAGATTCCGAGGACGCCCGATACTACAGCTACCAGTTAGGAAATATGAGCGTCGGCCTGCAAAGGACTGAACGCGGATTCAGCATGACTGAGTTCGAAAGCGGTAGGTGGCGAGACCAGTTCCCCGGAAGAAGTGAAGTCACCTCAGTTGTCGACTTTCAGGTGGCTCATCCGCTTGTCACGAATGCTGGCGATATTCTGCTCGAGCACCAACTTCGGCAAGACGGCGAACGACCGTTGGTGAATTGGCGTCCTGCTAATCCAGAAGCGAAAGCCCGCGCGCAAGCAATGGGGTTCGTTGAAGTGGATGAGGACGACATGGTGCTCGATCCCACCCAGTCCGGAAAGTGGGAGCTAAACAGCGATGGTGAATGGCAACGTGCAACTAGTTCTCGGCGCTATCTCTCCAAAGCGGACAGTGATACTGAAGCTGCAGCAGATTCCGACGAGGACGGTGACTTTATGTAGCGCGGATCTGCAAGCGTTCGTGTCGCGGCGGGCGGTGGAGCAACGTAAGTCGACATTGTCGGCTTACGTTGAGTCCTCGGCGGGGCGAAGCCGACCGCTTTGACCGGATGAGATCCCTGGTAACAACCGCACCGTGGTCTATGAGAGTTGCGCGGCGATGATAGCTCAACAAAAGCCCCGGCTTCGAGCCGGGGCTTTCCATTTGCATCCGGAGAGGAGGAATCATTCGCGGATTGACGCCATGGGGGCCACGCGTCATCGTGCCGGTTTCCAGCCCAGTCGCGGTGTGCGCCAATGTCCACCATCAGAACGGTCCAAAGTGATTTCCGTTTGAGGAGCGAATCTGATGGTGTGTCTTCGGCCGTTTCGATCGAAGACGCCAAATCTGGAGAGATGTCGAGCCACCTCGTGCTGAGCATACCATCAAGTTGTTCGTCGGCGGCCGGTGCGACAAGCAATGCGAATTGCTTGCGTCGTGCGTAATGTTTCTTCGGCGTTGCTGTAGAGAAAAACCAGCAAATGCTCTCTCCATCGCATACACTAGGTCGCTGGAAGACAGACATGAGTGTCAGAACCAGCACACGCAATCCCAAGCCTCGGGGATAAGAGAGCATCTGCACATTGACTCGCGACTAACCCGTTAGCCGAAAAAGGACCCCAGCGGATGCAGGCTGAGCCGTGCTCAACCTACCAAACCCTGCAGGAAATGTATCGTTAGCGAGCAACGGCGCTAGCGAGATTGCGCCCCCTGATGGGCGGCTAAAACTGCTGTAGGCTCGCGCTTCCTGTTTTGGCCTTCTCATTAAGTACGAGCGACAGCTTTAAGTTGTTGCGCAGCATCGGATTATCGAGGGTCGTTGCGAGAGCTTGCCGATATAGCGCTTGTGCTTCACGGTGACGTCCTTCACTGTCAAGCACAACTCCCTTCGCAATTCAGGGCGCGCAGGTCTGCAGGGACCGCGAGCAAGACCTTGTCGAGGACATCAAGCGCCTCATCCGGGCGCTTGCGCACCAGCAGGGCACGCGCCAGAGGAATCGCCGCATTGACCTTGCCCGGTTGTTGTTTCAACGTTTCGCGAAAAGTCTCCTCGTCAGCGTCCGCTTGGAGAGCGTAGGCAATGCGGTCGCGCATAGCAGGATCGATATCCTTGTCGCCTAGCGTTCTGGAGCGGTCTCTTGCTGCGATGAAGGACTGGGCTTAGGCGAGCTCGCGCAGCCTCCGAGTAGCAGAATGGCAAGCGGAGCGAGGATGGCTGAGTATAACTTCGGATCAAGTGAGAACAACCGCCGCCAGACATTCATTTTACATAAATTCAACTGCTATCTCACGACCACTGCTGTGCCTTTGTTAGCTGGTTGCGGCGATCGGGTCACGACGCTCTCCTGGGGAAGTCTTATGTTGTGAAGCCTCTAGCTTGACGGATCCAATCGGCTGAACCGTAAAATCCGCAGCGAGATCCTGATACGAAAGAACAGGAAGGTCGATCCCGTTGCGGGTGAGAAAACCCCGGACGAAACGCCGGATATCCATCGAACCCAGAATGACGGGTTGGCTCTGACCGCGTGCGATGCTCGAATGGATCTTGCGAAACTGCGAAAGCAGCATCTCGCTATCGCAATCGTCCAAAACGAGATAAGGACCCACGGCGGTGTCGCGCACCGCACCGCGCACGATATCCTCGGTGTGGCGCTCTACGATAAAGGCTGCCACGACACGGTGGGCGTTGGCATAGCGATGACAGATCTGCCGTTTCAGACCGGAGCGAACATATTCGGTAAGCAACACAACATTTTGTTCGCGCTCACTCCATTCTGCCAACACCTCCAGGACCAAGCGAGTGTTGCGAATTGGGATGCCCTCGTCCAGTAAGCGGCGCAGGACATCGGCGATCCGGGGAACCGGCATCGTGCGCAGCACCTCCTTCACCAGATCGGCATATTCCTGCTCCATTCGGCCCAGCAATTGTCGGGTCTCCTGAATGCCCACCAGGCGCTGTGCATAGCGCATCAATGTCGACTGGACGCGCAAGGCGACGACTTCGCTCGGACGGTGATACCCTATCCCGGCTGCTTTGAGAGCCGGCGCATGAAGTTGTTCGATCCAAATCCGATTTGTCTCTACGTCTTGCCGAAAGGGGATACCGCTCAATTCAATATTCGCTACGTCGTCGTTGAGCATGAGTTGCGTCGGATCCACAAAATCTCGCCCAACGGGCACTCCCTCAACGTCTACCCTGAATTGCGATTCAGGTAAAAGCTGGTCTATCTTGGTTGGTATGCGCGGAATTGTGATACCAAGATCAGATGAGACCAGTGTCGATATTCGCACGATTGCCTGCTCGAGTTCCTCTTTGTCGATTGCACCTGCAAGGTTTGGTGCGAGGAACAGCGCGATTGGAAGGGCCTCTGCAGGCAAGGTCTGTTTCTGACCCTGCGATGGAGCTTGAGGCGTACCGGCGCTACTGACCTCCGTCTTGGCGGCGTTCTTGGCGCGCTGCACGCCAACATTGACAAAGCTCGCCGCGCCGAAGAGTACGGCCAGCATGATGAACGGAGGCAAAGGGAAACCCGGTACGAGCCCCATCACAATCAGGACGCCGGCGGCCAACCGCAGCGCTTGCGTGCTGGCCGTCAGTTGGCTGACAATATCGCCACCCAGATTGAGCTGCAAAGGACCATTGACACGAGTGACAATGGTTGCAGCCGTAATTGACAGCAGCAGAGCCGGGATCTGCGAAATTAGCGCATCACCTATGGTGAGGATCGTATATTGATGCAGCGTCTCCTCCAGGGGCATGCCCTTGGAGAGCAAGCCGATTGTGATGCCGCCCAGCATGTTAATGCAGATAACTATGAGCCCGGCGATGGCGTCGCCCTTCACAAATTTCATAGCGCCATCCATAGCGCCGTGAAGTTGGCTCTCTTGCTCCAGCGCCGCTCGCCGACGGCGAGATTCGTTCTGATCGATGTGCCCGTTGCGCAGTTCCGCGTCGATTGCCATCTGCTTGCCCGGAAGCGCGTCGAGCGTGAAACGCGCCGACACTTCTGCGACCCGTTCTGCGCCTTTGGCGAGAACCATGAATTGCACCATGGTCACAATGAGGAATATGACGATGCCAACAGCGATATTGCCGGATATAACGAAATCGCCGAATGTATGTATGATGCTGCCGGCATCCCCCTCCGCAAGAATCAACCGCGTCGTCGCGACGGTAAGCGCTAGGCGAAAGACGGTCGAGATCAGGATGACGCCTGGCAAGGACGAAAAGTCAAGCGGCGTCTTGAGATACAGGGCCACCATCAGCAGCAGTATGGCAAAGCCGAGGTTGAAGCCGATCAGCATGTCGATCAATACGATCGGGATCGGCATGATCATCATTCCGATCGCCAGAAGAAGCATCAACGCGACCATCAAATCTGGGTTAGCTGGTGCGCGCACGATGAGACTATGCAGGGTATTGGCCATGAGAAGCCTGTTATTGTTTGATTGGAGCAGCGCTCCGCAATGAAACATAGCTCTTGAAGAGTGCGCGTGCCTCGGCCATGCGGCCGGCCTGACGAAGCGCATGACTGCGCAAGACCATCAAAGGCAGGCGCGAAGACGGGTCGTCGTCAAGCTTGTCTAACCTGTCCAGTGCCGCCAATGCGTCGTCACCGTGGCCCTCCGAGATCAGAGCGTAGACCAGAATGCGGAGCAGCTCGACGTCGTAAGAATGTTCGTGAGCTACGATTTGCAACAGAGCCAGGCTCTGTGCGCTCTGACCGCAGGCAAGATGGACATACGAAAGCGCGCAGAGCAAATCACGCTCCCTTCTTGTGATGTGCAAAACCTCACCGGCACGTGATAAGTGTGGCGGCGGAGCAGGTGTGAGGTGTTGCTCTCCGTCAGGCGCGGCCATTGCTAGCCTTTGATTAAACCGTTGTCATTCTGCCGGAGCAGAATTAACCGTCGCAGCTCCAACTGCACAATCGCGAGGTCTTCACGAGACACCGAACTCTCTGGCGCGGCCGAGAGCGTATCGGCCAAACGCTCGAGAAGAATGCCCTGCTTCTCTGGGCGCAAAACATGCGAATGAAATAGGCGCGGCGTGACAAAGGAGAGCAGGTTGTCCGCGAGACTGGGACCATTAAGCCAAGCAAGTTCTGAGCCTGGCTTGATCTCACCAATCTCGCCGCGCGCCTCGTTGACATTGACGCGCGAAACGGGATCAATAGAGGTAAGGTCCAGTGCGGTTACGATCGCGGAGACAACAGGCAGATCTTGCGGGGGATCATCCTGGAAAATCGCGAAGCTCTTGCCACCATTTGCATGAGTTCTCTCGATTGCGGATTCCGTGGCTCTAGCAGTCGCCGGCGTAATAGCAGGTGGGTTGTCGTCGACCTTGAGCTCCTCAAAAGAGGCGCCGGGCTCAAGCGAATGCTCAGACAGCCTAGTCATGAGTCTTTCCTCCTTATTCGCGGGCTGAAACTCTAATAGGGGAGGGCAACAAGCCGGCCGTTCCTGCTCAGCAGCAGACGTCGTTCCTCAATCCCATTGACGGTCCATCCGTTATTCAACAGCGCGCCCACGAAATACTTTTGACCAGCGATGACCAGATATGGCTCACTTCCTCGCCAAACGGCTTCGACGGAAATCGAGGACGGCGTCTTCTCCTCCCTGATGGCGACTGCATTGACGAGAACATATGCGTCCTTTCGATCGCGATCGAACCATTCTTGAACTTCCCGCCACTTTGGGAGAGAAGCGCGCGTTACGGTACCGTCAGCAGCGACAACACCCGGCTCAGATCGGACTTTGATATCAAAAAGGCCCGCTCGATCAACTTCCTCTTGCAGCCGTGTGGCAGCTGCTTCGGCGGTCGGAGCATCAGGAGCGTTGGGCGCCAGCTTAGGTGCAACGTCGACGTTACGGTGCAAGTCGGCGTTCACGTCAACAGCGCTGTCCGTCTCGACGAAACTCGTTGAGACGGCGCCGACCGCGACGGAACTGATCAGGACAGAGGCGAGTACCGCGGTCGATCCGAGCCAGCGGCTGATGGAGCCAGCTTGTTTGGAATCCTCTATGGAACAACGGATGGACATCTCGCCCGCATGGATGACGGCGGGAAGAGAAACAGCAACGCGCTCGTTCGGGAGAAGTGCCCGTTGTCCCTCTATCCTTACTTGCGGCGCAAGAGGCTCGATTTCAATCGAATTGTGATGGGGGGGGATACGAAAGTGATGACGTTCGAGCCCTTGTTCGATGAAAACCAAGTCAGCATCCAGGTCGCTACCAATCAGGCTCGATCCAAAGCCCAATTTGCCGGTCAGCCCGGAGTAAAGCCCCGACAGCACCTCGAAATGCAGGGAGTGTGGTTCATTCACGGTCGACGGTCTCCTGAACAGCGAGAGAGCCGTACGGCTCGTTGCGAGCTTTGCAGCTTACGCAGGCGAAGAAAGGTGGAACGACGACGTCGTCCCACCTCCTCCGTTACTGCACCCGCTCGTCGGCGACCTTCTTGATCGTCGTGAGCTCTGTTGAAACGATGCGAAGTTGCACATCCCTCTCAGTCGCTTTGGTGGTTTCAGCAGTCAGAGCGGCGATTTGGGCGTGCCAAGCGGCGTCTCCGGTGACTTCAGCAGCTGCAGCACCAACTGCGGCCGTAGCGGTGCCAGCGGCCCCCCCTGCGACCGAGGCAGTAGTCGCACCAATTTTAGAAGGCATATTGTTCTCCTGTGTGTTCGGGTGTCGCCGCTCCTGGCGGCTCCTATTTCCCGACGCCGCAACATCCGGCGTCAGGAATCCTCCTCGCTAATGGCCTCATGGAAACGAGCCATTGCATTACTTGCCATTTGGACAGCCGCGGCTCCGAGAGCGGCGTTGAATGCTTGGCGCAACGCGGCCTCTTGCGAGCTACTGTCCGGAGTTGACGTGCCATTTCCAGCGCTGCTTGTACCAGGCGATTGACCATGATTGTCATTGTCGTCGGGTGTGCGGGAGCCGTTCTTGTCACCACGAGCAGCATGGAAGTCAGGAGCAACGCGCGCAGTGGCGCTTGAACTCGGAATGCGCATTAAAGGCGTCTCCTATGTCAAGGTGGTCATGCCGTCGTGGCTTTCCTCACTGTGCGAGCATTAGCTTTCGACAAGCTGACGGATCTCAGAAATTCAACCGGTTTTGGCGGATTAACGAATTCGACGTGATTGGTGCATCGGCCACGTGTGGAGATCAGACAGTTGGCACCAAGAAAGACGATCATGTTATGAAGCCGGTTGATCGGGCGGTCTCGTTGATCATCAGGCTTTGAGGCCGAGATGCTATAACGTCCCGCTCGCCGTCGCCGGCGGCATCTCCATCAGGTAAGGCATTAAGACATTTCTCCCTGCCAAGCGCAGGCGGCGATGTGCCTAGATCGGATCAAACACGACCTGGAATGTTAAGCGTGCTGAAGCGATTAGAGCGTCAAGGCAAATCCGCCAAGTCTGCTAAGCCCTCAGCGTCATCGAGCACTTTCCCGCTGAGCGGGCAAAGGGCAAGCCTCGAGCGGTCGCCCTTGGTCTCATTCGTTCTGCCCTATTGCGCATCTCAGTGCGGCGTGTGCCTTCTCGTCGACATCATCTCGTTCTGTCCCGGTGTTAAGAAAGTCGACAAGTTCAGCGTCGGCTGTTGGAACCGGACGGCCGCCTATCGAACTGTTGCGACGACGTGCCGCATTTGGGGCTGCTCTCGAAGCACCGGTCGAGTCCAGCCAAACATAAAGCGGGCCATGGTGAAAACCGGCGAAGCAAAGTCGTCGGATGTGGGTAAGGAGCTCGAACATGCTGGCAAAGCTTGCGAGCCCCTACCGGTTTGGAGTGGAGACCCAACCGCACGAGGGCTGCGCAAGCTCGTCTAGCCACGCAGTTGTGAGCCGAGAGCCCCAAGTCACTCTGACTAGCTGTAAACGCCTGCAGCTTGCATGTCCGCGGACTCAATCCGCTCCTTTAGGGAGTTCAAATAGTCCTCCGCGTAAGATTGTGCCATCGAGACCGGAAGGTTGACGCCGGCCGTCGCGGCTTCTTGAATTGCCTGCTTCGTCAAGCCTTCGCGCATGGCTAGTTTGACCTCCGGGCCGCCGATACAACCCACCGCCTGTGCCGCAAGATTGAGTCCCGCTTCTTCCAGCGCCTGCTTTATGTTGCCGCCTGTGATGGCTGTGTGCAGAAGATTTGCTGCTTGCGCCTCGCTCTCGAGTATCATTGACGCGAGATCGGTCAATTCCCCCAAACCTGGAATGAAGCCGAGTACACCAACTGCCGTCGCAGCCCAGTCAAGCACGTTGGAGCCCACCTTGAGCACTTCATCAAAGGCGTGCATGAAGGCACCTCCGTTTTTCTTGGGTGACTTGACGTCCGGCTGGTCCGCCACGCCCGTCATCATGTCCTTGACGGCCGCCTGGTCGGCAGCCGGCTGAACAGCGTGCTGCTTCAATTGGTGAGCGGTGCGGTTCGCGCCGGACATGTTGCTGAAGAAATGGGTGAAATCGTTACTGCTGATGTTGCCGGAATCGACCGTATGGCCGCCGCCGAAGTCGAAGAACTTGTGGTGGGTCTTGTAGCCTGTGATCGAGTTGTTCAGCAATCCGAACAAGAGAGGATCCGACAACAGCTGGGAGGCCGCCTTTCGCACGTCCGGGGCGAGACTCTTGTCATCGACCATACTAGTGAGCGTCTCCCGGGTCAGGTCACCCTTCCCGAAAAAAGCCGCTTGGTTCTTATTGATCGTACCTAGCGTATCCAACTCGGCATGCGTGAGGTTCATCGATGACGAAGCCATCTGCAAGAAGTCCTCTTTGTGGACCTTATCTACCGAGCCGCCATACAACTGTTTCCATTCCTCTGGATGATTGAGGAAGTATCTCGCGGCTGCGAGAACCTGAGGTGGGCATTTACCCGTTTTAGCCTCGCCATCAACGATCTGCCTGAAATCCGCGAGGCTCAGGTTCTTGGGCAAATTATCAGAATAGCGATAGAGCTCACGCAGTGCGTCGGTCTGGGTCATAACGCAGGGCTGGCCGTTTCCGGTGCCGTCCGACGGAACGTAGTTATGCTCGTAGCGCCGCGCCTGCTGCTCCTGGAATGCAGCCACTTGTGAGTGATGATCGGAGAAGCCGGAGAGATCTCCTGCCTTGATTGTCCCCCCGCAGCGGCCATCGCCTTGTGAGCCTATCGCATAGAAGAGCTCCGGATCCTGCTGCAATGCTTCGATCGCCGTCTTCAGATCCGGCGGTGTGGAGGGGTCCGTCGCCAAATCTACGAGCGACTTCCAATCTAGGGGGCATTTATCTTTATGACGGTTCAGCACCGACACAATCTGCAACTCGGTGTCAGTCAGAGTGCCACTGTTCCATGTAATCCGTGAGCTGGGTACTGGCGCCGCTGCAATCGCAGTGGAGGCCGCAGCAGAGGTTGACTGCGGGGGCTGGCTATACGCTTCTGCGTCCAATGCAGCCCTAACGTCGGGTGGCACGATATTCCCCGTCAGCTGTATGAGCTCCTCCGTCAGGTTCTTAGTCGACTCCGAGGCCGAATCCTGTGGTGCGGAATGATCGCCGGTCGTGTCATTTAAGGCGTAGCTCGCAAGCACCGCCTCGAAACTTGACAGCTCTTGCGCCGGAGTGAGCCCGGGGGCAAGCCCGGACAAAGCCACGTTCGAGTTGGCGGCGAGGGATAGGTTGTTGACTGACATTATACATCCTGTGCTGTGAGATTGCGCCACCGTCCTGTCACACCGTGCAGCCCGAGTTCGCGACGAACACCAAGTGTTGATGGGCAGATCCAACAACTCCTGGCGGCTGCTCCCGGCGGCTGAGTGAGCGTCCAGTGCTCAGGTCCCGATCAACAGGCTCATTGCCTGCTAGATATTCACCCCCTTTTATAGTAGCGGGAGTTAGCTTTCGAGAAGCTGACGGCGCTCAGCGGAATGCGCGAACGGACATGAATGCGGTGTTGCGCAATACCCGCATCCCCCCAAAAGTGTCTGCCACTCCGTCGCGTCCTCACGCGGCAGATGGCAAAAATGGGAACTCGGGCCTGCAATCCGCGGAAGATCGGCGCGGGTTCGTGCAACAAAATTAAATGATACTGCCGCGTCGTCTGGCGATGGCGAGTGGGCGCGCTTACGGCCCGTTACGAGAGGGTTAGCGTCTGCTCCGTCAGCGCCATGAAGCATTATGGGATCAGTCACCGTTTGCCGGCAAATGTACTCAAACGGTTGAGATCGTCGATCGTTGAGTGGAGCTAAAGCCGTAGCCAGCGCAAGAATGATGCTGCCCACCTTTCCAGTTGAAGGCATCACCGTCTAGGTCTCGGGCTCTCATGCCGACAGCATCAGCTTTCAACATGCTCACAAAGAAAGCCGCGACCGCATTGAGCGCCGTTGTAAGCGACTTTTGCTGTCCAATTCATCTCTGGCTTGGGCCGGGCGCGTGAGCCACGTTATCTTGATGCGTCGCCTCGGGCAAAACAGGTCCCTCCGGTCGTCCATCACGAATAACCGTACTTGAGGAGCCCCGAAACAACATCAAGACCGACGCGGGCGCCGGCTTTGCGGTTGTCGTAAGAGTTCGTCGCGCCTGGGCCTCCGCCACTAGGCCGTTGAGCATTTGGTCGACGAGCGCGATGAAGCGAGGCGGACCAGAAGCGAAGACCAGTCCATCTTCCGGTGCGGCTCTCACGACGTAGCGTTCATCGGAAATTTTGAGTGCATCGAGTGCCGCCTTGAATGCATCGAAAGTGACCGGGTTTAAGACAAGCAGGCGACTTTCCGCCTCGTGCGCGTCGGATACGTACAGCACCAGCCCGTCATAGTACCACTGAAGATTATAAAGAGTGGTCACGCGTTCGAGGAAATCTCGCGGCGCGAGATCCGGCATGCGCCCGCGAATCCGCCCCTTTACATGGGTGCTGACATTGATTCGAATATTCAAATTGTTGCCGAACTCCTGCAGTGCGGCCGCGAGATCCTGATCCAGAACTGTGTAAGTATAAGGCGTGGATGGCAGCTCTAGAGTGGCGCCGAGCGCCCTAACCGCGCTCAAGGAGATGAAAACACCAACAATTAGAATGTTCTTCAACGTGTGCAGCCTCGTGGTGTGGTTGAGTATTCCAGGCGGTCATGCGCTGGTACTCTTCCAAAGTTGGAAGACGAACTTCGTCGCAAATTGGAAGCCAATCGTGATTTTTGGATGACGTAGCTCTTGATCCACGTCAGGTTTTGGTCAGCTCGGCTCGCTAGGGTGCCGAGCCGTTCCCGGCAACGACAGCTAATAGACGCGAGAGCAATGATTCCTTCCGTGATGTTTGGCGCGATGCCGATCTCTGCCAACCTCGGCGAGTGTCTCACCGAGGGGTGTTCATCGGCGCCGGGCAACTTTCATGAGCATCTTGCAAAGGCGGCATCGAAACAAGGCGCCGCCTCTTTGGTGGCCGACAGCGCGTTGGCGCCACCTGTACCGGAGGTTCAGCGTGCAGTCGCGCAGACAGGTCCACTGGGCGATCGCATTCTGCAGAATCTTTTTGGAGCGCACTTAGGCAAACCATATCCTTCGACCGGACTCCCTTCGATCGGCGAGCCGGGCCCTTCGAAGAGCGTCCAGCTTGGGCCCGCCGCGCGGCCTATCTCGCGCTTGGACGGAGTCGATGTCCATGTTATCGGAAAACCAGAAGGTGCCGACAATTTCGAGTCGACGTTGCAGAATCTGCGGGATGTTTACAACGGCGTCATTCAGGTTTCGCTCATCTCCAAGAGTGCTGGCGCCGTCGGTTCATCTCTGAATAAGCTGCTATCAGCGGGCTGAGCGGCGGTTGATGGTTCTTTTCGCGCAAAGAAAGATCGGTCGCGGCGCGACTTCTGGAAGGCAGGTGCATGCCGTTCTCCTATTGCCGCTTGTGCTGTTGCTAGCCGGCTGCAAGGCCGATCTCTATACGAAAGTTCAGGAGCGTGAAGCCAACGAGATGCTTGCCCTTCTCCTTAGTAAGGGTGTCGATGCAGTCCGTGTTGTCGCTAAGGACGGTAGCAGCACGATTCAGGTCGAAGAAAAGCAATTGGCCGTTTCGATAGAACTGCTGAATGGCCAGGGCTTGCCGCGCCAGGTGTTTAAGAATCTTGGGGAGGTGTTCAAGGGATCCGGCCTGGTTGCGTCCCCAGTTGAGGAGCGCGCTCGTTACGTTTATGCCCTAAGCGAAGAATTGTCGCGCACAATCAATGATATCGATGGGGTTCTCTCCGCCCGGGTTCATGTTGTCTTGCCGAAGAACGACCTTTTGCGACAGGATGCGACCCCGTCCTCGGCGTCGGTCTTCATTCGACATGGTTCCAATGCGAACCTCTCAGCCTTGTTGCCCCAAATCAAGATGCTCGTCGCCAATGGCATTGAAGGACTATCATACGACAAGGTGGCCGTCGTTTTCGTGCCGGTTGAGCGAGCGCAGCATGAGATGTTCTCTGCACCAGCAGCTGCTTCGATCCACCCGACCAAGTTCACGTCAGCCACCTTTCTTGCGATCGTGGTCGGGGGTGTCGGCGCCGCGGTCGGCATTCTATCTTACGTGCTGCTGAGCACACGTGTGCGCCAGCTAGGTCAATTCTGGCGGAAAGTGCCGAATATTGACACAGCGGCGAGTATGCCCGCCGTCCTAGCCGCTGGCAAAAAGCGGAACTCCGATGCGAGATAGGCCGAATGCAATGTCCGCAACGATGACATCCAACGAACCAAATCATTTGCTCAACCAACATTCCGGTCGGCCGCGGGAGCTTGCTGCGATAATCCATCCAAGCCGTTTTGCTGAACGTCTTGATGCGTCGCTGGCGGCGTCTACAGTGCTGCAACTGCAGAAAACTCCCAGACTACAGGAAAGACTAGTCGAACTGCTCCTAGGCAGTGAACTGGTCTTGAAGGGAAGTAGCTGGGGAAGGGGCGCTTTGCTTGGGCATGATCCGCATCGTGCGGCATTGCTCGCTGGCGGCATTTGGCATGCCCGTTCGGTACTGAAGCTGGTGTCAAAGCATGATCTTGCTCCACTGATCGGAAATATTGGTGCGGAAGCACATGCTTTCGCTATCCGACATGTATCCAGCGCCGTCGAAACCCAATTGATTGTCGATCCGGAGCAACTTTCGCAGCGGATTGCACATGACGGATATGCCTGCCTTGGCGCTTTCCTCAAGCGAGCCTCAGAACTCGACCGTACGCGCGTGCTTCTCTGCTTGCCTGTCGGGACTGCCGCGGAGAGTCCAGCCGCCGAACATCACAAAGCCGCGGGCCAATTGATGTCTTTGGTGATGACCCATTTGGCCGCAGAGACACGGCCGGCATGACCGCGGGTGAGCCAGCATTGCCAGAACGCCCGCAGATACGTCCGGTGGGTCCAGTCATACCAGCCTCGGAACTTGGGATCTGGTGCGATGTGGTACAGACGCGCGCGCTAGCTCAGCGGTATCTACAGCAGGTTCGCAACTGGGCAAGGAACGCTTATCATCGCGAGCAGGCGCGCGGGCACTCCGAAGGCCTGAAGACAGGCTCGGACGAAATGGCGCGGCTGGTTGCTCGAGCTGCTTCTGAGCTGGCGCGGCGAAAAGCCGTGCTGGAACAGGAGCTGCCACAACTTGTCATTGAGGTCCTGAACGACTTGGTGGGCTCGTTCGATCCGGGCGAGATGTTAGTGAGGTCGGTTCGTCACGCTATCGAGCAAAGATATGGCGGTGCGGAATTGCGCCTTCATGTGTCTCCTGTGAACGTCGATGCCATGACATGCGAGTTCGCGTCATTCCATGGAACGCATGGGCGTCCGAAGGTCAGAATTGATCCGGACCCGGCTCTAACGCCGGACCAATGCGTTTTGTGGAGTGAGTTTGGTAATGTCGATCTAGGACTTGCCGCGCAGCTCCGCACACTGCGCCTCGCCCTTGCTCCGCCTGTTCAGGAGGACGAACAATGACTTCCCAAAGGCCAAGCTATGGCAATGCGGCTGCTGAAGGCGCGGTGCACGCAGCATTATCATCTCTGAAATCTACGGCAAAGCATGTCGATACGCGTGCTGTGCGCGGACGAGTCACCCGAGCCGTCGGCACCTTGGTCCATGCCGTGCTGCCCGGGGCCCACGTTGGGGAGCTGTGCCTATTGCAGGATCACAGTACGGGATGGTCACTTGATGCGGAGGTGGTCGGTCTGCTGCCGGATGGAGTATTGCTCACGCCAATCGGCGACATGGTAGGCATGTCTAGCCGTGCGGAAGTGGTTCCGACCGGGCGAATGCAGGAAGTTGCGGTCGGTGCCGATTTGCTGGGCCGCGTCATCGATAGCTTCGGCCGTCCGCTCGACGGGAAGGGGCCAATAAAGACGACCCACACTCGTCCCCTACGCGGCAGGGCACCCAACCCAATGAGGCGGCGGGGGATCGAGCAGCCTTTTCCGCTCGGCGTCCGCGTGCTCGACGGACTTCTGACGTGTGGCGAAGGCCAACGGATCGGAATCTATGGAGACGCTGGTTGCGGCAAGTCGACGCTGATGTCGCAGATTGTTAAAGGCGCGGACGCTGAGGTCACCGTCGTTGCGCTTATAGGAGAGCGCGGACGTGAGGTGCGTGAATTCATCGAGCGCCATATTGGCAATGCCATCGATCGGACGATCGCTGTCGTTGAGACCTCCGACCGGTCGGCAATGGAGCGCGCGCAATGTGCTCATACGGCGACGGCACTCGCCGAGTACTTTCGTGATCAGGGACAGCGGGTCGTTCTCATGATGGATTCGTTGACGCGCTTCAGCCGCGCGATGCGTGAAATCGGCCTAGCCGCGGGAGAACCTCCGACGCGGCGAGGCTTTCCTCCCTCCGTCTTTGCGCTGCTGCCGGCTCTGTTGGAACGTGCCGGTATGGGCGAGCAGGGCTCGATCACGGCCTTCTATACCGTACTTGTCGAAGGTGACGGGACAGGCGATCCAATCGCCGAAGAGTCGCGCGGTATTCTCGATGGTCATATCATTCTCTCACGCGCGCTCGCATCGCGAGAGCATTTTCCGGCCATCGACGTGTTGTCGAGCCGAAGTCGCGTGATGGATGCGGTCGTCTCTGTGTCACATCGAAAGGCCGCCTCTTTCTTTCGAGATCTTCTTTCGCGCTATGATGAGGCCGAATTTTTGATCAAGGTCGGTGAGTACAAGCCAGGGGGCGATCCGCTGACCGACCGAGCAATCGCGTCGATCGAGGACTTGCGGAATTTCTTGCGCCAGGGGCAGGATGAACCGTCCAGCTTTGAGGAGGCCATCACGTGGATGTCGCGTCTTACCGACTGAATCCCAGCCAAGCGTCGAAATTGCGGCTGGGGAAGGACATGAGGGAGCGAAGTGCGCTTCGTCAATTATCCAATACGCAAGCCGAACGCCAAATTGCGGTTAAAGCGATGGAGAAAGCTTCCAAGAATGCCGCCAGCGCCGAGAAACGCCGCGCAAGCCTCGAAGCTGAACTTTATTTAGAACTCGCATCGTCTAACAGGATGTGCGTCACCGAACTCGACCGTAGGCTTCATCTCGTCATTGGACGCCTCACAGCTGAGATCGCAACTGCACGCCAGGTGCTTGAGCAAGCGCGCATCGCTCAACAGCAGGCCCAGGCGGCGGTTGTTGAGGCGCGGGTCGTGTGGGCCAAGCGTTCGGCGGCGAGCCAGAAATGGCAGCAGATTGAGTGCGATGTGCAGCGCTCGACCAACGCTTGCTCGGAGTGTGCAGCTCAAATCGAAACGGACGATGAGGTCTTGCTCCGGTATCAGAGTGGCTCGCGAAGCCAGGCAATTGGCGTTTTGATTTAATGGCTGCTTCTCTTATGTCGGCGCGAACTGCCGACCCCGTGAACATGAGCGCGGAAAATGCGGTCGGTGAACCGGCACGATTCGTGCCGCGGCTAAGATTGTCGCATAGCGCGGTCTCGTGCCTCAATTTGATGGCCCCCCGGCGAACGGTTCTGAAGAGCCGCCTTGGCGATACGCCGGTCTCGATATGTATTAACCGGCTTGTGTGGCAGGCGCAGCAATCGACCGCGCCGATGCTTGATTGTGTATTTCGCGTCGGAGCCGAAATGGCCGTCTTGTCGGTGCCGCGCCAGTTGGCGGAGGCATTGATTTCGACAGTGCAGCATGGCCTTACGTTACCTTCGGACCCAGCCCGCTCTTTCGTCCTCGAACTTGCGCTTGAACCATGGTTCACTCGAGTAGAGCATCTGCTAGCGCAGGATTTGCAAATTATCCGCATCGACGAAGCAACGATGGAAGGTCCTTATCTGGAACTCGACATCGTCTACGGGGCGCTCGTGGGCAAGGCGCGGCTGTTCCTATTCTCGTCTCTTGAGGGTCCGGTTCCGGCTGCCTTCTGTAAGTTAGGCGAGATGCTTGGCCAATTGCCCCGAGAAATGCGCAAGCTTTCCCCGGAGTTGCCCATCATGGTTGCCAGCGAGATTAGCTCGCTGCGCGTGTCCGTCGGGCTTCTTCGCCAAGCACAAACTGGCGATGCGCTGTTGCCGGACGTCATTCCCTTTGCGAGCGGTCAGGTCATCCTGACTGCGGACAAATTGTGGGCGCCGGCGGAGATTGCTGGCGACAGACTAATCTTGCGGGGACCCTTCCGCCTGCAACCCCACCCTCTCAAGAGTGCATATATGACAACACGACCCCAAACCCAGCCATCGACCCTGCCCTCGGAAACCGACATCGACAGCATTGAGATTACGCTCGTGTTCGAATGCGGCCGTTGGCCTATCCCGCTGGGTACGTTGAGGAGCGTCAACGAAGGGCATGTCTTTGAACTTGGCCGTCCCGTTGACCGTCCGGTTGACATTGTTGCCAATGGTCGATTGATCGGCCACGGCGACATCGTGCGTGTCGGGGAGGAACTGGCCATCAGGCTACGTGGTGGGTTGGCGGTCAATGACTGACATTCAGCCAGGCATTCCTGCACTTCTTGCAGCGACGGTCGGTCTCGGTCTGCTGGCGTTCGCAGTTGTCACGACGACGGCATTCATAAAAGTTTCCGTCGTTCTCTTCCTCGTGCGCAACGCGCTCGGAACCCAATCCATACCCCCGAACATCGTTCTGTATGGCGCTGCATTGATCCTTACGGTCTTCATTGGTGCTCCAGTGCTGGAGCAGATCTACAACCACGTTACCGCCCCGCAACTTCACTACCAAACGCTCGATGACTGGGCGACAGCCGCTAAGGAGGGAAGCGAGCCGCTGCGCGCTCACCTGAAAAAGTTCAGCAGTGAGGAGCAGCGCACGTTCTTCCTGTCATCCACAGAACATGTTTGGTCAGAGGAGATGCGGGCAAACGCTACAGCGGATGATTTTGCGATTCTTGTACCGTCCTTTCTGATCTCGGAATTAAAGCGTGCCTTTGAAATCGGCTTCCTTCTCTATCTTCCATTCATCACGATTGATCTGATTGTAACGACGATTCTGATGGCCATGGGCATGTCAATGGTATCGCCCACAATGATATCTGTTCCTTTTAAGCTCTTTCTGTTCGTCACGATCGACGGATGGTCGCGGCTCATGCACGGGTTGGTGTTAAGTTACGCCACGGCCGGAGGTTAATATGGACGAGACCAGCATCCTCACGCATTTGACCCGATCGCTCGTCCTCTTCATGATGTGGGTTCTGCCACCGCTCCTAGCAGCTCTCGTGGCCGGCTTGGGTGTTGGCATAATACAGGCGGCAACGCAGCTCCAGGATCAAACCTTGCCCCTAACCGTGAGGCTCCTCGTCGTCGTCGCCGTGCTCGTTCTGTTTTCTCGGGTGCTGAGTGCGCCGCTTATCGAACAGGCCAAACATATCTTCACGGAGTTCCCCTCTCTCACATCGAGGTATTAGTGAGGAACCGAAGGCCGAGTTTGTGAGGACAAAACCGCCCATCGACATCACCGGTGAATTACCAAAGTGGCTGGCCAGTTTGTCGAGCGAGCATGAGAGTATGGGGATCGACGGCCTACCCTGCGGGCTCGCAGTGCGGCTGGGGCTCTCGTTGAGCGCTATTAGAACGAACACCGCCGACTATTTGCGGCCTTGGCGTCAAACATTAAGGCACGGCGAGCGGAACCGGTTAGATTAGCTGAGGCGAACAACGAGCGCCGCGAATGCATGCTTTGTCACCCACCGAGGCGCAAGCTCTAATTCAGAGTGCTGTCGAGTTCGTCGTTGCAGCGGGCCTTAGCGCTGCGCGGGCCTTAGGCATTATGTTGGTGCTTCCCGTATTCACGCGGCCGCAGATTAGCGGGATGATCCGCACAAGCTTGACGATCGTGATTGGACTGCCATGCCTTGCGCATGTCAAGGCCGGTCTGCAGACTCTAGATCCGGCCACCCGTCTGGCCGCGGTCGCGTTCCTCGGTCTCAAAGAGATATTCGTCGGCCTGCTGTTCGGGATGTTCCTAAGTATACCGCTATGGAGCATCCAGGCAGTTGGCGACATCATTGACACGCAACGGAGCGTTTCAAGCCAGTTGGACGATCCTGCGACGCGCAGCCAGGCCTCCGCCACGGGTCTCTTTCTCGGAACTGCTGGGGTTACTATTTTCGTTGCGTCTGGAGGTCTACAGACGATGGTTCGGTGCCTGTATGGCAGCTATCTGATCTGGCCCGTGTACCGGCTACTACCTCCTCTGACAATGCAAGGGGCAATGGAAGTTGTAGCGCTTCTCGATCATATCATGCACACGGCCCTGCTATTTTCCGGACCCGTGCTGGCTCTGCTGCTCCTGATTGAGATATCCCTCATGTTGCTAGGGCGGTTTGCGCCGCAAATTAAGCTGAACGACCTCTCCCCCACCATCAAGAACGCCGCCTTTGGCATCATCATGGTGAGTTACACCGTCTTCCTCATGGAATACATGGGAACGGAGATTATCCAGTCCTACGGAGTGCTGGAGTGGCTCGGGAAGTTCCTAAAATGAGCGACTCGAGCGAAGAGAAGAAGCGTCCGCCAACTCCCAAGAAGCTACGGCAGGCGCGTAAGAAGGGACAGATCCCGCGCAGCGCCGATTTTGTGAGCGCGCTTAGCATTTGCGCCGCATTCGGCTGTCTATGTTTCCGAGCGGGCGCGATCGAGGGCGTATGGCGTGAGGGGGTGCGGCTCGTCGACAAGCTGCAGGGGCAGCCCTTCAACAGTGCGGTCCAGCAGGCACTGGTCGGATTGATCGAACTTTCGTTGACGAGCGTTGCCCCAATCATTGGAGCGGCCGTGGCTGCAGGCATTCTAGCCAGTGTCTTGGCTGCTGGTGGGCTGACGTTCTCCGTGGAGCCGCTGAAACCAAGCCTTAAGAAATTGGATCCAATCAAAGGGCTCAAACGGATTGTCTCTCAGAAGTCGCTTGTCGAGCTTGGTAAGTCGTTGATCAAAGTGTTCCTTCTCGGCGTAACGCTGTTTTTCACCTCACTCGCAAGTTGGAAGGCGCTGGTGTACCTGCCTGTCTGCGGTTTGGGTTGTTTCAGCTTTGTATTCAAAGAGGTCAAATTCTTAATTGAAATTGCTGCTGGGGCGTTTCTGATCGGCGGCTTGACCGACCTGCTAATTCAGCGCTGGCTATTCTTGCGTGACATGCGCATGACGGAGAGTGAAGCGAAGCGCGAGTCTAAGGAGCAGGAAGGCAACCCACATGTAAAGGGCGAACACCGCCGGCTTCGTCGGGAATCGGCGAGTGAGCCGCCGCTCGGAGTCAATCGGGCCACATTGATACTGACGGGCCCCGCGATGTTAGTTGGACTGCGCTACGTTCGTGGACAGACCGGAGTGCCGGTTTTGGTATGCCGCGGTGAGGACGAACTTGCTTCACAGTTGTTTGATCAGGCGAGGGCGCTGCATCTGAGCATTATTCAGGAACCTGCTTTGGCGCGTCAGCTGATCCGAAAGGGAATAATGGGCAAGGCCGTTCCGAAGGACTGTTTCGAGGGGGTTGCAAAGGCAGTCTTTGCCGCTGGCCTGGTCTAGCTTGGCGCGGCAATGCGATGCATTCGGGCGTGTTAGTCAAAGACGTCCAGTCGCTACTTGATCTGTAAGTCACGTCGTCTGGAAAGGCGGAAGCAGATCGTGGCGTCTGCGGAAGTTGGCCGCCAGAGTATCGCCAATGCTCTTGCCGCTCAGCCATTGAGAGTGCTCATTGGGCTTCTGACGCAATGCGATTATGAGTGTCACTTTCCAAGTGGCTCTTGTTGCCTGCGGCGAGACCTCCCCGTGCGGTAAGCGGAAGCACCGCACGGTCACCACTGGTTGGCAAGATAGCTCTGTTCTCGAGCAAGTCGCCGGGATCGTTGACCGTGACCGCGAGGTTATTGCGGATCGAACAGCCGAGCGTTGGATTGAAAGAATTGTCGTCTACTGAAGGGCCGATGATTGAAAGGGATGGACAGAGCGGAGGACGTGCTTCGTAAATGATCGCCTCGATTTGGACACCGAAATGGCTGGGCAGATCTACGGGGGAAGCGGACCGGCGAATATTATAGGCGGGAACGCCCATCTCGCGGGCCTCATGAGCCACCTGCGTAATGAGCCGGGGCGAACCACTGACGTCCAGATGGAGTGCATCCCGCCGACCGCGGCTGGCGTTCGCAATGAAATTACGCAGACCATACCTCTCGGCGCGACGAAGGCTCTGTAGTCGCAAGATACTGGTCTTCTGCTCCACTTGAATCGCTTGATCAGTCGGCTCAGAATAGATCGCAGCATTATGTGTGCATCCGCCTACGGTTGCCGCTACGGCAATCAAGTGGCCCAGGTTTCGCAAGGTCATTAGCGGTCCTCATTCGATAACAAAGCCGGCTCCGCCGGTCGCGTCTGGTTCGGTGCGGGAGCCTCGCGGCTTCGCGGGGGACGCGCCAACGTATTCGTTAAAATGCGCCCCCCGTCTGATGGCGGCCGGAGGCGGTCAGTCGGCGCGCTTATCTTGGCGGCAGATGATGCTGGCCGCACGATGTAAGGGGTAACGACGATGACAAGCTCCGTCTCCTGCTTCTGAAATGAGGAGGACCGAAACAGTGCACCAAGGATCGGGACATCGCCTAACCCGGGAAACGTGCTGATGTCGGTGTTGAAATTGCGTCTTATGAGCCCGCCGATTGCAAAGCTCTGACCGCTGGCAAGCTCGACAACAGTACTGGCACGTCGCGTGGAGAGGCCAGGCAGAGACATTCCGTTGATATTGACTTCACCTTCTTTGGATAACTCACTGACTTCAGGCTTGACGTGGATATTGATCTGATTGTTGCTGAGAACGGTCGGAACGAACTCCAGACTGATTCCGAATTGACGGAATTGAACTGAGAGTTGACGATTGTCCTGCATGACCGGAATTGGAAATTCGCCGCCTGCCAGGAAGCTTGCTGATTCGCCGGACATCGCGGTAAGAGTTGGCTCCGCCAATACCGACGCGAGATGCTCGTTGGCGAGGGCGTCAAGTACAGCACTGATGTTCGTGCTGCCAACGCCGACTCCGACACTTGCCGTGCCGCCACCCCGGCTCGCACCGGAACCGCCAGGCTTGCCACTGCTAAACCCGAAAATGACCGCTCCGTTTTGGCCCGATGCAGAGAGGTTGATGCCAAGCTCCTTCACGGCGCTGCGCGAGACTTCCGCCACGCGCACGCTAAGCGTCACTTGCAATGAGCCGGCCACTTGGATGTTGTTGACGACCAGCGCGCCCGCGCCCAGAAATTGCTCGGTAATCTTCTTGGCGCGCTCAACGACGTCGACACTTGGTGCTGTCCCTCTCAGAATTGCGCCGCGTGGCGTATAGGTGACTTGGATCGGATGGTCCCCGAGCTCAGCCTTTAGTGCAGCACGCAAATCCTCGATAGGCTGGGTAACGACAACACGTAACTCGGCTAACGCTTCTCCATTGTCGTTCAAAGCAAATAGGCTGGTCCGTCCCGACTGTTTTCCAAAGACGAAGATGGTTGTATTCGATGGGGCCTGGTAGTCGGCTATCGTTGGGTCGGCAACGAATATGCTGGCCGCCGGCGCCGGAAGATGAATCGTCTGGCCCTGAGAGGAGGAAAGATTCAAGACCCCGCTAAGGCTGTCAGTTGTTGACCGTGGCGACGCCTGATTAGGGTCGCGCTTTATCTGAGCTGCGGTAGTGGGCGGCAGCACGAGAGGAAGCGAGCAAACGACATACAGAAGGCGCGAGCGAATAGCTGAGGTGACCGCCGTCGGCCATCGGCAGCTGCGAACATCAAGGGGGAACTTCAACTGAGCGTCGTTTTCAAGTGTGGCGGCAAGGCAGCGGATCGTTCTTCAGTTCAAGCGCGTAGCCGACGCCGCGCGCGGTTTTGATTCGTAGCGTTGTGCCGGACTTGCTCAAATGTGTGCGCAATCGATAGATCCCGACTTCTAAGGCATTGGTCGAGACTTCATCGTCAAACGCATAGAGGCTTTCCTCTAGCAACGCTCGCGGCACGGTGCGGCCTGCTCGGCTGAGCAGATGTTCGAGAATGCAGACTTCGCGGCGCGCAATTCTGAGTGGCCGACCGTCAACTGAGACTTGCCGGCCAATAGGATCGAAATGTAAGTTCCCGAAGGTGATCACGGGTGCCGTCAATTGCGTCGATCGTCGCAAAATGGCGCGCATTCGAGCAATAAGCTCATCGATAGACACCGGCTTAGGAAGAAAATCGTCGGCGCCACCATTGAATATCGCGATCCTGGTCTCAAGATCGCTCAGGCTGCTCATCATCATGGCAGGCATTGAATATCCTTCACGTCTCAACTGTTTCAACCAGTCCAATCCATTTCCGTCCGGCAGAGCCAACTCGAGCAAGAGAATGTGATAGCTGGCACAACTCAGCGCGGTCTCCGCTTCGTCAAGAGTAGAGATGAGGTCCACGGCAAAACCGCGAACGAACAGGGTTTTCTTGGCGGCTCGCACGAAGGCGGCGTCCTGATCGACCAGTAGGATTCGCATTGTGGTCGCCTATAGTGCGATTGTGTCGAGGCCTGAGCGCATCACTGTCGGCACGGAGCTACGATGATCCCCCCGCCTGGTCGAGCAGCTGCAATTGTCGAGCATTTGACTGAAGAGAAAATCGAACCGCACGAGTAGCTGCGTCCTCCTTGTAAAGAACGGATACGACTTACGAGGCTTCAGGTAGGATCGAAAAATCAATTTTCTTGATAGTGTTCATCCAAGCCGCGAATAGGTTGCAAAGGGAATGCACGTAGCGGCGCGGAGAGTCAGCGCCTAGCTCGCCGCGAGCCGATGAATAAGCGGAAGCAGCAACGCTCTTATGCGTTGGCTTGCCGCGTCGAAAAACAGAACCGCGAGCATCGGGCGTCGCTGTTGACGCGCAGGTTGGGTGCCGGCGCTCGATTGTGCGTCAATGTGTTCCGCTATGGCCCAGGACGTCCCATCGGCTCAACGCTTTGAAGGAGGGGGCCTCGAACGTCTCGTCCTCTTTCCGCTTCGGCCAGATCGAGGAGCCGTAATAATCGTATCGCGGCGCCGGGGATTTCGTACAGCAACGCGTGCAAGTCCAAGCTGATCAGCTTGTACGGTCAAGCCGAAGCGGCACGACGCGCTTGCTGAAGGAACTCAGCTTCTTAGGGCTGACACCCCGAAAGGGATCGACCCCTTCAAAAAGTACCGATGGAATTTGTGGCGAATCTGGCCGGAAAGCGGTTAAGGCCGTCACTCAAGGCCCTGAAGGCGCCGGCGGTGTGACTAGGGAACCCGCAGCGTTAGCTCTTGAGACTGCGGCTAATCGCCAGCGCTTCGCTATCTAACGAGTGGTCTGCTGCTCAGCTCGTGCATCCTTCTGCGGACGGAAGCGGCATTCGGGCCGTCGAGCGGGAAGCACGCGAAAGCGCCCTGAATCGGAGCCGGTGGTGCCCAGTGCCAAAGCTGCTTGCCAGCGAGGCGTCGTGATCGTCTGCTCAGCTTCGATTCTGTTGCGATCCGATCGAACGCTTCGCCTTCCTCAGTTTGAGGTTCATGCGGGGTGAACATTCAACTTCGCCAGGTTAGATACAAACTCACGGTCCCAGCAGTCGGTGTCAAGAACCCGATGGCCATGCGACCCGAAGGTGTGCCCTGCAGCATTCCGTGAGCCGATCCGAATGCGGCGATATCCAGATATGCCGAGCGAAAGTTTCGTCGAGGCATCGAGCCGTTTAGCTTTCGACAATAAGCACGATCGTACTTGTCGACCCGATTTCACACGGCTAGTCAAATTCCAATCATGACACGACTGGCAGGACAAATTGAAAGGATGCGCCCGGCTCTTGCTTCTGGACGATCGACAGGCGGCCTCCGTGAGCTTCTACGATCGAGCGGCAGATCGACAGACCCATTCCAAGGCCGGTAGATTTGGTGGTGAAGAACGGATCTAAGACTCGGATCCTATCACCCTCAGCGATGCCGACGCCGCTATCAGTCACGGAGAGCTGCACGCGGCTCTCATTGTCTCTGGATGACTGAATCATCAGTTCGCGCGCTCTGTCGTCAACAGCTTGCATGGCCTCTACTCCGTTCATCACCAGATTGATGATTACTTGTTGCAGCTGAACCCGGTCACCGAGAATTTTGGGAAGTGATGGTGCTAGCTCAGTTCGCAAGGTCACTTGGTGGTTAATCAGCTCACGCGTTACCAGCGCGATAGAGTCGTTCACAACCTCATTAATGTCTAGCGCTACCATCTCGATATCACCGTTCCTCGCGAGTGTGCGGACCCTGCGAATCACTTCGCTTGCGCGCATAGCGTCATCAATGATCCACTCTACGGATCTGTGCACGGCGGAAATGTCGGGAGCTTCGCGACGTAGCCAGCCAAGGCACGCATCGGCGTTGCTGATTATGGCCGTGAGCGGTTGGTTCACTTCGTGGGCGATAGAGGCTGTTAGTTCCCCCAGCGCCGTCAGGCGCGTCACATGCGCAAGATCCGCCTGTGCCTTTCGCAGTCCTTGTTCAGCCTGATCGGCGCGAACTTTCGCCGTGATATCAGTGGCCACGCCTCGGTAGCCGAGAAAATGGCCGCTTACATCAAATAAGGGCCTGCCGCTGCTCTGGAAGTAGATTGGTGACCTGGTCCTCCCCACGGTACGATAGACCAGATCGCGAAATGGAAGATGGGCATTTAGCGTTATTTCATGCTGCCGCCACTTCTCGGGCTCTTCTTCAACGTCGCTCGCAATCTCCCAGCAACGCAGGCCGATGACCGCTCTTGCCAAGAGGTCCGTAGCGTTGGTGTGCTCCGACAAGGTGTACCGGTGATCCGGCCCGGTCTCCCATAACCAGTCAGAAGCAGTTGCGGCGTAGTCACGAAAGCGCTGCTCGCTCTCGCGTAGCGCAGCAAGAGTGTCTTCCAATTGTTGTTTGGCTGCGTGCTGCTCAGTGACATCCATGTGCGTTCCGACGAGTTCGACAGTTGAGCCATCGCTTGCCAGCACGGCGTGCGCAACAGCATGTATGTGTCGTATCGCGCCGTCGGGAAGACAGATTCGGAAATCGTATTCAAAATTCCCTGTTTTTTGTTCAATGGCCTGACGTTGGATTTCCTGTTGCCGCGGCAAGTCGTCTGGATGAATCCGCGATCGGATGGCCTCAATGGTCACCGGCTCATCCGGGTCAAAGCCAAATAGACGACTGACTTCGGCGGAGCGATAAGCAAAACAGCGACGGTTGCAGTCCCACGACCAGGTGCTCGTGCGACTGAGCTGCTGCGCGTCGACCAGATAGGCCTCGCTACGGCGCAGTTGTTGTTCCGTCTGCTTTGCTGTCGTGACGTCCGTGGCCGCCCCGACAAACTCGATATTCCCGGACGCGGTTCTCGTAGCACGTGCCACCGCGTGAATGTACTTTATCGAGCCGTCGGGCATCAGCAATCGGTATTCGTGCTCGAAATGCTCGCCTCGAAGGGCCCGATTCAAAGTGTCTTGGACAGAAGTCTTGTCTTCTGGGTGAGTGCGGTCAATGACGTGTTGCGCCGTTACTTTGGTCTCTGGATCATACTGGAATATCCGAAAGCTTTCCTTCGACCAAAAGACCTCGCCGGTGGCCACGTTCCAGCCAAAGCTGCCTGTGTGGCTCAATTCTTGCGCCTGAGCCAAATGCGCTTCGCTCCGCTGAAGAGCAAGAACCGTCCGCTTCTGTTCGGTGATATCTTCGCAGGCAATGAGGACGATGGGCTTATCGTCGGCCCACAAGATCGCCTTGGCAGTCTCGCGCACCCACAGCACCGAGCCGTTCCTACGGACTTTCTGGATTTCCCATGTACGCGATTGGCCGATATATGTAAGGCATCGCTCGATGGATTTGCGAACGACCTCGCGATCGTCTTTCAGAAAGACTCTGAACACCGATTGGCCGATCAGTTCCGCGGGCGTATAGCCGAGGTGGATCGCGCCGAAACTATTGACGTTCAGGACGGTTCCGGTTTCATTGACCATGAAGTACATGGCCGGGTTATGCTCAAAGATCTCGCGCCAGAGTTTCTCTCGGTTGCGCAGATCGTCCGCGCTGTGCCTTAGCTCGGCGGCGACCTCACGCGCTGCTTCCTTTTCGTAGCGGAGTTTTGCGATCAGGCGCGTTCCGATGATGGACGCAGTAAGGAAAGCGATAATCACCAAAAGCTCGTGAGGGGCGTCGATCTGGGGATTGAACGTGAGGACGTAAATTAAAGCGCTGACGGCGACTATGGAAAGCGCCAACGATGCGACGAAAGTGCCAATCAGCGAAAACACCAAAATCACGACCAAATAGACAAGCGCTGTGGCTGCGAAAGGGCTATGAAGATACAAGGAAGCTAGCGTCAATGCCGCGAGCGTAATGCTAGCCAAAATAAATTGCGCCGATGAACGTCCAAACGCGATGAGCCAATTAAACATGCTTGTATCCGTCCGGCCCTTCTGGCGGGATGATTAAAATGCAGGAATTTGTTCGAGCCGCCGGACAAGCGCTCCTGAGCGCTTTCTACGTCGGCCGCCGAAATCAGCATAGCCAAAAAAAAAGGCGCATTACAAACCTTCGTATAGTTCTCTTACATGGTAGAAATCGTACGCTCACATAGTAAATCAATGGCGTATCGTGCTTTTAGCGGTCCTCCTCGTTGGCGGCAATGCTACAATCTGGATTGCCGCGGCGAGTGGCAGAGGAGTGCAAAACCAAACGGTGGACGGATGGCCGCGGGGCATTGCTGAGTCTCAGGGATTTTGAGGAGGCCGTGTGTCGTTCCGGAAAGGGCGGGGCGAAAGCCTTTTGAGCGGCTCCTTCTGATGGAGAGGAAGAGGGTGGACGGGCTAGTGTGAGCCAATCGCGAGAGCGTGCCGGCGGTTCGATCCGGATCGCTCTCCTCAGGTTTGTCATGTGCTCGAGCCATCCGATTGTAAGGCTGGTGGCTGTCCTAACGTTCTCGTCCACAGCGCCCCTTCTGCTCTCCGTATAGCTCGCTGTCTACCTGCAAGCCTTGACGCTCGCCGTAATTTTAGGCAGCGCCATGGAGATTAATTCGGTCTTGTCGATCTGCTCAAGGCAAACCGCCTAGATGCCTCCGACCAACTGAAGTCCAATTCCTTTGTTGAATTGGCTCGCTCATTCGGGCCAGAATTTGATTCACGTTTCCTATATCGGCGATACCCCGGAGCTTCTCGGGATTGGTAGCTGCCTTTGGGAAGGTAGCTGGCAACGTTTCTAAGATGTGTACGCGTGCAGACAGCTCGAGTTGCACAGGAGGGGTAGCCGAGCGTTGGACGCCAGCCGCTTGACTTGGCACGTGCCGCTATTGTCCGTCCAACGGTCGGCGCCAAGGGAGCCATAGAATGGTCGGCCGACGGCCTCGCGCAAGGGGGCGCCAGCAAATGGACCGACGCTGTCAAGATGGAGACCTCCTCGACATTATCCGCGAAAGCTGGCGGCTTGGCGATGTCGCGAAGTCGCAGATGCGGCACTGCTTTCTCAACTTGCCTCGATCGGATCGAGGCCTATCAGCCAAGGTACCCACAATAGGTCACTAGCCAGCTCCTCCGCCGGCGGCGCGCCTCGTCGCCATGTCGCAGCCGGGCGGGTTCGTCGTGCA
Organism: Bradyrhizobium guangxiense; assembly: GCF_004114915.1. Classification (NCBI taxonomy): domain Bacteria; kingdom Pseudomonadati; phylum Pseudomonadota; class Alphaproteobacteria; order Hyphomicrobiales; family Nitrobacteraceae; genus Bradyrhizobium; species Bradyrhizobium guangxiense. The sequence continues at coordinate 311,106 of NZ_CP022220.1, read as the reverse complement.
AGGGGCGGAGCCCAAGCGCTGAAGTTCACAAAGGCCGATTTTAATGACGCTGAATGCGCGCAGCAGGCGAGTGGACTGATATGCTGTATTCTCCTTGCAATAGGCGGGAGAAGACGGTTTGGCCAACATTTTTGTGGGCCCGCGCAAGTGCGCTTGGGGCCAGCGCCGTGGCCGTTCGTCTAATCAAGCCGTCAAGGTCCGCTGTGCCCATGTCAAGATGCGCCAGGCTTTAGACTTCCGAACGGAAACGGATAGCATCGGGGCTGGCGACCCTAAGAACAAGCAATCTGGATGCAAATTGGTTAGTCGCCTTCAAGAACCCAGCCGCTAAGGCCGGCTTTCTGTTTGTCACATAGCGCTTTATGTCCGGACCACTTGGGTGTTCGCAAGCGTTGTCGAAATGCATTCAGGTGCATTCGCGAGGCTGGATGTCGTGGACGAGGTGAGCGATGTGGCGCCAAGTGTCCTCAATGTCACGCTTCTGAGCTTGCCGCGTCTAGTGGGGCGTCGTGTCGAGAGGATGCAATTTAGGGATCAAGAGAGCACGACGGCTGACCTCCGTATCGTTACTCGACTTACGGGATCATGAATCGTCTCGCGTCAAGCACGAGCGCGGATGCAGAGGCTAATCTTCAATGCGGAATTAGGTAAGTCCCCTGGCGCTGACATAGAAGATCATCGACCTCGTCGTTTAGTGCGCGTGCTGCCCTTCGCCTTTCGCCGGATTGATAGTGCCGAACGATATTGCAAAGTGTGTGCCGCTCGTAACACTTACATAGTATTCCTCCGTTGAGGGCCGCCTTGTTTGACGGAGGCGAACGCTGCAGGTCCTAGGGGTAATCCTAGGAGAAGCGCTATGACGATTTCGAGGGCGGAGGTGATCACATCGGTCGAGCGGCGGCGCCGGTGGTCGCGGGATGAGAAGGAACGGCTAGTTGCAGCATCGCTCGAGCCCGGAGCCAATGTTTCCGAGGTGGCTCGCACGGCCGGCCTTCATGTGAGCCAGCTGTTCCGGTGGCGCAAAGAGCTTTGTAAGCACGGTGAAGCGAGTATAGCGGCCGTTCGTGCCGGTCGAGAGTCGGCCGTCTGTGCCGCCGCGGGAGGTTGCCGAAGCCCCTTTGGCGACGACATCGGGGCGTCGACGGAAGAGCCAAGGCATCATCGAGATTGATCTTGGTACCGGACCCCGCATCCGGATCGATGGCGAGGTTGATGGAGTGCGCATTCCAGGGATGGTGATGGAGACGCGCTGCGTCGTGTTCTCGATGCTTTGGTGCGCCGATGATTCCGGTTCCGGCGGGTGCGCGAGTGTGGCTGGCGACCGGCCACACGGATATGCGCCGAGGCTTTCCGTCCTTGGCGCGCCAAGTGCAGGAGGTGCTGCGCAAGGACCCGCTCAGCGGTCACCTGTTCGTCTTCCGTGGTCGCCGAAGCGATCTTGTGAAAGGTGATCTGGCACGGTGTGCTGCAGAGCATGAAGGAGGTGAATATCCGAATTTGATGCGTACAGCTTTATGAGAGATGGAGGACGGCCCTCCTGCATCGGTGTTCCAGGCGCAGGTGCAAAACCACGACACTGTGGCTTCGTTTAAAAGGCGCGGTCATCAGCAAGTGTTGCAAAAGTCCCGGGTTTACGGGGCAGGTACGTATCCAGAAGGCGAGCGAAAGCAAATCTTCCGATGACGCGTCGAAAATTACTAAGGCGTCGCCAAAATCAGGGGCGCGTGCCATCCCTGAGATCAATCCGTGAGACGCCTGGATTACTGCGCGGATGGCGACCGGCGTTTAGGGACGCGATCTGGATACAGGCTCTTGTAGAGAACTGCAGGAACCAGTCGTTGTGATGCCAAGGGAGAAGTTCAAGCGGCGCACACCGCGAAGCAAGCTGCTGCTCGACGACATGCACGCCTGGCTGCTGCGCGAGCGAGAAACCCTCTCGCGCTCTTCCGAGGTCCTGAAGCCTATGAATTACATGCTCAGGCGCTGGGCCGACTTTGCGCGCTTCCTCGACGATGGCAGGATCTGCCTCAGCAACAATGCCGCCGAAAGAGCGCTGCGGCATCGCCTTGGGAAGGCGCAATTGAACCTTCGCCGGCAGCCTGCGCGGCGCCGAACGCGCCGCCATCATGCTGACGATGATCACTACCTGTCGTCTTAACGATGTCGATCCCAAAGCCGGGCTTGCCGACGTCCTCGCCCGGATCGTCGATCTTCCCGCTTCGCGTCTGCACGAACTGCTGCCCTGGGAATGGAAGCTCCCGCGCCAAGCCGACGAACCTACCGATCAGCAAGCTGCCTAACCTTCACGCAGCGCTATCATAGCGCTACCCGGCCCCCGCGCGCATGCGTCAATCAGGCGACCTTCGTCGTCTTTCAATTACCCACGAATGCTTTATTCGATTGCGGTAGCCCTGATCGAAAAATCTTGAATCGGATGAATCGCTTGTGATTCATTGTCGAGCACCTGAATCGCGACGGCGAGGTGCCTTGATGTGTTCAAGTGGAACGACATCTCGTTGGTCGGCCGGCCCGGATGGTCGCCAGGATGATGGTGATGAAAGCGCCGTCGAACACTGGACGGAGCGCGAGATCGACAAGACAGCTTTCAAGGATGCTCGTCTTGGTCAACGATTTGGCGAGCTGTTGAAGCAAATTGGTGACGGTATGGGCGGGAGCATACCGTTCGCGCGTCAGGACTGGGCGAACACGAAGGCGGCCTACCGCTTCTTCGCCAACGAGCGCGTGGAGGAAGCCGACATCCTCAGCGGCCACTTCGCCGCCACACGCGCACGTTACGATGATTGTACAGGCCCAATTCTCCTCATTCAGGACACGACGGAATTCTCCTATCAACGCGCGAACACGAGCGCCATTGGCCTAACCAAGAGCGTCAACAGCGGTCGGAACAAGGACGGTCGTTGGCGCCATCACACGGTCTGCGGAATGCTGATGCATTCCAGTCTCGCTGTGACTGTCGAGGCTTGCCGCTGGGATTGGCGGCGGGGAAGTTCTGGACACGAAAAAAGTTCAAAGGCAGGGCGCAGCTCAAGAAGAAGATCAACCCGACCCGCGTTCCGATCGAGAAGAAGGAGAGCGTTCGCTGGCTCGACAATCTCAGGCAATCGATCGAGCGGCTCCGACAGCCGGAGCGTTGCATTCATATCGGTGACCGTGAAAGCGACATCGACGAATTGTATTGCCTGACGCAAGAGCTTGGCGCTCACTTCCTTGTCCGCGCCTGCGTCGATCGGCTGGCAGGCGATGGCGGTCATACGATTGCAACCGAGATGGAAGAGACCAGCGTCAAAGGCTTGCATTACATCGACGTGCGCAACGACAAGGGCGAGACGACGAAGGCCGCGCTGGAAATCAAGTTCAAGCGGATCGCGGTCTTGCCTCCCATCGGGAAGCAGAAACATTATCCAGCCCTCGACCTTACTATAATCCATGCCACTGAGCGCGGTACGCCAAAGGGCCGTAAACCGATTGAGTGGAAGCTCATCACGGACCTAGCCGTCCGCAGGCGCTCGGAGGCAATCGAGAAGATCAACTGGTACGCCATGCGGTGGAAAATCGAGGCGTTCCACAAGATCCTGAAATCGGGTTGTAAGGCGGAAGACTCAAAACTCCGGACCGCGGAGCGACTTGCCAATCTAATGGCAGTCTTCTGCATTCTCAGCTGGCGCGTCCTCTGGCTCACCATGCTCAATCGCCTCGCCCCAAACGCGTCACCGAAGCTCGCACTGACAGACACCGAGATCGCATTGCTCGATCAACTCATCAGCGGCGCCAGCCATCGACGATGTCGGCCTGGAACCCTTGCATTTTATCTTACCAAACTTGCACGATTAGGGGGCTACTTGGCCCGGGCAGCCGATCCGCCACCGGGAAATGTTGTCATCTGGCGCTGTCTCTCGAGACTCACAGATATCAAACTCGGTGCCGAAATTGCAGCGGCTGGAAATGTGGGTAATTGAAAGCTTCGTCGTATGCGTACCTTACATACGAGATTGTGACGTTAGGTTTGCGTTCGCAACCACTTGCGTACGGTAGTAGCGCATGCTGTTTATCGCAACGGCGACGTTCGCCTGACGTTCGGTGCCCGCCAAAGTCTCCGAGCACGAGACGAGACGGGTACTGCTACGTATGTGAGTCTTGTATTGGAGAAGAGCATATGCGGCTCAATATCACATGTCTAACGAGACTGTCTTCCTTGCTTTTAGTGGCAAGCGTAAGCACGACAGCGAAGGCCGGCGAGCCTTCTGCAAAATATGTAGACGTGCTAAGTGCCCTGCGGGCCGGCAAGGTAGTAACGCTAATACTAGATCTCGATCGTTGCACAACCGTTGATGGCGGTCAGCCCGGACCAGCCATGCAAGGTGGTCTGATTATCAGCGCCTTCAGGGTTAGCGCGCAGAACGGAATCAGCTTCGCCAATGTGCATCAAACCTTGGACGACTCAGGACACCCTGTTACCGAATACATCCGCCACAGCCTTAACCGCGAAGGCAAGCTCAAGGTAAAGGCCTCAAAGTTGGTTGCTGGCGCGGCCGAAGCCGTGATCCAGGGTGAATTTGTCTGCGAGCTGCCAGACGGCGCGAAGTTCCTTTGGTAAGGGCAATAGCCGCCGTCGAGGGGCCGAGCTGCCGTTCGGCATCGGCCACCCGGGGCGTCAGCAAAGAAGCGCAACAGAGATCGTGATCGGCGCGATCTCAAGAGATTTGCTGACCGGAGCAGATGAGAACGTGGTTTGCAGCTCGACTTACCCGTTCGGAGTCGACTGCCGCTGACTGGTCGCAAGCCGGAGACGCGAAGAGCCTCGCCATCACAAAGGCCGAGGTGTGGAGCAGCCAAGAAATGAAAGCTCAATTGCGCTCGAGTTGAGCTCCGCGTTGTTACCATTTGGCTAAGCGTCACCGAGTCAACCTAAGGAAGTTACGGCTGGAATGAAGAACGTTTGGATTATATCGGCGATCGTCCTCGCCCTCGCGCTGGCGGCGACGTCTTTCGTCTACGTCGCAAGACAGCATCTCAACGCCGATGCACTCGGAGCCGGACCATCAAGTCCTTGCGTCGGCGACCCTAATGGATGTGAAGATCTTGCTCCATATCCATTTGGCCAGTATGTTTGCAACAGTTACCCGGGGGCGTGCCGACACTAGGGGGGCCGCTTACGCAGAACGTTGTGGTCAGAACGTCGCGAGTGCCGGGCCAGTGCGCCTTGCACTAGGCGGCGCAAGGCGCCATGCTAAACGTTCGCAGGAGTATATATCCCGAGATGGTAGTCAGGCTCACGACATGGGTGATGGAACTCTCTCGGGGAAAACTGCTGGTCGAAGCCGGCCTCATCGCTCCAAGCGGTAAAGGAATAGATTGATCTCATCGTCATGGCAGGAATTGATTGTAAGACCGCATGTCCGTCTCTGCCGGTGGGGTCGTTCGCCCTACACTGCGTGTCCGAGGTTGCTTAGGTCCGAGCCGAGGCGCCGTGGCGGATTATAGGGAAGCATTTGTTGGAATCGTGTCGCCAAACTGAGAAATGCCGTCGCGATTGCGGAGGCAGGCTGGGAGGGAGGGGTTCGCTTCTTCGGTGAAGTCGATGCTTCGGACGTTAACGTGCGCCGTATTGTATTATAGTGTGGATTCGCCAGCCGGTTTAATCGCATCCACTTCTGTTACGAGGCCGGCCCGACGGGCCATGGCCTTTATCGTCTGATCCAATCGCTCGGCCACGAATGCACGGTGGTGGCGCCATCCACCCTGATCGCCGCGCGACAGAGAGAGCTCGGATCGTCGCCGAGAGTCTGTTGCCCGGTGCTCAGGTGTCCGAGGTGGCGCGCAAGCACGGAGCGACGCGCTGGCAGATCTACGATTGGCGAGGGGGTTGCGACAGCGAGACATGTTGCCGCCGTGCGAAGCGTCGCAGCCGACATTCGCGCCGCTGGTCGTGGAAGGTGCGTTGGAGGAGCGTCAGGTTCCGGCGATCAAGCTTGAGATCGCGATCGGCGATGTCGTGCTGCGGACGGATATGGCCATTGATGCCGAGCAGCTGTCCCGGGTAATCCGTGCGGTGCGAGCGTCACGATGATCGCGGCTGGTGCGGATTTGCAACGCGGCCGATCGACTTCCGCGGCGGCCATGATGGGCTTGCGACGGAGGTGCAGGAGATGCTTCGTCTCGACCCGTTCCTCGGCGCGGCCTTCGTGTTCCGATCGAACCGAGGCCAACGATTGCGGACGGCGTGATGCGGATGTCGCGGGCGATGTTCGCGGCCTTTTTCGAGGGGCTGGATTGGAGGTTAGTCCGTCCGGAAGAAGCACGGCGCCCGCAGGCGGCGGGACAACTGCGGCAGAATGACTCGAAAGCTACTTTGAACGTAGCAGGCGCGGCCGCGATATGCTCGAAATAGCGCATGAGCATCGCGGCGCTGCGCGACGATCCGCGCGATCGAGGCGTACTTATTGTCGATGCTCGTGCCGCCAGGCGAAGGTCGATCTGGATGCGCTGGCCGGAGGGGAGCGTGGCCGTGTCGTGTTTTAGCGCGGCGCAAAGCAGCGACGCGAACACAGTCGGGATCAATACCGCCCTGCCGCAAGGACGATTCGGAATGGACACTCTGATTGACATGAGCACTGGTGGTCATCAAAGCGAATGTCGTGATCTGGGCCGACCTATGGCGTTCATGAAAGCGGGGGATAGTCCAAGCAAAGCGCCCAGAACTTGCTGGGCTTGACTTGACGTTCCAAGTTCGCTCGTTCTAATTTTGTTCTCCTGGGGTCCGATTCTGCCGGTCCGTCCCTTTTCAATGACAACAGCAGCGCCACGATCCGGCCAGGAACCATGCACGAGATCATCTGTCCCCACTGTGACAAGGCCTTCAAGGTTGATGAAGCCGGTTACGCGGACATCCTGAAGCAAGTCCGTGACGCGGATTTCGCTCAGCAGCTCCACGAACGGTTGGAGCTGGCCGAGCGTGACAAGCAGAGCGCCGTTGAATTGGCCAAGGCCCAGGTAAGCAGCGATCTGCAGAAGACCACGGCTGCTAAGGACGCTGAAATCCAGGAATTAAAGTCCAAGCTTGAGGGGAGCGGCGTTGCCCAGAAGCTCGCGGTTGCTGAAGCGCTCAGCGCCGTCGAAAAGGAGCGGGATAGACTCGCGAACGCGCTAGCTGAGTCCGAGCGCGAAAAGAAGGCGGCCTCGGAGCTTGCTGACGCGCTCCTGGCGAGCGAGCAGCACAAGATTGCTACTGCCAAGGAAAGGGAGATCCAGGATCTGAAGGCGAAGGTTCAGGCAGTTGAGCTTGAGAAGAAGCTCGCCGTGACTGAAGCGGTAGGTGCCCTCGAAAAAGAGCGTGATGAGCTGAAAAGCGGCATCAGTCGAGTACAGCTCGAAAAGCAGCTCTCCGAGCAATCGTTGAAGGATAAGTACGAAACCCAGATCAAAGATCGCGACGACGCCATCGAGCGTCTCAAGGATATGAAGGCCCGCCTCTCGACCAAGATGGTGGGCGAGACCCTCGAGCAACACTGCGAGACTGAGTTTAACCGGGTCCGGTCGATGGCTTTTCCGCGCGCTTATTTCGAGAAGGACAACGACGCGCGGACCGGCAGCAAGGGCGATTACATTTTCCGCGACTCGGACGAGGCAGGCACTGAAATCATTTCGATCATGTTCGAGATGAAGAACGAGAGCGATAAGACCGCGACGAAAAGCAAAAACGAAGACTTTCTCAAAGAACTTGACCGGGATCGCATCGAGAAGGGCTGCGAGTACGCTATCTTGGTCTCATTGCTTGAACCGGACAACGAGCTTTACAATGCCGGCATCGTCGACGTCTTCCACCGCTACCCAAAAATGTATGTCATCCGGCCGCAGTTCTTCCTGCCTATGATTACGCTCCTAAGGAACGCGGCAGTCAATTCGCTGAAGTACAAAACCGAGCTTGCGCTCGTGAAAGCGCAGAATGTCGATATAACCCAGTTTGAGAACCAGCTCGAATCGTTCAAAACCGCATTCTCAAAGAACTATGATCTTGCTTCCCGGCACTTTCAGACGGCTCTTACGGAGATCGACAAGTCGATCGATCATCTGCAGAAGACGAAGGATGCCTTGATCGGTGCGGATCGCAACCTGCGTCTTGCCAATGACAAGGCACAGGACGTGACGATTAAGAAGCTAACTCGGGGCAATCCGACAATGGCTGCGAAATTTGCGGAGCTTAAGAGCGCGCCTGCCGAAGCCGCGGAGTGAGGCGGTCGAAGTATTGAGTCTGCGCGTAAAATCGTGTTTTCGAATTCACGATGTCACGGCCTGACTGAAGAAGGCGGGCCGTTAGCCGAAGATATGACCAAAAACAAGGCGACGATTGCCGCAATGGCGGCCGGCGGCGCGGTCGCAATCACATTGTCCTTAACTTGTCGTCCGTTAAGAAGCCGATTGTAGCGATGAGCGGTCGCTGGCGGCCGCGATGAAGGTGGTCAGGATCAGGCACCAAAGAGCCCTCAGCCAGGCGAGGACCCGGCGGAAGTTGTGACCGACGGCGGAGAGGATGACGTTAGCCGCATCGCCGGGGCGGCCTTTGAGGTAGCATCGGCCGAGGTGACCATCGGTCTTCAGGTGTCCGATGATGGGCTCGATGGCGGAGCGGCGGCGCAACTCGCGCTTGATGACACCGAAGACGCCGCGCTTCTGGCCGGAAATGAAGACGCGACGAGGATTTTGCGCGTCATGGCCGCGGTATCCCTTGTCGACATAGGCCCGCTCGATCGCACAGCCGGTGAGTGTCTCGGTGCGGTCGATGACGTCCCGCAAGGTGTGACCGTCGTACGGGTTATCGGGTAGCGCCCTGGCGTGCAGCACGAACAGGCCGCCTGGAGCACGGCGGTTGTTGGTGACGATGGAGGCTTTGACACCGAACTCGTAGGGTGCGGCGGCCTTGCCCTTGCCGATGCACTCGACCTCTGGAGCATGGAAGGAATACAGCTTCCAGCCGCGCTGGCGCTGCTGCTGCGAGCGGATCTGCGAGGCCCTGCCGAGCGGCAGGGCGAAGGCGTTCTCGAGCACGGCCTGACCTTCGATCTTGCGGCGGATATCGCGGATGATCCGGCCCAACCGGCTGCGCAGGATGCGCAACTGCCGCTGATGCCGCTTGAATTGCTTGGCGTGGGCGTAGCGTCCCGCCATCATCGCCGCGGTCTTGGCAATGCGAAGATAGGACTGCCGCAGCTTGACCCCGTGCTTCCTCGCCAGGCGGTTGAGCCCCTTGATTGCCGCGTGCAGCAGCTTGGCATCGGTCGGGAAGGTGATGGCCTTTGGCTGCACCGTGGTGTCGACTGTGACCCGCTTGAGGTCCTGGCTGCGTAACGCGCCGGCCTCGTGCGCCACCCGCAGGCTCTCGGCCAACAGCAGCTCCAGCTTGTCGCCGAGCCGCTTGCGCCAGTGGCTCAGGTCCGAGCGCTCGTGCGGGAAGGCGTGCTGGAAGAACTCTTCGCCGGTGAAGTACTGGAAATACGGGTCGTGGACCCAGCGCTCGCACACCCCCTCATCGGACAGGCCGTAAATGTGCTTGAGCAGCAAGAGCCCGATCATGAAGCGGGTCGCGATGCCCGGCCGACCGTTCTCGCTGTAGAGCGGCGCGATCTCGCCGTCGATCCAGTCCCAGTCGACCTTGCCGGCGAGCTGAACCAGCTCGTGCTTCATGTTGATGATCTGGTCCAGCCTGGCCCGGAACAGATCGCCCGATCCCGTCGCTTTGGGCTTCTTCGGTCGCATCGCCACCTCCGATGCGAGGACGGAATCATGACTGGCGATTCGATGGAATCCTCAAAACGAAATTGCAGGGTTCCGATGCCCGAAGCATCAAAACCCTGCAATCCCAAAACAGGCAACAACGAATAATGCGATCCCAGCTCAGTCGTTTAGCCGCTCTTCACGGACGACTAACTTTTGCGACGAACTGCGCGAGTAGCGGCTTGAGGTGCGTACCCTGGGCGCCCGCAACAACCGACCTACTTGAGCCCTGAGCAGAACCGCTGAATGCGTGCACAGGCATCAAGGAGAACCTCGGTCGAGGTCGCATAAGACAATCGGAAATTCGGCCCCTGGCCGAACGCGGCGCCATGCACGACCGCGGCGCCTTCCTCCTCGAGGAGTGCCGCGGCAAAATCCTCGTCGTTCCGGAGGAACTTACCGGAGCGGGTGCTCCTTCCGATCGCGTCTGCACAGGACGGGTAGACGTAGAAGGCCCCGTCGGGAACCGGGCATTTGAGATGATCCGCCTCGTTCAACAACGACACGACGAGATCGCGCCTCTCCTTGAAGACAGAACGACTCTTGGCAATGTAATCCTGCGGGCCGTTTAGCGCTTCGACAGCCGCCCATTGCGCGATCGAGCAGGCACCCGACGTCTGCTGGCTCTGCAGCTTTTCGAGCTCCTTGATCAGCCTCTCGGGCCCACCCGCGTAACCGATGCGCCAACCGGTCATCGCGTAGGATTTCGAGACGCCATTGACCGTGAGGACTCGGTCGCGGAGAGCCGGCTCGACCTGCGCCATGGTGGTAAAGACAAAATTGCCGTAGGTGAGATGTTCATAGATGTCGTCCGACAGCGTCCATACGTGCGGATGCCGGACCAGCACCTCGGAAAGAGCCTTCAATTCATCGCCGCTGTAGGCGGCACCGGTCGGGTTCGACGGCGAGTTCAGAATCAGCCATTTCGTGCGCGGTGTAATGGCCGCCTCGAGCGCCGCCGCGGTCACCTTGAAACCGTCAGACAGACAAGTTGGCACAAAACTGGCCTGCCGCCAGCAAACAGGACGAGATCCGGATAGCTGACCCAATACGGCGCGGGAATGATGACCTCGTCGCCCTTGTTGAGCGTCGCAAGGAGCGCGTTGAAGATCACGTTTTTGCCACCCGTCCCGACGATGGTTTCGCTCGGCTTGTAGTCGATCCCGTTCTCCCGTTTGAACTTCGCGGCAACTGCCTCCCGCAGCGCCGGCACGCCGGGCGTACCTGGGTACTTGGTCTCGCCCCTATCGATCGCCGCCTTGGCGGCCTCCTTGATGTTGTCCGGCGTATCGAAGTCGGGCTCCCCGACGGAGAGGAAGACGACATCACAGCCGGATTTCTTCAGTTCGCGCGCCTTGCGCGTGACGAAGATAGTGGCGGAGGGTTGAATGCGCTCGAGCGCGTCGGACACGAATGACATCTTGCTTTCCTGGAAAAATCCTTTGATTAGGGCGCTGACGATAGAATCAGCGCCTCTCTTTCGCGTAGCGTTCCTTGGTCGCATCGTTCGGTGGATATAGACCGTCGAGCAATGCTCCCGCCTTCACCTGATCGTAGACCCACTCCTCGAAGCGATCTTTCTCGAAGGCTTCGACCGCAACGGCTTCTGCGATCGCGGCCGGCACGACGACGGCACCGTCGTCGTCCGCAACCACGATGTCGCCGGGAAATATCGTAACGCCGCCGCACGCCACCGCGACCTGCGTGTCGGCACAGAAGAACTCGGACGGCGAGGGCGGCGCGGTGGTGCCGTCCGCCCAGATCGGCCAATTGAGTTTCTTCATGCCGACGAGGTCGCGTATCGCTCCGTCGGTGACAAGACCTGCGATGCCTCGCGTCTGCATCCGAGCGCAGATGATGTCGCCGAACACGCCGGCCGACCGCAGCCCCATCGCATCCACGACCACCACGGCGCCGGCGGGAATCTTCTCCATGACCGTGCGCGGCGACGTGGGGCCGGCTACGGCCATGGTCGTCGTGATATCTTCGCGCGCCGGCACAAAACGCATCGTGTAGGCCGGCCCCGCGATGCGCTTCTGCCCTTCCACCAGCGCCCGCGGTCCGCGCAGCGAGACACGGGCGAAGCCCTTCTGCCGAAGGACAGTCGAGACGGTCGCGACGGCCGTCTTTTCGAGGGTTAGCAGGGCCTCAGTCGAAATATTCGTCATCGCCGCTCTCTTTCGATCATGAAGCTTCGCGGTCGCGGTGGCCGTAAAGACGAGCGGCCGCTTCCTGCGACAGACGTCCTTCGAAGACGTCCCTCTCGATCAACGCCGCCGGTCGTTCCTTCGGGTTGCCGAGACCACCACCGCCGGGCGTATGGATCACCAGCCGGTCGCCCGCCTCGATCGTCTGAAGCCCCTTGCCGGCGATCGGCCGTCCGGACGCGAGGCCGACATAGCCCGCCCCGCCGTTCTCGCCGCCCAGGCGTCCTCGCGCCGGATTCTTGACGCGCTCGAAGGCGGCGCTGAGCCGGAACGCGGTGCCGTCGGCGTTCTCGACCTCGATGATTTGGCCGAGACCACCGCGCGTGCGCCCCGGACCGCCGCTGTCTATGCGGAGCTCCTTGCGCCAGAACACGAAGGGGATCTGCGTTTCCGCGATCTCGATTGGCATGCACTGGATGCCCGTTGGGAACGCTGTCGCCGACAAGCCGTCCTTTGTGAAGCGGGCTCCCATACCGCCGCTGGTGGTAACCGTCAACGAGTAGTTGCGCCCCTTGCGCTCTCCGACTGTGAAGGTCCCGCGCAGTGCGATATTCCACATGCACGAACTGCCCTCGGCGGGGATGCGCTCCGGCAGGATTTGCAAGAGGCAGCCAAACACCAGATCCGGCAGCATCTGGCCGATCACGTGCCGCGCTCCGACGGGCGAGGGCTTCCTGGCGTTGACGATGCAACCCTCCGGCGCGAGGACCTTCAACAGGGACAGAGATCCGGCATTGTTGGGAATGTCGTCAGCGATGGCGCAACTGATGGCGAAGGACGTGTAGGCGGTCGCGTAAGTCAAGGGAACGTTGATGCCCTTAATCACCGCGGGGGCGCTGCCGGCAAAGTCGACAACGATGCCGTCCTCGTTAATCGTCAGTGCGGCCCGGAGCGTCAGCGGCTCGTTGTAGCCGTCGACGATCATCTCGTTTCTCCAAGTTCCCTTCGGAAGCGACACGATCTCCTTAAGCACCGCTTGGCGGGAGCGCTCGAGAATGAAGTCGGCGAGCTCCGAAAGATCATCGAGGCGAAACTCTGTCATTGTCTCTTGAAGCCGCCTGACGCCGACATCGTTGCACGCCGCGAGCGAGTAGGTATCCCCGATGGTGTCGACCGGAAGCCGCGTGTTAGCTTCGATCACCGCCATGAGCGTCTCGTTGACCGTGCCGGCGTCGATTAGCTTGATCAACGGAATGTAGAGACCTTCCGCAAATACGTCCGGAGCTTCAGTCCCCGCGCCCAGCCCGCCAATGTCCATGAGATGGCTGGTGCAGGCGAACAGAGCGACACACTTGTCTTTGTGGAAGCAAGGCGTGACAACGACGAAGTCGTTGAGGTGGCCGGTTCCGAGCCACGGGTCGTTGGTGATATAGGCGTCGCCCGGCTTCATCGTTGTGGTCGGAAAGCGACCCAGAAAGTGTTTCACGGACTCTGCCATCGTGTTCACGTGGCCCGGCGTGCCGGTCACGGCCTGCGCCAACATCCGGCCGTAAAGGTCGAATACGCCGACCGAGACGTCGCCGCAGGCGCGGACTAGTGGACTGAAGGCGGTGCGGATCAGAATCTGCGCCTGCTCCTCAACGAGGGCCAGCAGACGATTCCAGAGGACTTGATGGTGGATCGCGGAATTTAGATTTCGGGTTTCGCCCGCCTGTTCCGAGGCGGCGATCCGCTGCATGACGATGCTGCCGTCCCCGTCGATGGAGGCGGAGAAGCGTGATGTGATGAAGGTCGTGGTCTCGTCCTCCACGATGAGTGCCGGGCCGCGGATGGTCAATCCATTTGCCATCTGCGAACGATTGTAGGCGGGGACAACGATGGACTTCGAGGCCGTGCCATCAAAGACCTCGCGCACGCCTGCATCCGATGGCTCGCCGATGTTCCAAATGAGAGCTGTCGGTTCGACGGATTTGCGCGTCGTCGAGACAGTCACCGACCAGCTCAGGACCTCGATGGCAGCGCCCGGAATGAACCGGGTGAAGAGGCGTCCGTAGAGATCCTCAAACCATTCGCGCAGCACGGTGCCCGTCAGAGGCTTGGACCGGTCCGGCAGGACAACCGAGATTTCATGACCCTGGCCCACGTAGCGCATGTGCGCCACGCAACGCTCGACGAGCTCTGCGCCCTCGGTCTTCACCAGGGCGATGGTGTCGGCCGCCAAGGCGTCGAGAAAAGCGCCGATCTCGGCTGGATCGACGGAAGCGAGATTGACGTGCTTGCTCCGGATCAGTTCAAAGGAGATCGGCGCCTCTAGGAATCCGACCGCCGAGCCGACGCCCGCGTTGCGCGGCACGACCACCTTGCGGATGCCGACCTTCTCGGCAACCCAAGCGGCGTGCAGTGGGGCCGCACCGCCGAATGCGATCATCGTATAGTCGGCGATGGGCTCGCCGCGTTCGGCTGCGTGCACGCGGACCGCGCTCGCCATGCTTTCGCACACGGTCTCGGTGATGGCGAAGGCCGCCGTTTTGCTCGAAAGGCCGAGCTTCTTGCCAACGGCGGCGTCGAGCGCACGGGAGGCTGCCTGCGGATCGAGTTGAACTCGTCCGCCCGCGAACGCGCCGGGATCCAAGAGCCCTAGCGCGAGGTCGGCGTCGGTCACTGTCGCCCCGGACCCACCACCCGGGTAACAGGCCGGCCCCGGCTGCGAGCCCGCGCTCTGCGGACCGACGGTGACCCTGCGGAGCCGGTCGACGCCTGCGATGGATCCGCCGCCCGCTCCGATCTCGACGAGCTCGACGGCTGGGATCCGCAGCGGCAGCCCGCTGCCCTTCATAAAGCGGTGCGTCCGGTCGACCTCGAACGAGTTGGCGGTGACCGGCTCGCCGTCCTGAATTAGGCAGACCTTTGCGGTCGTACCGCCCATATCGAAAGAGACGACCCGCTTGTCCCCAAGCCTGCGGGCGCGCTGTGCGGCGTAGATCGCTCCGCCCGCGGGGCCGGACTCGACCAGCCGGATCGGATAGCGTTTGGCGGTCTCGATGGAAGTCAGACCGCCTCCGGACGTCACTAGGAAAAGCCGACCGGTGAAGCCCGCTGCCGTGAGCGCCGCCTCCATCCTTTCAAGATAGCCGTTGATGAGCGGCTTCACGTAGGCGTTGGCGGCCGCTGTTGACGTGCGTTCGTACTCCCGGATTTCCGGGCAGACGTCGGACGACATTGTGATCGACAGGTCGGGCATCTGCCCGGCGAGGAAGCGCGCGGCCTTCCGTTCATGCTCCGAATTCGCATATGAATGCAGGAAAGCGATCGCCACGCTCTCGACAAGGCTTTTCCTGAGTTTGTTGACGATTTCGGCGAGCTCCGCGAGATCCAGTTCGAGCTTGACGTCGCCCTTTGCGTCGATGCGCTCGGCCACGGTGTAGCGGCGCTCTCTGGGTATCAGCGGCAGAGGCTTGGTTAGTTGCAGATCGTACTGGTCGTAACGCCCCTCACTGCCGACTTCCAACACGTCGCGGAAGCCAGCGGTCGCGATTAGTGCCGTCTTCGCGCCTTTACGTTCGAGCACCGCGTTCGTCGCAAGCGTCGTGCCATGGATGAAGACGTCGACTTTCGAGAAGTCGAGGTTGACCGTCGCGAGAAGCTGCTTCGCGCCGTTCATCAACCCGACCTCGGGCTGCGCAACCGTAGTGAGGACCTTGCGGGTGACCCTGCCGAAGGGGCCATCGAGCACCACGTCGGTGAACGTGCCGCCGATGTCAATGGCAAGGCGGGTTTCGATCTTCTTGGTCAAGGAATGTCTCCGACAGATCCGGTGCTCATATGAGAAGCGACTTCAATGATTCCGCTTTCCGTCCGCACAATCCGACGAAGCGGTCGAATTCGTCATTGGTCAGCGTAGGCGATTTTTTGCAGTTGAGATTAAGCGTTCCGAAGATCGAGCCGTCGTGCCGATACAAAGGGAACGCAACTGTGCGCCATCCCATGACGAACTCGTCTTCCATCACGCTGTAGCCGCGTTTGCGCGCGGCCATGATCTCGGACTTGATGACTGCTTTATCGGTCTGCGTCGCCTCTGTCTGTGCGACCGGCTTCAGTTTCGCCAAGTAGGAGGTGAGCTCGTTTTCGGTCTTCTGGCCCAGCAGCACGCGACCGGCCGCGGTGCAGTAGGCGGGAAACCGCGTGCCCACCCCTAGCGATCGCGACATCAGTTGTTCGGGCATCGTGTAGGCGACGACGAGCACCTCTGCGCCGTCGAGGACGCCGACCAGACAGGATTGTCCTGTGATCCGCGAGAGCTCTTCACAGGCAGGCTGCAGCACCTGGGCGTGACCGCCGCTCGCAAGGTAGGACGTCGCAAAACGGACGACCTTTGGCGTCAGCCTGAAAGTACGACCCGAAGTCTCTGCATAGCCAAGCGTGGTCAGGGTGTGCAGGATCCTGCGGACGCTCGGCTTGGGAAGATCCGTCGCCCTTGCCAGATCGCTGATAGTCGGAGGCTCGCGATGATTGCCAAGTGTCTCGATGACGCTCAGGCTGCGCGATAGCACTTCGAGGAAATCGGGCCCGCGGCCCGCTGCCTGACGTCTTTCGGTGTCTTCGGCTCGCAACTTCGTCATATTGCATTCTCCGCGGCTGGACGGAAGCCCCGGGTCTCTGCCGCGTCGGCTACGACGATCTGCGGCGTGCAGTGATTCGGCAGGTGCCTGCATGGGTCGAAGCTGACGTCTGACAACCAGCCAAAGTCCATTTTGCGCTCGTGGCGTTCTACGAGATTACGGAGTTCACTCCTGGCGGGTTGTTGAGTTTCAGTTAATAACCAGGCCAAGCCGCGAGACAAGACTTGTCCATGCTTCTTGCGTCGCGGCGACCTCGGAGGCGGCATCACGACCAACGCTTGGCTTGCCGACGACGAAATTCTGCTTCATGATATTTTGCATCGCGCTGGTTGAAACGATCTTGGTAAAAGTCTTCTCGAGGATATCCGTTATCTCCGCGGGAAGCTTTGCCGGACCAAACAGGCCAATGAAGCCGCCTCGCCAATCGAATTCGGCAGGATAGCCCAGGTTCTTAAATGTCGGAATGTTTGCAAAGCCGTCGACTTCATCGGGCGATAGCATCGCCAAAGCTTTGACCGTACGGGCCTCGATTTGAGGCGCTATCGTGCTCATCGTGCCCATTGCGCAGGCCACTTGGTTACTCAACAGATCGTTGAGCATCGGCGCTTCGCCCTTGTAGGGCACATGAACCATCTCGAGCTTGTTATAGTCGGAAAATAGCTGCTGAAAAGCATGGCTCGTGGTGCCGGCGCCAAAAGTGCCGTATGCAAGTCTTTTGCCGCGAGCGTAGGCGACAAATTCTTCCATCGTGTTGGCGGGAGACAGGGCGGGGACCACGAGTGGCATCACGGTCCGGCCGAGCGAGCCGATCGTCGTGAAATCGTCCACCGCATCATAGAGTTTCTGGGCGGCAACGGCCGGCGCCTGTACAAGGCTCGACGAATTGAAGAGCAAGGTGTGGCCATCAGGGTTAGCGCGCGCGACCTCTAAAGAGCCAATCATGCCCCCAGCTCCCGCGCGGTTATCCACGATCACCGTCTGGCCAAGCTCGGTCGAAAGGGTTTGTCCTAGCGACCGAGACAGCACGTCGACAACGCCGCCGGCAGGGAATGGGCAGACCAACCTTATCGTTCTGGTCGGATAACTGGCAGACCGGGCAAAAGGCGCATTGGCCATGACGGCCGTCCCAATAACGCCGACGTGGAATAACCGTCGCGTAATCATGCTGTCTCCGCTCGTACGTTCAGCGTACATTTGTACGTAGTGGAGCACAGATTGCACGAGATCGTCAAACTCTAAAAACGTCGTCCCGTGCCCGCCCTGGTATGCCGACGTCGCCCGAGAATAGAATCTCGGAATCCATTTCCAGGATGAAGAGGCTGAGCGAAGTATCGAGATTACGCACAGTCCTCGCGCGCATGCCGACCTCCGCGCTGTTGGTAGGAGCGGCGATAGCGCAGCTTCTTCGCCGGTCGCTCAGATGCCGACACGATCTCGCTACAATTCCGGGATGCTGACGGAGAGGTTTGCGATGCGCCAGTCGCGTGCGGCCGGCGACAAGCTGTTCGTCGACTGCGCTGGCGACCGCGGGGGTGATCGAGGGATTCGCCGGCGAACGGCGCACCGCGCCGACATCGCGAAAGCGATCAACTTGCTGCTGAACCGGTGGGCCGCGTTCACCCGCTTCCCTCACCAACAACGCTGCTGAACAGCGCGAGGGTGTCGGCCGGCAGATGAAACTCGACCTTCGCCGGCTCAGACGCCGGTAATCACCGTGCTAGAGGGCGTCTACACGATCATCGAACCTGCAAGATGACCGATGATGATCCCAAAGCGTGGCTCTCGGACGTCCTGCGCGGCTACTTGTGCGTCCAGCCAACAGAGTCGCCGACCAGCTGCTGTGGAATTGAAGGCCTCTCAGCAAGCCATCGTCGCTCCCTGACGAGCGTTACCTGCGCTATCTGGGGTCTTCTGGATGCGCACAGAAAAATCACAGCAACGACGCATCAAAGAGCGGCCCCAGCGGAGCTTTCGATATCCGCCGATGCTTGCCTGAAGGCGCTCGCACGCTCTTTTTCTTAGATTTGCGACGTCTCCTTCAATGGCTTCGTCATCGGGAAGTTCAGTTCCGATAGCTTAAAAGGCCAAGATGAGTAGTTGTAGCAGAGCCACGTCTGAAATCCGCGGGCGAGATCGCATCATGAGCTCAGACCCGATAGCGTTGACACATCGCCAAATGATAGTATTATGCACTACTACCATCATCTTTGTGGAGCCTTTCGATGACCTCTGTGTCGACCCCCCAGCAATCTGAGGCCCTCATCGGCCTAACGATGCGTTTCGCTGAGCACGTTGCTTTGCTCAAGTTCGAGGAAATTCCCGCTGACGTCAGCAACAAGGCGAAGCTGATCCTGCGCGATGGCGTTGGTAATGAAATTGCTGCATCCGCTATCAGCGAGCCAGCAAATAAAGTCATCGAGCTTGTCAAAGAGTGGGCCGGCACGCCGCAGAGCACCATCATTGGCCATGGCATGAAAGTGCCGACGCCCAATGCTGCGCTCGTTAATGCGATGATGGGGCACGGAATCGAGCTGGACGACGCGCATGGCTCTGGATTGATAAAGGCCGGTTCCGTTCTCGTTCCGGCAGCCTTTGCAATTTCGGAACTGTCGGGCGCTTCAGGTAAAGACGTCCTCACGGCGGTTGTTGCAGGCTATGACGTGGCAATCCGAATCGCGAAAGCGATCAATCCCGGTCACCGCCAGCGCGGTTATCACACGACTGGAACCGTTTCAGCCATCGGTGCTGCTGCTATGTGCGCGAAGCTTCTGGGCTGCAATGCTGAACAGATCGCCTGGGCCATCGGATTGGCTTGCATGCAGTCGGCGGGCATTCAGTCATATCTCGACGATCCTTGCATGGCAAAACCCTTTAGCCCCGGTAAGTCCGCCTTTAACGGCGTTCTCGCGGCGATCATGGCGAGCCGCGGCTTCAGCGGTCCTAAGAAAGTGCTAGAGTCGCGCGAGGGCTTCTTGAATGCCTTCACGGACAGTGTCCGCCTCGACGACTTGCAAGACAACCTCGGCAAGCATTTCGCGATCATGGAAGTCGGATTCAAGCCACATGCGGCGTGCCGATATGCCCACGGCCCGATCGACCTCGCGCAGGATGCGTTCGCGCTCGACGGCGTGCGTCTCGACAATGTCGATCGTGTTACCGTTCATATGAGCGAGCTTGCGATTCGTCAGGCGTCAAAGCCAAAAGTTACCAACCTCAATGCGGCGATGGGCAGCACGCAATTTAGCATCGCGCTGGCGTTGGCCTCCGGAAAGAATGGCCTGAAGGAATATTGGGACGGCTACAAGCAGGCGGCTGTCCACGAGGGCATGGGGAAGATCGAGTTGCAGAAGGAGGCGGCCTATGGACTGGGCGGACGTCAGGCTCAGATCGACATCGCGCTGAAGAACGGCAAAGTCGTGACTCGCAGCTCCCTCGAGCCGAAGGGTGAACCGTCCAATCCTCTCACCTCCGACGAGCTGGAAGCGAAGTTCTTGGCGATGACGACTATGGTGATCGAAGAGAAGCAAGCACGTCGAATCAGCGACCTCATGATGTCGCTCGAAAAGCAACCCAAGGCCGATGTCGTTCCTCAAGCTGCCGTGGTGGATAATGGGCCGTCGCTTCGAGCAGCATAACGCAAACGTCGATCCGGTCATGCCGTCCGCAATGAATGCGGGCGGCGGAGATCAAATCCCGATCCGCTGCACATTTATGCGCGGGGGATCCAGTCGGGGGGGCGTGTTCCTGGACGACGATCTGCCGCAGGATGAAGTCCAACGGGCTGCCGTCCTGCTCGCGGCGTATGGATCGCCGGACGACCGCCAGATCGATGGTATCGGTGGCGCAGATCCACTGACCAGCAAGGCCGCCGTCGTGAAGTTGTCGTCGCGCCCGGATGCCGAGATCGAGTATACATTCTACCAAGTCGGCATTGATAATCCTTCGGTTTCGACAGGTGGCAACTGCGGTAACATGCTTGCCGCGGTCGGGCCGTTCGCTATCCGTCGCGGTTTGATCGATGCGGTCGAGCCAGAAACGATTGTGCGGATATATAACACCAATACTCGGCAGGTCGTGGTATCCCGCATTCCGGTTCGCGATGGTGAGCCGCTGTCAGACGGCGACTGCGCAATCGCCGGTGTGCCCGATACGGGGGCGCCGATCCGTTTAGATTTCGGCAATTGTGCCGGCGCCGTATCAGGCAAGCTATTGCCCACGGGGCGCGCTCGCGAAGCTATATCGATCGATGGCAAGACCATTGAAGTGTCACTGATCGACGCGGCCACACCATTCGTTTTTGTCAACGCGGTCGATGTCGGGGCAGTCGGCACCGAGTCGCCGGACGCGCTACGCATCAACGAAATGCTAATGTCCCGCTTGGAGCAGGTTAGGGGATGGGCGGCTGTTAAACTCGGTCTGGTGACAGATCAAGCCGAGGCCCGCACCAAAAGCCCAAACATTCCGCGTGTAATAATGGTCTCGCCGCCGAGGTCCTATTCGGCTATTGGTGGCCATGAGGTCGCGGCATCGGACATCGATATCTGCGTTCGGCAGCTCGCCATGCAGCGCCCCCACAAGGCGCTCGCCGTCACCGGTGCGGTGTGTACCGCAGTGGCCTGCTCGGTCCCGAACTCGGTAGTTGCGGCAGCCATCGGCAAGCCGTTGCAGAACGTCCGACTTGGCCATCCGAGCGGCGTGCTGCGAGTAGCCTCGAGTATCGCTCAGGGAGCAAGTGGCCCGATCATCGAGAGCGCGCAAATCGAGCGTACGGCACGGATCATTATGGATGGGGCCGTGTATATTCGCCGACGGAAGTTTGAGGAGCTGGCCGCTGCTCTGGCCAGAAAGATAGCTTGATGAGTGAGATGCAATCGCACGACGATGGCTTTGTTCCCCCCGCGCGCCAGGGGAAACCCCGCAAGCGAGGGATGACAGCGGTTATCGACTACGGTCCGGACGGCTTCGGTTGGACGGGAGAGCGAGGCGTGGCCGATCTGCTTGATTGCGCGGCCGAGTATATCGACTTCGCCAAGATCTATGCGATGAACGCACTGCTTTTGCCAAAACCGGTCGTGCAGCGGATCGTCAAACTGTACCGCGACTCGGGAGTGAACTGCTATTCAGGCGGCATTCTGTTCGAATATGCTTATCAGCGCAACGAAATCGATCGCTTCAGTAGTCATCTGTGTTCGATCGGCTTCACTTCTCTGGAGATTTCGGAAAATTACATCACGCTGAACGACAACGAGCGTCTTTCGTTCATCGAGCGCTTTCAGCGCCTTGGGCTTTCGGTTATCTACGAATTTGGGCGTAAGAACCCCGAGCAGCCGATGCGGATGGAAGAACTTGAAGGTCTCGTCACTTCGTTAACCAATCGAGGCGTCGACCATATTATCGTGGAGCAGTCCGAGATAGACATGGCTGCAAAAAGCGCGCCCGATCTGCTCAAGGCGCTGGCGGCCGCGCCTTGGTTCGAACGAATTTTGATTGAGGCTGATCCGTACCGCTACCCAAAACAACATGTCGGCCTGCTGCAGGATTTCGGCCCGGATGTCAATCTTGCCAATATCGCGCCCGGGCAGGCCCTGAGACTGGAGGGTTTGCGTCGCGGGATAGGTCGCGCTGTCAATTATTCCATTCTCGCCGAGTGATACGCTTAAGTCACAGCATCACTGCGAACAAAGTTCAGCGACGGCAAATGCGGCGCGCAGGAAATTGACGTTGTTTGCAACGTAGGGCCGAGTCCTCGGCGCATGAAGGTGGCGACGTGCTCTATCGTCGCCGCCATTCCGTGCTCCACGCTTGAATGCGTTAGGCTTAGTCGCCAGCTCGGCAGATCGCGCTGTGGTTATCTCCTTGCCAGCCAGGCTGTAGATCGTGTTATTGTCGGGTTTGGCCTCTCGCAGCATGCCGTCCACGATCTGACGTACGCACTCGGAATCTGCGGCGGCCAGCCGGTTTGACTGCGCGCGCAATGGGTGGCGGTCAGCTGCGGAACTTTTGCGAGTTCGTCCCCGTTTGCCAGATAGTGTGCTGGCCGTACTAGTGTCTCTGCACAATTATTATGACTCTTTGGAAGTGTCGGGATAGGCGCGGCCCATTTTGGCGCGGGCCCTGTCTGTCGTGAACATCCATTTGATGCGGGAGCGTGCGGCATTCCTCTGGCGTTCCCAAATGGCGATTTCGCGGCGCAGCCGCTTGGGGTCATCGATCCTGCGATCGAGGCACTGTCCCCGCAAGACGCCGATCTCGATCTCGACCATGTTGAGCCAGCTTGCGCGTTTGGGGGTGTAGTGGAACTCGAGCCGCCGCAAGATCCGTCGGGCTTCGGCAGGCGGGAACGCCTGATAGAGGGCGCCGGCAGAATGAGTCGATAGATTGTCCTGGACGACCCGGATGGTCTCGGCGTCGGATAATGGATGTCGACGAGCTCGCGCATGCATTGGGCGTAGTCTTCTGCCGCGCGCCGCTCGGTGACTTTGACCTTGCGCCAGGGACGATGCACGTCAAGCAGGACGAAGAGACTGACCGTACCGTTGCGACGATACTCGTAATCGTAACGTTTGAGCCGCCCGGGCTCGGCCGGGATTGGCTAGCGCGCCTCGCCGATGAGCTGCACCGGGCTTTCATCGAAGCACACCACCGGCCGCTCGGGATTGGACGGCTTGGCGTAAAGATCCAGCACGTCCTCCATGCGGGCGACGTATTCGCCATCGATCTGCGGAATGCACCACATGTCCTTGCGCCAGGGTTTGAGGTCATTTTCGACCAGGCGCCGCCGAACCGTCTCGTGCGACAGGCTCTTGTGCTCGGTGAGCTTGACCAGCGCACCTGCCAGCAGCTTGAGCGTCCAGCGGGCACGGCCCTCCGGCGGACCGGCACAGGCGGTGGCCACCAGCAAGGCTTCTTCCTTGCCCGTGAGTTTGCGCTCCGCCCCGGGACGCGGCTCTTCGCTCAGCGCCCGCTCCAGATTGCGTTCCACGAAGCGTCGCTTAGTCCGGTACACGGTCGAGCCGCCCACGCCGACACTTCTGGCGATCTCCTCGTCGCCGACCCCGGCATCGGCAGCCAGCAAAATCTGCGCTCGCTTGAGCTTGCGGGACGCATGCTTGCCGCCGCTGAGCAGGGTCTTGAGTTCGGTGCGCTCGACTTGGCTGAGTTTCCTTGATCGAGGCACGCACGTACAACTGAATCGGATGGCCGGCGTGAGTCCTTCGGCAAAAACCTTCACGCCCAAACAGGGGCAATACCTTGCCTTCATCCACCTCTATACGCGGCTGCACCGCAGGGCCCCGGCGGAAACCGACATGCAAGAGTATTTTCGCGTCAGCCCGCCTTCGGTTCACCAGATGGTGCTGACTCTGGAACGAGCTGGCCTAATCAGACGGCAGCCAAGGATACCCCGCAGCATCGAGGTCCTCGTTGATCCCAAGAGCCTGCCGGAGCTAATCTGACCGCCGGACGCGCAACACGTCAAAATCACTGTGCAGAGCCACTAGACCTTCCGGCTTTTTGGCTTCTCGTCGCAATGAGACGCGCTTGATCTGCGAGATTTGAAGCGCAACATTCTGAACTCGTCGACATGGCGGGAGATGTAAAGCAATTTGGAAACCAGGACCAGCAACCAGCGTTTGATATCATGTGAGATCTCGATCATGCTTTGATCTGCGACGAATGGCGCAAGACGCTCTTAGAAGCCAGCTGCGCTCTGAGTTAGCTCAGCAAAAATTGTATCGTACGCTTCACATGACCAACCGAAGTTGCTTTCCGTTTTAACAATGGGAATGCCGATGGGAGCATATGCATTGTGCTGGCGCTTACTCACGCTGCCGTCAAGGGACAGGGCGAGGTCAGCGGTACCGCACTTTGGCCGATAGCCCGCGGCCCTCCCATGGCCGAAGCGGTTCGGTTTCTTTGCCAGGATATACGACAATGCAATAGGGCGCATGCACTAGACACCTTCGAGGTTTCGGCAACCCCCTTCCGCATTGATAATGATGCGAGCAGAGCCAGAAGCAGGATCGCCCGCTTGCTCAACGCTCCTGTCGCTTCGCTGGCTGCGCAAGCACCCTTACAGATCCTGACCGCACTGATCGCCGACGTCTGCCTGTCCGGTTACACGGAAAGGAAGGACCTGCGCTTGCCGAGGACCGCACCAACCTGTCCGAGCCGGACTCAAAGCTGCACCAGCGATTTTAGGCAATCCACGACTACTCGGATTCGGAGTTCGTGAGGAGAACGTCGCGCCTTTCATGCCATAACGCCGGAGGACATTCAGCGGCGTCTATGCCAACGCGATGAAGGAAACCCACTGACCTTCCTACACCAACTAAGCGGCGCTGCTGTCGAGGTCGAACTTCACGACGGGAGCTCGCCGAACGTCGAACCGACACCTTCATCAACCTCGAGCTCAAGACGGTGGAGAATCCTGCTACTTCTCTGAATTGCAAGTCCAGGGCCAAGCCAATAGAGCAAATCTTCCTGGTATTTCCACGGCTTCCGCAACTTAAGCCGGACCAGGAGGCGGCGCAATCGCGCTTTGGCAGGTTTGTGAGCTTGCGGACCGGGTCGACGCCAGGATCGTGCTGTGGACCACGGGCGCGAACGTCTACCCCTACTATAAGCATCCGGCCTTATGCAGCTGCACCATATGCCCTATGACCCAAGCATGGCGTATTTCCGCCGCGAGCCGATCGCGGCGGATGACAGGATGGTGGATCTGGGTGGCAGAAAGTCAAAAAGGCGCATCCATTCGGCAACCGGTAATCCTAATCGACTCAGCAGTCTTAGCTCTGGTCAGCCTCGAGACGATCCGAGTTCGCGACTTGCTCATGATGGTGCGACGCATCTTCCAGCACGTATCGTGGTAGGGAGCTTTCATATCCTCGTGAACGCAGCGGACACTGTTCAGTTACACACCGCGCTGTCGCCGCAGAAGAAGAGAGCAAAACGGTCCCGTTCTAGGCCGCGCTCTTCTTGATCGATATCGATCATTGTAGCCGATGCTGCAAAGGGGACGTTGAGCTTCCGACCTATGTCGTAATGCTTCGACCGCTAAGGGGACGCAAATCGATCGTCCGCCCTTTCTCAATCATTTCCTCCCGCCTGATTTTCTCAACCCCCCATTGGCATGGGGCTTGCTGTCTCGGCATTGCGATCTGATCTTGATACGGAGCGCCTCAAACATGAGCCACGATACGTCAATAAAGCTATCCGAGCGCGAAAAACAATGCCTGCAGTTCGCGGCAGAAGGGAGATCGTCTTGGGCAATTGGGAGGGAACTGAAGATCAGCGAGAATACGGTCAATTATCATAAGAACGCCCTGCGAAAGCTTGCTACGAGGACCCGCGTCCAGGGTATCATCAAGGCGATACGCCTCAAGCTGATCCCAGATCCGTCGCAGGAAACGCGACGAGGATAAGGACTAGCGCGACGTCGAGCTTTTGCGACGTCCTCAAGTCCCGGGAATGTGAACCTCCTCCGATCCCCTGAGGCACGTTGCTCGCCAATGAGCCAAGCTTCGTCGCCCGGGAGATGCTGCTGACCCTTATCCCAAATCCGCTGAGGAGGGCCGTCGGCGGTGCGGACACGGAGAGCAGCAAAGCGGGCTGTCAGCCGACCTTTGGTCCCGCTGCGCCAGCTCACGGCTTTCCATTTGGCGCTGGCCAGCATTTGTTCTGCGCCAATCGACAAGATATCAGGCACGTGGTGCTTTCGTGGTTTCCCGCGGGCTTTGGTAATCGGCCAAATGAGCTTCACATCGACCGGGTACACTTTCAGGTGCCGAGGGATTCCGACAGCCCAGACCAGCCCGCGCTCTGTTAGCCCTAGTCGAAACGGTACGCTGAGACCGTATCCTGCACCGCCAGCACATATCCAAAGCGCACGTTGGCTGCTATCGCGCGGTCAATCTCGGCCAAAGCAATCTCCGGCTTGGACCGTGGCGTTCGATGTTCGACTGGCACGCGAGCGCGCTTCAAACGAGATACGTCGCTTGTCCAACTGTCAGGCAGAAAGAGACGTAACGCGACCATCACGGGCACTTCGCCGCTCGCAAGCGTCAAAGACACCAGTGTCTGGCAATTTGCCGTTTTACCGAGTGCCGAGGCGTATTGAGCCCCAACACCGACCGAGCGCTCACCCTTCTTGGGAAGTGAGGTGTCATCAATAACCAGCACCGCAGCCCTGCCGCCGACAAGTCGATCCGCCTGGTTGAGCAACTCTGTCCCCAGCGGCGTCGCGTCCCAGACACCGTCCGCAATGAAATGGTGCAACTGGTCGTAGGTGCTGGTGGCAAGGCGTTCCGCCATCGGCTGAACGCTCTTACGATCGCCGGGACCGATCAATCCCGCAACATACAGAGGACACATCCGCTGCCGGGTCTTATGACCCAGCCGGTCCAAGAACGGCATCAACCAGCGTTCGAGTTCGTCTTCCCATCCTGGCATGGTCAGCCCTCCAAGAGCCGACCACCCATGAATCATTGAAAAATTGATTCGGGAATCTTGAGGGTTCTGTGAGGTCGCGTGGCAGGCGCGAGCCGCGCGCTCGGTCGTGGGTGCGACCTCATAGAAGCCGGATTGAACGAAGCTGCGGAGTTGTGGGCGCTATGGGAATAGTGCAGCGGGTGCGGCTGCGGGGAAGGCGCGCCTGTGGTCGCCGGGCGTCGGCGAGACGTTCATCGGATGTGAGCGGCCGGATTGATCGGGCCAAGGGCGCGATCCAGCGAGCGATTTGCTGCGCTGGGATGCGTGGCCGAACGATTGGCCGGGTGTTCGGAGACGAGTGCGGCCACGGCGACTTCGGACGTTGCCACCGCGAAGGTGATCACAGAAGAGGTGGATGGTGCAGGCGCTGGTCATGACGTATCACAACGAAACGGATGGTCGTGGGCACGGGCTCGCGGGACGACATCGACGCGGCGCATGGTGCCGCCGCAATGCGGGCAGACGGGGATCTGACATGTGGTGAGGGGATCGTCGCCGGCTTCTTGATCAGTCGGCGCGTTGCGGACAGCAAGGAGTTGACGGCAGAGAGCGATTTTATCGTTGCGTCCGCCATTGGCGAGGAAGCCATAGTGGCGGATGCGATGGAAGCCGTCCGGCAGGGGGTGTAGCAGAAAGCGCCGAATGAACTCATCGGCATCAAGCGTCATCACTTTGGCTTTACGATTCTGCCGATAGTCCTTCCAGGGAAAGCTCACCTTGCCGTCGGCAAGCGAGATCAGCCGACTGTTGGCGATGGCGACGCGGTGCGTATAGCGGCCGAGATAAGCCAGCACCTGTTCGGGCCCGCCAAATGGTGGCTTGGCATAGACGACCCAGTCGGTCCGTCGAAGTTGATTAAGGCGCGCGGCGAATGCAGCGGGATCGGTGAGATGGGCGAGAGCGCCAAAGAAGCTCAGCTGGCCAGCCGCGTAGGCAGCTTGCAGCTCTTGCAGAAACAGGCGGCGGAACAGCCGGGAGAGGACGCGCACTGGCAGGAAGAAGCCGGGCCGGCAAGCGACCCAGCGTGTGCCGTCGAGCGAGGGTCCACCGCCCGGCACGACGCAGTGGATATGCGGATGGTGTTGCAGGGTCTGGCCCCAGGTATGGAGGACGGCAGTCACGCCGAGCTGAGCGCCGAGATGCTTGGGGTCGGCTGCGATGGTGGTGAGCGTTTCGGCTGCGCAGCGGAACAGGATGGCATAGACGACGGCCTTGTTCTGGAAGGCGATCCCTCCGGCGAGGGCCGGCATGGTGAAGACGACGTGGAAATACGGTACGGGAAGGAGTTCAGCTTGCCGTTCGGCGAGCCATTGCGCGCGCGCCGCGCCCTGGCACTTCGGGCAATGCCGATTGCGGCAGGAGTTGTAGGCAATGCGTGTGGCGCCGCAGTCATCGCACTGCTCGACGTGGCCGCCGAGCACAGCCGTCCGGCATGCCGTGATCGCGCCCATGACGCGCCGCTCGACGCGGCCCAGATGCTCGGCACGGGCTTGTCGAAACACTTCGCCGTGGCGGCGGAAGATATCCGCCACTTCCAGAACCGGAGCCATGGCGCCCGCTCAGCCGGGCGGCACGACCTCCAGGTGGAGCCGGTCCAGCGGACTTGGCGTATTGCTGATGGTCTTGGTGGCGACCTGGGTATAGCGCGCCGTGCTGGCCAGGCTGGCATGGCCGAGCAGCACCTGGATGATGCGCACGTCGGCCCCGCTCTCCAGGAGATGGGTCGCGAATGTGTGCCGCAACGTGTGCACCGTCACCGACTTGCTCAAGCCGGCCGCCGCACAAGCTGAACGGCAGGCGGCGTGCAGCACGTTCGGGACGAGCGGACGCTCGTCGTCGCGGCCGGGAAACAACCATCGCTTTGGCCGAGTGAGCCGCCAATACGTCCGCAGAATCCTCAAAAGCTGCGGCGAGAGCATAACGTAACGGTCCTTGCCGCCCTTCCCGTGCTCGACCCGGATCAGCATCCGTTGGCTGTCGATGTCGACAACCTTCAAGAGGACCAGTTCCGATACGCGTAGTCCGGCGGCATAGACCGTGGTCAGCGCGGTACGGCTCTTCAGGCTCGGGACTGCTTCCAGGAAGCGCACGACCTCGTCGGCGCTCAGCACGACCGGAAGTTTGCGCGGTTGGCGCGCATAGGCGATGCGCTCCGGAACGGTGTCATGACCAAGCGTCACACCGTAGAAGAACCGCAGCGCGCACACGATCTGGTTCAGCGCCGGCCAGGACATCCCCGTCGCCACCAGATGAACCTGGAAGGCACGGATATCCTCCAGGTCAAGGCGGTCGGGAGAGCGACCGAAATACCGGCTCAACTTCGCTACGGCGTTGAGGTAGGATTGCTGCGTCGCCGGTGACAGATTGCGGACCGTCATGTCCTCGATCATGCGGCGGCGAAGTGGGCTGATCTCAGCCATCGGAAAACCTCCTGTCTGAAGGGTTGGGCTTCGAAACCCCGCAATCCTCTCAGACAGGAGGCAATCCTTGCTATGCCTCCCTACATGCCGCGCCAGCGGCTTCGTTCAATCCTATAAAACGCGGCAAAATCAACAATCTGCCAAAGTAGTGCTAGGCGCCGTCGATATAACAGTGGCCTGCGCAGGAGCGAGAGGCCTTTGAGGTGGTCGCGGATGGCGTTTGGCTGTTCTGAGACACCAGCAGACTTTAACTTGCAGGCGTTTCTCGGTCGCCTCACCAAGCTTGTGGAGCGGGGTTATGAGAGCGCGTCGGTCAGCTCCGGAACCGCCTGGTAGAGGTCGGCGACCAGGCCGTAATCGGCCACCTGGAAGATCGGCGCGTCCTCGTCCTTGTTGATCGCGACGATCACCTTGGAGTCCTTCATGCCGGCCAGATGCTGGATCGCACCGGAAATGCCGACGGCGACATAGAGCTCGGGGCCACGACCTTGCCGGTCTGGCCGACCTGCCAGTCGTTCGGCGCATAGCCGGCGTCCACCGCCGCACGCGAGGCACCGACGCCGGCGCCCAGCTTGTCGGCGAGCGGCTCGATGTATTTGGCGAAGTTCTCGCGGCTCTGCATGGCCCGGCCACCAGAGACGATGATCTTGGCCGAGGTCAGCTCGGGACGGTCGCTCTTGGCAACTTCCTCACCGACAAAGGTCGACAGGCCGGGATCGGCCGCGGCAGCGACGCTTTCGACCGGCGCGTTGCCACCGGCAGCTGCCGCCGCAAAGGTCGAGGTGCGGACCGTGATGACCTTCTTGGCGTCCTTCGACTTCACCGTCTGGATGGCGTTGCCGGCATAGATCGGACGCTCATAGGTGTCGGGCGCGACCACCTTGGTGATCTCCGAGACCTGCATGACGTCGAGCAGCGCCGCGACGCGCGGCATCACGTTCTTGAAGCGCGAGGTCGCGGGCGCGACGATCGCATCGTAGGACGGGGCCAGCGAAACGATCAGCGCGGCCAGCGGCTCGGCCAGATCGTGCGCGTAGGCCTCGCCTTCGGCGACCAGCACCTTGGCAACACCAGCGAGCTTCGCGGCGACCTCGGCCGCAGCCTTGGTGCCCTGCCCGCCGCCAGCGACCAGCACGTGGACGTCGCCGCCGAGCTGGGACGCCGCGGTCAGCGCCTTGTTGGTGGAGTCCTTGAGGACCTCCTGTTCGTGTTCAGCAATCAACAACGCAGTCATCAGAGCACCCCGGCTTCGTTCTTGAGCTTCGACACCAGCTCGGCGACGTCCTTCACCTTGACGCCGGCCTTGCGGCCCGCGGGCTCAGCCGTCTTCAAAACTTCGAGGCGCGCAGTGACGTCGACACCGTAATCGGCAACGGTCTTCTCCGCGATCGGCTTCTTCTTGGCCTTCATGATGTTGGGCAGCGAGGCATAGCGCGGCTCGTTGAGACGCAGATCGGTGGTGACGATCGCCGGTCCCTTGAGCTTGACGGTCTGCAGGCCGCCGTCGACTTCACGGGTGACCTTGAAGTCGGAGCCTTCGACCTCGAGCTTCGAGGCAAACGTCGCCTGCGACCAGCCCAGCAGCGCAGCCAGCATCTGGCCGGTCTGATTGCTGTCGTCGTCGATCGCCTGCTTGCCGAGAATGATCAGGCCGGGCTGCTCTTCTTCTGCAACCTTCTTGAGGATCTTGGCGACGGCGAGCGGCTCGACGGTGCCTTCGGCCTTCACCAGGATGCCGCGATCGGCGCCCATGGCAAGACCGGTGCGGATCGTCTCCGACGCCTGCGCCGGTCCAATGGAGACCACCACGACTTCGGCCGCCTTGCCGGCTTCCTTCAGGCGCAGCGCTTCCTCAACCGCGATTTCGTCGAAGGGGTTCATCGACATCTTGACGTTGGCGAGTTCAACGCCCGATCCATCGCCCTTGACGCGGACCTTGACATTGTAATCGACCACCCGCTTTACCGGCACTAAGACCTTCATCAGGGTTTCCTCAACAATTGCAGCAGTTGACATCTGTTGAAGGATAGTATCTCATGCTACTACCATATTCCAGGAAGCAGGGAAGGCGGAATCTGCGAGCCCAAGACCCCGCCAGGAAAGAACTCGTATTATGCCTCGTGAATTCGACGCTGACGTCATCGTGGTAGGGGCAGGAAATGCTGCCGCTTGTGCGGCCATATCCGCCAGCAATAATGGCGCGACTGTCCTCATGCTTGAGGCGGCGCCTCGGGACGAGCGGGGAGGGAACTCGACCTATACGGCGGGCGCCATGCGATACGTCTTCAATGGTGTGGAGGACGTGCTAAGCGTAGTGCCGGACATCAATCCCGATACGTTAGCCAATACTGATTTCGGCACTTACACCGAGGACCAATTTTTCGATGACATGTTTCGCGTGACGCAATTCAGGACCGATCCTGACTTATGCGAGATTTTAGTCAAGCGCAGCTTGCCGACGCTTCGGTGGATGCGAGAGCAAGGCGTTAGGTTTCAAACTAGTCATGGGCGGCAAGCCTACAAAGTGAACGGACGGTTCCAATTCTGGGGTGGGCTCAGTGTGGAAGTGTGGGGTGGTGGTCCCGGTCTCGTGGACATGCTGCTAGAGTCCGCGGAAGGGAAGGGTATCCAGTTTCTTTACGAAACTGCCGCGGTCAGTTTGATCAATGACAATAGCGGGGTCGTTGGAGTTCGCGTCCGGCATCAAGGCAAGGAGCGCGATCTGCATTCAAATGCTGTCATCCTGGCGTGCGGAGGCTTCGAGTCTAATACGGAAATGCGCGCGCGGTATCTCGGACCAAACTGGGACCTGGCGAAAGTTCGTGGCACACGCTTCAATACCGGCGCTGGAATCCAAATGGCGCTTGCGATTGGTGCAATGCCATGTGGACATTGGTCCGGAGCACATGCCGTCGGCTGGGACCAAAATGCTCCGGCGTTCGGCGATCTCGCAGTAGGGGATGCCTACCAGAAGCACAGCTACCCATTCGGCATCATGGTCAATTCCCGAGGCCAACGCTTCCTTGATGAGGGAGCCGATTTTCGCAATTATACCTATGCCAAGTATGGTCGCGAAATCCTAGCGCAACCCGGCCAGTTCGCTTGGCAGGTATTCGATGCTAAGGTGCATCACCTTTTGCGCGACGAATACAGGATCCGGCAAATCACCAAGATTACGTCGGATACCCTGGAGGGTCTCGCCGACCAACTCGAAGGCGTTGATCGCAACGCCTTTCTCAAGACCGTCGCTGAATTTAACGCATCGGTGCGGCAGGACGTTCCCTTCAACCCGAATGCGAAAGATGGCCGCTCCGCGGAGAGTTCGCCGCGCAAGTCCCATTGGGCCAACACGATTGATACAGGACCATTCGAGGCTTATGCCGTCACGTGCGGTGTCACCTTCACATTCGGTGGACTCAAGATTGACCAGAGCGGTCAGGTGCAGGATACAGCCGGCCTTCCGATTCCCGGCTTGTTCGCAGCTGGAGAGCTGGTCGGGGGGCTGTTCTATCATAACTATCCAGGTGGCACGGGGCTCACTTCAGGCGCTGTATTCGGGAAGATCGCAGGTGAGAGCGCTGCTGCGGCAGTCGCTGCAAGCAAGAGCCGTTCAGCGGCCTGATCAATAAGTTGCAGAACAAACTGCATCATAAACTGCCGACAGGGAGGCACAAAAATGGCTCGCTCAATCCAAAACAAGTTGCGTCGTGTAGCATTTGTTGTGGCATCCTGCGTGATGCTGATTCCAGCGCACGCCACGTCCAAAGATGCGCTGACAATAAAGATAGGTCTGCAAGCCGTTCCAACCGACGACGTTTATCGCACCAAGGATTGGGGCGCAAAGTACAACCTTAAGGTTGACATCGGGAGCTATAGCTCTGGAAGCGAAATACTCAAGGCGTTTGTCGCCGGGCAAATCGATATCGGCAACGGAGGCTCAGGTCGACTAATCACTATGGCTGCGATGCAGCCCAATCTGTTCTACATTATTGCCGCCGATCAGTATGGGGGCGATCGCTACGGCGTAATTGTCGCGAACCATTCATCTGTCAAAGCGGTGGCTGAACTCAAAGGAAGGAAGATCGGCGCGGTTGCCGGATCCGGCTCTTTCAGCACTTTCCGTGTCTTTTTAGACAAGAACGGGATGAAGGAAGGCGACTTCCAGATCGTCAATATGAAGGTTGAGGACCTGCGAGCCGCCGTGCAGCAAGGTGTTGTCGACGCTGCAGTGGCATGGGAGCCGCATGTTGCGATTGGCGAGACGATGGGCGTGGTAAAGCGTATTCAGTCGATGAAGGGCGTAAGTGAATCGCCGAACCTTGTGCTGGTGCGCCGCAAGTTTGCTGATGAGCATCCCGAGGCCGTGGCGCGATATCTTGCCACGTTGATCGATGCCGGCACGTACATGAAGACGCAACCGGACGATGCCGCCAGCAAGGTTGCAGCCGATATCAGCAAGCAGGGCGTGGACATCGATCCAAAGGCGCTGGAGCTTGCCTTGACGCGGATCAACGTCGATCCAAAGCTGACCGACGCGATGACCGACGAGCTCATGCCGGTTGCCGAGTCTATGAAGGCGGCCGGAAAGATTCCCAACATTCCGGACTTCAAGAGCCTCGTGCGCAATCAATTCTATGAGGAAGCGGCGAAACTCGCGTCATCTACCAACTAAGGGCTCCATCATGTCTAACGCGACGCCGTCGGCGCCGTTCGCGGGTGTTGCCGACGAGCAGAGGCTGCGTAGCATCTTGTACCGCGGGGCGGCATCGGCATTCTTGTTCGCGCTGCCAATCATCGTCTTCCTGTTAATATGGGAGACAACGGTACGTCTCGGCTGGGTCAATGCGACGATCCTGCCTTCGCCATCAAATATCGCGCGGCGCGCGTGGGTGCTGCTTGATCCAGCCGATCCCGCCAAGAGCATATTGCTGACGCATATTGTCGTTAGTTTGTGGCGTGCGCTGAGTTCGTTCGCTCTGGCATGCGTGCTGGCCATCCCAATGGGCCTCTTCCTGGGCCTCAACAGGACGGCCTATCTGATTGCTTCCCCACTCCTGAGCCTGTTACTGCCGCTACCGGCAGTTGCCTGGGCTCCGATCTTCCTGGTCATTTTCGGTCAAGGCGATATCACGATCATTGCTGTCTGTTTCCTCGGTGCCTTCTTTCCGATTCTGTACAGTACTATCCAGGGCGTGCGCGCAATCGGCCGACACTCCTTGTGGGTCGTGCGCAGCATGGGCGCAAGCCGGTTTGATATCTTTCGGCGTGTGCTGTTACCCGGTGCGCTGCCGGCGCTGATCTCGGGGCTGAAGCTTGGAATGGCGCATTCGTGGCGCACGCTGGTCGCGGCCGAAATGCTAGCTGCGTTGACCCATGGCCTCGGATTCATGATATTCGCGGCGCGTTCCTATATGGACGTATCCACGATGTTCGTCGGCATCGTATGCCTGGCCCTGATCGGTCTCCTTATCGAACGTGGCGTGTTTGGCTCGCTCGAAGCACTTACCATTCACCGCTGGCACGGTAACGGAAAAGTGGGTAGCCATCGATGAGCGTGGACACATCCGGCATCCGTCTGCAGCGATATACTCGGTCCCCAGCCTCGTCCGGTCTCGCGATACCGATGGCTCGTATCGCGCTGATCCTGGTGCCGCTGGTGGCTTGGGAGGTGTGCTCGCGGTTAGGGTTGATAAACGGCTTCTTGTTTCCGGCGCCGTCCGCGATCCTCAACAAGCTTTGGGTGCAATCCGGCCCAAACGGAAACCCGCCATATGCAATTCTGTGGCACGTGGCAGACAGCATGCTGCGCTTGCTCTCGGGATTATCACTTGCGGTAATCATAGGTACCCTGCTCGGGGTTGGACTTGGCATGAGTCAGCGGGCGCGGCTGGTGTTTCAGCCAATCATTAGCATCTTGATGCCTGTGCCGACGCTAGCATGGACCCCCGTCCTGCTGTTGGTCATGGGTATCGATAACCGCACGACCATCCTAGTCGTATTTCTCGCAGCGGTTTTCGAAATGATATACATCGTCGCGAGCGGCATCGAAATGCTGAACGTCAAAATGCTTTGGGTGGCTTGGTCGATGGGCGCGAGCCGACGGCAGGTATTTTGGCGCGTCATTATTCCCGGCATTTTTCCTTGCCTGATCACCGGCACACGGCTCGGTACAGGTTACGCCTGGCGCGCTCTGATCGCCGCCGAGATGCTGGCCGCCAGCAGCTATGGCCTGGGTTTCATGATCTATGACGCCTCCGAATACATGAACATTGGCGTCATCTATGGTGGCGTGATGATGATTGCGGCGCTCGGCTATCTTCTTGAGAACGTTCTGGTTGGCAAGATCGAAGCTGCTACCATCGAGAAATGGGGAGTACTCAATGAGCGTTGAAACGGCAAAAATACTCCCGCTGCGCGACGGTGCCGGTACCAAGCCCAAGATTGTCGCCAAGAATGTCCAGAAGTATTTCGGAAACGTGCTGGCGATGGAGGACATTTCTTGCACGATCAACGAACGGGAATTCGTGGCTATCATCGGTCCAAGCGGTTGCGGCAAGTCGACGTTTCTGTACCTGATCGCTGGATTCGAGAAGGCAAGCCAGGGGGAACTGCTAATCAACAACGAACTCGTGGTGGGGCCAGGACCCGACCGTGGCGTGGTCTTTCAGGAGTTCGTGCTGTTCCCCTGGCTTACGGTGTTGCGTAATGCGACGCTGGGCCTGGACATCAAAGGTGTGCCACGGCAGGAAGCTGAGGAGCGGGCGAGGAAGTGGCTTCGTCTGACAGGCCTTTCGGGGTTCGAGAATGCCTATCCATCGTCTCTGTCGGGCGGCATGAAACAGCGCGTCGCCATCGCTCGGGCACTTAGTTACGATCCGGAGGTGCTGCTACTCGATGAGCCGTTCGGCGCACTCGACGTGCAAACAAAGAACTACATGATCCAGGATCTACAAAACCTCTGGGTCGAGGCCAATCGAACTATCGTGATGATAACTCATAGTGTATCAGAGGCCGTTCAGCTTGCCGATCGAGTGCTTATTCTGAGCTCACGGCCCTCGCGAATAATTGCGGACGTGGCGATCAAGCTACCCCACCCTCGGGACTTAAGGGACCCGCAGGTCCGGCGATACGAAGACGAGGTTACGGCTCTTCTGTCGGCGGAAGTCGACAAGGCGATGAAGCGCGAACGCCAGACGTTTGCTGGCCGCTCATAGAGCGCTGTGAATCAATAGCCCAGATTACCGCAGGCCGACACTCTAACGCTCTGATCAGCTTGCGTCGGCACGCCGGTGGCGCCGCGCCCGCTCCAAGAGTTGCCGGGCACGTTCGACGACGGGCTCGTCGACCATCCTGCCTTCCAGCGAATAGGCGCCGACGCCACGTTCGGTTTGCTGACGGGCGGTCTCGATGATCAATTGCGCCCTTGCGACATCAGCGTCGGACGGTGCAAAGGCATTGTTTAGGATCGGTACCACTGAAGGATGGACACAGGTCGCACCCGTAACTCCGTGACCGAATGCCTCCTCCGCTAGCTCGCGCATTAGTCGGACATCCTTGTAGTCCGCAACGGAGCCGAACAATCCGAACGAGTATTTTCCGGCTCCGGCAGCGGCCATGTGAACCAGCATCTTGGGTATCTTAAGTGCCTCATGAGTGGGATTAGCTCCCATCGATAGCGCTAAGTCCTCACTACCGCCCATCAGGCCTATCACCCGCTCGTGGGCGCGTGCGATGTCGTCCGCTTTGGCCAAAATCTTGACGGACTCGATGACTGCGATCGCTTGGAGTGGCTCCCGACGGTCATGATCCCGTTCGGTTCGCTCAGCAACCTCTAGAAGCAACCGCACGTGCTCGGCGCCCTCGACTTTTGTAATCAGAATGCCCTTGGCACCACCGAGCACCGAAGCCTCGATATCTCGGACGGCAGCCGACAGAGGTCGATTAATACGCACCCAAATGTCAGCTCCTGCGGCAGCGCATCGTTTTATCGACGACGCAAGCCTATTGCGTGCCCCCTCCTTCTGTGCGGGCGCGACGCTGTCTTCAAGATCCAGGATTATGGCATCGGCGCCACAAAGCGCCGACTTTGCAATGAAGCGCTCAGATGAGGCGGGGACATAAAGCAGAGATCGGTACACTGGTGTCTTCCGGTCGCCTACGGGTCATTGGGATGATGGCTTAGCCTGCACGATGACGCCAGCCTCGCGCAGTTCTTCCAACCGGGCCTGCGTGATGCCGAGGGAGCGCAGAATCGCAAACGTGTGTTGACCGAGATCCGGAGCGGGCATCCGAATCCTTCCGGGCGTAGTTTCGAGCCTCGGGACCACGTTGTGCATTAAAACCGTTCCGAGTTCGGAGTCCGGTAACCCAACGACGATTTCGCGAGCTTGAACATGGGGGTCATCCAAGAATTGATCGATGTCGTAGATTGGTGCAGCAGTTACGTCTGCCCGCTCGAATATACTCATGTTATCTTCAAGCGTCCGCGCGGCAATGAATTCCGCGATAGGCTCCTCGCAAGCATCGGCGTTTTTGATGCGATCAGAGTTCGTCAAAAATCGGGGATCCACGATCATGTCAGGGCGACCGATAGTCCGGAACAACCTCTCGGCCACAACTTGCATCGAGGCGGAGATTGCGATCCAGCGAGAGTCGCTGGTACGGAATGTGTTGCGCGGCGCTCCGGTAAGCGATCGACTGCCGGTCCGCGGGCGTACCTGCTGTGTTAGTTGATAGATTCCGGCTTCGGGACCGAGGAGGGAAAAAAGCGGATCTAACAAGGGCAAGTCGATAACCTGGCCGTTACCCCCGCTCACTTCTCGATGCCTGAGCGCAACCATGGTTGCCCCAAATCCGTAAATGCCCGCGACCATATCGGCGAGCGTGGCGGGTGGCAGCAGCGGAGGTCGATCAGGGAATCCGTTGCGGGAAGCGAAGCCTGACATGCCTTCGACCAGAGTGCCGAAGCCGGGCCTGTCCCGATAGGGACCGGTCTGCCCCCATCCCGAGATTCTCACGATGATCAGTCCTGCATTCTGTGCTCGAAGGACCTCGGGCAACAAACCCAGCTTTTCCAGACCTCCGGGTCTGAAGTTCTCGACCAGCACGTCCGCCGTCGCGAGCAGATCCGATAGGATCGTCCGACCTCTCTCGTCGCGAAGGTCTAGCGCGACACTCTTCTTGTTCCGGGCGTAGGTCTTCCAATGGATGCTGACATCGTTGACCCGCCAAGCGCGCAGAGGGTCGCCCGAGACGATGTCCTCAATCTTGATGACTTCGGCTCCGAAGTCGGCGAGCTGCAGGGTGAGCATATTCCCGGCGACCAGACGCGAAAGGTCCACGACACGGACGCCGTTAAGCGCGCCAGCAGCCTCTGGCTCGAACTGCTTAGGTACGGCCTTCATTGCGCCGACTTAACGATGCAAGGCGGAAGTAGTGCCTGTACAGTACCCGCGGAGGTCCCCATCGATCCTCAACAAGCTGACTTGTATGGGGTAGTATTAAGTGATACGACCACATCCTGCAACATCCTTTCGGTGAACCCGATGTTCACCGCAGCTGGCAACCCGAAGTTAAGCAGAGAGTGCCCTCACTTGAAGAGTTGAACCAGGCCGAGGCTCATCGCGAGCAGAAGTATCAGAGACAAGGTCACCGCAATCGTGACTTTCCCGCCGGCCTTCGAAAGCACCCGGATATCGACACCCAGCCCGAGTGCGGACATGGAGACTACGGTTAGCACGCTGGCGAGCTTCGCAACGGGGGCGGCAACGCTGCTGGGTATGATCTGCAACGAACGAAGGCCGGCCAGTACCAAGAAGCCGATGATGAACCAAGGTACCAATTTGATGAGGTTAATGCGCTTGCCGGGCGCGACTTCGCCACGCAGGCGTGGTGCGACAAGCGACAAGCCGACCACCAACGGCCCTAGCATGAGGACCCGAACGAGCTTCACCACGGTGCCAATTTGAGTGCTGACGATTCCTGCCGGAACGGTCGCGGCAAGCACCTGGGGAACGGCGTACACGGTGAGGCCGGCGAGAATCCCGTACTGAGTAGCCGAGAGCTCCAAGAGTGGAATGAGCAGTGGAAGCCCGAGCACCATCAGCACGCCAAGGACCGCGGTGAAGGAAATCGATGACGCGATATCATCGCCATCTGCCCCTATAACGGGGGCGACCGCGGCGATCGCGGAATTGCCGCAAATGGAATTTCCGGAGGCGATCAGGAGCGAAAGCTTAGTGGGTAGGCCGAGCATGCGGCTGAGGCCGAAACTCACGGCAAGCGTGACCGCAACCGTTCCGACGATCGCGGCAATCAGAAATAATCCGGAAGGCAGGATTGCCCCAAAGCTGATCGAGGCCCCGAGCAGCATCACGGCCACTTCGAGAAGTTGTTTCGCGCTGAAGGCGATTCCGACCTTCCAGCGCTCGGAAGTAGTTGAGACGCTGCGGATCATCATCCCGAGCAGGATGGCGATGACCAAGGCTTCAACATAGGGATGTTGGAAGATGTGCTCCTCGGCCTCCTGGATTCCAATCGACAGCAGCGTCAGGAGCACGCATAAGAGGATGCCGGGAAGCAATGCAACCAAACGACCGGCAGGCGCGTCTACCTTGCTCGATTTGGGAAGATCTTTGCATGGAGCCATGAGTCCCTCGCCAGCCGACAAGGCTATGCCCGAGAACCAAGGGCTCATAACAGTAGAATTTTGATCTAGGCCGATAAGCAGGCGTTATGCCAATGAATTTGCATTTCCTCCGCTTCTTTACCACCGTCGCTGAGGCTGGAAGCTTTTCGCGAGCAGCGGACATCTTGCGCGTTAGCCAGCCCGCGGTCTCGAAAGGAGTACGCGATTTCGAACTGCAAGTGGGCTGTCGCTTGCTGGATCGTACATCGAAAGGAGTACGTACGACCCGCGAGGGGCGGGCACTTCTCAGGCACGCAGAAAATCTGTTCGCTGCCGAGCGGGCCGCCGAAGAGGAACTGTCGTCGCTGCGCAACCTCGCGAGCGGATCGCTTCACATCGGGGCAAGCACCACGATCGCGACCTACATGATCGCTGAGTACATAGGCAGCTTCCGGCGCAGGTATCCGAGCATCGATGTGCATCTGGTAAGCGCCAACACGCGGGATATTGCCGGAATGATGCGCGCGCATGAAATAGAGATCGCCCTCGTGGAAGGACCGGTCGAAGACGATGATCTCGTCAGTACGGCCTGGCGGACGGACATGATGAGCCTGATAGCAGGTCCGACTCACGCCTTCGCATTATCGGAAAATCACGTGTATGCGGCGGCCCTCGAAGATGAAATCCTGATCGTTCGGGAACCAGGCTCCGGCTCACGGGAGATCGTCGCGCAGGCGCTGTTGAACCATGGCGTGCGGCCGCGCAAAACCCTCGAAATCGGCAGCACGGAAGCGATCAAGCAAGTTGTCGCATGCGGTCTTGGTGTCTCGATCGTCTCAACATCAACCATTGGCGATCAGATCAAGCTTGGCCGGCTCAAGGCGATAAAAATGAAGGATCTGCAGATATCGCGCACGCTTTGGCACGTGGAAGTACGGGGACGAACCAAAATTCCTGCCGCGATTGCCTTTGAGCGAATCATAGGTGTCGCCCCATGACATCAATATGATGGAGTCGCGGGATCGTCTCGTCATTCGGAAGGCTTTGCTGGACGTGACGGCGGATCAAAAAAGGCGAGCGGCGCGAGATAAACCCAGTTTGCGTCAGCAACATCCAGAGAGCAACTTATCCGATCCACCATAGATAGCGAGACAGTTCGCCAGATGTCTGCTGCACTGCAATCCGATCAACGTCCGAGGGGTCCGTAGTCAGGACATCCCATCGCGGTTCTTGTGCCGACGCGCAAATTATTGGTGGTTGGCCGTTGGATGCAATGGTAGCGAGGTCTCGTTTTGAGCGGCCGTAATGGGAATATGTTCTCCGAGGGGGCGCCCCGACAGGATATTTTGGGCAGGGTCCTCTGTTGCTTGGAGGCTGAGACTGTGCCCCCAGTCCGCTCTCCGGAAAATCTGGCGAGTCGGGTGGGCCTGATTAGGTCGATGATTGTGGCCATCTCATCTCGAGCGCTCGCTTTGGCTGGCTTTGCGATCGGCTGGGCGCGATCTGGTCGAACGCGCCATCGCGATCAAGTCATGCACTTGACACGAAAGCCATAGTCATAAAGGCTGCTACCCATGTTAGTTTCGCTTTGCCCGCTGGATATCAAAGACTTGCGCTTCTATCAAAATTGAGCGCCGACGGCGTCGAGCGGCAAGGAGCTACGTCGGAATGGTCAGCTAGGGCGTGACAATCAAGCTTCGAAGGCGAATTGATCAACTGAGGCAAAGCACTTCTTGTCGACGGGTGGGGGCGCTGCTTGGCTCAAATCAGGAAAAATCGGGTGAGCGGCGATAAGCAAGCTAATCTAAGTGAGTTGATGCCAGACTTGCTCGCTCTGGGTTTTAGCGAGTACGAAGCGCGTGCCTACCTCGCGCTCTATGAGCTTTCGCAGGCGACTGCCTACGAAGTAGCCAAACTTGCAGGCTTACCCAAGGCGAACGCATATTCTGTCCTCGAGAGTCTGGCAAAGAAGGAGGCGGCTCAACCGATCTCCGAAACTCCACTGCGGTATGTGGCGGTAGCGCCCCAGGTTCTGTTTGAGCGAATTGCGACAGCGACGAGCAAGCGCTGCGCAAAGTTGATCCGAACGATTCCGGCTGTTTCACAGTCCAACGACGGTGGCTACGTATGGACCATTAACGGCGAGGACGCGATCGCCGCCAAGATGGAGGCTATGATCGACGGAGCGAAATCACACATTTGGGTAAAAACAGAAGAGAAAATACTGCTGCCGCACCGCGACGCGCTTCGACGTGCTGCAGACCGCGGGGTTGCGATTCTCATCATCCTTTTCGGGACTCAAGTCGAGAAGTTTCAATTCGGTGCGAAGTCGCGAACTTATCTCCACGAGGGAAACGGCATTCCCGTGGGAATCGCACCGCATCTTGTAACCCTTACAGTGGATTTCGAAGAAGCTCTGGTGGCGGAGATTCGTGCGCAAGGCGGCTCCTACACGCGAAATAAGCCGATAGTTAATCTTGCTGACTCCCTATTGCGGCACGAGATCTACTTCGCGGAAATATTCGAAATGTTCGGGCAACCGATCCAGAAGACGTTCGGCCCCGCTATTATCGAGCTTCGAAGGAAGTATCTTCCCGCACCGCAAGTTGCGGCGCTGGAAAGCCTTCTAGGGCTTACCGCGAGTCGAGTTGAGAAAAAATCCAAGCTGAAAGAAGAAAAGATCTAACGCGTCTGTCGCGGCGATTGGCACGCTTCGCCGGCGTGTTTCGCGCGCCTGCAAGGAGCAGCAATCTTAAGGGGGAGTTGGCTTTGAACCTTCAAAAGTTGCGC
The DNA here is from genome assembly GCF_004114915.1 of Bradyrhizobium guangxiense. NCBI lineage: Bacteria > Pseudomonadati > Pseudomonadota > Alphaproteobacteria > Hyphomicrobiales > Nitrobacteraceae > Bradyrhizobium > Bradyrhizobium guangxiense. Next base: position 268,226 of record NZ_CP022220.1, on the reverse strand, counting down.
GCGCTGCATAGTGTAATCGTGACCGGTTCGGTCACCGGGGCCGCAACTCGACTTCATTTGACCCAACCAGCGGTAAGCCGTTCGCTGTCTGCCCTTGAAGCGGAGCTGGGATTCAAGCTCTTCAACCGGCTTGGTGGGCGCCTGGTTCCGACTCCTCAAGGAGAAGCCTTCTCGCGGGAATGCGAGCGTATCCTGCTGGATATCGACGATCTTACCCGCATCGGCAAAGAAATCCGCGCCAATCGAGGCGGTCGCCTTCGGATCGTGGCAATGCCACAACTCGCCCGAAGTCTACTCGTGCCGGCACTGGCCCAATTTTCGAAGGAGTTTCCGAGTGTTTCGATTTCTTTGGAAGTCAGGGAAAGACGCGAAGTCGAACGTTGGGCTTCGGGACTTAGGTTCGACGTTGGGATAGTAATGCTCCCGACTCAATTTGAAATGTTGACGTCGCATTCCTTCGCCGAATTGGTTCCCGTTGCGGTGCTTCATCCCGATCATCCACTTGCGGCGAATAAGACGATTCTCCCCAGTGATCTGATCGAGGACCGTTTTATTGCGCTGGACCGGACGACGTTGTTGCGGCAGATCGTTGATGGAATGTACGTACAAGCTGGCCTTGCCGCGAACATTTGGGTTGAAGTGTCGTCGGCGTTCATCGCGTGCCAAATGGTGGGAGCCGGAATGGGTGTGTCGATATCGGATCCATTCAGCGCAGCGCTGCTAGCAGAGCGAGATGTCGTGGTTCGCCCTTGCAAGACGTCGGCAAGGCTCAACTATGCTTTCGTCTATCCGCGCCATTCGAAGAAGACGGCGCAGGCGGTCCGGTTTTCCGAAATCGTGAGGAGCACTCTGGAGAATTTGATGGGGCGGTTCGAATTCGTGCAAGGGCAAACAATTCGATAAATTGCACTTCTTCCGTGCAGTGCTGTAGACGCGCGGGTCGCGGCGGTACGCACAGCCAACTTGACCACGTTTTCCTGAGGAATCGGGAGGATCCGGCAAGTCGCGCGTCCTCGATATTACAGCAAGTAATGCATCCATTACGCTAATTGAATTGCTGCGGTTCCGAATAACCCTTCAGATATGTAGGATGCGAGTCTGGCTCAATCCAAACTGAGCAGAAGCCAAAAGAGATGCCGGTGTGTCAATGGCGACGCATTCGAGACAGATGAGGAAACACATGCTACGAACTTTGCATATTTTTCTAGCACTCGCTTTCCTGACTTTCTCGTCATCGAGTTTTGCCGGTGCCAGGCTGGACGACGCAAAGAAGAGCGGCCTTACCCTCGGCTTCAGCAACGAGCCGCCCTTCGCGTTCAAGCAGGCCGATGGATCATTGGCCGGGTCAGACTACGATCTCGCAAAGCTCGCATTCAACCGCCTTGGAGTAGAGCGGATCGAAGGAACGGTGGTTGCGTTCGGATCGCTCATCCCGGGACTTCAAGCCAAACGTTTCGATTTTATCGCGACCGGACTCTATATCCTTCCCGCGCGCTGCCTTCAGGTTCTCTTCACCGAGCCCAACTTCACCGTTCAGGAAGGTCTTCTCGTTCGCAAAGGCAATCCCAAGCAAATCCATAGTCTTGACGACATCGTCAAACACGAGGACATCAAGGTTGGTGGCAACATAAGTGGCCAGCCGACACAGAATGCAGTCAAGGCCGGCGTGAAGGATAGCCAAATCACGCGTTTTCCGGACATCCCCTCCAATGTCGCGAGCCTGAAAGCGGGCAGGATCGACGGGGCATTGCTTATATCGGTAACTGCACGCTGGAACGCAAAGAACGATCCGACCCTGGAAGTCGCCGAACCATACACGGGCCTGCTCATAGATGGCAAGCCGAAGCAAGACTACGGCGCATTTGCCTTCCGTAAGGAGGATTCGGAGCTTCGGGACGCATTTAATGCCGAGATGCTCAAGATCGTGCATTCTTCGGAATATGTTGAGATCCTGAAAAAGTACGGCATGACGCAGAACGAAGTGCCGGCGGCCGACGTCAAGCTCGATACTCTTTGTAAGCAGTAGGACTCGTGCCCGAAGCGGACGGTGACAGATGTCGGCGCTCTACGAGGGTAGATGGCTGCTCCTTTCTGGTGCGGTAACGACGATGGCCCTTTACGCGCTCTCGACAGTATTGATGTTCGCTTGCGCGCTCGTTTTCGGTATCGCCAGGACATCCAAGAGCTGGTGGATCCGAACCATCAGTTTGCTCTATGTCGAGATCTTCAGGGGCATATCTCTGGTGGTCGTCCTGTTCTGGCTCTACTTTGTTTTGCCGTTCTTCGGGGTTGCGATTTCCGCCTTTTGGGCGGCCACACTCGCCATAGGCATGTGCTTCGGGGCTTATGGAGCTGAGGTCGTCAGGACGGCGATCGGCGCTATCCCGCGGGGCCAGTATGACGCCGCCTTGGCGATCAATATGGTGCCATCAATGATGATGCGCCGGATCATTCTTCCTCAAGCAATGCTGTCGATGATACCACCTCTCGGTAACCTCAGCATCCTGGTATTGAAAGCCACCTCGGTTGCCGCCTTGGCGACCGTTCCGGAACTGACTTTTGAAGCCTACTCTCTCAATATCAGAACCTTTCAGACCGTGCCGATCTATCTCGTTGTCATGATCTTCTATGTGGCTGCGGCGCAATTGATAGGAGCGGCAATCGCGTACGCAGAGCGACGTCTCGGGTTATGGCAGGGGAAGCCAACGCACGGCGCAACCAGGGGCTGGTCGGCATGAAGGTCGATTTCCAATATGCCTGGGAGTTGCTTCCGCAACTCGTGGTCGCGGCGCAAACCACATTGCTCGCCGCCGTCCTCGGTTTTATCGCCTCCCTGCTTGGCGGCCTCCTTCTCTTTGCGCTGTACAGCGCTAAGCACCGTCTGACCAAAATCTTAGTTCGCGGCTACGTCGAATTCGCAAGAGGGGTGCCGCTCCTGGTCCTGATCTATTTTCTGTACTTCGTGGGGCCTTCGGCAGGCGTCGTGATCAGCCCGCTGGTGACCGGCGTCATTGCTCTCGGCTTGCACTACAGTGCGTATATGGCCGAGGTCTACCGTGCCGCAATGATCGGTGTTCCGGCCGGGCAATGGGAGGCATCAACATCCATAAATCTCTCAACGTTCGACACATATCGGCGGATCATTGTTCCACAGATGATCCCATTCATCATTCCAAATGCCGGAAGTTACTTCGTCTACATGCTGAAGGACACGCCGCTGCTCGCATCCATATCCGTTTGGGAACTCATGGCCGTTGCTCAGGCGGAAGGAGCCAGGCGGTTTCAGTACTTTGAACCCATAACGATGGTTGGGATAATGTTTCTCGTCCTCAGCATTGCCGGCGCGTTTCTCATCAACAGGCTCGAGCGACTGTCCCAGAAGGGATGGCGGTAATGTCGGCCGGACCGTTCTCAGTACAGCTAAGGAACGTTACAAAACGTTTTGGGGCGTCCACGGTCCTAAATGACCTAAATCTCGAAGTCGGACAGGGTGAAAAGCTTGTGGTCATCGGTCCGAGTGGATCGGGAAAATCAACTCTCCTCAGGGTTCTCATGACATTGGAGGGAATCGACAGAGGCAGTGTCTCTATCTGCGGCCGTGAGTTGTGGTCGTGCGATTCGACCGGCGCAGCACGCCAAGCATCGGCCCGGCAAACACGTACGATTCGGAGCGATGTCGGCATGGTCTTTCAGAGCTTTAATCTTTTTCCTCACCTTACGGCGCTTGAAAACGTGACCGAGGGACCGATTCGCGTCCTCAAGATGCCGAAGGAGAAAGCCGTGAGCCTCGGAAAGGAGCTGCTTCGAAGGGTGGGACTGGAAGATCGGTGCGACTACTACCCTGCGAGGATGTCAGGCGGTCAGCAACAAAGGGTTGCGATCGCGAGAGCAATGGCGATGAGACCGAAAATACTCCTATTCGACGAGGTGACCTCGGCGCTCGATCCTGAACTCGTTGGCGAGGTGCTAGCGGTCATTCGGGAGCTGACTCACCAAAAGGAACTGACGGTTATCATGGTAACGCATCAGATGTCCTTCGCGCGAGAGATCGCCGACAGGGTTTGCTTCTTCGATCACGGCCGAATTGTCGAGGAAGGAGAGCCGTACCAGTTCTTTTCTCAACCGAAAAGCGCGAGAACCCAGGCGTTTCTAAAGTCGGTCCTGGACGCCTGACGATCTTAGTCTCAGCAGTCGAATTCCTCTTAGGAGACACTCAAATGACTTCCAGATCCATTTCGATGCCCGAGCCGGAGAATGCTCAGACTCGCCGGTCGGCGCGCAAAGAAACGGTCTACGCCGTCGGACAAATTCCGGCGCTCGATATGGAATTCTACCAGAACGTTGGGTCCGGTGCTGAGAAAGTGTCGGAGTTGACGATCCCTGCTCGGGATGGCGGCGCGTTCGAAGTGCCTGCCGGGCACCTCTTTCGGATCGTGAGCGTGGAGGGATCGCAGGTTGGTGATTTTAATCTTTGGAATAGCGACAATCTTTCTGAACACTTCTACAGCGGTAAGACGCGGGCGATTCATGCGACGCACATTTCTACTGGTGATCGCCTGTGGAGCAGCATGCCATACCTGAGGCCGATGGCGACTATCACTTACGACAGTCTGGGATGGTATGGGTGGGATTCCGATGGTTGTGGAATTCACGATGTGATCGGAACACGCTGCGACCCTTACACGAGAAGAATGATAACCGGTGAAGATTACGATCACTGTTGCCATTCCAATCTCGTTCGAGCCCTATCTGCCTTCAGAAAGATTTCGGCGAAGGAAGCCGAGGGCTACGTGCACGACGTCATGAACGTCTTTATGTGCACAGGCTTCGATGTCGAAAGTCACGAGTATATCAAAAAGGCAAGCCCGGTTCGTCCAGGCGACTTCATCGAATTCTTCGCGGAGATCAATCTCCTTGGTGCGCTATCCGCCTGTCCCGGCGGCGACTGTGGGCCGCGGGTCCCAGGGCAGACCCCCAAGTGCTATCCCCTGAAGGTGGAAATCCTTCGTCCCGCGAAGGGCGCGCTGAATGGTTGGAAGTCGCCTGAACCCTCGCCCTACAAAGGCAAGCACGGGATGAGCTGATTTGCGGAGCGCATTGTAAGAGCCGATTAACATCAAGGCGCTCGGAAATACCGTCGGCAGCTAGGCGCCGACCGGAATGGCGTCAGCCGTGCCAAGTTGACGCCGCGTTTGGGTTTGAAGTGCAACCGCGACAGCGAATTTCGAGATTATTCTCGTCATGCATGGTTGCAGGCGCTTTAGTAATTGGCGTCGTGGCGAGGCGTGATTGATAATTTGGCCCCATAAGCGATCGGTCAATCCTGTCCGCTGTGGCCAGGCCGACAGCAATTGCTCATCGGTGGTAGGATCCGGAATGTCCAGTGACGTGTCGAGCTTTCCCGCACAATTGATGCAGGGCTACGCCGCTTTCATGTTGGACCGCTTTCCTCAGGAACGACAAAGGTTCGATTCATTGGCCGCGCGCGGGGCAGTCACCGGAAGCCCTGGTGATCGGATGTTGCGACAGCCGCGTTTCACCCGAATTGATATTCAATGCGAGACCCGAGGAAATCTTCGTCATCAGAAACGTTGCAGCGCGTACCGCCCTTCGGTGTCGAGGGAGAATTCCACGCCGCCGGGGCTGCTCTGGTTGTGCTCGGTCACGCCCGGTGTGGGGCGTCCCCGCTTATGCCAAAGGCAAGGTATCGGCCTCACCAGAAAGCTTCACGACTCCATGGATGCAACGTCTGGTCCCGGTGGCGCACAGAGCTGGCCGTGTTGCGGCGGCCTGGACGACGATCACACCGACTTGGAGCTGGCTGCGATCGATCAGTCCTTGCTCAATCTAATGAGTTTTCCGTGGTGTGCGATCGCGTAGGTCGCAAGCAGCTCACGTTGCATGGATCGTATTTCGAGATTGCGAACGGTGTTCTGCACATACGAGATCGAGAGACCGGCAAATCTGATCCAGCGTGTGCGGACCGTTTTACGGACGCGATTACCTGTGCATCCGGACGATATCGATGAGGGGGCCGCTCCTGCGCCGATAGGTTTGAAATCGAAATCGGCTCGCGAATGGCCTGCTGCACATCCGGCAGATGACAACGACGAGAGGAACTACCAATGACAGTCTTCGACGCCGCGTCTGCGTCCAACCGCTCCGAGTTTGCCGCACGCGTGAATCGAATTCAACCGTCGCAGAGTGGTGCTGCGGCCCAGCGAGTGCGGGAATTGCAGGCTCAGGGGCGAACAATTCTCAATCTGACCCAGGGTGAACCCGACTTCGACACACCCGATAATGTCGTGCAGGCTGCGCTCGCCGCCATGAAGAGGGGCGAGACGAAGTATACCAACACGGATGGTACGGCAGTCCTGAAAGAGACAATTGCGAAGAAATTCGCGCGTGAGAACGGCCTCTCCTACAAGGTCAGTCAAATTTCGGTCGCCAACGGCGCCAAACAAATCTTATTCAATGCGTTGGCGGCGACGTTGGATCACGGAGACGAGGTCATCATCCCGGCTCCGTACTGGGTGTCGTACCCGGAAATGGTGTCGTTCTTCGGTGGGGTACCCAAAATCGTCGCTTGCCCGGCGGCGAGGAACTTCAAGCTCGATCCGATCGATTTGGAACGTGCGATCACGTCGAGGACTCGGTGGCTCCTCTTGAACTCGCCTTCTAATCCCACGGGGGCCGTATACACGCGCAGGGAGCTGGAGCCAATCATCGATGTATTGCGAAGAAATCCGCACGTCTGGCTCCTTAGCGACGACATATACGAGCATCTTGTCTATGACGGGCTCGAATATTGTACGCCGGCGGCGATCGATCAGTCCGTCGCGGAGCGAACCCTGGTCGTCAATGGCGTCTCGAAGGCCTATTGTATGACGGGTTGGCGCATCGGTTATGCCGCGGGTCCGGCGAAGTTGATATCCCAAATGGCGAAATTGCAATCTCAGGCCACGGCCAATCCATCGTCCATCAGCCAAGCTGCGGCCGTCGAGGCTTTGAACGGGCCGCAAGAGGGGCTTCGAGAGCGAGCAGAGAAATATCAACGACGGCGCAATCTGGTTCTGGAAGGACTCGCGTCCGTGCCCGGGTTGGCTTGCGACAAGCCGTCCGGCGCCTTTTACGTCTTCCCCTCCTGCCGCGACCTGATCGGAAAGCGGACCCCGGACGGAACCGTCCTTGCCGATGACAAGGACTTTTGCAAGTATCTCCTCGATGCCGAAGGGGTGGCGGTGGTGCACGGAGCGGCCTATGGCTTATCGCCCCACTTCAGAATCTCATATGCTACTGCGGACGAAACCTTAAAGGAGGCCTGTGTCCGCATAGCCCGGGCATGCAGTCGACTGAGTTGATGCAGCTCGCTGCCCTGACAATACGTGTGGAGCGATGTCGGACCACATTCGAGCAGCTCATATCGTTTTGCGGTTCATCGGGTCCGTGATGCGAAATGGAGATCTGCGACATGATGTCATCATTGCTCCAGGGCCGCATGAGCTCTCTAACCAGCGTTCTGTATCGCGGCCAAACGGGCGAACCGCCAAGATCAACTCATCGAGCTGGCCGCTGAGCTGGTCTTGCAAAACCGCCTCCACGAAAGTCGAGGTATTTGGTAGCTTGAAATAATACTACCAAATGGCTAGCCTCAAAGCGATCGACAAGGGAGGAAGTAATGGCCGCCATTCGACGGATAGGTATCCTCGCGCCGCCGATAAATGTGGCTATGGAAACCGAGCTACCGTCCTACGTTCCTCCCAATGTCAAGCTCAATCACAACAGGCTCACCAAACCCGGCACCGCTATAGCGAAGGAAGCGCAGCTCGCTATGGCCAACTCGTTGGATCGAGCGGCCTCGGATCTCGCACAGGCGAATCCGGAGGTGATAGTTTACGGATGTACGAGTGCCAGCTTCCTAGAGGGGCTAGGCAACGAAGCCAAGCTAGCCGACCGCATCACGATGTTGACCGGAATTCCCGCTGTCACCACTTCAACAGCCGTCATCGAAGCCTTGAAGGCCGTTCGGGCGACCAGAGTATTCATGCTCACTCCCTATCCGGATCTAATCAACAAGGAAGAGGCCCTCTTTCTGCAGCACTATGGCTTCGGCGTGGAGGCCGTCGATTCCTTCTTTTGCGCAGATGGACGACAGATCCTGACCATCTCGTCGGCGGACGTTGCCTCCAAGGTGCTCTCAAGCCGTGAGGTCATTTCAAGGTGTGACGCCGTGTTTGTCAGTTGCACCAATTTGCTGGTGATGGATCAAATCGACCGATTGGAAAGGGAATTGAACCTGCCGGTTGTCACCTCGAACCAAGCCTCTCTTTGGGCGGCACTCCGAAGGATGAAGATCGATGTCACCTCAACGGGGGTAGGCCGCCTGTTCAAGGAGCGGCGGCCACAAGAAGCACCGGTATTCGAGTTGAGCAATGCCTAACCGCGCCGTCAGGATCGTCGAACCGCCAGCATGCTCGATCGATTCCGACGCGGATAGAGTGGCCGCGCTCGAAATCATCGAAGTGTCGAAACGATTTGGAGATAACTCGATCGTCGACAACTTGTCATTGACGGTCAAGCAGGGCGAATTTTTGACATTTTTGGGACCGTCAGGCTGCGGTAAATCAACGACCTTGCGCATGATCGCGGGGTTCGAGCAGCCGGACGCGGGATCAATCAAGATCGGCGGCCATGTGATGACGGGCGTTGCGCCTTATCGGCGTCCCGTCGGCTTGGTCTTCCAAGGTTTGGCGCTATTTCCGCACCTTACTGTCGAGGAGAACATCGCCTTCGGGCTGGCGGTGAAAAAGGTCAAACGCGACGAAATCGTAGCAAGAGTACGCGAGGCGCTCGCGTTGGTGGATCTGAGCGAGCTCGGACGACGTCGGATACAACAGATATCGGGCGGTCAACGTCAACGCGTGGCCCTGGCGCGCGCGCTGGTCACTGGCCCGTCCGTTCTCCTGCTGGATGAGCCCTTCGGTGCACTGGACTTCAAGCTGCGCCGCCAGATGCAGATCGAATTGAAGCGTATCCAGCACCAAGTCGGCACAACATTCGTATTCGTGACTCATGATCAGGAAGAGGCGATGATCCTGTCGGATCGGATAGCCGTTTTCAATCATGGAAAGCTCGAACAATTGGGCAGCGCGCGTGAGGTCTACGAGAACCCGAAGAATGCATTCGTCGGAGGCTTCCTCGGGGATATCAACATCTTCGTCGGCCACGTGCAGTCTCTCGAGAAAAACGGTGCGAGTCTGCACCTGAGCGAGGTCTCGGCCGACGCTCTGATAGTGGCAACTCCAGAGATGAAAATCGGCGCAGAAGTCGCGATATCGATTCGTCCCGAGAACGTACGTGTGGGACGCGAAGTGTGGGGTAACAGTTGTCTTATGGTCGGCCAGATCGTGGCGAACATCTATATGGGCGCGACCGTCCGTCAAAGCGTTGTGGTCGACGACAAGGTCGTGGTGGTGGATACGACGGCCCGGCATGTGCAGCAGCAAGGCCTGCTTCCGGGAACTCAGGTCAAGTTGGCATGGGATTTGGAGGACGCCATCGTTTTCGCGAACAAGGAGGTGCGGAAGTGAAGCACGCTGCCGGTCTATTGATGGCCCTGAGCTTGTTCAGCCTTTCGACGACGGTTGCGTGCGCCGCCGACGGAGAAGTTGTCATGGGCACCTGGGGAGGAGGCAACAGCGAGATGTGGCGAGAGAAAGTCGGCAAGCCGTTCTCCGCGTCGTCCGGTATCGTGGTCAAGATCCGCGACTGGTCGGATCCGGAGCCGACGTTAAGAGCCCAAGCGAGAAAACCTCAGTTCAACGTCGCACTGGGCACCTGCTACAACGCCGCAAATCTCCAAAAGGATGGATTGCTGGAAAGCTTTAAGAAGGAAGACTTCCCCGAACTGGCTAATTTCGAGAAGTCGTCCTATCTGATAGACCAGAACGGCGAAGTTTACGCTTTCGGCATCTACTTTCAGTATTACGGGGCCGCATTCAACAGCGATCAGGCAAAAGCGTCAGACTTCGAGTCCTGGCGGGCATTGGCCGACCCGAAATTCAAGGATAAAGTCGCTATCGCCCGGCCGATCTATGCTGCTCCCAATGATTTGGTTCTCTTTGCGAAAGTCGGAGGGGGCGACGAAAACAACATTCAGCCCGGCATTCCTCTGCTTACGTCGATCGCGCGTAATGCTCTGACTGTCACGAACTCCACTGCTCAGATGAATGCCCTGCTGTCGCGCGGAGAGGTCACGGCGGGAGCCTACTATTCGAGCCGCGTCTGGACCATGCGGGCTTCCGGTGTAAAGAACGTCGATATCACAATACCCTCCGAAGGAGGATTGCTGCTGTCATATTTCTTGATCGTGCCGAAAGGCGCGAAGAATCTGGACGCCGTGAAAGCCTGGATAAACTATGCTTTAAGGCCAGCACCAGAATTGGCCATGCTTGATGCGTCTGGCTTCCTACCGCTCAATCAAACTGCCGCGCTTAGCCAGGAACAGCTCAAGGAGGTTGGTTCGCCGCAATCGTTGCGTTCGAAACTTTACCAGCCAGACTGTTCGGTGCTTGCCGCGAACCAGGAGAAGCGGGTCAATTTGGTCGAACAAATCTACTCTCAGGTCAAGTAAGCAATAAATTGGAAAGCGGCGGGTCAATGACGGATGTCGGAACTGAGAGGACGACCCGGCGGCACAGCGGCAGCGGAATGTTGTTCAAGGCGCGGCCGGTAAAAGTCGACTCCCAATTTCTTCTTCTCGTTCCAACTAGCGTACCGTTGATGCTTCTGGCGATCGGTGTCATCTCACTCGTGGTCGGCTCGTTCACGTCGAACAACGAATTGAGCTTCGCGCAATACCAGGCAGTCTTGGCGCGTAAAGATTACATTGAGACTCTTTATCGAACGATTTGGTTGGCCGGTCTCACGACCTCGATTTCGCTCCTGATAAGCTATCCCACTGCCTACTGGATCGCGCGATATCCGGGAAGGCGCGACATCTTTCTCATCATTCTGATGATGCCCTGGTTGGTAAGCGTCGTCGTGCGAACGTACGGCTGGATAGTGATCCTGGGCAAGAAAGGGGTCATTAGCCAGGCGTTGATGTCATCAGGCCTGATCGCGGGTCCATTAGAAATCCTGTTCAGTCCGACCGCCATCGTGATCGGGCTGGTTCATGTATTCTCACCCTTCATGATCCTTGCGATAGTGACAGTTCTGATCCGGCTGGACAAATCACTGGAGGAGGCGGCAGCCAGTCTCGGCGCGGGACCGTTTGAAACGTTCCGCAGGGTACTGTTGCCGTTGAGCTTTCCTGGGATCGTGACGGGCAGCATCATCGTGTTTCTGATGTCAATGGGATCGGTGGTCACTCCTCTGTTGCTCGGCAGCATGCGTGACAAGATGCTTGGTGCGCAAATTTATCAAGATGTCTTTCAACTCTTCAATTTTCCGAAGGCCGCGGCGCTAGCGATGATTCTTTGCGTCGCTGCCCTGGCGGTCGTGCTGCCTCTGCAGCTACTCGAGGCTCGTGCGAAGAAAAGTGCGGCCTCTTAGGGAGGTAGGATGAAAGTCGCTTGCCGCATAGTCGCCGTCCTAGTGCTCGCCTTTTTGCTCGCACCGATTGTGGTCGTGGTGCTGTCCTCATTCTTCGAGTCGGGATTCATCGAAGTTCCGCTCAGCCAGCCTTCACTGAAGTGGTACAGTCAATTCTTCAGTAGCGACGAGTGGATTTTAACGGCGGCCGACAGCGTCGTCATTGCTTTTGTTGTCGCGGTGGCGAGCACTGCCCTAGCGCTGACAACCGCATTGGTGACCGCGCGCCGCCATTTTTGGGGCCGCGCATCATTCGAGTTCATGATTTTGGTGCCGCTGGTATTGCCGCACGCCGCAATGGGTGTCGTGATGCTGACCGTGATCGGATCGCTCGGCTGGAATGGAACGTATAGCGGCATTGTGCTGGCCCATACAATCCTAGCGTTACCCTTCGCTTATCGACCGATCCTGAACAACATGCGGAGCCTTGAGAAGGATGTCGAGGAGGCGGCGATGAATCTGGGCGCGACGCCCGTCGTGATGTTCTTCAAGGTTATTCTTCCACTGATGCGGCCGGGCATTGTCACGGCACTCATCTTCAGTTTTATCATTTCGTTCGACGAGTCGACCGTGACGCTCTTCCTAATCGGACCCGACGCCACAACTCTGCCAGTCAAGATTTTTGCCGCGATACAGGAGGACGCAAGTCCGATTATATCGGCAATTTCGACGATGTTGATCGGAGCAACCGTCTTTGTACTGATCGCTGTGCAGAGGTTGGTTGGCTTGGAGGCGTTTGCTGAGGCCGAGGGAGGGCCAGGCCGGCGATAGCAACGGCTGCTGTGTAGAAGGCGTCCGGTCTCTTCCGACAGGAGGTGCTTGACGGCGGAAAAAAGAAGCTGCCGTCAGCCGGGGCTATATGCATCATATGCATGAAAGTAGGTACTTTTGTTATTGGCGTTGTTTTGGCGAACTGTTTTTAGTGTTGCCCAGCATATGGCTGGCACGCAGCTCCATCGAGGATCGATGGCTGAATGGCTTCGACGTTTGCGACGCAAGAAGATGAGTCTTGGAGACGAAAAGGAGCCATGAAAAGCGAAGACTTCAAGATGATCTCAAAGCTCATTGGCTTGATGCATGGATCAGGGGTCGAGGAGCTGGAAGCATCCGACGGAGACTTGCGCGTAAAGATCACGATGTTTGCGGCCGCACAGGGTAGGCAGGAAATGCATGGGGCGGCGCCTTCCGATCCGCCAGTTGATGCGACCGTGTCGAACGAAGCCGTCGACGAAACGACGTCGTTCGTCTGCGCTTCAATGCAGGGCATTTTCCATCGCGCGCCCGCGCCGGGTGCCGAACCTTTCGTAGTAGTTGGAAGCCGGATCTCCACAGGTCAGCAGGTCGGCATCATCGAAGCGATGAAGCTCTTCACTCCACTGCTCGCTCCGACAGCCGGTGTAATCGAGCAAATATTGGTGGAAAACGGAGTGGAAGTGCAGGCCGAACGGCCATTGTTCAAGGTGAAGTGCAATAGCAATACCAGTAGCGATGGCGAAGCGACATGAAGCCTTCCAGGCCGATAGAGTTTGCAAACCCGCAGGTGAGCTTGTGCGGAAGTGCGGCGCTCTTGTTCGATGCGGAGGGGCCGATGTGTCTACCCACACAGGAGCGTATCTGGACTCTTAGCAAGCAGGTCGGTCAATGGGACGTGGTTGTCGATACTCAAGTCGGTATGAATAATCTTCTCGTCCTGTTCGACTCTTCGAAGGCCGATCCGGAAGCACTTGCATCGAGACTTCTGGAGAGCTGGAGGAAAGTTGAACCGGGCGGTCCACAAGGGAAGCTTCTTGAGGTTGGTGTCGTTTATGGAGGCGATCGCGGCATGGACCTTGGTGAACTGGCTGCTCATCACGGTATCGATCCGGAGACCGTCGTAAAGCTGCATTCCACTCCGGAATATGTCGTGTTCGCGCCCTCCACGACGCCGGGATTCGGCTATCTCTTCGGTTTAGACCCACGTCTCTTCACACCTCGAAGAAAGGTGCCCGTGGTGCGTCCGTTTGGGGGAAATGTGACGATCGGGGGCGGGCAATCAAATCTTGGAAATCCTCGCGGCGCCGGTGGGCCACCGACGTTTCCGACCGGCTGGTACGTCATCGGGCACGTACCGGAGGCGCCGGTGCCGTTTGATCTAAGTCGCAATCCGCCAAATCTTCTCGATGTCGGTGATCGAATTCGCTTCCGCGTGGAGCGCATAGAGAGATGATTGAGGTTGTTCAGACTCCGCCGCTCAACTCCGTGCAGGATGACGGCCGTGTCGGCTTTCGAGGATTTGGGATTGGACGATCCGGGGCGATGGATCACGTGGCCTTGGCGGCGGCCAATGCGCTTTTGGGAAACGAGGAGAACGCGGCCGCCATCGAACTGCAATTGTATCCGTTCGCGGTGAAGTTTCATTCTGACACTCTTTTTGTGCTTACAGGCGCGACAGCTCGTGCAAAGCTCGATGGCGTGGCGGTACTTCCTTGGTGGGTGACGCCGGCTCGCGGCGGCCAAAAGCTTGTGGTGTCCGAGCCGGTGGACGGTTTGCGGACGTATTTGGCGATCGCCGGTGGCGTCGAAGTTCCCGTAATACTCGGATCTCGCAGTACGCAGCTGCGCGATGGCTTCGGCGGCTTTGAAGGGCGCTCGCTTAAGGCCGGAGACCAATTGGAGGTAGGGCACGCCGCTCCGGTCACTCTGCGGGATTTAGGAGGATATGGCGCCAGTCCAGCCTTGTCTGAGCTGCCGTCGGCGACGTGGGCGGGCAGCAGCCCGGGGGGAGTCATCCTCCGCGTCATTACGGCATCGGAGTACGACCTGTTCGACGAATCCTCCAAAACCGCCTTTTGGACCACACCTTGGACGATTTCCACGAAAAGCAGCCGGATGGGCTATCATCTTACGGGCGCGACACTGTGCCGGACGCATGACGTGGAAATGAGGTCGCACCCGATCGTACCTGGCGTCATTCAGGTGCCGCCTTCCGGTGATCCGGTGATACAACTGGCGGACGGTAACTCTGCGGGCGGTTACCCGAAGATTGGTGTCGTCATCGAGCCCGATCTTTGGCGGATTGGGCAAGCAAGGCCAGGCCAGTGTCTTCACTTCGTTCGGTGCAGCTTCGCCGAAGCTCGCGATGTCGAGAGGGTGACGCGCAGCTACATCGAGGAGATCCGACGGTTGGCAAAGTTTTGTAGGTGTTCCCCGCGAGCGAAGCTCCCATGAGCATCGAGTCTTGGGAATTAGCGGAGTTGATCGCCCAAATGAAACGGGCAGGCGTGAAAGAGTTGGAGGCGCAACGCGGAGAGAGTTCGATCCGCCTCTCTCTGGGCCGGCACAACCGCAAAATGGTGGGGACGAGAGCGCTAGAGCTGGCTGGCGTCGAGCGGACCGACGCAGCCACGTTCGTTCGGGCTCCTGCTGTGGGTAGGTTCTCGAATAGACACCCGTTGGGAGAGGCGACGACCGTAGGAGATCACGTTCAAGAAGGTGACTTGCTCGGGGTGATCGCTATCGGACCAATCTTCAGGCCGGTGATCGCGCCCGTCGCCGGTCGTGTGATCGAGCAGGTCTGCCGCAGTGAGAGCGACGTCGAATACGGAACGACGCTATACCGCATAATGGCATCGGGCTGAAACGAAGGTCCTGCCGAAAGGAGCACCCATGGAGATTGATCTCAATTCTGATCTTGGCGAAGGCCTTGGCCGTTGGAGGATGGGAGACGACGAGGCGCTGATGAAGCTGGTCTCATCAGCGAACGTCGCTTGCGGCTTTCACGCGGGCGATGCGGTCATCATGACGCGCATGGTCGAGGCAGCGAAAGAGAACGGCGTAGCTCTCGGCGCACATGTCGGGCTGCCGGACATACTCGGTTTCGGGCGTATCCCGATGAAGATCGATCCGCGTGACATGCAGAAGCATGCGCTTTATCAACTGGGTGCGCTTTCTGCTATCGCGAAGGTCAATGGCTACAAGGTTACCCACGCGGGGACCCATGGCGCCCTGGGCCAGATGGCACAGGAAAACAAGGAATATATCGAGAAGATTCTCGAAGTGTTCGCGGCGTTCGACAGGGATCTGATCATCGCGGCTTCGGTCAAGAGTCACGCAGGCACATTCGCGAAGTCGCTCGGATTGCGGGTGGTAGGCAAGATCTTTGCTGACCGGGCATACGACGACGAGGCTCGCTTGGTTAATCGGCGACATCCGGGCGCACTTATCACCGATCTGACCGAGGTTGCGAGGAGAATGAGCCAGTTCCTCGATGACGGGACTATCACGTCCGTGTCGGGAAAGCGGATCAAGGTCGACGCAAAATGTGTCCTGGTCCATAGCGATACTCCGGGCGCTGTGGAAATCGCGAGAGCCGTAAGGACGGTGGTCGAAGACGGCGGAGGACGTATCGTTCCGCTAACGGAGCTTGCGGCGTAATGTCGGTGCGGTCCATATTGATCGCTAATCGAGGCGAGATAGCGCTCCGGATCATTCGCGCGTGTCGGACGCTGGGGCTGCGAACAATCGCTGTCTGCTCCGAGGCAGATCGAGGGGCGGCTTACCTTGCTCTTGCCGATCGAGCGGTCTGCATCGGCGGCGCGGCGGCAGATACGAGCTATCTGGATATTGGGGCGGTGATGCTCGCAGCAGCCGCCGTTGGTGCCGACGCAATTCACCCCGGATACGGGTTCTTGTCGGAGAACGGAGACTTCGCGGAAGCGGTCGAAGGCGCTGGGCTCATCTTCATTGGTCCGACCTCCGATGTTGTCCGGCTAATGGGGGATAAGATCGCCGCGAAGGCGAAAATGCGCGAGCTCGGCGTGCCTTGCGTTGCGGGAAGTCATGGCGCGCTTCCCGATGATCCGCAGCTCTGCCAAGCGTGTGCGACCGAGGTTGGGTACCCTCTTATCATTAAGGCGGCGGGCGGCGGCGGCGGTCGCGGCATGCGGATCGTACGAGACAGCGCAAGTCTCCACCAAGCGATCGGAGCCACGCGGGAGGAGGCGAGGCGGGCATTTGCCAATCCGACGATCTACCTGGAGAAATTTTTGGAGCACCCGAGGCACGTCGAGATCCAGGTCATCTGCGATGGGGGAGGCGAGGGAGTATGGCTCGGCGCCCGCGACTGCTCGATGCAGCGCCGCCACCAGAAATTAATTGAAGAGGCGCCGCCGCCAGGCGTGCCTGAGGCCAATATCGCCGAACTTGGGGAGCGCTGTGTAGCCGCTTGCCGGGCGATCGGCTATCGCGGCGTAGGCACCTTCGAATTTCTCTACCAGGACGGGATATTCGCTTTCATCGAGATGAATACGCGCATACAGGTCGAACATCCAATAACCGAGGAAACCAGCGGCATCGATATCGTGCGCGAGCAGATTCGGGTGGCATTGGGCGAGCCGCTCGGACTTCGTCAATCCGAGGTCACCTGCAGAGGCCATGCTATTGAGTGCCGGATCAATGCGGAACATCCTTTCGACGGCATTCCTTCTCCTGGTCGTGTTGAGAGCTGGCTGGCTCCGGGCGGACCGGGAATTCGGGTCGATACCCATATCGTGGCAGGTTCGGAAGTCCCTTCACACTACGACTCCTTGATAGCCAAGGTGATCGCTAGGGGCGAGGATCGTTCGGAGTGTATCGAGCGCATGCTTTCGGCCTTGGCAGACCTGCGCGCAGAGGGTATCCGGTTGAACACCGAGCTTCACTCGGTGGTATTGAAGGACGCGTCCTTTCGGGACGCGCGCCTTAGCATCCACTCCTTGGAAGACATCCTTCGACGGCGCGCCTCGTCCGATCGACGGTGAGCGTGATAGGCGACGGCCCGTCGAACCTAATGTGCAATCGAGCACGCATCAAAGGCGGGCAGCCTTGGGCGAATTCGTGCAGTGCGAGATCGCGTCCGATCGAGTCGATGACTTCGGGCTCGGGTCCCAGGAAGATATCAGCTCTCGCGGAACTCGGTCAGACCGAATTCCTTCAAGACGGCCTCGGTATGTTGTCCGAGGGACGGCACCGGGTCCATACGCGGCTGCCAGGACTCACCGCTAATTGGTCGCAAAGATGGCATCGGGCCCGCCGGGGTTTCGATATAAGCCCAGCGCTTGCGGCTGCGCAGTTGCGGATGATCCCACACGGCGGACATGTCATTCACGCGAGCCGTACCGATCCCGGCGGTCTCGAGGCGCGAGATGGCTTCGTTCGACGGCAGCTTGCGGAACGTGTCACAGATGACGGCATCGATCTCAGCTCGCTCTTTCATCCGGCCCGCATTGCCCTTAAAGCGTGCTTCGCTGGCCCACTCGGGCCGTTGTAAGACGATCGTCGTGAACGCGGCCCACTCGCGATCATTTTGAAGTCCGAAAAGTACCATGCCATCAGCAGTTTCGTAGGGCCCATATGGGAAGATCGTGGCATGGCCAGCTCCCGCCCGAGCCGGAGGTTGTGCTCCGTCCATCGCATAGTAAAGCGGATATCCCATCCATTCCACCATGGCCTCCAGCATCGAGACTTCGACATGATCGCCCTGTCCGCTTTTGGCTCGACGCAGCAAGCAGGCCAAAATGCCCTGAAAAGCCATTGTGCCCGCAGCGATGTCAGCAATCGAGATGCCGGCCTTTGCAACGGCGTCCGGCGTGCCGGTCGTTGACAAAAAGCCGGCCTCCGCCTGAATCAGTAGATCGTATGCTTTGCGCTTCTCCCACGGCCCATTCGGACCGTATCCAGATATGTTGCAAGTAATCAGCTGCTTGTATGTGGAGCGCAGCACGCCATCGGCGAGCCCTAGGCGGGCAGCTGCCCCTGGAGCAAGATTTTGCACAAACACGTCTGCGTGCGCGATGAGCCGTTGCACGGCTTCCAACGCTCCCGGCCGTTTCAGGTCGAAGGTGACGCTCTCTTTCGACCGATTGGTCCAGACGAAATGACTGGCAAGACCACGCGCACGCGTATCATAGGCCCGAGCAAAGTCGCCACCATCGGGCCGTTCGATCTTTATGACTCGGGCGCCGAGGTCGGCAAGCTGACGCGTGCAATAGGGAGCCGCGATTGCCTGCTCGATTGCGATGACCAATACCCCGTCCAGTGGCCGCGTCACGACACCTCCGACCTTAGATTGTAGCTTCCGCCTTCATGATAAGCTCGTCCCGATCGTTCGTGGCCCACAGCAGGATTTTTCCGGTTTCGTCCGGCGGACTGCCATTCAGATGAAGTTCGCTGCCGTCGAAAAGCGGCGACACCGCGCGGAAGGAATATGCCTTCACCACCACTGAGGAAGGGAGACTGCGCCTAACGAGATCGATCAGGAGAGTAGCAATGAGCGGACCATGGACGATCAGGCCTGGATAACCTTCCACCGCAAAGACGTACGTTCGGTCATAGTGAATACGATGGCCGTTGAACGTGAGAGCCGAATAGCGAAACAGCATGACGGTATCCGGCACGATGCTGCGATGCCATGGTCCTTTCGGTGCAGTTGATCTCGCTCTGTCGGCGGGCGCTGTGACATCTCGATAGACAATGTCGTGATGGTCCGTCAGAAGTAGATGGCCGTTCTCGTCGTGGACGGCGTGCCCTACCGTGACGAACACCAGAGGGCCGGTCGTACCTTGTTTGGACGTCACGCTTTCGATCGTCGATGTCCGCTTGACATGCATGCCCACGCGCAGCGGGCTCTTAAAGGTGAGCCTGCTGCCCGCCCACATCCGCCGGGGAAGGTCATGGATGGGAGGAAGAAAGCCCCCGCGCTTGGGATGCCCGTCAGGCCCTAATGTCGATTGCCGTTCGTTAGGTAGAAAATACAACCAGTGGGCCAGCGGAGGCAGCGCAACCCCCGTTGAATAGAGCTGGTGGTCGGTTTCGAGGGTCGCATCCAGACGCTCAATCGGACTGGCTGTCACCATGTCTTCCTGGGTTACTGTGCGCCCGATCCATTCCTGGTAGTCGTGTCCGTCAACCATCTAGACCTCTCGTTCTGGTCGAACCTATTGGATATCGCTGGTGGACCAACAGTCGTATTATCCAGCAACAGCATTCGGAGTTGGAGAAAGGCATGCATTTCGATCTGGTGGATCTGCGGCTGCTTGTGCTCGTCGTGGACAGAGGTGGGCTTGCCGCGGCAGCCAGACATGCCAACCTCTCTGTTTCTGCGCTGTCCGAACGCATGAAATCGCTAGAGGAGCGGGCTGGCCTGCAGTTGTTCGAGCGTACGGTCAAAGGGACACGACCGACCTCAGCGGGACTGGAGTTCGCCGGGCACGCCCGCAGCATACTTATGCAGGCAGAGCGGCTGAGCGGGGCGGTCCGATCGTGGAGAAAGCGCGAACGGGGCCTGATACGGATGCGGGCCAATTCGAATGCCATCGCAAGCTTCCTTCCGGATGTCTTGGCGAGCTATCTCGCCCGGCATCCCGACGTGACGGTCGATCTCCAGGAGCAGACGTCGGATCTCATCGCGGTGGCGGTAAGAGCGGGTGAAGCAGACCTCGGAATTGCCGCCGAGAATGCGCAGTTTGAAGGGCTGCGAACGGAGCCATTCGGAGTGGACCGCCTTGTCGTACTGGTTCCTCCGGGGCATTGGCTCGCCGACTACACCTCAATAGGGTTCGCCGAGGTGTTGAACGAGCACTTCATCGGCCTAGATGAGCAGGCATCCATTCAGACATATCTCGCCGATCATGCGCGAAGGCTCGGTCGAGAGCTGGTCATCCGCATACGTTTGCGAGGGTTTGAAAGTGTTTGCCGCATGGTGGCTGCGGGCGCCGGCGTTGCCGTCGTCCCAGTAAGCGTCATCTCTTCTTCGGTGAAGGACGCAGGAGCGCGGGCTGTCGAGTTGTCGGATAACTGGGCCCAACGCAATCTTGTGGTCTGCCTCCCGGTCGATCGTCCCGTATCAGATCTGGTGCAGAGACTAATAGCGGACATAGCGAGGTCTACTAGGTCTCGATTCGCCGAAATCGGCGGAGATGCCGGCCCCCTGCGGACATAATCAGCCAGTGTTCGCCCACCGCGAGGGCGGCTTTCGGCAGAAACGAGTTTACAAAGAGTTCGCCGCGTGCGCTTTAGATCTCGGCCTCGCATGAGGCGTTTCCTCCCTGACTCGCCGAGGCCTTCAAAGGTCTCGGCATTTTCGTGAGATGAGGATGGGCAGAGTGCCGCTCGCCGTTAGCGAAGAATGGTGAGCTTATTATGGGAAAAGCCCTCGGGTCGTTTTCGCTGCCCGCACTCGTTCGACACCTATGGCCATGGCGGCGGTTCGATGAGAGACGTTGTCACGAGCGGCGCGGGTAACCATATCGTTGAATGCGCGATCGAGGATCTGATATTCCCTCCGCATAACCTCTTCTTCTTCCCAGAACAATTGCTGGAGGTCTTGAAGCCACTCGAAATAACTCACGATCACGCCGCCCGAGTTACAGAGAATATCCGGTATGAGGAATATCTCGTTGCGGCGCCTCTCTAGGACCAGATCAGCCTCCGGAGTGGTCGGGCCGTTGGCGCCCTCAGCAAGCACGCGACATCGCAGATCCCGCGCCACGCGATCATCGATCACCCGCTCCATGGCTGCTGGCACAAGGACGTCGCAAGGAAGCTGCAGGAGCTCGGCTGGATCGAGACGGGGCGCTTCGTGATAATCAGACAGACTTCCGTGCCTCGCCGCATGACGGATCAACTGTGTGACGTTGAGGCCTGCACGGTCGTAAAATGCGCCCGTGTGGTCGCCGACACCTACTATCTTGACGCCGCTCCTGCTCAACTCCAGTGCCGCGTACGAGCCGACGTTGCCGAAGCCTTGAACCACCGCGGTCGCCGTCGACCAGTCGATCGACAGATCCTTCAAAACTCGTTTGGCCAGATGGGCGACGCCGCGTCCTGTCGCCTCCCGACGCCCTAAGGTGCCTCCCGCGCCAACAGGCTTGCCGGTTACGATCTCCGTTACGGTACGCCCCTGGTACATGGAATACGTGTCCATGAACCACGCCATCACTTGCTCGTTGGTGCCCATATCGGGAGCCATGACGTCGACGTGCGGACCCACGAACGGAATCATCTCCTGCATATAGCGGCGCGAGAGCGCCTCAAGCTCTCGGTGGGAAATCTTCGCTGGATCGACACGAATACCGCCCTTCGCGCCGCCATAGGGTAGTCCGACCAGTGCGCATTTCCAGCTCATCCAAATCGCGAGGGCGGCGACTTCGCCGATATCAACACTAGCGGCAAAGCGCGTTCCTCCCTTGGTCGGCCCGAGTGTAAGGTGATGCTGGACTCGATAGCCCTCGAATACGGAGATCGACCCGTCATCACAATGGATGGGGCAAGAAACCGAGATGGCGCGCTTGGGAAGAAGCAAGCGGCTGCGTTCGTCGATGGGAATTGCCAGATGATCGGCAATCACGGTGAACTGTCGTGAAGCCATCTCGAAGACGGGCCCACTATAGATGCTCATTTTGGCTCCGATTTATCAATAAGCGACGGCCCGGGAGCAATCGACTAAGCGCCCGCGAGCGGATGGAGGACGCGCGGCTGTCTCGCAGCGCCGGCGATCACGTGAGAACTTGCGGGCGTGCAAGCACGCAGGCCCGAAATAGCAGCGGGATGTCTACTGCAATCGGAGCCACACGCTCTTCGTCTGAAGGAAATCCTTCATCGCGTCGATCCCACTTTCACGCCCCAAGCCGGATGTCTTGTAACCACCAAAGGGAACGGCAGGATCAGTCTTCCGATACATGTTGATCCAGACCGTTCCGGCCTGGAGTCGGGCTGCGACGCGGTGAGCGCGACTTACGTCCTTGGTCCAGAATCCCCCGGCTAAGCCGAAGTTGGTCGCATTAGCCGTGCGGATCGCATCCTCTTCATCCTTGAACGCGATAACAGAAAGAACGGGACCAAAGACTTCCTGCTGGGAAATCGTCATCGTGTTCTTCACATCGGCATAGATCGTCGGTTCGACGAACCATCCCTTGCCGCATTCCGGGGCGTGGGATCGCTTGCCGCCAAGCACTAGCCGCGCGCCCTCCGAGCTGGCTGTGTCAATCATCGAAAGTATCTTGCGGAATTGCTGTTCCGTCGCGACAGGGCCGATGTCGGTCGCTGGATCCAACGGGTCGCCCAGCCGCATGCCGCTTCCACGCCGGACCAGCTTTTCAAGGATCTGTTCAAGCACCGTCTCTTGAACGAGTAGGCGGGAGCCCGCGACACATGTTTGCCCGGTCGAGGAGAAAATACCTCCGACGGCACCGGCTGCCGCAGCATCCAGATCGGCGTCCTCGAAAATGATGTTAGGCGATTTCCCGCCCAGTTCCAGGGCTACCGGTTTGAGGTGGCGAGCGGCGAGCTCGTAGACTTTGCGACCGGCGTCGACACCACCAGTGAAGGAGATCTTGGCGACTAGTGGGTGCTGGACCAGCGCGGGTCCGATCTCGGAGCCGTAGCCGGTAAGAACATTCACGACGCCGGGCGGCACTCCAGCCTCTTCGAGCAGATCCACGAACAACAGTGTCGATGTGGATGTGAATTCTGATGGCTTGACGACCACCGTGTTGCCGGCGGCGAGGGCCGGGGCAATCTTCCAGGAAAGAAGTCTCAACGGCGAATTCCACGGAGTGATCGCGGCGACGACGCCGATCGGCTCGTATCGTGTGTAGTTGAAATAATTCTCCGGATCGACGGGGATAACGGAGCTGTGGACCTTGTCGGCAAGGCCGGCGTAGTAGTGATACCACTGCGCCATCGTCTGCATTTGGGTCCGCATTTCGGAAATAGTCTTTCCGTTGTCGCGGATCTCCCATCGCGCCAGGCTCTCGATGTTCTTCAGCACGAGATCTCCAACCCGGTGAAGAATAACCCCTCGCTGCTTTCCGGTCAGCCGAGGCCAAGGTCCTTCGACGAATGACCTGTGTGCGGAGTCGACTGCGTCGTTCACGTCGGAAGCATCGGCTTGCGGGACAGTCGCCCAGGTCTCTGATGTAAAAGGGTTCTGTGTTTCCAATCGCCGTTGGCTCTTTGACGCGCGCTTTTTTCCTCCGATCACCATCTCGAAGTGCTGCATTCCATCTCCTCCGTTTGAGCGTTCGCAACAAGCAGCTCAATAGATCGAGGTAGCAGCATGGGCAACGACAGCAGCTGTTATGGAAGTATGATCAAAATGAAAGAGGAGGCTTGTCCTGCGCGTAAGCTTCGGGGACTTCGAGTAAATTTGTCGCGACGGCCGTGGTTTGGTGCAGCGCGGGAAGCGACCGGCTGTCGATCTCGCCTTGACGTCTCCGGCTCACTGATCGTAGCAATCACTACGACGTCGTCCCGGTTGCCGGGTTGGTCGGAGATACAAGGAGGATCGTTCATTGTCAGCAGCTGTGCACGCAGAGAGCCGCGTTAAGGCGAAGGAAGCCGCCCGGGCGGGCTGGCAATATGAGTTGTACGACCTGCTCCGACGAAACAACTTCACGCAGTTTGCCTACGTCCCGGATGCCGGCCACACCGTTCTCATCAACGAGTCGCTCGCAGATGCCGAGGTCGAGTCGATCGCGCTTACAACCGAAGAAGAAGGTGTCGCGATGATGGCGGGTGCCGAGTTGGGCGGCGCCCGTGGCGTGCTGCTTATGCAGAGCAGCGGCGCGGGTAATTGCGTCAACCTTCTCTCCCTGATAGCGGGCGGACGCTTCCCTTTCTTGACGCTCCTGAGTATGCGCGGAGATTTCGGCGAGGGTAATCCCTGGCAGATGCCGATGGGGAGGGCCGTCGAGCCGGTCCTGGAAGCGATGTCGGTTCGATGTCTGCGTGTAGACCGGCCTGAGGACGTCGTGCCTGTCGTCTCGGCTGCCATCACGATGGCCTTCCAAGGCGGCGAGGCAGTTGCGGTCCTCCTCACTCAAAAACTCATCGGCGCGAAGGCGTTCTAGGGGGCATGATCATGAAAGCAAATGTTGGCAATCCGGAGTTCGACGAGCGCTACGTCCTTGATCGACGTGAGGCCGTTCCAGCGTTAGTGGGAGGTCACAAGGAGTTCCTGTTCATCGCGGGCTTGGCTGGCACCGCGCGCGATGTGACTTCGCTGGTGAACGATGGTCCGTCCGCCTATGGTCTCGGAGGGGCCATGGGGGCGGCGACGATGATGGGGTTGGGTCTCGCTCTCGCTCGTCCCGATCGTACCGTCATCGCCTTTTGCGGTGACGGAGAGTTGCTGATGAACGTCGGGTCCCTGGCCACCATCGGCGTCCGCAATCCTCCCAACTTGAGAATCGTTTGTGTCGACAACGGTCACTACGGCGAAACCGGCTACCAGCGCAGCCATACGAGTTTGGGCGTAGACCTTGAGAAGATCGCCGTCGGGTCCGGCATCAGGCGCACCCTGACTATCGGTACAGCAGCCGAGCTACCGAAAGGCAGCAAGTTGCTGCGGGAATCTGAAGATGCCGTCTTCATCTTGATGCGGGTCAAGCCCACCGATCCGCCGAAGTTTAAGCGAACTCTGGATCCGGCCGTGTGCCGCGTCCGTTTCAAGGCTGCTTTGGCGGATGCAGCTCGTGCGGGCGGCTGAGTCGAAGAGGCGCGAAGTGCCGACGGCACGCAGCGAAGACGCCGCGCCGTCGGCTACCGGCATCGACGTTCGCGATGTATCGAAGATCTTCGCGCTCGGCGCTTCGGAACAGACCGTGGCGCTCAAGCCGCTTTCCCTCACGATCCGGAAGGGCGAGTTCTTCAGCTTCATCGGACCGTCGGGATGCGGCAAGACAACCTTGCTCCGCATCATCGCCGGCCTCACCACCCCCACGACAGGTGGCGTTTTCATAAATGGCACGCAAGTGACCGGACCGGATTCACGGATCGGTATGGTCTTCCAGAAGTCCACGCTTCTACCCTGGCGAACGGTTCTTCAGAATCTTCTCCTTCCCGTCGAGGTGACGAAATCATGCTCGATGCAAGAGGCGAGATCGCGGGCCGATCGCCTGCTTGAGATGATGGGAATTGCCGCTTTCAAAAATCGCTCGCCAGACGAGTTATCCGGCGGCATGCAACAACGAGCGGCGATAGCTCGGGCGTTGATCACAGATCCCGAAATCCTGGCCATGGACGAGCCCTTCAGCGCGCTCGACGAATTCACGCGTGAGCGCCTGAACGATGAACTGATGGGTCTGCAAAAGAGCGCGCAAAAGACCATCATCTTCGTCACGCACAACATATCCGAAGCGGTCTTTCTGTCTGATCGCATCGGAGTGATGGCCCCAAGACCCGGGCGCTTAGACAGCATCATCGAAGCGCAGGGCTTTCCCGCTGTGAGGGACGCCTCACTCCGGAAGAAGCAAGAATTTTTCCGGGAGGTGGCGAGAGCCCGGGATGCCTTCGATAGGCTTCATTTGTGACTCGGGACCTATCGTTCGATGTTGTAAACGGAGAATGCAAGTGTCCAGCCAGGCCGTGAGAAGCGAATCCGAGATCGGCTCAGTCCCCTCGATCCTAGAGGGGGGCCGAAAATTCGGAGCAGCACTGCTAGCGCTCGGCATTGCGCTGCTGCTTCTCGCTATCTGGCAACTCTCGTCCCAATATCGACTTGTGTCCGCTCTGATCCTCCCGAGCCCAGCTCTGGTAGCGGGCGCGCTCTACGAAGGCGTGGTCGGCGGACGCTTCCTGAACGACATCCTCGTGACATTCAACGAAACCGTACTTGGCTTCCTGTTTGGAACGGTCGTCGCCATCACTCTGGGGGCGACGTTCGCATATTCGGGGCTCCTGCGGCGTGCCGGCTATCCCTACGTCATTGCTGTTCAGACGTTCCCGAAGATCGCTATCGCTCCCTTGCTGATAGCCTGGTTCGGATACGGCATAGGACCGAAGGTCATCATTTCGGCTCTACTCGCCTTCTTTCCGGTATTCACCGCTACACTTGCCGGATTCACTGAAGTGAACTCGGACATGATCGATCTGCTGCGATCGATGAAGGCGACGCGGCTACAAGAACTTCGCAAATTGAGGCTGCCCTTCGCGATGGCTTTCATCGTGCCTTCTCTCGATGTGGCCATCGTGCTGGCTTTGCTCGGAGCAATCGCTGCCGAACTGGTCGGCGGAGCCGCAGGTCTGGGGCAGGTCATTCAACAAAAGTCGTTCACGGGCGACATAGCGGCCGTTTATGCGGTCCTCGCTCTCACGGCCGCAATCGGCATAAGCCTTAGAAGCATCGTCAGGACGGTGACCCGAGCTCTTCAGTCAATGGCGTGGGGCTGATTGCAGGTATGGGCACGCAATGCCTTTCGGCACGATTGAATGGAGGAAGTCCTTGCGTTTAGTAGGTTGTTTGGCGGTTGCAGCCAATCTGTCCGTCTTCGTCTGTGGTGCGACGCAAGCCGAGAGTCTGAAGGAAGTGACCTTCGCATCCTCGGATACAGCATTGAGCATCGGGTCCGCGCCTTACTCATCGCTCCAGCCCACCTTGAAGTTGCCGGAGAAGTACGCGGGGGTGACGGTCAAGTTTCAACCTACCGCTGGCGCGACGGCTGCGGTGCAGGCCGTAAGCAACGGCAATGCATTCTATACTTTGGTGGCGTTAGCGTCCTTCTTGCCGCTCGCCCGTCAAGACCCGAACCTTGTTATCGTCTCGTTCGACCCCGGCAATTCTCTCCGGGTGATTGTGCCCCCCGATAGTCCGGTGAAGGGTCCCTTAGACCTGAAAGGTAAAGTTATTGGAGTCGGTAGTTTTGGCACGGCGGCCTATCCGTATGGCAAGGCTATCCTCAAGGAAGCCGGCCTCGATCCCGACAAGGACGTGACCTTCCTGCCGGTCGGTCTCGGAGCACCAGCGGCGGACGCTTTGAAAAGCGGCAAGATCCAGGCTTTCGCGGGGTTCGATAGCCCGAACGCGGTGATCGGAAATCTCCTCGGCGTGAAGATGAGAGACGTGCCGTCCCCGCTGAACGATCTCGTTGGTATGGTCGGTATGGTTGTCACCCGCAGTGAAATCGAAAAGCATCCGAAGGTGGTCGCAGGCCTGTGCCGTGCGCTCTACGAATCGTTCTTCTTCGCCGAAGGAAACATCGAAGGGACCGTGCGCAATCACTTTAAGGTCTATCCTGGCCAGCTCCCATCGAACAAACCACTTGATGAAGCGGTCCGGGAAGGCGAGGTCATCCTGAGAGCCAAGCTCGACGTCGTGAACCACAGAGGAGCCGGTGGCATCATCGGCTACCAGGAACTGCCGACCGTTCAGCAC
The DNA here is from genome assembly GCF_004114915.1 of Bradyrhizobium guangxiense. Taxonomy (NCBI): domain Bacteria; kingdom Pseudomonadati; phylum Pseudomonadota; class Alphaproteobacteria; order Hyphomicrobiales; family Nitrobacteraceae; genus Bradyrhizobium; species Bradyrhizobium guangxiense. Next base: position 240,463 of record NZ_CP022220.1, on the reverse strand, counting down.
ACCGTCGACAAGCTGTACGAGAACGGAATCCTTCCGGAGCGGATGGAAATATCAAAGTACGCGGACCAACGGTTCAAGAACGATTGTGGCGGTTTCGATCCCGCTGAGCTCCGGGCGCAGGCCCGCGCTTGGAAACCGCAATAGAGGAAATCGACAACTGGACACCGAGAGAGGAGAATATTCAATGACGGTCATCGAGCATCTTGCAAAGTGGGGGTCCGAAGCGCCCTTCGAACATTCAAGGGCAGCGCGAGACGTCGCTCGGCACGCTGTTGAAGACGTAATTGCCTGCATCATAGCGGGATCCAACGATCTCGGCGCCTCTAACGTCCGCAAGATGGTGTACGCCTCCGATAGTGCCGGTCCTGGCACGGTCGTCGGAGAGGAGAAGGCCGTGTTGCCGCAGCTGGCGGCGCTCGCAAATGGAACGGCCGGCCATGCATTGGACTATGACGATACGTTCCTTCCGGGCGTCAATCACGCCAGTTCGGTTCTCGTCTCGGCCCTCATGGCGCTTGGCGAGCAAGCGGGATCCTCGGGCGCCGAATTAATCGATGCCTATTTGGTCGGTCTAGAGCTCCAATTCGCGGTCGGCAGCGGTGTGATGCGTAGCCACTACGATTTTGGTTGGCACTCCACTTCGACGATCGGGTGCATCGGAGCCGCCGGCGCCTGCGCGCGGCTTCTCAAGCTGGATGCCAGGCGCTTCGCGCATGCGCTCAGCCTCGGGACGAGTATGGCGTCTGGGTGCAAGGTCCAGTTTGGCAGCATGGCAAAGCCTCTGCACGCCGGGCTTGCCGCTCAGCACGCCATCGAGGCGGCCCAATTGGCCGCGGCCGGCGTCGAGGGACGGCTGAATGCGCTTGAAGGAGGGATGGGCTTTCTCGAATTGTTCGGCGGCAAAGGACCGGCTGGCTGGGGAAAAAACATCGAGAAACTGGGCGCGCCGATGACGGCGGAGTCTCGCGGTCTCATGTTCAAACGCTATCCGTGTTGCGCCTCGACGCACCGGGTTCTAGACGCGTTCTTCGAGCTAAGGGCGCAAGAGAAGTTCGAGGCCGACGAGGTCGAAAGCATCAACACGCTAATTGGATACGGTAACTCGCGAAATCTGATGTACACAAATCCAGTCTCCGAAATGGAGGCTAGATTCTCTATGCAATATTGCATGGCCGTGGCTCTTGTCGACGGTGCTCCGAAGCTCAGTCACTTCACGCCGCAATCCGTCAAGCAGGAAAAATACCGTCGACTTTTCGGACTGACAACCGTCAGTTGCTACGATCCTGCGGAGGAGCAGAAGAACGTCGACCTAATGCGTCCTCATGTCATTACCGTCAAGTTGAAGAATGGCCGGTCGCTGGAACGGTCGCGGGATCTTCCGGTCGGTACCCTCAAATACCCGTTTAGCCTCGACGACCGCAAAGCAAAATTCGACGATTGCTGCAAATCTAGATTGGACAAGGTATCCTCCGATAGGCTCTTCGAGGCCATCAACAATATCGAGAGCGAAGGGCATCTGTCCCGGTTCACCGGTTTGCTGCGATTCGGAGCAAAGGCAAACCACGCTTTCCGCACTTCGAGCTTCGCGTGAGTGCGGCCGGAAGACCACGCATCCGGCCTCACGTGATCCATTCAGCGCAGAACGACTGCGACCGGAAAAAAATATGTCGTCGAAGCCACTTCCCCTGGATCAGGTTAGCGTAGTCGAATTCTGCTCGACGGCAGCGGGGCCTTTCGCGTCCATGCTGCTCTCGGATATGGGAGCGAGCGTCATCAAGGTCGAACCGCCAAATGGAGATGGCTTACGCCAATGGCCGCCGTTGACAGAAGGATTTAGCGAGAACTTTGCCTCACTCAATCGCAACAAGAAATCGATCGTCCTGGATCTCAAGAATGATGAGGACAATGACATTGCGCGGCGGCTTGTGCTCGATGCCGACGTGCTGATCGAGAACAATCGTCCCGGCGTGATGGAGCGCTTGGGGCTCGGTTATCCGCAATTCGCCGCGGAGAGGCCGGATCTTATCTACTGCTCGATATCCGCATATGGTCAAACCGGACCTCGAGCCGACGAAGGTGGGTTTGATCTCACCATTCAGGCCGCTGCTGGCGTGATGAGCGTAACGGGCGAAAGCGATGGAGCGCCGGTCAAATGCGGAGTTCCGATCTCGGATTTTGCGTCGGGTCTATACGCCGCTTTTGCCGTGACCTCCGCTCTGGTGCGGGTTCGGGCGGGGGGCAACGGCGCTCACATAGACGTTCCGATGTTTGGCTGCACGTTGGGTATAGCCGCGTTACAGACAAGTGAATTTTTCGGGACTGGTCTGCTCCCCCGCAGATTGGGATCCGCCCACCCGCGTAATGCGCCCTACCAGGCTTATCGAGCGGCGGACGGCTTCTTCGCGATTGCGGCTGGCAACGACGGACTGTGGCGCGAGGTCTGTCGTGTCGTCGGACGCGACTATCTCGTCACCGATGGGCGTTTCCTTACCACCGCTGACAGGGCTTCGAACCAGCACTCCCTCAAGGAGCTGCTGGAGGCCGTATTCGAAACCCAGCCGGTCGATTACTGGATCGGAGCCTTCGCGAAGGCTCGTGTGCCTCATGCAAGGATTAATAGCTACGACGCGGCCCTTGGAGATCCTCAGACGCGCCACATGGGATGGATCAAAGAACTCCAGTTGCCGGGTGGACGAACGACGCAGACTTTCGCATCGCCCCTGAAGTTCGGCGGCGAAAGCTTTGAAATCCGGAGCCGACCGCCCCTGCTGGGTGAACATACAAAGGAGTTCCGTGACGCCTACAGCCGCAGGCAGCCGGACCTCAACCGAGTTTCAACAAGGTCGGAGGACTGAGGTGAGCCAAAAGCTGCTTGCATTTGTGGCCGAGGTGACACGCTGTGTCGAAAACGTTCAGGACGAAGTCATAGTCGTTTCGCGCGTCAGGAAGGCGATGAGCGAGCTTGTGTCAACGGATGACTGGTTGCCTGAGACGATGGCGCTGTCCGATCCCAAATTCTATCAGCAACATCTGCTATATGGAGACCCTCTTGATCGCTTTTCGGTCGTGAGCTTCGTTTGGGGACCGGGCCAGCAGACGCCGGTCCATGACCATTCCGTGTGGGGTGTCATCGGCATGTTGCGAGGATCCGAGATCAACCAGAGGTACGGCCGGACGGCCTATGGGATGGACCCGATCGGTGGTTCCGAGCGACTGGAGCCAGGCGACGTGGAAATCGTGTCGGAAGCGGTTGGCGACATTCATCAAGTGCGAAATGCGTTCGATGACCGCGTGTCCATTAGTATCCACTGCTACGGTGGGAATATCGGGAGAATCCGACGTCATGTCTTCAAAGATCTCGGTGAGACCCAAGAGTTTGTCTCGGGTTATTCCAATGCTCTCACTCCCAACCTCTGGGCGCCAGCGCAGTGAGTGGGACGGAAGACCTTTTCGTCGGTCGCGCCGACGGTGTCGTGCGATTGCGCCTGAACCGACCGGAAGTAGGCAACGCCTTGAACCCAGGTTTGATCGCGGCCCTCACGCGCGAGGTAGAGGAGGCACGAAGATCGTGCGCCAGGCTTATGATCGTCGAGTCGAGTGGGCGCAACTTCTGCACTGGCTTTGATCTGTCGCGACTCCAGGAGGAAACAGACGATACGCTATTGGCAAGATTCGTCCGTATCGAATATTGTCTCCAGGCGATCAAGAATGCACCTTTCCCGACGTTGGCAATAGCCCGAGGGCGAGCGATCGGAGCCGGGGCCGACCTGTTCTGCGCCTGTGCCATCCGTTGGATCCTACCGGGGTCGTCGTTCGTCTTTCCGGGAGCGAATTTCGGCCTTGTCTTGGGTACCTCAAGGCTCGCCGAGATCGTCGGCGCCGCGACGGCCGCGGAATGGATCATGGGAGGGGCGACGGTCGATGCGCAATCCGCGCTGGAATCCGGCTTGGCTATGAAACAAATTGGCTACGAAGACATCGAAAGGGCAGTGTCTAGCGAGACCGCTCGCGCCTGTCGGCTAGATAGTTCGACGCATCAATCGATTTGGATGGCTGCAGCGAGTGCTCGCAGCGTTCGCGGAGAAACGGGTGACGGCTTCGACATGCTGAGGCTCATCGCGTCCGCTTCGCAGGTCGGCCTAAAGGAAAGAATAGCATCATACCGAACGGCAAGCCAATCGATCTGGCCCGTCACGTCACCTTGATATAGGATCGTGATCTAACCTCGCCGAACAATCAGCGTGAACGATGTTACCTCGGGCCGGCCACAATTTGACCTTCGAAACGTTTCGTCCGGTCGGTCACCATCGCTTCTTTTGAGATGGTAGCTGCGACGTCTGACAATCTGACGAGATATTGCTTGCCGGCCTACTCCGCTTGTTTGGTCTCATCACACACAAGATCGTCGACGGACCCAGGCGTCTTTGAGTAGCTTACATTTAGCAAATATTCGTCGCGGCGGAGCCTACTTTTGCGCTCGAGGACGGCGCCGCCATCAATCCTTTCCACCGCGACATGCCGCGCCTGTCGGTGGATATCGACCACACCTATCTGCCGGTGGTTCCGCGCCCCAAATCTCTGGCCCCGATCGATGCGGCGATGGAGCGCATGGCGGCGGCCATCAGGAAAGGATTGCCGGCAGCACGGGTGACGGAAGTCGTCAGCGCCGGTGAAAGATTGTCATCAAGCTGACCGTCCAGAGAGGCGCCGCGCAGGTCAGGATCGAGGTCACGCCGGTGATCAGGGCCGAGCTAGAGCTGCGCGATGTCTCGTCGAGCGTCGAAGAAATGTCCGGCTTCCGGACCCAAATGGAGCTGCTCAGGCTGTTGTCAAGTAAACCAATTCGTCATATATGGCATATAAACAAGTGTTAGTCGCCACATATGGTGATATTATGAGTTCGCCCAAATCCAATGCCGCGCTTGAACGTCTTGGTCACGACCTTCGATCGGCTCGCCTGCGCCGTCGTGTGGCTGTGGCCGACTTGGCTGCGCGCGCGGGTACGTCGCCTAGCACCATCGCACGCCTGGAAAAAGGCGATCCGGGAGTCGCCGTAGGCACGCTCGCGGACGTGCTCGTCTCTCTCGGGCTTATCGAGAATCTCGCCGATCTCGTCGATATACGGAAAGACGATCTGGGTTTGGCGTTGACGTCGGAGCGGTTGCCGCAGCGCGGTCGATCGTACGCTGCAAGGCTGCGCAAGCAGGAGAGGCAGGGCGACAAGGACGGGAAAAACGAACCGGACGATGTTGATCCGAACGGCGTGGCCTTCTGATGACTGAATACTACGCCCAAGTAGCCCTTGGCGAAGGCTTAACGCGAGTCGGTGAACTACGCTTCACGCAGACCGGGCCTCGTCAATTTTCGATCTTCACCTATGACCCGGCCTGGGCGAAGGATCCGCGTGCTTTCGCATTGCAGCCGAACATGCCCTTTGAGGGCGGGCCGTTTCATGCGTCGGCGCAGTCTGGCAATTCGCGCGAGGCGCTTGCTGGCGTCTTCTCCGATGCTGCGCCCGACAGCTGGGGGCGCAGACTGCTTGAACGTGCCTATGGCAATGGCCTCTCTGAATTCGAATATCTCACACTGTCCGACGATACATGCCGGCAAGGTGCTCTGCGTTTCATCGATGAACATGGGAAGATCATTACCGGTAAGGCCAACGAAGCGGTACCGCGTCTTCTTGATCTAGAGGCGATCACGGCGATTGCCCGCGCCTACGAACAAGGCAAGGAGATTTCCCCTGCGGACATGCAAGCTCTTGCCGGAGCCGGCGGCTCGGGCGGGGCTCGGCCCAAAGCCAACGTTCGTGACGGCGACGTTCTCTGGCTTGCCAAGTTCACTTCCGTCCACGATCAGCACCCGATCGAACAGGTCGAGGTCGCGACGCTGAACCTTGCCAGGATGTGCGGCATCCGCATTCCAGAGGTCAGACTGGAACTCGCTGACACGAAATTTCCGGTCGCGCTGGTCCAGCGTTTCGATCGACGCGGCCGCGCCCGCATTCCCTACATCTCCGCCCGAACGGCGCTCGGGAAGACAGGCTTAGAGCTCGGTTCGTACACGGAGATTGTCGATTTCATGCGGACGTCAGCTCCGGATCCGCAAGTCGATTTTGAGGAGCTCTATCGGCGGATGGTCTTCACTATCCTTGTTTCGAACAAGGATGATCATCTGAAGAACCATGGCTTCCTGTACGTCGGTTCGGGACGGTGGCGTCTGTCGCCGATGTTCGATGTGAACCCGGCGCCCGATCGCAACCCGCATCTCGAGACGGCGATCATGGAAGGTGGCACGCACGACCGATCAATCAAGCTCGCCCTCGAGGCCTGCGAGTTTTTCGAAATCACCGACGCCAACGCGCGAAAGATCATCCGAGATACAGCTCAACGCGTGTCCGATGGATGGCGGGAAACTTTCCGACGGGCAGGGGTCGGCCGTGCCCAATCGCGCGACTACGAAGCCGCCTTCGTCCATGATCAGAGCGACACAGCGCTTGGTCTATAATTCATCATATATGAAATGTTATCTGCTTCAATATATCATATTTGACTACTACGTAGTGATGCGCCAGAGACTTGCGAAGGCGCGGCCGGGTTCCCTCTGCCCTATCCACTTAGGTACGATCGACGATTTGCCTCGTATCGGACGGGAGGCATTCCAAGATTTGTGCCTCGCCATCGTGGCGGAAGATTTGAAGTCCCCGATACAGAACTTTTTGGCCTCCCACGATGGCGGTCGGACGAGCATTTCCCGGCGCTTGGGAAGGAGGCGAGGCCGCCCCGCGCCGGAAAGTGCACGATCCAGATCAAGCATTTCGGAAATGCCGCCGCCCGTCTATCTCTGTCGCACCTCACCAAGAAGCCGGGTGTCAAACGCCATCCGGAACTGAGGGGGCAGTTTTCCATGGCGCGCGACAGCCGGGCAATGCCAAGGAGCTCGCTGCCCAGGGGGCGCGCAGGCGATTACATCTTCATTACGAACGCCGGGGTTTCGGGAGCTGCCGAGGCAAGCATCTGCAGGCTTTCGAAAAGGCCGGTGTGCAGCGTTGTCGCGTGTTTGGAGGCGACTGGGTCGCGGCCCAGCTTCGGAGCCGCCCGTCCCCGAGGATGCTAATTCCGCGAATCTACAACCTCACGCATCTCCGACAATTCATCGACGGCGGAGCCTATCTTCAGGCATGACATCTACTCGGCGCGATGGGCGACAAATCTGCGCTGCTTCGCGACCACGGACGCGCATAGACGGAGCGTGGAAGCGCTGCTGGATCACCGGTTCGTCTTGCTTCGCGGGATCCGGCTTCCGGCAAATCGATGATCGCGGCGATATCGTCTCTTGGCGCGCTGGATGACCTTGCTATAGCCGAGCACGAGGAAGGCGACAGGTGGACCTTTCGTCATCCGACGATCGCGGATGCCTATTCGTCGCGGGAGGCCCCGACCTCGTCGAGATATACCTGCCCGGAGCCAAATCCGAGCGACTGCTGGCGTACGTGTTTTGCGGACGTCGCAGCGATGTCGATGCGTCAGAACGCCATAGAGCGCAGAAGGTACTATTGGACGTGCCGATCAATAGCGTCCTTCATTACTTCCTAGCCGAGCGCTGTGATGAAGATTTCTGCGCACTTTCGTCGAGGCGCGCCCAGAGATTTGGTAGTTCCCCTGCATATTCCGATGGCTGACGGCAATAACATCCGCTTGCTTGCCCGATTCAAACAAATCGTCCTTTGTCCGAAGAGGACATTGAAACCTGATGAGGGAGATACGGGAATACGCTGGAATGCTTCGACGAGTCGATTTTCCAGGATGGACGTGTGCGATCACTGTTGCCTTCTGACGAATTCGAACGGCTCTGCGCCGACGTGAAATGGGAATGGCTTGCCGACCTTGGTGCGTCGGTCGGTCGCACGCGAAGAAGTTACAGCTCGAGCGATCAGGCAGGAATGTATCGTGACTTTCGCGATTCTCTCGAGGCCGCCGCAAAGTATTTTTGGGACGATGACGCGTTGCAAGCGGCGTTGTCAACGGCTTTGCGCCGGATGGACGAGATGATCTACGAGGATGAGGACCAGCGGCCTCCCCGCGGCGAAGCGAAACTTTCAAATCTTCGCCGAAGATCTCCGGAGCGTTGATCGAGATATTCAGTGATGTAGATGAAGAGTAGGGGCGCCATGATCTTGATCCAGCGCTTGCCCGGGGCAGTTCAGAAAATCGTGCCTGTCGTACCCGCGGCGCTGTTTCGCGGTGCGTTCGCCGTTTTCGTTGAAGTCCGACAGGCCCGGAGCTTGCGGGCTTCGCCTCGGTCACCTATCGCGAGCTCAGCAGCGATTGCCACAAATGCCGTTATGAAATTTCTGAATCGTCGGCCCTGGTCGATTCACTTATTTAATTGGACGGTTGATTCGGGAATTGCGATTCTGGCGCATGTCCGAACTCACCGTGCAATAAGCCCGCAAAGTTCTACGTGCTGACGATCGAGCCGACGCTGTTTGGCGATACAGCATTGGTGCGCGAATGGGGCCGCCTCGGTGGGCACGGCCAACGGCGGCTCGATCTGTTCGATGGGCACGTGCAGAGGCGCTTGAGTCCTGGTTCAAGCGCAAGACCCGTCGTGGTTACGTACAGCGGCACTTTCGCTTGGAGCCGGCTGCGACGTGCGGCAAGCGGTCTGATCTGGAGAAAATCTCCAATTAAAGTATGTCAAAGTAATCCGAAGGTATTTCGAATCTATTCCGAGAATTGCAGTATTCCATAGTACAACAATAGCGTACCTTCGCCGTGATCGAGGCTCATCAGGAAGGCTTTCCGCTCTCTACGTCAAGCTACCTTATCCTGGTTTGAAGTCGGAACATCGAGATGAAGTTGGAGCCCTTCTCAAGGTCCCGATAGCTCGAACACTGCGTCTTTGCGCCCGCGTTCAAGCGAATCGGTGGTGATGTTCGTCCGGACGGCCGCCACCTGAGCCAACCTAATTCGACCCCGCCGCAGCAGCCGTGAAGCTGCGGTCGACGGCTTTGCTGACGTCGAGCGTCTTCGGCAGGATGCCGTAGCGGGTCGAGCGGTCGGAGGCTTCCTGCACCTCTTTCACCACGCCCTCGTCGATCACAATCGGGCTGGTGCGCTGCGCGGTGTAGGCCGAGATCAGCACGTCCTCCGGCAGCTTGGTCAGCTCGGCCGTGCTCCTGGCGTATTCCGCAATATGGTCCAGCGACCACAGCCGTGCCTTGTTCAGCCGTTGCACGAGGTCCTGAACCGCGGCGCGCTTGGTGGCGATGGCATTGTCGGAGGCGACGATGAAGGTGATGGTCGGCGTCAGGCCGTCGCCGTCGGCGATGACGCGCGCCTTGTCCTTCAACGTCGCGAATGAGACATAGGGCTCCCACACCGCCCAGGCGTCGACTGACCCCGCCACCAGTGCCACCTTGGCATCGACAGGGCCGAGAGGCGCGAAGGTCGCCTCGTCCAGCTTGATCTGCGCCTTCTCCAGGGTTGCATCGATCAGGAACTGGCCCCAGCCGCCGCGCGTACCAGCGAGGCGCTTGCCCTTGAGGTCGGCGGCCGACTTGATCGGTGAATCCTGACGAACCAGGATCGCCTGCGTCTTGGCATCCGACCGCGTGCCGCCGATCGCCTTGATCGGCGCGCCCGCTGCATAGACGGAGAGGAAAGACAGATCGCCCGTGTAGCCGACGTCGAGCGCGCCGGCGTTGAGCGCTTCCAGAATGGGAGCTGCCGCCGGGAATTCCGACCATTCGATCTTGTAAGGCAGGTCCTTCGCATAACCCGAGATCTCGAGTAGCGAGCGTTTACCGCCTTTCTGGTCGCCGACGCGCAGCACGACTGTATCGGCCGCGAACGACGCGGCTGCCGTCGACAAGGTGACGACCGCGGCGAACAGAGAGGCCGCCAGGCGGTGCGTGATCGAATGGTCCGAAGAGTTGATGCTCATGTGATCTGTCTTGTTGCTTGCCTGTTACGACACGTGGGCGCGTGATGCGGCGAGACGATCAAGTCTATGACCGCGTGATACGCAGTCAATGAAATGGCCAACCGTATTGCGCGCGCGATGAGCAAGGACATTTCAATGAATGTGTGCTTTTCAGAAAAGCGGCGTGCGCATGCCTCAGACTGGGTGACAGTGATCCTCTCGCAGAGTCGTGAAGCTGCCTGGGAGCCGATGCGTCAGCGAAAATCGTTTCATCGTTGTTGCGTGTGCCGATGGAGAGAATGACTTCGCATCGCGCCAGATTCGAAATTCCATTTCATTGACGATGCGGTACCCGCGCCGCATGATTTGCACATCGCATCAACGTGGACGCAGGAAGCGACCCGCGAAAAATATTCTCTCTACGCAGCTCCCTCAGGAACATCCGCAACGCGAACAGTTGTGCCGATGGCGGAGCGTGCCAACTCAGGAGTGGGGCTGATGGGAAACGACATTAAGCGCAACGGATCGAGCCTCGACCGGCGTCATTTGCTTCAGGCGGGACTGGCGGCGGCCTTTGCGGCCCCGTTCGGCGCCCTGGGCGCACAGGCGTTTGTGCCGCAGGCGCCCGCGCCTGGCATAGACTTCTCGGAATTCCCGCTATGCCGCACGGCCGCGGACGGTCCTGTGCTCACGGGAGCCCCGCGCAAGCTAAAGCTCTCGTGGAATGCCGGCGCGGTGTGCCTTGCGCCGCTGCCTGTTGCGATCGAGCACGGCTTCTTCCAGAAGCAGAATCTCGATGTCGAGCTCGTCAACTATTCCGGTTCGACCGACCAGTTGCTCGAGGCCATCGCGACCGGAAAGAGCGATGCCGGTCTCGGCATGGCGCTGCGCTGGCTGAAACCGCTCGAGCAGGGCTTTGACGTCAAGATCGCCGCCGGCACCCATGGCGGCTGCATGCGCGTGCTGAGCCGCGCCGATTCCGGCGTGAACAAGCTTGCCGATCTCAAGGGCAAGATCGGTGCGGTCGGCGATCTCGCTGGTCCCGACAAGAACTTCTTCTCGATCCAGTTGGCAAAACTCGGCATTGATCCTAACAAGGACGTCGACTGGCGCGCCTATCCCGGCAATCTGCTCGATGTTGCGGTCCAGAAGGGCGAGGTGCAGGCTTTCCTGTCGTCCGACCCGCTTGCCTATCTCTGGCTCAAGGACACCCAGTACAGGGAGGTCGCCTCCAACCTCGATGGCGACTATCGCGACAAGAGCTGCTGCATCGTCGGCCTGCGCGGCTCGCTGGTTCGCGAAGAACCCCAGGTCGCGCGTGCGATCACTCAGGCGCTGCTCGACGCCGCCATGTTCACCTCGCAGAATCCGGCCGTCGCGGCAAAGTCATTCCAGCCCTACGCACCGAAGGCCGCAACGCTCGCCGATATCGAGGGCATGGTGCGCTACCACACCCACCATCATCATCCGACCGGTGAGGTGCTCAAGCGCGAACTGAAGGCTTACGCCGACGATCTCAAGAGCGTGCAGGTCTTCAAGCAGAGCACCGATACGACCAAATTCGCGGAGCGCATCTATGTCGACGTATTCTCTGTCTGACGGGCTCGCCTCCGGCGCGCCGCGGACCACGACGGCGTTTGCCAGCTGGGTGCGCGAGTCCGGCGCCGGGGTTTTCGCCAGCATCGCGTGGATTGCCTTCGGCCTCTCCTGCCTGTGGTGGGAGGATGTCGGCGACTGGTCGCGCACCCATTCGCTCGGCATCGCGGCGCTCGTCATTGCCGCGGTCGTGTTGTTCGGGACCGTCGGCGCCGACTATCTGGGCACGGCGGGCAGGGCGCTGCGCCAGCGCGCGCCCTGGCTCATCGCGCTCGGCGCGTTCCTGACGCTGTGGGAGGTCGCGACCGCCAAGTTTGCCTGGCTGCCGCTGCCGTTCTTCCCGCCGCCGCAGGCGATCATCGAGGTCTATACCGACGATCTGCCGAAGCTGCTCGACAGCCTGTTCGCCTCGGTCAAGCTGCAGCTCGGCGGCTACATCATTGGCGCTGCGGTCGGCTTCCTGACGGGGGTGTCGATCGGCTGGTCGCGCGCGGTCGGCTATTGGGTGCACCCGGTGCTGCGCTTCATCGGGCCGCTGCCGGCAACCGCCTGGCTGCCGATCGCGTTCTTCACCTTCCCCTCGAGCTGGAGCGCGTCGACCTTTCTGATCGCGCTCGCGACCGGTTTTCCCGTCACGGTGCTGACATGGTCGGGCGTCGCGAGTGTCAGCAGTGCTTATTACGATGTCGCGCGGACGCTCGGGGAAAAACCGTCCTTCCTGGTGCTGAAGGTCGCGATCCCTGCCGCGCTGCCGCACGTCTTCGTTGGGCTGTTCATGGGGCTCGGCGCCTCCTTTGCCGTGCTCGTCGTCGCCGAGATGATCGGCGTAAAGGCCGGTCTCGGCTGGTACCTGCAATGGGCGCAGGGCTGGGCTGCCTATGCCAACATGTATGCGGCGCTGATCGTGATGTCGCTGCTCTGCTCCGGCGCGATCACGCTGCTGTTTGCGATCCGCGACCGTCTGCTGGTCTGGCAGAAGGGGACCGTGAAATGGTAGAGGCAATCGTGCATCCGGCCGCCGGTGCCGCGCTCGACATCGAGCAGGTCGGCCATGCCTTCGACATCGACGGCGCCGCGCTGCCGGTGCTGAGCGATGTCAGCATCGCCGTCGAGCCCGGCGAGTTCGTCGCGCTGCTGGGGCCTTCCGGCTGCGGCAAGTCGACCTTGCTGCGGCTGGTGGCAGGGCTCGACAAGCCCAAGGCGGGAAGTCTGCGCGAGGACGAAGTCCGCATCGTCAGGCCGCATCCGTCACGCGTCGTCGTGTTCCAGGATCCGACCCTGTTTCCCTGGCGGTCGGTCTGGGACAACGTCGCCCTGGGCCTCGAAGCCCAGGGCATTCTGAAGAGCCAGCGGCAGCGTGTCGATGATGCGCTCGATCTCGTCGGACTGTCGTCGTTCCGCAATGCCTATCCGCACCAGCTCTCCGGCGGCATGGCGCAGCGCGTGGCGCTGGCGCGGGCGCTGGTGAACGATCCCAAGATCCTGATTTTGGATGAGCCGCTCGGCAAGCTCGACTCGCTGACCCGCATCACCATGCAGGCCGAGCTGGTCTCGTTGTGGCAGCGCAAGGGCTTTACCACGCTCCTCGTCACGCATGATGCCGAGGAGGCGCTGGTGCTCGCCAACCGCGTCATCGTCTTCAGCGAGCGTCCGGCGCGCGTGAAGGCCGACATCCGCGTCGACCGTCCCTATCCGCGCCATCGCGGCGATCCATATCTTGCGGACCTGCGCCGCCAGATTCTTGGCCTGCTGGGATTGGATGCAACATGGTGACTTCTATCGCTCAGGGACGGGTGGCGCATGGCGAACCCGACTATATCGCGCGCGCCGAGGCGCTTGCGCCGGGCTTTGCCGTGCGCGCAGCCGAGCACGACCGCGCCGCCAGCTTTCCCTTCCAGAACTTTCGCGAGCTCTCCGAAGCCGGCCTGCTGTCACTGACGGTGTCGGCGGCTCTCGGCGGGGCCGGCGCGGGCGCACGATATGCCGCGCGTGTGCTCGGCATCATCGGCAAGGCCGATCCGTCGACCGCGCTGGTGCTGTCGATGCACTACATCAATCATTTGGTGATGGCGCGCAGCCCGACCTGGCCGGCGCGGCTGTCGCGCAAGCTTGCGCGCGAAAGCGTCGAGGGCCTCGCGCTCATCAATGCGCTCCGGGTCGAGCCCGAACTCGGCTCGCCCGCGCGGGGCGGCCTGCCGGCGACAGTGGCCCGCCGCACCGAGACCGGCTGGCGGCTCTCTGGCCACAAGATCTACTCGACCGGCGCGCCGATCCTGAAATGGTATCTGGTATGGGCGCGGACCGACGAAGCCGAGCCGCGGGTGGGCCAGTTCCTGGTGCCGGCAGGCCTGCCGGGAACGCGGATCGTCGAGACCTGGGACCATCACGGCCTGCGCGCCAGCGGCAGCCATGACGTCATTTTCGACGACGTCGTGATCCCGCTCGACGCCGAGGTCGATGTCCGCAAGCCCGCCGACTGGCGCGCCCCCGACGTCGCGCAGGCGACCGTCCACACCGTCTTCGTCGCCGCGATCTATGATGGTATTGCCCGTGCGGCGCGCGACTGGTTCGTCCAGTTCCTGAAGCAGCGCGTGCCCGCCAGCCTCGGCGCGCCGCTTGCCACGCTGCCGCGCGCGCAGGAAATCCTCGGTGCGATCGAGGCCAGGCTCGCGGTTAATGCTCGGCTGCTCGACACCTTCGCCCGCGACTTCGACGACGGCGTCGATCTCTCCAACGGCGAATCCAACGTCATCAAGCTGACGGTCACCAACAATGCGGTCGCCGCGGTCGAGGACGCGCTGTCGCTGACCGGCAATCACGGCCTATCCCGCAGCAATCCGCTGGAGCGGCATTATCGCGATGTCCTGTGCGGGCGCGTGCACACGCCGCAGGACGATGCCACGCGCACCGGCCTCGGCCGCGCCGCATTGGGCCTCTAGCCTTTCCGAAAACAACAGGGAGATTATCATGTCGGTCGAGTTCATCGGCTTTATCGCCAACAGCAATGCTTCCGAGACCATCGTGCGCCAGGGACCGATCCTCGATCCCGCTTATATCGAGACGGTGGCAAAAGCACATGAGCTTGCCGGTTTCGACCGCGCGCTGCTCGCGTTTCATTCCACCACGCCGGATGCGCTGCAAGTTGCCCAGCATGTGCTGACCATCACCAAACAGCTCAAGGTGATGATTGCGCAGCGGCCGGGCTTCACCGCGCCGACGTTGCTGGCGCGCCAGCTCGCCACGCTCGACCAGCTCTATGGCGGCCGCGTCTCGCTGCACGTCATCACCGGCGGCAATGCCGCCGAGCTGCGTCAGGACGGCAACACCTTCGACGACAAGGACGAACGCTACGCCCGCACCAGCGAATTCCTCGACGTGGTCAGGCTGGAATGGACCAGCGAAAAGCCGTTCAACTACAGCGGCAAATATTACACCGTCGAGAACGGTTTCTCCCAGGTGAAGCCGCTGCAGAAGGGCGGCATCTACACCTTCGTCGGCGGCGGCTCGGATGCCGCGATCGAGGTCTCGGGCAAGTATGCCGACACGTTTGCGCTCTGGGGCGAGTCCTATGCGCAGGTGCGCGACGTCACGGCGCGGGTGCGCGCAGCGGCTGCGAAACACGGGCGGCCGAGTCCGCGCTTCAGCCTGTCGGTGCGGCCGATCCTCGCTGAGACCGAGGAGAAGGCCTGGCAGAAGGCGGAGCACATCCTCGAACGCGCAACTGCGCTCCAGGACCAGACCGGCTATCGCCGGCCAAACCACGCCACCGACGGCGCCAAGCGGCTCCTGGCGCTGGCTGACCAGGGCGCGCGCATTGACAAGCGGCTGTGGACCGAGATCGCAAAGCTCACCGGCGCCAACAGCAACACCACCGCGCTGGTCGGCACGCCCGAGCAGGTCGCCGAGGTCTTCGCCGATTATTATGATCTTGGCGTCAGCCATTTCCTGATCCGCGGCTTCGATCCGCTGCCCGATGCCATCGACTACGGCCGCGAGCTGATCCCGCTGACGCGCAAGCTGATCGCGACACGCGACCAGCAACGGGGCATCGCGGCGGAATGATCCGGCTCATCGCTGCTTTGGCGCTCGCCCTTGCGGGCGCCGGTCTCGCCAGCGCGCAGACGACGCTGCGCGTCGGTGACCAGAAGGGCAATGCGCGGGCGGTGATGGAAGCCGCGGGCCTGCTCAACGACGTTCCCTACAAGATCGAATGGAAGGAGTTTCCGGCCGCGGCGCCGCTGCTGGAAGCGCTCAGCGCCGGCGCGATCGAGACCGGGCTGGTCGGAGACGCGCCCTTCACTTTCGCCGCCGCCTCCGGCGCGCCCGTCAAGGCGATCGCCGCGATCCGGCAGACGCGCGAGGGGCTCGCGATCCTCGTGCCCGAGAGCTCGGCGATCAAGACCTTCGCCGACCTGCGCGGTAAAAAGATCGCGACCGGCCGTGGCTCGATCGGGCATCAGCTGATCCTGGCCGCGCTCGAAAAGAACGGCTGGAGTGCCGGTGACGTGCAGATCGCATTCCTGGCGCCGTCCGATGCCAAAATCGCCTACACGCAAGGTTCGGTCGATGCTTGGTCGACCTGGGAGCCGTACGTCAGCCAGGAAGAGGTGCTGTTCAAATCGCGCCGCATCATCACCTCGGAAGGCCTGACGCCGGGCCTCAGCTTCCAGGTGGCGCGATCCGATGCCATCAGGGACAAGCGCACCGAGCTCAACGACTTCATCCGTCGCCTCACCGCGGCGCGCGCGTGGTCGCTGAACAATATCGACAGCTATGCCGCGACCTGGGGCAAGTGGATGAACATCCCGACATCAGTACCGCAGAACTGGCTCTCGCGCGCAAAAATCCGGATCGCGCCGATCGACGACGGCGTGGTTGCGGACGAGCAGGGCACGATTGATCTGTATTTCCGCTGGGGCCTCATCAAGCAGAAGCTGGTTGCGGCGGAGATCGTCGATCGTTCGTTTGCTGATGCGATCGGAAAGGCGGGGTTCTGATGCTTCTTTGCGAGAATATGCGTGGTGCTCCGTAGCAGCCGCCGCCGACACGAAGCAACTATCGCGGATAGCGCGCTCGCGCATTAGGTCAAGCAATTTGTCTCGGAAATGTGGCTCGCACGCTGGCGCTGTGCGACATCGGTGACGGAAAGATCCCAGTTGCCGAGATCGTTCTCATGTCAACCAAGGTCGATGTTGGCCCTCTGGTGGTGAATGGCATGCCTTCGGTGGGCTTCCAGTGAGGTCATGCTTATAGCTGTCCGCGAATTGTCGAAGGCGGCGTCGCAAGAGATAGGACATCGACGATGTCTCTGCCGCAGGTGGACGAGCAAACAACGCTGAACCAATGGGCCCCTTGAAGCAGGCAGAGCCGCTTGATCGCTCGTTGTAGCCGCGCCGCTCTGGTGGCTCCGCCGCGACGAGGGATATTGAAGCCCTGGGCCGCAAGCGTGATGCGCCGCGCTTCGGAAAGCGAGAGTTCCGACTTTAGCAGCGCTCTCCCAAGACTCTGCCGTTGATAGCTCGCAAGTCGGCCAGCATCAGCTTTGGCTCTCCCATCGCTGCGAAATGGCCGCCTGTTGGCATGTCGGTAGGTGTGCTCCGCAAATGAGCGCGGAGTCGGCAGGAACACGGGATCGGGGAAGGCCGCCACGCCATCGGCGCTCCAACACGGGTGCCCGCGGGAAACCGAGCTGATCCTTCAAGGCGCTTACCGTGATAAATCCGTGTCGCGGTTACAACCGCCGGCGTCGCGACATAGGAGGCGTCGTTCGACCGTGCGACAATCGAAACTATCCAGCGAATAGGCGGCGTGCCGCTTGGACATGGCAGCGTTGCACCCGGTTGCCCTAAATGCCGGTCAATTTGACCTCGGTCCTCAGATGCTCGGCGGCAGCGCCGAGCATGGTCGTTCCGATCGTTCACTAGCTGCGCCGGTGATGCGCTTGAATTCCTCACTTTGCTCTCCTCGGTCGACGTCATCGTGCAATGCGGACTTGTCGGATGCAGCCTCCTTCATCCTCTCCGCCGCATTTAAGAAAGAAGCGTTCGCCATAAAAATCGAGCCCCATGAGTTCGTGAAGGTGGCTGTCTTTATGCGCGAATCTTGTTGCGCATCTCGATGATTTCATCATGAACTTTGTGAAACGTTTAAGGAAGGTTATGGCGATCGAATCCGCTGCCGTTTCCGCCCTGATGCAGACGCACATAGGCTACGACAAACGCCGTCGTGAGCATGTCGAGCTCCATGATGGCATCCATGGTTGCGTCGAATGTGTATTCCGACAGGCGTTTTGCGCATATTTATGAGCCACCGCGGAGGTGAACGAGTTGGAAACTCGGGAGAGCTGCAACAGTTCTGTCTCGACGGAGTCTAGGGTGGCGCGTCCGCTCTGGAAGTCAATGCACCACTCTTCGGGAAGAAGATGAGACTGCCCGCGTTCTTCGGAAAGCCACCTGCCCTTTCCAGTCACTGGCCGGTCGTTGACCGGGATTTGTAGCTCTCGTCCTGGCCTACACTTGCCGTGAGCACTCCTGCGCGGACGGCATCATGCAGCTTCAATATTAGTCTGCGGAAAATCGGTGCCTTTGAACATCAAAGGCTCTCCTAAATGGCAGGCGCATGCATAAGCAAAACAGTCCCGAAATTCAGCCGTGCTGGGTGTCGGCCCTTGCCTTAACGGTCAAAGGCGTCGAGCGCGATCCGGGCCGTTTCGGGCGGCACTTGCACCATCTTGATTTCCATTAGCGCCAGATAGCTCTCGACTGCTTCGCTAGCGTCCGAGATTGGAAGACCAAGTATTCGGGCTACGGCGATCACCGCCTCCCACACTGCCAGCGGCGAGTGTCAACGCGCGGCCGCTTGTTGAAGGCGCGTCAACAGCTCCCGCGCTTCGTCTTCATCGATCGACATCGCGGTCAACGCCGAGGCATCGATAAACATCAGTCAACTTCGTAAAGGCCGTCGCGAAACACCTTGTCTGCCGGCCTACTTTTTTGCGGATTGCCCCTGGCCCGGAGATCGCGACAGAACTGTACGCCCAAGTCGACCAAGGTAGGCTTACCCTGCTCACGCTCCAGCTCATGGGTGAGCGCCGTATGCACGGCCTCGGTGAGGCCGATCTTCTTGAGCGCCGCGATCCTGCGGGCCAGCGCGTCAGTATCAGGATTCTTAATATGGAAAGCCATCCGGATCCTCTAGCCGTTGCCGTGTATCATTATATAGCACGTCGGATACACCCTTTGAAGGCTAGGGCTCCAAGTTGATCACCGAGCTCCCGACGCAGGCAGTCGGCGCGCTGATGGTTAACCTCGCGTCGCTCTAGCTTTTCAGTCCTGAATTCCACCCGGGTGCGCCTCTTCTAGAGGTACTATTCGGAATAGCCGGTGGCCCTCTGCCGCAGCCAGTTTGGCCGGACTATTCTGCCGCGCCGAACGGAGCTGCCTCGGTCATCCACGATTGGGGAGGAGGGGGGGCCCATCCACCGGCCAATACCTTCGCCATCTCCCATTTGAGCGGTTCGTCCTCGATGTCGATCGTCTGGTAGTGAGTGTTGAACAGTTCGATGCGGTGTCCGTCCGGGTCGCGGAGATAAACGAAGCGGGCATATCCGGGAGCGAAATGGCGCGCCGGGCCGTACTCCACCGACCTACCGAAGCCCATCTCGGCGAGCAGATCGCAGATGAACATGAGATGGTAGGTCTCCGGGATGGTGAAGGCGGCGTGATGAAGGAGAGGTCCTGGGCCCGGACCTGGGGCGAACACTATGTCGTGCGGATTGCCCTTTCTCTGCAGGAAAACGAAGCTCGGTTCTTCCGATCCGTCCTGCGTAATGTACTCCGACAGTCTGAATCCGAGACGAGTGTAGAATTCGAGCGCCCGGTCCACGTGTGGTGTCAAAATCTGAAAATGGTCGAGCCGCTGCGGACAGGCGCCGCTAAAACGGCTGGATTGCAAGATCAGACGAGGCCTCGTTTCCATGGAGGCGCAAATATCGAGAGGAACACCCGCGGCGTCGGAAACACGCAGCGTACGAGCCTGATGAGGTACCTCGACCCAGGTCGGACGATGACCTAGATCCCGGAAGAAAGCTTCTGCAGCATCCAAATCCTCTTCGGTCAGAACGCGAAAGCCAATGTGTTGCGCGCTCGGCTTGCCGCCCTGTTCCAGAACGAGGGAATGATGGCAACCTTCTTCGAGTCCTCGGAGGTAGAGGCGGTTTTCGTCTTCGCTGCTGACTACGAATCCGAGCGCGTCGACGTAGAAGCGCTTGCTCTCTTTCAGGTCTTTCACCGCGAGCACGACATGGCTTGCTCGGGGCATGTTGAACGGTGGACGAAATACGGGTCGCGGTATCGCCATCAAGTCCTCCCTTGTATTGGTTTTCGTTCAAATCAGGCCGGGGTAGGAGCCGCCGTCCAGTTGAAGATTCTGGCCGGTGATGAAGCCCGCCTGTACGCTGCAGAGGTAGGCACAGGCATCCCCGAATTCTTCTGGCTTTCCGAATCGCTTCGCCGGAAGCGAGTCGGCGATCCTGGTGCGTGCCTCTTCAAGCGATATTCCCAGCTCCGACATCATCCTTTCCGCCATGAAGCGCTGACGATCGGTATCGATGCGCTCGGGCAGCATGTTGTTGATGGTGACGTTGTAGGCGGCGTATTGCCGGGCAAGCGACTTGCAGGCCGCCGTGAGCCCGGCGCGCGCGCCTGACGAGAGTTCCATCTTGGGATGCGGCGCCTTCACCATGGCAGACGTGATATTGATGATCCGCCCGAACTTCCGGTCCCGCATTCCAGGAAGAAAGGTTTTTACGAAGTGAAGGGGCGCGAGCATGTTCTGCTCGATCGCCTCCAACCACTCCGTGCGGCCGAACTCGAGGAAATTTCCGGGCGCCGGCCCGTGATTGTTGTTGATGAGGATGTCGGGTTCGGGACAGGCCTCGATAACCGTTTGGCGACCCGATTCTTCCGCGATGTCCGCCTGGACGAACGCCACTGGCTTACCCGCGAGGGCCTCGATGGACTTTGCGGCCAGGCGAAGGCGCTCCTCATCCCGGCCGTTCAGTGTGATTTCGCAGCCCTCGCGGGCGAGCGAAGTCGCGCATGCAAAACCCAACCCCTTAGAGGACGCGCATACGAGGGCCCGTTTAGCCGCCAAACCGAGGTCCATTTCGGCTCCAAACAATATATTATTTGACTTGCCCGACTTAAATAAAGATTATCATACGTCAAGGCAAGAAATTTCTATTTCAGGAGGGGTAGTTTGTCGGACGCATCAGAGACGCTCGCAACGGCCGCCTACCAGAAGCTCCGTATGGACGTGATCGGAGGGATGTTTTCCTTCGGCCAAAAGCTGAAGATCCGCTCGCTGTGCGAACGTTATGGGGTCAGCGCAGCTCCGATGCGCGAGGCTCTGACCCGGGCGGCCAAAGACGGCCTCATCATGCATTCCGACCAGCGCGGCTTTTCCGTCGCGCCGTTGAGCATCGAGGATTTGGACGACCTCTTGCAGACCAGGATCGTGCTCAACGAGTTCGCTCTCAGAAAATCGTTCGAGTACGGTGGGGCCGAGTGGGAGGAGCAGGTCCTGCTCTCATGGCACCGGCTGTCCCGCATTCCGTTTACGCCGGCTTCCGTTGACCCGGAATGGGAGCGCGCGCATCGTGTCTTCCACGCCACGCTTCTCTCCGCGTGCCGCGCGCCGCGCATTCTGGCGTATTGCGATCAGTTGTTCGACAGCGCCGACAGGTATCGGTTCATGTCTCGCGCCGCACACGTCGGCGGAGCCCGCACCGCCGACCACAAGATGATCGCCGACGCGGTGCTCGCGCACCGTCCGGACGAGGCGGTCGTCCTGCTGACACGACACTTCAGCGAGACCGCCGAACTCTGCCGGCAGCAACTGCTGTTGCAGGGAAAAGCCCAGCCCGGTGTCGTGACGCGAACGCCTTGCTAGGCAGCGTTCCTAAAAACAAACAAGAAGCCGAAGAGAGAGGAAATGACAGGCGATTTCGAGGAAACGTTCGTTCTTATCGTAGGCGGAGGACCCGTCGGGCTGACATCCGCGATCGATCTCGCGCAGAGGGGGGTACCTTGCATTCTGATTACGGAAAACCTCGAGACGGCGACCCAGCCCCGCTGCAATTTCGTGAATGCACGCACTATGGAGCATTTCCGTCGTCTCGGACTGGCGGAGGAAGTTCGCGCGGCGGCGCCGCTTGCCAAAATGCATCCGCGCGTAGCCTTCGTCACGCGCTTCTGCGGCCACGAATTCGGTAACATCGATCTGCTGAAGACGCGCCTTAGTGAAGGGCAGCTCGGACCGGAGTCCGGCCTGTCCATCTCCCAGCTCTTTCTGGAGCCGCTGCTGCGCCGACATGCCGAGGCCTCGGAGTCGGTCGACGTGCGCTTCGGTACACGCCTGGTCGCGCTCGGTGGGGAGGACGGCGCTCCGATCGCAACGGTCGAAGACGTGCGCACGGGAGTGCGCAAACGAATCCGGTCTCGGTACGTCATCGGTGCCGATGGGGCTCGGAGTCCGGTTCGTCGTCACTTCAACATTTCCATGGCGGGCGACGACGGGCGCATCGACAATGCGTTCGTCTCCGGCACCATGATCACGTATTTCGTTCGGGCCCCGACTCTGCTGGAGGAGAGCAGGCGTGCGCCGGCGACCATCACCTGGATCATAAATCACGACCTCCGCGCGTTCGTTTTTGCCCAGGACGGCCGCGAGCGCTGGATCATTCATTATCAGGTTCCGGAAGGCCTCGGCTGGGAGCAGGTCCGCAGCGACGAGGTGATGCGGTCGATATTCGGCAAAGACCTTCCGTACGAAATCCTCGCGGAGGGGCCGTGGACCGGCGGTTTGTCTTTGGTTGCCGCGGCATACCGGGCAGGTCCCGCTTTCCTCGTTGGCGACGCGGCGCACCTCTACACACCTCTAGGTGGCTTCGGCATGAACACGGGCATCGGAGATGTCCTGAACCTGACTTGGAAGCTTGCGGCAGCATACTCGGGGTGGGCCGGTCCCAACCTCCTGGATTCGTACGAGGCCGAGCGGAGATCCATCGGTTTGAGGAACTCGAAGATCGGCATCCACTGCTCGAAACGGAAAGGCAAGTGGCTGATCCCGCCGACCATCGAGGATGAAGGCGAGGCCGGTGCGCGTGCCCGGAAGACGTTCGGGGATTTCGTGGTCGTAGACGATCTCGACGAATACGACACGTCCGGACTGCAGTTGGGCGAGCGGTACGAATCCTCCCCCATCGTTTGTGCCAATGGCACTGCCGCGCCTCCGGACACATGGAGCAACTACAAGCCCGCCGACTTTCCGGGAGCGCGTTCGCCCCACTTCTGGCCGTCGCCCGGACGCGGCTTCTACGATCTGTTGGGTCGAGACTACACCCTTGTCGATTTCGAAAGCGGAGAACCTCTCGAGGCGTTGCTCGAGGCCGCGAAGCTGCGGAGGCTCCCGCTGTCGGTGGTCCGTTGTCCCGCTCCTGGCCAGCCCTACCAATCCAAACTCGTTCTGGTCAGGCCCGACCAGCACATCGCATGGCACGGAAACGCTCCACCGGAGGATCCGACGGCTGTGATCGACCGGGTGCGCGGAGCTTGACGAACCAAAACGAACGAAAAAGCGGGAGGGAATATGGGAATCGGAGGACAAGTCGTCGTTCCGTTCGATGGGTCCGCTCCGGTCGATAGCCGACCGGACGGCCGCAGGATCGACTTGGACGAATTCGTGGAAGGCCGATCGATCGGCGCCTTCCACCTCAATGTCGTGCTTTGGCCACTGCTGGTCACGATCGCAGATGGTTTCGATCTTGTCGTAATGGGCTATGCCGCCCCCGAGATCATCAAGATATTGAACTTCGATCGGAGCGCGATGGGCGTCATCCTGAGCTCCAGCCTGGTCGGAATGCTGATCGGCACTCCGATAGCCGGCTATCTCGGCGACCGTTTTGGCAGGAAGCCTCTGATCGTTCTGTCGACATTGCTTTTCGGCCTAGCCACGTGCTCGACCGTGCTGGCCGCTTCCGTCGCGCAGTTCTGCGCTCTTCGTTTCGTCGCGGGAGTCGGCCTTGCCGGGATCATCCCTAACGCGACCGCGCTCGTATCGGAGTTCATTCCACGCCGCGTCCGCGGTGCCTTCCTCATAGTCGTACAGCTCGGCGTGCAGATCGGAGGCATAGTACCCGGCCTCGTCGCCGCGTATCTGGTCTCCCGCTACGGCTGGGAAGTACTTTTCCATATAGGAGGCGCCGCTCCGGTGGTGCTGGCGACGGTGCTCGTTTTCGTACTGCCCGAGTCCATCAAGTACCTGTCGCTCGTTCCATCGAAGCGAGCGGAGCTTCTCAGGATCGCCAGGGCTCTCGACCCGAGGGGCCACCTTCCGGACGACGCGGTTTTCGCCTTGAAGTCCACGGGCTCGAGGGGAGCCTTGTCCCCGCTCGTGCCGCTTCGAAACGGCATGCACATCATCACACCGCTCCTCTGGCTACTCGCGGTGGTCAATTTGTTCACGACCCTTCTGATGGCGAGCTGGGCTCCGACGGTCTTGCGTGACATTGGACTTTCACCCGAAGCCGCCGCGCTCACGGCGACCCTGTTCGGTCTCGGAGGATTGATCGGAAGCTTCATGCTTACGGTGGGGTTCAATCGCTATGGTTTTCTCGTCATCGTCGCTTTCTACATCGTCGCGATCCCCTCGATGGCGCTCATCGGCCAGCCGTTCGTCGATCGCGGAGTCCTGCCGTGGTTGGTTCTTGTGACCGGCATATGCGTTGCCGGTACCCAATCCGCGATCAACTCGGCTTTCGGAATGTTATATCCAACCACCATCCGGTCGAACTGCGTCGGGTGGGGAATGGCGATCGGCCGCCTCGGAGCGATCGGAGGCCCTCTGTTCGGAGGCTTCCTGATGTCCAAGCAACTCTCCGGTACCGCTTTCTTCGAAACCGCCGCGTTGCCTCTCGTATTCGGCGTCCTGATAGCTGGCGTGCTGACGTACGCCTGCCGGCAGAGGTTCGGAGGCTGGACTTTGGATGAAAGGGCAAAGGGGGAGGCATGACCGCTCCATTCGAAAACAATCGCTGGATGTCTTCGCCGCCGAACGAGATAGCAGAAAGAATAAGAGCCTTGGGGCCGGTGATAGATCCGCCCGGAACCGCGCGGATCTACGCAGACATCCTGGCTCACCAGCCGACCGACGGAGTCGACGTCATTCCCAACATCCGCTACGGAAACGGGACCAGGCAGTCGTTGGACGTCTATCGGCCGGTTGCGACATCGGGTTCGGTGCCTGTGGTGCTGTTCTTCCACGGTGGCGGCTACAGTCGCGGCGACAAGTCCGATAGGAGCAATGTGGGTTACTTCTTTGCCCGCAACGGGGTCACGGCCTTCATCGCGAACTATGGCCTTGCCCCGGAATGCAAGTGGCCGTCTGGGGCACGCGACGTGATTGCTGCCTTGAGGTGGGCCCAGGAGAATGCGCAAGATCATGGAGGAGATCCGAGACGAATATGTCTGCTCGGAGAATCGGCGGGAGCCGCGCACGTCGCTCTCGCTTCCTTCGTCTCCACCTTCCACAAGGGGCGACCTCTCCGAGCGGCCGGCGTGGTTCTGCAGTCCGGGTCTTACAACGTCGCTCTCGAACGCGTCGCGGCTGCGGCTTTCGGTATACCTTCTCCCGACCTGCGCAATCAGGCCTATTTCGGCGAGGAGACTGCCCGATATTTGGAGATGTCGACGACCCGTCTGATAGATGCCCCGGACGTGCCGACCTTGATCACCTACGCGGAATACGATCCGGTTCCGATGCAGGTGCAAGCCGGAGAACTATTCGCCACCTTGGCGCTGCGGGCGTCCCATTGCCCCCTGCTACTCCGGTTGTTGGGCCATGGGCATATCTCTCAATTCAGCTCGTACAATACGGTGGATACCAGCGTAAGCGGACGGGTGCTCGATTTCGCGAAGTCTCTGCCGAGAGTCCAATGATCCATGGAGAACTGCAATTCGGATCCGAACGCCGGCCTCAGTCCCGCATTGCGATGTCAGGGGGGCCATCGCTGAATTGCGAAGCCGAAAGCGAACGGGGCGGCGACTTCCAGGCCGCTCCACGAAAGCGCTCTATGACCACGTAGTCCAAAGCAAGCTTCATCTGAATTGACGGCGCTCTGTTGAGATACCCGGTCCTTTGGTGATGCCCACCAGAGCTCTCTTTCCAAGCGGCTTACCTAGAGCCTTACTGAGTAACACTTGCGCTATGAAGAGTAATACGAGCCGTGCCTCGGTTGTCCTGATAGTTCCTGTTGAGCGGCCCTTGGAGACGACGGTAATACTCCGGAGTGATGTCAGGCGGCAGAATGGTTGGAAGCGTTTGAACCGCGTCATTTACGTAAGGCAGACCTCTCCCGTTTCCGGGGCGACAAAGTCAGCAATGAGAAGGCGAGACAGATTTTGCTTTTGCCAAACCTCATTGGCGACGGGCAATAGAGCGTCCGGGATGGGGTCTAGAGTCTCCAAGTCGCTCTGTTCTTTTTGACGCCCAATAATCCCGGCATCATCCGACGTTTCTTCCAGCCGCTTTGGGCGTGCAGAGTGTCGGCTGCATCCCCTAGGTCTAGATTGAGCCCCGCATCGCTGGGTTCAAGGGGAAGCTCGCCGCCGCCACTGCCCCAAATAGTGAGAATTGGTTGAAACCAATTCGCGCCGTAAACGCGACGAAAGGGGAACAAAAGGAATCTCGGTCTGTCGTATGATCCGAATCCCATTACGCCGGACAAGAGAACACCATGGCACAGAATATCTACGACAATCCCGATTTCTTCGCCGGTTACAGCCAGCTTCCGAGACAAATTCGCGGTCTGGACGGTGCGCCTGAATGGCCCTCCATACGCGCGATTTTGCCAGCGATTTTCGGCAAGCGCGTCCTCGATTTGGGGTGCGGCCTTGGTTGGACGTCGCGCTGGATGCGCAAGCAAGGCGCAAACTCGGTGCTCGGCCTGGACCTCTCCGAAAACATGATCAGCCGGGCAAAGGCGGATACCAACGATCCAGAAATTAAATACCGGATTGCAGACCTGGAGACAGTGGAGTTGCCGCCGGCAGCCTTCGATCTCGCTTATAGTGCACTCACCTTTCACTATATCAGGGACTTCAGCCGTCTCGCGCGCATGGTCCACCAAGCGCTCACGCCCGGCGGGCATATCGTATTCACCATCGAGCATCCGATCTTTATGGCAGCGGTCCATCCGCATTGGATCGCCGACGAGGACGGGCGCAAGACTTGGCCAGTCAATTGCTATTCGATCGAGGGTGAGCGCCAGACTGACTGGTTTGCGAAAGGCGTAATCAAATATCACCGGACCATCGGCACGACGCTTAACACCTTGATCCGTGCTGGCTTCCGGATCTTAGCCGTCGAAGAGTTTGCCCCGTCCCCCGAGCAGATCACACAAACGCCAGAGCTGGAAGAAGAGTTGGAGCGACCGATGATGCTTCTGGTTTCCGCGCAACGGTAGCACCCAAAGTCAATTGTTCGGGTCGTTCGGCGCGCTTGTTGTCAATGACTGCATCGAGTCAATCAGTAATCTTCTCAAAGCCCTTGGCCATGCGCATTATGCAGATATCGCCATATTGACCAGGCGGACCAGCCGGCGGGTCGGGTCTTTCAGCGATTTTCGACTGCGGCCAAAGAACTCTCGGCCAGGACCTCGCGAAGCCACAACAGAAAGACCCCCGTCGCCGGGGATGCCTCTCGCCCAGGATTTGGGATGGCGAGAAAGCCGTTTGGGATGCGAAGCATGCGCGGATGCCTCCTAATATTGGGCTGTTGCGCCGTCGGCTTGGAATGAAGCGGGTGGTCGGGAATGCTGGTCGTTGAGATGACCGCCAGAAGTGCCGTGCGACGTTGCCTGCTTCAAGGAACGTCTCAGCACCCTCATGAATGATGCACCACCCGTCCCCTTCATCCGATGAGCGCACTGGCGCGTCGCAGAGGGACAAGGTAGCCATCTAGGACATGCGCACTCGTCCATGTCGGTCAATACTCGGAGAAGATTCGCTTTATCTCATGCGGCTTGTTGGTCCTGGTTAGGGCCAACGCAAGGAGGATGCGAGCCTTTTGCGGACTTAAATTGTCTGCGTTGAGGACGCCAAGCTCTAGGTAGTGGTCGCGTTCAATGACGCGCCCGTTCAGTGCGGCTGGAACGCATGATGATGGCTTCACCACCTGTCTTACGATAAGCCGCGACGGCCGCCTTCTCATTTTGGGATAGGGTCCCGGCACCCGCGCCGGCAATGACAACTCCTTTCGCGCCCGAAGCGAGAGCATCCCGGATCGGTGTTCCCGGTGCATCGGCGTAGGAGTAAACAATATGCACCGTCGGCAACTCGTTGATGTTCTTGATATCAAATTCAGAGTTGTTGCCATGACGACGGACAGGTGCCCGATAGAAAACAATCCTATCCGTATCGACATAGCCTAGAAGGCCAAAGTCTCCCGACTTAAAGGCCTCTAGCCGGAAGGTGCTGGTCTTGACAACCTCGCGAGCAGCGTTGATCTGCTCGTTCATGACCACCAGAGTTCCCTTGCCTGCCGCCTCTGGCTGAATGGCAACGCGAACTGCACTGTAGAGATTGTAGGGTCCATCCGTACTCATTGCAGTTGGGGGACGCTGCGATCCGACCAGGACCACCGGCTTGTCCGATTTCATCGTTAAATTCAGAAAGTAGGCTGTCTCCTCCAGGGTATCGGTTCCGTGGGTAACCACAATGCCCGCAATGTTCTCTTCTTTAGAACTGAGAAGACCGTTTGCAGTCTCAGCTAACTTTTTCCAATGACCGAACGAAATGTCTTGACTGCCAATGTTCGCAATCTCGATGACCCGTGTGTCCGCTAACTGAGCGAGTTCGGGGATGGCCTGAACGAGGTCATTGCCGGTAAGAAGACCGACCTCGTAGTCGGCAGGGCGAACCGACGAGTCGCCCTTGCCCGCGATCGTGCCGCCAGTCGTCAATACATATACTAATGGTAGTGACATGCTCGCCTCAGCTGTTTGCGGGGGAAAGGGATGCTTTTTCTCCGATGATTGTGGAGGGTCCAAGCCAGGGTAGCTGCGTCCATGCCTTCTGAACCATGGTCACTCTTCTGACGCCCTTCGGCACTGCCGGCCTGTAAGAGCCTGCTCCGAAGTTACGCCAGCTCACTGGAGTATCCACTGCCTGAATCGTTCCTCGCCTTCGGCAAGGTTCTTGCTCCAAGATTCGTTGTCGACCGGCACCATTTGCTTCAGATTGTCAGGATAGGTGGACATTATCGACTGACGTCTTTGCTCATAAACTGATATGCGTTCACATTAGACGGTCCGGCACCGATCTTGGCGCAACGAGCTGCCTGACTCTCTGGTTCCAGCGAGAAAACGATGAGACGTCGAGTCAGCTCGGCTTTGGGATTACCTTTCGGGATGACCCAGCCATAAGAGTTGTAAAATGCCTGATTCCAGCAAATCGCCAGCCCATCCCCTTGCGCGATCAATTGATAGGCCCGGTTCGAAAAAGTTGGCATAATATCGATCTCGCCACTGTGGAACAGCTGAGCGCCTTGTGGCGGAGTCGTCCACCAAGTCACTATCTTCTGATCTTGTCGAGTTTGTTGAAGGCGCGCTTCCAGCCGTCGTCAGTCTCAAGAACCTTGTAGATCTCCTCGCCTCCGGGCACCCCGTCAGCCCGCAAGGCAACTTCGCTGTCGTCGCGGCCGCCATTGCGAAGTGAACGAGCTCCTGGGATCGAAAAGTCCCACATGTCGGCGAAAGACGTCAGCTCCTTCTTGGTGGCAGAGGGAAGGCATACCAGAGCAATGGCAGAGATATATCTGGCATAAAGCTTGGATTGTGCCGCATCTCCTCGGGAATCTGATCGACGAATTCGCCACTCACGTTGAGCGGTTCTAGCAAATCCGCCTGCTGCCACTGCAGCGACTCATCGGCGCCGGCCCCGAAAACACAGTCCCACATGTAGTTCTTGGTCTCTACCATCGATTTGATCTGGGTGGTCGGACTAGCGCTACGGATTACGGGGACGACCTGGATTCCTGTGGCTTTCTCAAATGGCCCATAGAGAAGCTCACGATTGACTTCAGTCATCGCTCCTCCGGTATCCGCAACGTATAATGTCTGTGCGCCGGACTCCAGACTGTGGGCGCGGCCAACGAGGCAGTTGCGCGCGCCGTCCATTTTAAAAACGTCCTTCTGTTCATGGCGTTCCTAGAATTCCTGATTGCCCTTACCACTGTCGCGTTGGCTCTCGTTGCGGTCACGTGAGCGATAAGCATCACAGAGCGCACGACCAGCAGAAGCCAAGCGGAGACCGCGGCAAGAGAAGGGGTCGCGCGGTAAATCGCTTCTTCCCAAAGCTGCTTGGGCAGTGCGACGAAGGTGCCGCCGTGAGGCGCAGATTTTTGTGAGTTGCCGTGTTACGGGAGCTGCCATCGCCAACCTTCTCCGGGTTTCTTGCTGTTGGCGCGCAAGTCTGGCATTCCGCTTCGCGGTCGCCAGCGCTGCTTGACTACCAGACGCTATTTTCGTATCCAAACACCGTCAAGTGTATAATCAACAGCTTTGCCGAGCTTCTGAGATCGAATCCTCCAGGTGGAATTCCGGCAAGATGCGGCGGCTGTGGGCCGGCTGGAGCAACTGGGTGCTTCCCGAAACTCCGTGTCTCCGCCACGACCAGAAGTGCTGCGTTTTGGCCTGAGGCGACGGATGGACCATGCGGAGGAACAAGCGCGTGACCATGTTGGTGGTGACGCGCGATCTGGGTTTCGCCTGCAACTGGATGAGACCACGCGATGATGGCCAAGAGGCGAGCAGTAGATCGGCTCAGGCGTCGAAATGGCATTAGTGCGAAGAGCTAAGCCGTACGTGCGATGATGCAAGACCTCGGGATCGGATCGTCCCACAGGCCTCATCTTCGCCAGGTGCGAGAGAGGATCATGATGCGGCTTGCCGAGATGAGCGCCGACGAACTTCAGCAGATGCTCCGCCACGTGAGGGCGGAATACGATGCTATTCGCGCGCGCAAATTGAAGCTGAACATCGCGCGCGGGCGCCCGGGAGAAGAGCAGCTCGATCTGTCGAACGAACTGCTTTCGCTACCGAAACCCGATGATTGGATCACGGAAGCTGGGGACGATGCACGAAATTACGGGGGCGATCCGAAGGGACTTGTCGAACTCCGCCGCATATTCGCTCCCATCCTAGACGTTCCAGTGGAGCAAGTCGTGGTAGGAGGTAACTCCAGCCTTGCGATCATGCATGATGTAATTGTGTGGGCTCTTCTAAAGGGTGTGACAGCAATTGCGACCCCTTGGATGAAACAGGGAAGAATCGCGTTCCTTAGCCCCGTGCCTGGTTATGAACTGCATCATAACATGTGCATCGAGTATGGCATCGATCTGATTCCGGTCCCTGTCACGCCCAAGGGGCCAGACATGAAGGTGGTGGAGCATCATGTGCGGGATCCACGTGTGAAGGGCATGTGGTGCGTGCCGACTTATGCCAATCCGACGGGCGAAATATGGTCCGATGAAGTAATTGATCGACTGGCTGCGATGGAGGCTGCGGCCACAGATTTTCGGCTCTTCTGGGACGATGCGTATGTCGTCCATCACTTAGCCGATAACAGCAAGCCAGCTAAACGGATCTTGCCTGCTTGCGCGGCCGCCGGGAATGCGGATCGACCGCTTATGTTCTGGTCTACCTCAAAGATTACCTTCGCCACAGCCGGTATCGGCTTCTTCGCAGCTTCTCCCGCGAACGTTCGTTGGTTTCTTGACTGCGCCAAGCGGCGTGGAGCTGGTCAAGACAAGCTTAATCAACTTCGTCACGCGCGTTTCCTCAAGGACGCAGGGGGCGTGACACGACACATGAAAAGACACCGCGCTATTCTTGCTCCCAAGTTTTCCGCAGTGCTCCAAGCGTTCGAAAGACGTCTCGCAGGCAAAGGTGCTGCCGTCTGGACTCGGCCTGAGGGCGGTTATTTCATCAGCGTCGATACTATTGCAGGCGCAGCGCAACGAGCTGTCAGGCTGGCGGGCGACGCGGGAATCTCTCTCACTGCAGCAGGATCGACTTTTCCAAACGGGCATGATCCCAAGGACAGCAATATCCGCATTGCGCCAAGTTTTGCATCGTTGGAAGACGTGCGGATTGCAGCTGAGGCAATTGCAATCTCAATTCTGCTGGCGGCAGTCGAGAAGCAGCTTGGCATCAATGACAATGACTGAAGTGAACACGCAGCACAACTCGTCTCAAGCCATTTGTCTTCTGACCCGTCACCTCAGCGGCCACCTCGCCATCGATTTTTCGTCCGCTTCGCCGGAGGCTATCGGCCACGCCCAGTGTCATGTTATTGACAGGCAGCGCGACTGGATACAGTATAATTAATATGCATACATCAGGCTTGCTTGGTTGTGTCGGTGGCCGGCAAACCGGCTCGTTCGGGCCCGAAGCTAAGGCAGATCCTTAAATGGAAACCCACGCTCCGCAAACTTATCGCAGCGCCGCCAACCCCGGAGCGCGTTTGAAGCAAGTTCCTCTAGATTATCTTGACAACTACAAGTCTCGGTTCGATGCGATAACGGCTCCGCATATTCATGCGTTCGACAAGGCCCATCTAGTTGCGCTAACCGAAGGGGGCGCAATTAAGCGTAAAATCGGACAGCAACTTCTAGCCGGCCTGCGACAGATGGAGGCAGAAGGTGTTCTAAATGTTCATTCTAAGATGAACTCGGGCCTGCACGCGGGCGAACGATATCTAACAAAGCTTTATGGCAGTGAAATTGGTGGGCAGATCGCCACCGGGCGCAGTTCGGGAGATCTGAATGCCGTTTCTCGAAGGAGGGCGTTTGCGGCTCAGATCTGTTCAGCCTTGGATGGCATGATGAAGCTGCGCCATTCTCTCATAGAATTGGCGTCGAAACACATCGAGACCGTCATGGCGGGCAACACGCATGGCCAGCACGCCCAGCCAACAACACTGGCGCATTGGGCTCTGATGTTTGAACTGGTCGCAGCCCGGCATCAGCAGCGATATCAAGAAGCTCATGCTCGCATCAATCAGTCGCCTGCTGGCGCTGCCATCATGACTGGGAGCGATTTTCCGATCGATCGTCGGCGCTCGTCAGAGCTCCTCGGCTTCGATGGGCCCTTGCCCAACACTTTCGATGCGATCATCAGCCACGACATGGAGATCGAATATGCCGGTCTCATGGCAGGTTTAACGCATTCGCTCGCTCGCTTGGCCGATGATCTGCAGTTATGGTCGACATTTGAATATGGCTATGTCGAATTGCCGGATTATCTGTGTGGTACTAGCTCGATCATGCCGCAGAAGAAAAATCCTGATGGGCTGGAGGACATCAAGAGTTTGGCGACGCAAGCATCATCGGCCTTCCTGGCTGTAAGCATGTCCGAACGCGGACCTACTGGTTTTACCACCATGGAGCGGGTCAATACGGACAGTCAGCTCAAGGCCATTGGTGAAATGATTCCCGCACGACTGGATACTCTGTCGCGCCTTGTGGGCGATGTGCGCTTTGATGTCGCGAGAATGAGCTATTTGGCGGGTGCCAACTGGTGCACCGCAACGGACCTTGCTGCGGCCATAGCGCGCGAGACTGCGTTGGGGTGGCGTAAAGCGCATGAATTGGTCGCCGGATTCGTGGCGCACTGTTTCAATTGCGGAATGATGCCAAACACGGTGACAAGTGCCGACTTGGATGCAGCAGCAAATCAGCTCGGTTTTCCTGCACCAAGCCTTGACCCCCAACTGTTTCGGGAAAGCCTTAGTCCACTCGCTTTCGTTGGCCGACGTTCGACTTACGGCAGCCCGGCGCCCGCCAATGTGTGCGCGCAGATAAAGCTCGCTCGCGAGAGCCAGACCAGAGATGCGGAGCAGCAGGAAAAGCTGCGTTGTGTTCGCGAACGCGCCGCTAAAGCTCTTGATGAAGCCGTGAATGCCATCCTTGAGTAACATTGGGTGGTCGATATGTCCGGCCAGCATCTATCGCAACATGATGATGTATCCAAAAGGGCCGCAATAGAATACATTGTGCTTGACTGTTATGGGCGTCGTGCTCATTGTCTCGCGATCGGCGCAAACGGCCCGGCGCAGTTTGATGCTGTCAGCCCCGTCTTCGGTTGCCGATTAGTTCGTTCTTCGGGAGACCGCGGCCTTCATGGACCTGAAGCAGATCGAAGTTTTTTGCCGGAAGGCGGCTGAGCTCAATTTGCAGAAGATTGAGCTGAAAAGAGGGGACATTCGGCTGCTGCTGATCGCCGCCGCTGAAGTGACATCCGCTTTCACCAGCGCGCCGCTGTCACTGCAAAAAGCTGACAGTCTCGGTTCGAATCAAGAAGGTCATAAGATACGAGCTTTGACCGACGGAGTGTTTTATCGCTCGGATGTCCAGGGTGGTTCTCCTGCGGTTGAAGTAGGGCAGACAATCACCAAGGGGCAGATCGTTGCTGTCGTAGAGTCCATGAAAACACTGTTCCGTGTCGAAGCTGACAGAGCGGGGACGGTGCGAGCAATCCTACCCGACGACGGCCAGGTGGTTTGCGCGGGTGACACTCTTCTCGTTCTCGAGTGAGCAAATGTTTGACAAGGTGCTGATCGCCAACCGTGGGGAAATAGCCGTTAGAATGGAGCGCGCCTGCGGTGCCATTGAAGCGTTCAAAGCCGGCAGCGCGGACATCCGGTTTCTGAAGAATTGGTTGGCCGCTGGGCTGAGGCTGAAGAGAGCCACTTCTGCGGTGGCATCATGACGGGTCTTTGCGATTACATTCCGCAATTGACTGCCATCATGAGGCGCCATGGCTTGATCCGGCTGGAATATGAGGAAGGCGGCGAGTTTATAAACATTGAGCTTGCGGCGACGACCGACGAGAAGGTGCGAGCGGCGCCGCCGGCTACGGCAAATATTGTTGTTCGCGCGGTTGGGCCGGGAAGATTCTTACCAAGGCATCCCGCGGCGGCTTCAGCGGCGGTGCCGATGGGCTCGTCTTTAAACTCGGATGATATCCTCGGCTACCTACAGGATGATTTGATTCTAATCCCGATCAGAACGCCGCAGCGGGGGCGGTTGGTCACAATTCTTATCGAAGAAGGCGCCGCGGTTAGTTACGGCGCGCCCTTGTTCGAGATCCTTCCGGTAGACGTGGAGTAGGCGGCATCTACGAACGGCATCGGCGCACGGCGTTGGCATAGTATCACACCATCTACTCTACTCGGGCAGGTAGGAAAATGAAATATGATGTCGCAATTATTGGGGGCGGAGCCATCGGTTCCGCGGCTGCCTATTTTCTCAAGCTCATGGCGCCGGCTTCAGATGTCATAGTGATAGAGCGCGATCCGACCTATGCGATAGCCTCGACGCCACGGGCGTCTGGTGGCGTCCGACGTCTTTTCGCGCTTTCCGAGAATATCCAGCTTTCAAATTTCTCAATCCCCTTCTTTGAGTCATTTCCGAAGACGATGGCGATCGAAGGCGTGGATGCCGAGATCGGCTTTAAGAAAAATGGCTACCTCTTCATCGTGCCCCTTAGTGCGACGGGGATGTTGCGTCAAAATTACGACGCTCAACGAGATCAAGGTTGCAATGTCGTATGGCTGACGCCGGACGGTCTGAAAGAGAAATTCCCTTCGATGAACGTTTCGGACCTTGGCGCCGGCGTCCATTCTCCCGATGACGGCTGGCTGGATCCGCATAGTGTGCTGATGGGTTTTCGTAAGAAATCGCAATCTCTCGGCGTCAAATATCTTGCCGACGATGTGGTGGGGATGGACCGCGCCGCTCATGCTGTAACGCATGCCCGAGTGGCATCCGGCGCTCAGATTGAAGCGGATCAATTCATCAATTGCGCAGGAGCGTGGGCAAAGGAAATCTGCAAGCAACTGGGGTTCGATGTTCCAATCCCCCCGCTGCGGCGTTTCGAACATTACTTCGAAACGCAAGAACCCATCGAGCCGCTGCCTTACCTCAAAGACCCCGAAAGATTAGCTTTCCGTCCCGAAGGCGCCGGCTATTCAGGCGGTGTTCCGACGCTCGCGGAACCGCGGGGCTATAATTTCGAGGTCGACTACGACTATTTCGAATCAGTTGTGTGGCCAGCATTGGCGCACCGTTTCCCGCAGTTCGAACGGACGAAATGCCGTTCAACTTTGCCGGGTCTCTATGATCAGAACGACTTCGACGGCAATGTCATCATCGGGCCGGGGGCCGATGGTCTGGGCAATTTCCACATGCTGGCGGGCTTCTCAGGTCACGGCCTGATGCATGCGCCCGGCTGTGGTCTGGCGATTTCCGAACTTATCCTGAAGGGACGATACGAAACGCTGGATTTAACTCGTTTCGGTTGGCAGCGACTGATCGACGACGCCCCTCTGCCCGAGCGCGGCATCATATAGTTTCAACGCTTTCCCCTGCCTGTGGGATTTGGGAGCTTTGCCTTCCAAGACCTTCCGATGTGACCGCGAGGCCGTTCTCCTTGAGGCGCCACGCGCCACGGACCGTGTGACCTCGAAACGGCGCTTTGGAACCCTTCCGTAAAACGCGATCGGCGATGCGAAATCAGTTGCGGTGTGGCAATATAAAATGTATCCAAAAACAATAGAAGGGATGCAAAATATGGCGAGCGTGAAAAGCGCCGAGGTCGCTATCATCGGGTCCGGTACGATTGGTATCGCGGTCGCCTACTATCTGGCCAAACACCACGGCATCACTGATATCGCGCTCATCGACCAAGGCCCTCCGATGGCCTTCACGTCCGCTCAGTCTGGCGAGAATTATCGAAATTGGTGGACCCATCCACTGATGGTTCGTCTCTCTGATCGTTCCATCCAGCTCATGGAAGACATCGCGCGAGAGTCGGGCAATCGGCTGAACATGACTCGACGCGGATATGTCTTGGCGTCGCGAAAGACAGATGCCTCCGAGCTGATCGAGGGATTGCGCTTCAGCTTGGGTGCGGAATTCGATGAGCAGGTACGGATCCATGAGGGTACCACGAGCCGCAGTTATCAACGACCCGCAGACGCTGACTGGACGCTGGCGCCACGAGGCTTCGATCTGCTTCGCAATCCCGAGCTGATCCAATCGCTGTTTCCCAATTATGATCGCGACCTGCGAACAATCCTGCATGTACGCCAAGCCGGCGACATTTCGGGGCAGCAGATGGGAGCCTTCATGCTGGAATACACGGGCAGCGTCGGCGCGCACCGCATGCAGGGCATGGTCGACGGCATTAGGGCGGAGCGAGAAGGCGGGTTTACTATCGCTTTTAAGGACGAGGGGACCTCTAAGACTCTCCGAGCGGTCAAGCTAATTAACTGTGCGGGTCCCTTTGCGAACGACATTGCCGCCATGCTCGACGTCGAGTTGCCCCTATTCAATGTGATGCAGCAGAAAATCGCCTTCGAGGATGTTCACAAGGTCATTCCTCGGGACATGCCGTTTTCGATCGACCTCGATGATCAAATGATCAATTGGACGGAAGAAGAAGCTAGCCTGCTTCGGGCCAGTGCAGACACTGCCTGGCTCACACAACCAATGACCGGCGCAATTCATTGCCGTCCCGACGGAGGAGACGGCGGCAGCTGGCTACGGCTCGGATGGGCCTACAACGAGAGGGCGCAGGTAAACGCGACCTGGGACGTTCCGCTGGACGACCGCTTTCCCGAAATTGTGCTTCGAGGGGCTTCGAGGCTCAACCCCGGACTCAGGACCTATATCGGACGGCTGACGCGCGGTCTGCATCATTATAGCGGCTGGGATACGCGGACCCACGACAATTGGCCGCTGGTCGGGCCCATGGGACCGGAAGGCTCCTATATGTGCGTCGGTCTTTCCGGCTTTGGCACGATGATGGCTTGCGCTGTCGGAGAGCAAACGGCCGCATGGGTTGCGGATAAGCCGTTGCCCGGATCGGCTGTCTTCACAATGGACAGGTTCACGGATCCTTCGTTGATCCCTGATCTGGGCTCGGTGGGCGCGGGGCTGCTTTGATGTCTGCGCCCGACCGATTGATGCATTGCTTGAGAGATACGCGCCTAGCGTTGGACTAGTTGGGAACTCCGATGAGTGACAGCCATACATTGCCCCTTGGTGACGTCGCGTTCGCTACGATCGGGGAGCTTTCGCGCGCATTGGCCACCAAGCAGGTCACGTCGCTCGAGATCACGGAGCGTTTTCTGGCGCGGATTGCGAAGTTCGACCCGCAGCTCCATGCCTTCGTCGCAATCTACGCGGATTCGGCTCGCGTAGCTGCCAAGACCGCCGATGCACGGCGTGCGGGCGGCAACGCTTTGCATATGCTGGACGGGATACCTTTCGCGGTCAAAGATCTATTTGATGTCAAGGGGAGACCGACCCGGGCCGGATCGCTTGCGACCGCATCGACCCCTGCGGAGAACACAGCCCACGCTGTTCAGCGCCTCCTCGATCGAGGAATGGTTCTCATCGGGAAAACGCACACCGTTGAATTCGCTTTTGGTGGTTGGGGGTGCAATCCCGTCTGCGGTACGCCGGTGAATCCCTGGGATACCTCGGTTGCGAGAGTACCCGGCGGATCATCCAGCGGATCGGGAGTCGCGGTCGCGGCGGGGCTCGTGCCGGTTGCGCTCGGGACCGATACCGGCGGCTCAATTCGTACCCCCGCATCGCTTTGTGGAATTGTTGGCCACAAGAGTACGCTCGGCTTGGTCGGCCGGGGCGGCGTCTTTCCATTGGCGCCGACATTTGACACTGTGGGTCCGTTGGCCCGCAGCATCCGGGATGCCGCGTTGGTACTCGATGCCTTGCAAGGGCGGGATCCCCAGGATCCCTCGACCTACGGAATTGGGCGCATAAATCCTCTTGGCGAGTTAACGGCTGGCGTCGAGGGCTTGATCTTGCGAGCGCCAACTGACTCTCAGCTCAAATTCGTCGACCCCCGAATTATGGACCTTTTCCATAAGGCACTGGGCGACCTCAAGAGACTAGGCGCTCACATAGATGTGCGTCCCATGCCTCGGAGTCACGAAGAATATGCGGCTCACGCATCCGGTATCACGGGGACCGAAGGCTGGAATGGGCTATCGCAATACATCGAGGGGCTCGACAGTCGAGTTGATCGTTTGATAGCGCAGCGAATGCGCAAAAGCAGTGGCATCAGCGCGAGGGACTATTTCGGCCTGCTTACAACCCGCCGCGAAATGCAGGTGGAATTCGATCGTTATCTGGAAGGCGCAGCAGCGTTTCTCTTGCCCTCGGCTCCGATCGTGACTCCAGAGATCGAGGGGGCGCACGAGCAAACCGCACCTTTTGGTCTCCTCGCCCGTATAGCCAATCTAATGGACTTGGCCGCTATATCGATACCCATGGGGCTCGCAGCCCTTATGCCGGTAGGTCTGCAAATTACCGTCCGCCGTTTTGGTGATGCAACGGCCTTCCGGATTGCGCAAGCGTTTGACCGCGAACGAGGGGGCGCCGTAGCAATCCCTCCCGGATACATATGAAACCGTTCGCGATCCCCCCAATGACTTGTCGCAGACCGAGCCCTTTTGGGGGGCTTGCCGAGTTTCGGGCATTGTTCGTGGCTTTCTGAAAATGAGGATTCCATTCGGAAATTACGATTTCGTCACATTCAGGTTGACACGAATGTGCCGGAGGCCCTTTAATCGTATCCTAAATTAACGTCTCGGATACAAATTGGGCCGCGGGCCCTCGCTCCCATGGCGGCCGGCGAAAAGAGGACGATGATGAGTGACGAGCAAGCCGCGGCACTGAGTCCCGAATCGGTCGTTGCGCAAATGAAGCAAAACGGCGTGTCGCATGTTGTTTGGCTGCCAGATAGCGAGACGAACTGGCTGTTCTTGAAAATGCAGGAGGAGCAATCGCTGAGCTTGGTCGGCGTCGCCCGCGAAGGGCATGCCTGCTCAATAGCGGCCGGACTTTTCGCAGGAGGAGCAAAGCCGATCGTGTTGGTGCAGAATACCGGCATGATGGAATCGGGAGATTCCATGCGCGGCTGGCTGCTCAATCTGAACGTTCCGGTCGTCTTCTTGGTTGGTTACCGCGGTTACACGCGGCACGGCGTCAATCACGATAGCGCGGCCGAATATACAGAACGCTTCCTGCTCGCTTTCGGAATCAAGTTCTACATGGTGGAAAGTAATGCGGACGCCGATCGCATCTCGCTCGCTTTCACCGAGTCTGAACTAACTCAGCGCCCAGTCGTCGTACTGATCGCCGACGAATTTCACGGTTTTAATTGAGGCGCGGGTCGATGATTTACACAAAAGATCTTGTCCACGCTTTCGCACCTCATCGCAGGAATGCGCTCGTCGTCTCGGGTCGCTCGGGTCAATATTGGTTGGACATCAGCGAAGGAGGTGCGGACCTTCCAGTCGGTGATCCTTCCATGGGCGGTCATGCCGGCTTTAGTTTTGGGCTCGCATTGGCCCAACCTGAGAAGCCGGTAGTCGTTTTCGATTCTGAGGGCGATCTACTAATGAACCTCAGCATCTTGACAACGATCGCCGAAAAGGCGCCTCGAAACTACTACTACTTCTTGATGGACAACGAATGCTATGCCACAACTGGTGGACAGCCCGTACCGAACGCGAAGAACGTTGCTTATGACCTTGTGGCTCGCGGATGTGGCATCAATCGCACTTATTTTTTCGATGATCTAGCCACATATACTGCCGCCCTGCCAGAAATCCTGGCGAAGGACGGGCCCGTCTTCGTCTGGAATAAGATCCACCCAGAAATCGAAAACCGTCCGCCAGGTCAGCGCGCGCCGTGGCGTAAGCGTAGTCCGGCAAAAGTGGTGGCCGACACACGAAAATTCCTCGGAGTGACCCGATGACTGGGCACACCCCAATAAGGCTGTTTATCGGTGGAAAATGGATCGAACGTAACGGCGCTCCGATATTGAACCCCGCAAACGAAGCCGTGCTGGGGATCGTTCCTATGGCAAGGGAGGCCGATCTTGCCGCTGCCGTCGATGCTGCAACGAACGGCTTCAACGTTTGGTCACTGACCTCAGCGGCCCGGCGATCCGAGATAATTCGTCAAGCCGCGGCGAACCTGCGTGCGAATGCCGATGTGGTGGCCCGCGATATCACTCTGGAGCAAGGCAAGCCGCTACGCGACGCGCAGACCGAAGTTCGGCGGGCATGTCAGGTGTTGGAATGGGATGCGGAAGAAGGACGCCGACTTTACGGCAGGACCATTCCGTCCGAGCCCGGGGATCGAAACACCGTGCAACTCTATCCGATTGGCCCTGTAGCGGCCTTTAGTCCTTGGAACTATCCCTTAAGTTCAGTCGCCCGGAAGGTTGGCGGTGCGCTATCGGCAGGCTGCAGTCTCGTCCTGAAAGCTTCTGAGGAAACACCGGCGGCTGCCGTGCATCTGGCGGAAGCCTTTGTGAAAGCCGGACTGCCAGATGGCGTGTTGAATTTGGTATTCGGCATTCCCGCAGATATCTCGCGCTATTTGATAGGACACCCGTCAATCAGACTGGTTGCGTTTACTGGCTCCGTTCCAGTTGGCAAGGGACTTGCCGCGCAAGCCGGAATGCATATGAAGCCCTGCATTATGGAATTGGGCGGGCATGCGCCGGTCATAATTTGTGACGATGTCGATCCGCTCGATTCAGCGAGCAGGTCGGTTGCCGCTAAAGCCAGCAACTCGGGCCAAATCTGTACATCACCGACACGCTGGTTCGTCCACGACTCCATTTATGGAGAGTTTGTCAACAACATGGGCGAGGCGGCTCGAAAAATTGAGGTCGGCAATGGCCTCGATCCGGCCACGCAGATGGGGCCCGTAGCCAATTCACGGCGCCTTGCTGCGATACAGGAACTCGTCAGCGAGGCGATCGCGAAAGGTGCCAGGCTTGTTGCCGGTGGGGAGCGCATCAAGAATAACGGCTACTATTGGCCTCTTACGGTATTGGCCGACGTGCCCGCGGATGCGCGTATTATGAAGGAAGAACCGTTTGGCCCAGTCGCACTCGTAAATTCGGTTACTTCGCTGCCAGACGCGATCAAGCGCGCCAACGAACTGCCCTATGGGCTTGCGGGTTACGCGATGACTCATTCGGCTGACTACGCCGGCTACATCGCCGACCACATGCAGGTCGGAAACCTTGCGATCAATCACTTCACGTCATCGCTGCCGGAGACGCCTTTTGGGGGAACAAAGGAC
The DNA here is from genome assembly GCF_004114915.1 of Bradyrhizobium guangxiense. NCBI lineage: Bacteria > Pseudomonadati > Pseudomonadota > Alphaproteobacteria > Hyphomicrobiales > Nitrobacteraceae > Bradyrhizobium > Bradyrhizobium guangxiense. The sequence goes on along the minus strand of NZ_CP022220.1, from coordinate 198,685 downwards.
TCGGGGTATGCGCGTGAGGGTGGGGCTGAGGGGTTGTTGAACTACACGATTGTACGCAGCATTTCATTCCTGGCGGGACCGCCCCGCAACTCAGTTCCTGCGCATCGTTAGAGCGGGCATACGAATGAAGCTCAAGATCGAAAACCTCTCGAAACGGTACGGTGCGTTCGACGCTTTGAAGCCGACGTCTCTCGATGTGGCCGAAGGAGAATTTCTGACTCTATTGGGCCCTTCTGGCTCCGGAAAGACGACGCTCCTAACCATGATCGCCGGACTAACCCCTCCAAACTCCGGCGAGATCTACATCAACGGTCGTCGAGCTACCAACGAGCCCGCGTTTTATCGGGATATTGGCATGGTCTTTCAGAACTATGCCTTGTTTCCTCATTTGAGTATCGCGGAAAACCTCGCATTTCCGCTGCGCATGCGGAAGATGCCGGAGGCTGATATACGCGACCGGGTAAAGTCGATGTTGGAGATCATCAGCTTACCTCACGTTGCCGAGCGTGTGCCCAAGGAGCTATCGGGTGGTCAGCAACAACGCGTGGCTCTCGCACGCGCAATGGTCTACCGGCCGTCGATCGTACTGATGGACGAACCTTTGGGCGCGCTGGATAAGAACTTGCGCGAGCAGATGCAGATCGAAATCAAGCATCTGCATAAGCGATTAAAGACGACCATCATCTACGTGACCCACGACCAAGAAGAAGCGTTGGCCATGTCAGATCGGATCTGTCTGATGAACGGTGGCGAGATCGAGCAACTGGCACCACCGAACGAAATTTACGATCGCCCCTCGACGGTCTTCGCCGCTAACTTCATCGGACAGTCCAATATCATGGCGGCTGGCGAAGGGAGCGATGCAAGCGGCAACGTGACGCCCATGCAGGCGGGAACGCGACTGATGGTTCGACCTGAATACGTTCGCGTCAACGCCGACGTCGTTCCCGCGCACCACCGGACCGAAGCGACGTTTATTGAGCGCATCAATATTGGGCCGACAACCCGGTACTTCTTCAAGTCGGCGTCCGATCGCGTCCTTTCAGCCCTTGTTCTGAATGCACAGGCTCCTCACGATATCGAGAACGGTCAACGTTGCATCTTGAGCTGGGCCGCCTCCCGGTCGGTAGAAATAAAGGATGTAGGAACGTGACAGATCGGACGACCATCCCGGGATCATGGCCGCGATCAGATCGGCGCCTACCTCTGAGCGAATTGCTAGCGCGCTGGCCGTTTCTTCAGATAGCACCGCTGCTGACGTTTCTATCCGTCGTATTTGTACTGCCTGTCGGCGGAATTCTTGTTCTCAGCCTCTTTGACGCTCACGGTGCGCTGACGCTAGAGAATTTTTCGCGAGTATTTAAGACCAATCTATACGTTAGCGTGCTCGTGCGAACGATTCAAACCGCTGCTTGGGCCACCGGGATCTGCCTGACGCTCGGTTACCCCGTTGCATATGCACTCTCCAAAGCAAATGCAGGGGTTCGAGCAGCAATCCTGACGTCCGTTCTGGTGCCGCTTTGGACTAGCTTTCTGATCCGCAATCTGTCACTGATTATTATCTTCGGTCGCCGCGGTTTGATCAACGTAACCGGCTTGAAGTTGAGCTGGCTCGATCATTCGATCGCCTTCCTCTACAACTGGAACGGCGTGATGATCGGCCTGAGCAGCTCGCTTTTGCCTTTGGCGATTATTACGATGTACTCCGTAATGGAGGGCATCGAGCCGAACTTGGAAAAAGCGGCGAGCACGCTGGGTGCCCGCCCCTCCCATGGTTTTTGGCGGGGCTATTTTCCTCTGTCGTTACCGGGAGTGGCGGCCGGCGGTATCTTGATCTTTGTGAGTGCTCTTGGGTTTTTCATCACGCCGCAGCTGCTCGGGAGTCCTCGGGAAACGATGATCGCTCAATTGATCATCGAACAAGTTACCGAGGTGTTGCACTGGAACTTCGCTGCGGCGATATCCGCCATGCTGTTGCTGGCAACACTTATTTCCTTCTTTCTGTTTGATCGGGTGGTTGGAATGCACATTCTGACCGGAGAAGAGGGCGACCAGCATCCGTCGAGACTGAACCGAATGCTCCGCCGTGGCGGAATGAAACTAATCAACGGAATTTCATGGATTACCGCCAGCTTCGGATTGGTCGCCGAAAAACTGACGGGACGGACGGTGAAGCTCAGGCAAAGGGTGAGTAGACCCATTCTGTCGATGGTTTCGCTGGCAATTGCGTTGTTCTTGATACTTCCGATCTTCTGTATCGTTCCGATTTCATTCTCTAACAGCCTTCTGTTCGGCTGGCCGCCCCAGGGTTTCTCACTCCGATGGTACACGTCGGTCCTTAGCTCACCAATCTGGGTATTGGCTTTCTGGCGATCGGTTGGCATCGCCGCCATCACCAGCTTGATGGCCATTGCCATCGCTATTCCGGCGGCACTATTTCTCGTTCGTCAAAAGACGAGGGCAAAGTTCCTGATAATTCTGCTGCTGACCATTCCGATTTTTCTGCCTCATATCATCACGGCGGTCGCGCTGTTCTACGCTTATGCCCGCTTCGGGCTGATTGGCACATGGGTCGGATTGATCATGGGGCATATGGTGTTTGCGCTGCCCTATGCCACGATGTCACTGATGGCCGTGCTCAAAAATTACAATCGTTCGTTGGACTATGCCGCATGGACGATGGGCGCGTCAAAATTCAAGACCTTCCGATATATCATGCTGCCGATCATCAAGCCTGGAGTTTATGGCGCGTTTCTTTTCGCATTCATCCAGTCGTTTGACGAAGTGACGATTTCTCTGTTTGTCACGGGAGGCAGCTTCACCACGCTTCCGAAGCAGCTATACCAACAGGCAGTGTACGGGGCGTCACCGGAGTTGGCAGCAGTGTCGACGCTACTCCTGGCGTTAATTCTCGGATTTATGCTCATAGCCAATTCCGTTGGCGGGACGTCCAGACGCGTGTAGCGCTTGCATCGGTTGGATGGGCCGACATTAGAGCCGTCAGTTCGAGGCAATGGTTAGTGAGGAGGCCAACAATGAATAGAAGGCAATTCGTCAAGATAGCTGCGCTATCCGGCGCGACTTTCCCACTACCCGCCATCGTCGGACGCGCATCGGCGGCCGGTGAGACCCTCTATGTTGCGGATGCGGGCGGTGCGTACACCGAGTCCTACAAGAAGGTTATCTATACGCCCTTTACTGCAAGCACGGGAATTGATGTCGTTCCGGTCGTTCGGCCAGCCCAAGCGCTGGCTCAGATGAAGACCATGGTGGAAACGCAGAACTATACGTTCGATGTGCATGGGGCCGCCGGTCTCGATGAAGGTGTCCGCTACGATGCTGAGGGGCTCAGCGAACGAATTGAGTTGCCGAGGTCAATATATGACGACCTTCCTGACTCCATCAGAAATGTTCCGGGCTTCTATCCGGACTCCGTTGCAGCGTTTGCGACGGTATATCGGCCGTTAGCGACAAAACGGGATCTGAAACGAGTTGCCGATATTTGGGACATGTCCATTCCGGGAGTTCGCTCGCTGCGTACTGGCGGTCGCGACAACATAGAATGGGCGCTTCGAGCGGATGGCGTTCCCGCGGGACCGGCCATTATCAATGAGCTGAAAACAAAAGCCGGGTGGGAGCGCGCATTTCGAAAATTGGATGAGATCAAACCGAAAATCCTGACTTGGTGGAGTACGGCCCCACAAAGCGCTCAGCTTCTGCAAGCTCAGGAGATCGATATTACAGCGACGTATGCGAACCGGGCTGCAACGCTGATCCGGCAAGGTGAGAACCTCAAAGTGCTTTGGAACGAAGGTTATTACACTGCCTATGGGTACGTCATCCCAAAAGGCAATCCAAAGGTCCATTTGGTGCAGAAGCTCATCGAGTTCTCATTGGATCCGAAGCGTCAAGCCGCGCTTGCTTCCGAGTTGATGCAAGGAAGCGCCTCGAAAAGTGCCTTCGAATTTATCGACAAGAAGGTGCTCGAGTACGTCCCGACGCAACCAGATAATTTCAAGCAGATGGTCCCGTTGGACGTGGCTTTTTGGGGAGAGAATCTCACGAAATCGAATGAGCTGTTCAATCAGTGGCTTGTGAAATGACGAATGATGATCGGCACTATCGGCAACGACCATCCCTTTGAACGCCCCGGGATGATTGCCTCCGACGACATTCGATGAAATCCGCGGTCGGCGTAAGTCGCTAACGGAAGGCCAGAAATGAACAGAAGAAAGTTTACTAAGACCACAATGCTGGCGGGCGCAACGTTAGCAGCACCCGCGATCATGGGTCGCGCTTCGGCAGCGGGCGAAACTCTCTACATTGCAGATGCTGGTGGCTCCGTATCTCAGATTTATAAGGAGCTCTTTTACACTCCTTTCACGGAGGCTACCGGCATCACGGTCGTTCCCGTGGTGCGAGCCGCGCAGCCGCTGCCCCAGATGCAGTCGATGGTCGACACGAAGAATTATATCTTCGATGCTTGCATTGGCGCAGGCATGGACGAAGCAGTTCGATATTTGGCTTTGGATTTGGTTGAAAAGATCACCCTTCCAAAACACCTGTATGACGACCTTCCGGTGGAGCTGAGGAACCTCGCCGGTTTTGTGCCCGACTCGATATCAGCCTATTCAACGGTTTATCGGACCTCCGCGACCGGGAAAGATCTGACTTGCGTTGCGGACATGTGGGACAAAGCGATCCCTGGCGTGCGGTCCCTCCGCAACAGCGGCCGGGACAACATCGAGTGGGCATTGCGCGCCGACGGCGTCAAGCCCGGCCAGGCCATCATAAACGAACTGAAAACAGATGCCGGTTGGATTCGGGCATTCAAGAAGCTCGATCAAATCAAACCGCGGATCGCTATGTGGTGGACGACGGCGCCGCAGAGCGCGCAGCTGTTACACAGCGGCGAAATCGACATTACCGCGACCTATGTCAACCGGGCAGCGGAGCTTATCGTGCAAGGAGAGGATCTTAAGATCCTATGGAATCAAGGCTATTACACCGCATATGGCTGGTCGATTCCGAAAGGGAATCCGAAGGTGGCGATGGTTCAGAAGCTCATCGAATTCACTCTTGATCCGAAGCGACAAGCCGCGCGTGCAGCGCGCGTCCTGAACGGAACGGCTTCGATCAGCGCCTACCAATATATCGACCCCAAGATCTTGTATTTGATCCCGACGCAGCCTGACAACTTTAAGCAGCTCGTGCCCCTCGATGTCAGCTTCTGGGGTGAAAACTTGTCCAAGTCGAATGAAATGTTCAACGCTTGGCTCATCAAATAAGAGGCTGCGACAGCCGAGCCCGCGCGCAGACGGGTCGAAAGCCTGGCGTCGTTCTCACGGACTAGGAAGCGGTGACTAATTTGAATACACGAAGCAGATCGAAGCGGGTTGGCAAGATTCAGGTCGATGTCTCCGAGAGCATGGCTCAAAAAGCAAAGTTGAGAGTGGCCTCAGGCAAGCGCGTTATCAGCCTTGCACAGGGCGAACCTGACTTCGATACGCCAGAGCACGTTCAGGAAGCGGCAATTGCGGCGATCCGAGCTGGAGAAACCCGCTATACCATCAATACGGGTACCATTCAGCTGCGCGAGGCCATCTCGCGCAAGCTGAGACGCGACAACGACTTGGAATACGGAGTCAATCAGATCGTGGTCGCTCCGGGCGCGAAACCAAGTATATATAATGCCTTCGCCGCAACCTTAAACGACGGCGACGAGGTCATTATACCTGCACCCTATTGGGTGCCGATGCCAGACATGGTGCGGCTCGCCGGCGGACAGCCGGTGATAGTCGCGTGCGGCGTCGAAAGTGACTTCAAGATGCAGCCTGGACAACTACAGGCGGCCATCACACCTCGGACGCGTTGGCTTCTTTTGAATTCGCCAAACAATCCGTCGGGATCAATTTACTCAAAGGCGGAATTGCTTTCCTTCGCCGAAATATTGCGTCGCCATCCTAACGTCCTTGCTTTGTCAGATGACATCTATGAGCACATTCGGTTTGATGGGCGGCCGTTTTACACCTTGGCGCAGATTGCGCCCGATTTGCGGGAGCGCATCCTGACGGTCAACGGCGTTTCCAAAGCATACGCCATGACGGGTTGGCGTATCGGCTATTGCGCCGGGCCGGATTGGCTGATCAGGGACATTACTCGAGTCTTGTCGCAAGCGACGGGTGGCGCATGTTCAATCGCGCAGGCTGCTGCTCTGGCCGCACTCGAAGGGCCACAAGATTTCTTAGCCCAGCGCGTAGCTGTGTTCCACCGGCGGCGAGATTTTGTCTTACCGATCATCAAGGCAATTCCAGGTCTTTCCGCCGAGCGCCCTGAGGGAGGGTTCTATATCTTTGTGAGCTGTACCGATCTGATTGGGAAAACGACGCCGGCAGGCGGCCGAATCTCGTCTGATAGCGTTCTGTGCGATTACTTACTGGCCGAGGCCGACATCGCAGTTGTACAAGGCGCGGCCTATGGCCTTTCTCCTTACTTCCGTATCTCCATCGCGTCGTCGGACGACGACTTGCGTACCGCCGTGGCAGCGATCCGCTCCGCGGTTCTAGCCTTACGCTGAACCAAATTCGAAGTATCATAATATGAACGAGATCACTTCCAGTGCCGCCGAGGCGACGCGATCACGTCCACCCGTGACCGCCTTCCTTGCTGATTGGGTTACGAAACTGCGCTTTTCCGACATCCCGACAGAGGCGGTGGAGACGACCAAGCGCGCTTTCGCAGACACGTTGTCTGTGACGCTTGCGGGCGCAGGCGAGGCGGCCGCAAGCAGGGCGCGTCAAGCTTTGGTCGATGAACCCGGCAAATCGCTGGTTATCGGCACTTCCTTGCGCACGACGGCGAGAACGGCGGCTTTTCTCAATGGTGTGGCAGCTCATGTGCACGATTTCGATGACGGCAACGCGACTATGCTTGGCCATCCATCCACTGGCATGGTTCCGGCGCTTCTTGCGCTGGCCGACGAGCGCAACGTTTCGGGCGAACAACTGATCACCGCGTATGTGGCTGGGATGGAAGTCGGCGCCAAGATTGCGCGGGCGATGACCTACCAACATAATGCCAACGGTTGGCATACGACGTCGACTTTCGGAACCTTCGCAGCGACGGCTGCATCGGCAAAGCTGTTGGGTTTGGACGCGCAGCAGACCAGAGATGCGTTGGGGATCGCCGCCTCGATGGCTTGTGGCATCCGTCAGAACTTTGGAACGTCGACCAAGCCCGTCCACGCCGGCCGTGCTGCCGAGAACGGCGTAATGGCCGCAAAGCTGGCTCTGGCTGGCATCGACGCAAGCCCGACTGCCATCGAGGGTCATGAAGGTTTCATGCACCTATTCGGTGACTTGAGTGTGATCTGTTTTGAAGACGCAATGCGCGACATGGGAGCCCCCTTTGAAGTGATGCGCATCAACGTCAAGCTATATCCGGTTTGCGCGATGGTGCTCCCGGCTCTCGACGTGCTTGTCGAAGGCCTCCGAAATAAAGAGCTTGATCTGGCAGATATAACCTCGGTGCGTTGCGGCACCAGCTATCAAACGCTTAACATCATGCGTTATGATCGGCCTGAAAGTCACTTACAGGCAAAATTTAGCTACAGCTATTGCGTGGCTGTGGCACTGCGAAAAGGCGACGTCACGCTAGCCGATTTCACTCCCGATGCGCTCAAGGATCCCGCGACGCGCAAGATAATGGAGTCGGTTGAACCTTATGTTCATCCAGACCAGAGCACGCCAGAGCTTTTCGAGCCGCTCTACAGAGCCGGAAAAGCCTTTACCGAAGTTGATGTCATGCGGCGAGACGGGAGTCTCTTTAAACGGCGCAAATCCAATTATATCGGCTCCAGCAGCGACCCCGTCAGTTGGGAACATCTGGAGCGGAAATATCGGGCGTGTACTGATGGAATGTTCGATTCCGCCAGGTCGGATCTTATTTTGACACGTTTCCAACATTTGGACAGGCTGAACCGGGTCGGTACACCAATTCTATTGGGCCTTGAAGAGCTGCAGTGACGGACAAAGTACGGGCATGTGCGCAAAGCTAGTGGTTCTTGATGCACCGAGGGTCAGTCACTGCGGTGCTTCGGCTCTGCTGCTCGATGCCGAAGGGCCACTTTCGTTGCAAACGCAGCAACGCATTTGGGCGTTGGATAGAACGGTCCGGAATTGGCAAGAGGTGACTGACGCGCAGGTGGGATTGAACAGCCTCTTAATCGTTGTCGACCCTTTGACAACGGACACCGAGCCTTTGGCGATGAGATTTTTGGCGGAATGGAATGGAACGACCGCTTGGTCCGGTAATGGCCGCACACTCGAAATCGGGATCGTTTACGGGGGAGCTGCAGGTCGGCACCTGCGCGAAGTTGCCGATCGTCTCGGAGTATCGCCGAGCAGGGTGGCTGAATTGCATTCGGCAGGCAATTACACTGTCTTTGCGCCTGGAACGGGTCCAGGCTTCGGCTTTCTCTTCGGACTGGATAGACGGCTGCACCTGCCACGCCGGCCTGAACCTCAAATGGTACCCAATGGTCCAAATTTGAGCATGGCGGGAGCGCAGACGTCTCTTGGACCGCCGTTGAAGCCGGGGGAGGAGCCTTCGCTCGTTCCAAGCGGCTGGTACGCACTCGGACATGCACCGGCATCGCCCATACCGTTCGACTTCAGCAAAACGCCGCCCAACGTTCTTGACCTGGGAGACTGCATTCGTTTCCGAATCGAACGGGTTGAGACATGATCGAAGTGCTTCAAACGCTTCCCTTGAATTCTGTGCAGGATTTGGGGCGGATAGGGCAACGTCACCATGGAATTGCCCGAACGGGAGCGGCCGACCGGGTCGCTCTATCGGTGGGCAACATCTTGCTTGGAAATTCCACTGAGGCCGCCGGAATTGAGGTCCAGATGGGTCCCATGCGGTTGCTGTTCAATCAGCAAATCATGGTTGCACTGTGTGGGGCCGATTGTCAGGCCGTTCTCAACCAACGTCAAGTCGCACCATGGTCGCGTTTCGCGGTTGCGCCGGGCGACGAGCTGGCGATTGGACCGGCACGTATGGGGCTTAGAGCCTATCTTTGTGTGCCCGGAGGCATCGACGTTCCCGAGGTGCTGGGATCCCGCAGCACCTATTTCAGGCAACGCGTTGGTGGCCTGGAAGGGCGCATGCTTCGCGTAGGCGACAAGCTAGGCGCTCTGAAAAAGAGTGCGCAGCCGCAACCCGAACTCTCCGTCTTGCCGCCCGACAACGTTCTCGAACGCGGACTTCACGCATTAGCGGAGCAGGACGATATTGTTCTCCGCGTCGTTCGTGCCGGAGAATATGATGATTTCACATCTAGGTCGCAGCAAACGTTCTGGCGTGATCCCTGGAGGGTCTCCGCTCAGAGCAATAGAATGGGCTATCGATTGGATGGCGCCGAACTGATGCGTACCGACCCCGGAGAAATGCGATCATGTCCGATCACGCCCGGGGTGATCCAGGTGCCCCCAGGCGGGCGCCCTATCGTGCAATTGGTCGACGGCAACTCTGCGGGTGGCTATCCGAAAATTGGTTACGTCATAGAAGCCGATCTCTGGCGCGTCGCCCAAGCGCGGCCAGGCAGCGTGTTCCGTTTCGTGGAATGTTCGGTAACCGAAGCGCGTAAGGCTCTATCTGAGATCGTGAAATATTTGGACAGGCTGGGTTGCCTGATAGCGACGGCCGACAACGGCGGCGTACCAGCGCGCATTTCGCGAGAAACCGAGGCAGGGATGGCGAACGATGAAAATCGATATCAATTCTGACATCGGAGAAGGGTTCGGGCGTTGGCGGCTTTGCGATGACGCCGCTCTGATGGCGCTGATTTCGTCCGCGAATGTGGCCTGCGGTTTTCACGCGGGTGATGCGGTCATCATGACCGACATGGCGGCGCAGGCGAGAGCGCGGGGAGTGGCGCTAGGAGCGCATGTCGGCCTGCCCGATCTACTAGGCTTCGGTCGTGTTCCGATGAAGATTGATCCCCACGATATGCGGAAACACGCACTTTACCAGTTGGGCGCTCTCTCGGCGATCGCCAAGGCTGAAGGTTATAAGGTGACACATGCCGGTACGCATGGCGTCTTTGGCATGATGTCGCGCGAAACACCGGAATATCTTCAGCTCATCTTCGATGCTTTCAAAGCCTATGATCCCGACATCATCGTGCCGGGAGAACCCGGCAGCCCTTGGCAAGCTTACGCGCGGAAGATCGGGTTGCGGACTGTTGGACGAATTTATGCCGACCGGGCCTACGAGGAAGACGGCTCGCTCGTTTCGCGAAAGAAGCAGGGAGCAGTCATCAACGATCTCGATCAAATCGCCGCGAGAGCAAGCCAGTTCTTGAATGACGGCACGGTGACAGCTATCACGGGAAAACGAATCAAGTTGGATGCGAAAAGCATTCTGGTTCATTCAGATACGCCTGGCTCGGTCGAGATTGCCAAGACTTTGCGCGACACGATTGAGAGAGGCGGTGGACAAGTGACGCCACTGACAGAGCTTGTCGAATAGAACAGCGTTCATCGCGGAGCGTCACTTGACCGTAGCGGACGACGAAATTCAGATCCCGCTAGAGATCCTCGAACCCAAATTAGCTTCGGCCTTGCGCAGAGCGGGACTGTCGGAACCCATCGCACGAATCATTGCCGAAACGGTTGCCGGCGCCGAAATCGACGGCAGTAGAAGCCACGGGATCCATCGCTTGCCCGGCTATGTCTCAAGCATATCCAGCGGCTGGATTAATACTGCAGCTAAACCGGCTTTCGAGCAGACGCGGCCCGGCTGTTTGGCGGTTGAGGCTGACAACGGGTTTGCTCAACAAGCAACGCGCGCCTTCTCGAACCGTCTTGCTGGTATGGCTCGGAGCCAAGGTGTCGCGACGATGTTTGTCCGCAATTCGCATCATTTTGGTGCTTTGTGGCAGGACGTGGAACCCCTGGCGCGCGCCGGTCTGATCTCAATTGCGATGGTGAACAGTCGCAGCCATATGGCTGTTTGGCAGGGTAAGCGAAAGACGCTCGGCACCAATCCGATCGCATTTGCCTGTCCAAGGACAAACGCGCCGCCTTTGGTGTGGGACCAAGCTTCGAGCATCATGTCGCACGGCGACATCCTGCTGCACGCTGCCGCTGGTAGACCCGTTCCTTCAGGGGTCGGAATTAACAGGGACGGAGACGTAACTACTGATCCGGCGGCGATACTGGACGGGGGGGCGCTCCTGCCGTTCGGCGGAGCAAAAGGAGCGTCGCTTGCCTTTATGGCCGAGGTTCTGGTGGCGGCACTCTCCGGCGGCACCTTCGGATTTGAAGATTGTTCTTCCAACTTTCCTGGGGCGAAGACCTCGAATGCCGGGCAATTCATTTTGGCCCTTGATCCCGGTGCTGGCGGGAATGCTTCGTTCCAGGGACAGTTGGAGAGGCTAATAGCGGAATTGAAACACGCAGGATCAACTCGCATGCCGGCCGATAACCGCTATCGGCGTCGCCAAGCGGTGCATGAAAGCGGAATGCTGTCGGTCGATGCGCGCAATTGGGCGCGCGTTCTCAGTTTGGCGGAGGACTAGCGATCTTGATATCGCGAAGGCGACAAGTGTTGCCAAAAGCATCACCGAGACAATTGTGCCGGTTCCCCTGTTTCTGTCTCCATTAAAGCAAAAGGCGTTTCGATCGCTCTGGATCGCGACGATGATGTCGAATCTCGGGACGCTTGTGCAGTCGGTGGGCGCCAGCTGGGTCATGGCCACTATGATGGGTTCGCAGGCCATGGTGGCGCTGGTTCAGACAATGAATTCCCTTCCCGTGATGATCTTCTCGATGATAGCGGGTGCGCTGGCGGATAATTATAGTCGTCGTCGCATATTGATCATGGCACAAGGTGGCATGGTGTTAGTATCCGCGGTTCTCGCGACTTCTATCTGCTTCAATGTTCTGGATCCTTGGCTTCTTCTCGCCCTTACATTTCTAATCGGTTGTGGCAACGCGCTGTACAATCCCGCGTGGCAAGCCTCGATAGGCGATGTCATCTCAAAGGAAGATGTTGCCGGCGCGGTCGGTTTGAATGGGCTCAGCTTCAACATGATGCGCAGCGTTGGCCCTGCCTCGGGCGGATTGGTCGTCGTAGTGGCAGGGGCCGCCGCGGCGTTCGCTGCGAATGTTCTTCTCACACTGCCGCTGATAGGCGCGCTCTTGCATTGGAAGCCGCACTATCCAAAGCCGGAGCTCCCCCCGAGCATGTGGGAGCAGCGATTGGTGCCGGCCTTCGTTACATCAGGGTGTCTCCCCATCTTTTGAGAGTTCTCCTACGAACGGCGATCTTCAACTTGGCCGGTGTCGTCGTTTTGGCTCTGCTTCCGTTGGTTGCACGAGACACGTTGAAGGGAACGGCACTAACCTACGGCATGATGTTGGGCACTTTTGGCTTCGGTGCGATCGGCGGCGGCTTGGCAAACGCTGCCATTGTCCGCAAGTTCAATAACGAGGTTGTCATTCGCGCAACTTTCGCGAATTTTGCGCTCGCGCTCATCTTGTTGGGCGCTTCAACTTCGATGCCCCTTAGCTGCATCGCACTACTTGTCGCCGGTGCCTGTTGGGTCATTTCATTGTCCTTATTCAACGTCACCGTGCAACTGTCACGCCACGGTGGGTGGTTGGAAGAGCGCTCTCCTTCTATCAGACCGCGACTTTCGGCGGGATGGCCCTTGTATCCTGGCTTTGGGGCGAAGTTGCAGGTTCACACGGTCTTTCGATCGCCTTCGTGGCGGCAGGGACCGTAATGATGATCGGAGCGGTCTTGGGCTTTCAATATCCGCTTCACGCGTTGTCCGGCGATGATCTCGATCCCATCGGACCATTCCAAGCGCCCGAGCCTATGGTCGAGATCAAGCCGGATTCGGGGCCGGTCTTGGTCTTAATAGAGTATGAAATTGCCCACGAGGATACTCTTCGCTTTCTTGAGCTGATGCGAGAACGGCGTCGTATCCGTTTGCGTGACTGGGCCCGTCGTTGGGCCTTGTTACGAGACATTGAACGGCCACTCGTCTGGGTTGAAAGCTACTACTCGCCAACGTGGATCGAATATCTGCGTCATCATGGCCGCCGTGTACGGGCAGACGCTGACAACTTGGCGTCGCTTCGCAGTCTACATCGGGGGCCTAAGGATCTGCGTCGTGTGCATCGCCTGATTGATAGCCGGATTGTTCCCACGCGAAGCGATTTTCCGCCAAAACCCGAAGCAATGCTTTGATCTTGAGTACGATCCAAGCGCCCTCTCACCTTTCGACGCAGAAGTTGGTTGATTGTATCCAATAGCTAAGTTAAGTATGCACCAAGTCTCTCGCCCTGACTTTTTGCTGGTTCGTCATGTCCCAACTGCCCGCTTCAACCAAAGTGATCGTGATAGGGGGCGGAATTATCGGCAGTTCAACTGCTTACTACCTGGCCAAGCGAGGGGTTCCAACCTTGCTTTGCGAGAAGGGACTTATCGGAGCAGAGCAATCCGGACGCAACCAGGGTTGGGTTCGCGCTCAAAAGCGCGACGCTCAAGAAATGCCGTTGATCCGGGAAAGTTTGCGAATCTGGAACGATCTGGAGCGGCAGCTAGGCCAAAGTGTCGGCTTTAAACAGACGGGTATTTTGACGGTATTCAAGCGCGACGAGGAAGCAGAAGCTTGTGAAAGCTGGCTCGCCAACACCTGTCCCGACGATATCGTTGCTCGCATCGTTTCAGGGGCTGAATTGCGAGCCTTGCTGCCTGGCGCGTCAAGACCGTGGGCTTGCGGCCTGTATTCTCCCAATGACGGCAGGGCGGAGCCATCATTGGCAGCTGCTGCGTACGCAAGCGCGGCGAGGGCGCTCGGCGCGCAGATTGTCGTGTCATGCGCTGTGAGAGGAATTGAAACCCGGGCGGGACGCATTTGTGGCGTTGTGACGGAGCTCGGGCCAGTATCTTGCGAAGCAGTTGTTTTGGCGGGCGGAGTTTGGTCTTCGCTCTTTTGTAACAATATGGGTTTGCGGTTGCCGCAACTCAAGACAATGTCGAGCCTTGTCCGAGCGTACCCGTTGGAAGGGGCTCCAAAAACGTCGATCAAGGGCCCCGATTTTTCGATCCGCACTCGGCACGATGGAGGGTTCACCATAGGTTACGGCGCGTGGAATCGAACGGAAATCGTGCCCGACAGTTTCCGCTATCTCGTCGACTATTTGCCGATGATTTTGACTGGTGGAAACAATGTACGGCTGCGTCTGGGGCGGCGCACGCTTGCGGAGCTGTTTCAGAAATCGCGCTGGCGCATGGATGAACAAACGCCTTTTGAACAGACACGTGTCCTGGATCCCGTGCCATCACTATACGATCTTCGTCAGGCGCAGCGTAATATCAGTCGCGAGTTTCCCGTATTCGCCAATATGAGAGTTGCCGCAACCTGGGCCGGCCTGATCGATGTCATGCCCGATACAAAGCCGGTCATTGGGGCAGTGGACACCATTCCGGGATTTTTTATCAGTAGCGGGTACTCCGGTCACGGCTTTGGGATTGGTCCTGCGGCCGGGCATCTGACGGCTGATCTGGTTACTTCCGAAAAACCTATCGTCGATCCTTCTCCTTTTACTTTCAACCGGCTGTCGAGCGTCAAACGCCAGCCGGCTTTCGCACAGTAGAACGGATATGTATCGCGCAAGCACGTATCAGATGCGAAGCGGTTGGAACGCGATGCTACCGCCTCGCATTTGCCGGCCCGCCCTCAACGGAAAGCTGAGCGTCGATCATGCCGTTGTAGGCGCAGGTTTCACTGGGCTCGCTGTTGCAAGAAGGCTCAAAGAGCTGGAACCCGAAACTGATATTCTCATCATTGACGGCGGAACAGTTGGCGAGAATGCTTCAGGTCGGAATTCCGGCTTTTCTGGCAGCGATCTGCCAACGGTGAGTATGGCATCGGCCAGCAGAGCTGACGCCTCAGCCGATGCTCTAAGCAAACAGAACGTCATAGCCGTATTTGATGCCGAGGGTTTGGCTTGGCTGAAAGACCTCGTGGCCCGGTACGGGATCGATTGCGGGCTTCGACAGGTCGGTTCGTTCAAGGCCGCTGTAAGCGAGCGAGCCGCTGCGGCTCTGTTGAGAATGAGCGAGAGCGCATCGACACAGGGCCGCACGCTTCCGGTTTACAAACAAGATGCTTTGGAAGAGCTAACCGGCACATGCTTTTATCGGTTGGCCATTCGATCCGAGTCTACACATCTATTTCAGCCGGCTGCGCTCGTGCGCGGTCTGGCAGATCATCTACCTTCTGACATTGTCTTTCATGAAGGAACCACTGTCAGCAACATCGAAAAAGTAGGTGAGCGTTGGCACTTGACTTGTCCGCAGGCGCGGATATCCGCGCGGAACGTCATCCTGGCCAACAATGCCTTTGTTAAGCTGCTGGGATACGGCAAAGATCGGTTGGTTTCCTTATTTACTTATGTGGGCGTGACGGAAAGGCTGGGCAACAGGGCACGTCTGCTCGGTAGTCTTCCGGAATGGGGCATGACGTCGGCCCAACGGGCCGGTGGTAGCACCCTTCGTAGACTTTCCGACGGACGCTGTATGATCCGCAGCCTCTATTCCTATGAGGCCGAGCTCAAGGAGAGCGTAATCCGACGAAGATTGCTCGATCGGTTTCGCCGTCGTTATCCGCATCTTGCGGATATCGACTTCGAATACGTATGGGGCGGAGTTACCGACGTCACGCGTGGAGGCGCTCCATTTTGGGGAGAGCTGGAGCAGGGGCTTTTTATAAGTGCCGGCTATAACGGCTCTGGTGTCGCGAAAGGTACCGCATTGGGGCGCCGTCTTGCCGAACTAGTCGCCGGCAAAGTCGCACAAGAAACGGTGACTGGACCGCTCGGCCGTCCCGGATGGCTGCCGCCCGAGCCATTCAGATTCGTCGGCGTGCGTGGCACGGCAATGTACGAGGAATTCCGTGCCGGTGCAGATGCAACCTGATCTCAAAGTTGGACCAGCAGGATAGGGAAATGGTGGTGATGAAGGAGTCCACTCGACTGCTGTTCTTCGGCGGGGGAAATATGGGTTCGGCTCTTATCCGAGGAGTACGCCAAGCACTACCTAATTTAAAATTGATCTTGGTTGATCCGGATGTCGGCCGAGTGGAAGACGCTGTGCGTGGTCTTCAAGGCGTATCAATCTTGCCGGACGCTCCGAGTTCATCATCAGGCTACGATCTGCTCGTATTGGCGGTGAAGCCGCAGAATGTTGCAACTTTCTCTGATGGACATCGACGCTTGCTGGCCGAGAGTCCGGTTCTTTCGGTTATGGCCGGCATGCCGCTTGGGCGATTAATGGAGGTATGCGGCAGTGCGAGAGTGGCGCGCGTTATGCCCAACCTTCCTGCGTTTGTTGGTCAAGGGACGAGCCTCGGCGTAACCGGGCAGACGTTTCCAATCTCGGCAAAAACGGCCGTAGAGCAAGTCTTCGCGCCAGTCGGCAAATTTGAATGGGTGGTGGACGCGGCATTGATTGACAAGGCTATGCCGTTCTACGCCTGCGCGCCTCGCTATATTTTCGCTTTTGCTGAGCAGCGGCGCAAGCGGCTGGCGAGGCTGGATTTTGATACAGAATTCGCTCAGTTGCTCGTTGCGCAGACGATGTTGGGTTCGGCGGCGATGTTAGCAGCTGATCCGCGCTCGCCTTCCGAGCTCAAGCGAGCCGTCATAAGTCCGGGAGGGACCACTGAGGCTGGCGTGATCGAAATGGAGCGTGAGGGGGCCCTTCCCAAGATAGTACGCGCTGCAACCAGCGCTGCGTATCGACGGAGTGTCGAACTAAGAAAAAGTTAGATTTGGGATCGCAAGACGATTGGGAGGTTCGAAAGTGTACGGCGAATTCTCGCCGAACTGGATGCGTAAGCGGCCGGATCGCGCTGCCGCGCACCGAAGGCGCGATTTGAAAAATGGCGGACCTATGCCAATCGAGCTCGAACCGAATTGGCCGGACAAAAACGTCTGGTCGGCATAATCGATAGATAAGCAAAAGGAAGCAAAATGAACGCGAAAAGAGCGTCAGACTCTCAAAAGCAGCGACCGGAAGTCGGCCGCATCCTTGCTGACTTCTGCGCGGAGCTGAAGTTCGAATCAATGTCCGCTGCCGCCGTCGAGGCCGCAAAGAGGGGCATTGCCGACACGTTGTCTGTTGCCCTAGCGGCGAAAGCTGAGGAAGTTGCGGGAGTCATGGGCGGGTTCTTCGCCGAAGAACCAGGAAAGGCACGTGTCTGGAATACTGCGCTGCGAACGACAGCTCGAAATGCTGCTCTGGCCAATGGCGCTATGGCTCATGCGCATGACTTCGACGACGGTAATTATGCGATGGTGGGGCATCCATCCGCCCCAGTATTGCCCGCTATCCTTGCGCTCGCAGACGAACTGGCAGCTTCGGGTGCAGATATCATTGCGGCCTATGCGGCCGGTGTCGAGATGGAAGGCCGTCTCGGCATCGCCGTAACCTATGAACACAATGGTCGTGGCTGGCACACAACTTCCTCGCTCGGGACATTCGGAGCTGCCGCTGCCGCCGGAAACCTGTTGGGGCTTGATGGCAAGCTCATGCTAGAAGCCTTCGGAATTGCAGCCTCGCTTGCATCTGGATTACGTCAAAACTTCGGATACATGACCAAACCGCTACATGCAGGATTCGCAGCGCAGAACGGCGTCCTTGCCGCCAAACTTGCTAAGGCCGGAATGCGATCAAGCCCTAATGCGATCGAGGGGCACGAGGGGTTTTTCGATCTCTTTACAGATCCAGAAAAGCTGAACGCGGACGAAGCAATCCGCGATCTTGGCCTATCCCTCGAACTCATCCGCAATAACCCCAAGCTTTATCCGACATGCTCGCTTGTACATCCGGCCCTGGATCTTGTAACGGAGGGTATTGCGAGTGGCGAAATCGTGGCGGACGACCTCGAGGTCATCAATGTGGGCGTCAGCTACCATGCTTTGAATTTAATGCGATACAACGATCCGAAAGATGCACTGCAGGCGAGGTTCAGCATCCCGTATTGCATAGCGGCGGCATTGGCGCATGGCGACGTAACGCTTGGGAGTTTTTCCGACCAGTCCGTTGCCGGAAATGAGATCCGCGGCCGCATGGGCAAAGTCAATGCCTATGTTCATCCCGACCTGTCAACCAAGGAGCAGTTCGAAAAGGTCTATACCAAAGGAGCCGCCTTTACCGAAATCGAAGCGGTTCACAAGTCGGGGAAGATCCATCTCAAGCGGCAAAGCGTGGCGGTCGGCAACCATCAATATCCGGCTCCGCCTGAAAGGCTCCGACGAAAATTCGAAACGTGTGCAGCGCTTTCTGTTGGAAAGCCGAAAGCCAGGGATCTTTGGAATATGCTGATGAAACTCGAAACTGTGCAGTGGTCGGAAGTCGATAGCCTTCTGGATGAGTAGTCAATACAATCTGTCAGAATCAACATCTGCTGGTGGTGGGTATTTAGGGAGAACAACGGAGGTCGGAAGGCCCAGAAACGCTTGATGTTCGGGTGAGCGAATTGCTTTCGTCCTCCTTTTGTATATAATTTCGGCAAAGAGGATACATTTGAGGCGAAGTTTGTGACAGAACTGGACAATCAACAAAGGCCTTCGGCGACTGAGACGGTGAGAAAGCTTCTCCGGGCTGACATTCTTGCTGGGACATTCGCCCCCGGCGAGCAGCTTCGCCAAGAGGAATTGGCGGACAAATTCGGAACGAGCCGCATTCCGGTAAGGGAGGCCTTGCGACACCTCGAGGCGGAGGGTCTGGTCACGCTCCTAAACAATCGGGGCGCCAAGGTAGTCTCATTCACTTCGGCCGAGGTGATCGAATTGATGGAAATTCGCATTGCGCTGGAGTGCCGCGCGTTGCGTCTAGCCATTCCTAATATGATTCAGAGTGATTTTGATGAGGCCAAACGTATTCTCGTGGAATACGACAAGAAAAGCGACCCCGCTCAATGGGCGGAGATGAACTGGAAGTTTCACGAAACCCTCTATATCCCCTGTAATCTACCTAGATTGCTGTCTCTTATCGAAGGCAACTACGGGCAGGTGAGCTTGTTCGTCCGGGCACAAGTCTCTATGGCGTCAGGCAAGAAAACGCCGCAAGAAGAGCATGTGGATATCTTAAAAGCTTGCCGCGCCGGGAACGTTGAAAAGGCCGTCGATCTTCTCGAAGCACATATCTCTAACACCAAGAAGGCGCTCATGGTGCAGCGCCGTAGGAGTCGGTGAGCGCTCCTATTGCTGGCGCGGAAAGCGTACTTTCCTTCACGCCACCGGCGTTTCCTGAATCTTCATACTGCGGCGGTTAGATCAACCCAGTACTTTATCGAGAAATACCCGGGTCCGTTCTTCGCGTGGCGTACCCAAGATCGAACTTGGTGCACCGTGCTTGACGATGACGCCGCCATCGGTGCAGTAGCCATGATCCGCCACTTCGCGAGCGAAGCCCATCTCGTAGGTGTCGAGAATGCAGGTCATGCCTTCTGCGGCGAGATCGCGAATGGTGACCAGATCCTCCTTCTTTGTTTCCGGATCGAGCGCGGCAGGACCTCGTCGAACAGCATTACCTTCGGATTCATGGTAAGTGTAGCTCTGCGGCCCTTTTGAATGGCGCTTGACGCCTATTTTGTTCGCGTAGCGCGCCGCCGCGGTTTCCATATGTCGGACAACGCGTTGACGGCGGCTTCGAGCGCCTTCCGGTCGACGACGTTGGGATCGAACCGCCCCGGGCCCCAGAGGCGCATATGTTCGTGGTCCGGATGGGCGGGGTCTCTGATGGCTTCGAGGTATTCGGCATAACCCGGCGCACCGCCTACGTCTTCCGGAGGACAACGACCGGCGGCCTCGAGCAAGAAGGGAAGTCCCTCCGTCGTGGTGTTCTCGAACCATTTTTCGAGCTTGATCACATGGTCCCAGCTGTCGCCGAAGTCATAGAGATAGTGGATCGTCTTGGCGCCGGTCTCGCGAACGATGTCGCAGAGGCGCGCTTTGCTCGCATCCATGGGCTGGTGGCCGTAATCGTTGTGGGGATCAGGAATTCCCCAATGAACATCGCCAGCGAAGAACTCGAAGAGGTGACCGTTCGTCCAGCCGAATGCCTCCTGAAGCGTCAGATGCAACCGATCAAGGCGCAAGGTGACGGGTACGACGAGGCGACGCATCACCGCCGGCTTCACATCCTTGAGGGTCACCTTGATCCGGACCGCGGTCGTGTTCAGGTTCATGCCGCCAGCCTCGGATCAAGTGTATGCATCGTATAGGTCGACGCCCAGGGAAGCAGTTCGTCCAACCGCGCCGCAGGCCAACCATTGACGAGCTTGGCGAGAACGTCAGCGAGCCAGTGCTCGGCACTGACGCCATTGAGCTTACAGGTCTCAATGAGCGAAGCCAGCAATGCCCAATTCTCGGCACCTTCGTCGCAACCGGCAAAAAGGGAGTTCTTGGCGTTGAGCTTGATCGGCCGCATCGCACGCTCGACAGCATTCGTGTCCAATTCGATGCGCCCGTCATCAAGGTAGAGCGCCAGGCCGTTCCAATGACGCAGCGCGTAACGCAAAGCCTTCGCCGTGTCGCTCTTCGGTGCAAGGTGATCAAGCTTGGCCTCAAACTGTCATTCGGCCTGCAATATTGACCCCCTAAGCCGGGGGATCGGCGTCCAAAATTGACCCCCTACAGATTGGTCTGTTGCGCTGCCTGCTTTGGAACGAAGCAGGTGGTGGGGGATGCTGATCGTGGAGACGATTGCCCGGATCCGGCGCGAGCACTTCATCAAGGGCAAGACGATCAAGGAGATCGCCCGTGACCTGAAGGTGTCGCGGAACACGGTCCGGAAGGTGCTGAGGTCGGGAGAGACCTCCTTCGAGTACGAGCGGCAGGGGCAGCCGCGGCCAAAGCTGGGCCGATGGGCAGTAGAGCTTGACGGATTGCTGGCGGCGAACGCGGCCAAACCGGCTCGTGAACAGCTGACGTTGATCCGGATCTTCGAAGAGCTGCGCCGCCGCGGCTACGACGGCGGTTACGATGCGGTGCGGCGTTACGCCAGGCGCTGGAGCAAGGAACGCGGGCAATCGACCGCAGCCGCTTATGTCCCGCTGAGTTTTGCCCCAGGCGAAGCTTACCAGTTCGACTGGAGCCACGAGGTGGTCTTGCTGAGCGGCACCACGGTGATGGTGAAGGCCGCCCATGTTCGGCTCTGTCACAGCCGCATGCTGTTCGTGCGGGCCTATCCGCGGGAGACGCAGGAGATGGTGTTCGACGCCCACGACCGTTCGTTCGCGCTGTTCAAAGGCACCTGCACCCGCGGCATCTATGACAACATGAAGACCGCCGTAGAGACGATCTTCGTCGGTAAAGGGCGTCTCTATAATCGCCGCTTCCTGCAGATGTGCAGCCACTATCTGGTCGATCCGGTCGCCTGCACGCCAGCGTCGGGCTGGGAGAAGGGGCAGGTCGAGAACCAGGTCGGGCTGGTCAGGGAACGCTTCTTCACGCCGCGGCTGCGGTTCAAAAACCTCGACGAGTTAAACGCCTGGCTGCTCGACAAATGCATCGCCTACGCCAAGGCTCATCGCCATCCGGAGCTGGTCGATCAGACGATCTGGGAAGTGTTCGAAGCCGAACGCCCCAAACTCGTTCCCTATGCTGGCCGCTTCGACGGCTTCCATGCGGTGACGGCATCGGTCTCGAAGACCTGCCTGGTGCGCTTCGACAACAACAAGTACTCGGTCGCAGCCAGCGCAGTCGGACGGCCGGTCGAGGTTCAAGCCTATGCCGATCGCATCGTGATCCGTCAGGATGGACGCATCGTTGCCGAGCACCCGCGATCCTTTGGCCGCGGCGATACCGTCTACGACCCCTGGCATTACGTGCCGGTGCTCGCCCGCAAACCCGGCGCCTTGCGCAACGGTGCTCCCTTCAAAGACTGGGTGCTGCCGGCCGCGATCGAGCGGATCCGGCGCAAACTTGCCAGCACGGACGATGGCAATCGGCAAATGATCGACATCCTCAACGCGGTGCTGACTGACGGTCTGCCCGCGGTGGAAGCGGCCTGTGCCGAAGCGCTCAGTCACAGCGTCCATTCCGCCGATGTCGTGCTCAATATCTTGGCCCGTCAACGTGAACCCGCCCCACCGGCCAACATCATGACGCCGGCCGCACTGACGCTCCGTCATGCGCCGATCGCCGATTGTGCCCGCTACGACAACCTCCGGAGGACCATCTGATGGAACGAACCCAAATCTTCGACCTCATGGGCGAACTCAAGCTCTACGGCATGAAGGCTGCCTTCGACGAGATCATGGCAACTGCCGTCAAGCGCCAGCACGAACCTCAGCGCATTGTCGGCGACCTGCTCAACGCCGAGATCAACGAGAAGCAAGCCAGGTCGATCAAATACCAGCTCACCATTGCCAAGCTGCCGTTGGCCAAGGACATCGCCGACTTCCAGTTCGACGGCACGCCGATCAATCAGACTCTCGTCAATGATCTCGCTGGCGGCGGCTTCATCGCCCAACAACGCAACGTCTTGCTGGTTGGCGGCACCGGCACAGGCAAGACCCACCTGGCCATTGCCATCGCCAGAAGCTGCATCCGATCCGGTGCCCGTGGCCGCTTCTTCAACGTCGTCGACCTCGTCAATCGCCTCGAGACCGAGACCCGCAACGGACGGCAAGGACGGCTCGCCGAGCATCTGACCCGGATGGACTTCATCGTGCTGGATGAACTCGGCTATTTGCCCTTCGCCCAGTCCGGTGGCCAGCTTCTCTTCCACCTCGTCAGCCGGCTCCATGAGCGCGCCTCCGTCATCGTGACCACCAATCTCGCCTTCGGCGAATGGCCGAGCGTGTTCGGCGACGCCAAAATGACCACCGCGCTGCTCGACCGATTGACCCATCACTGCGACATTGTCGAAACCGGCAACGATAGCTGGCGGTTCAAGAGCCGAGACGACGATCACGCCACCGCGCTCGTCTCGCCTCCGCTATCCCGGCCAGCTCCGACGAGACGAGCGCTACCAGCAAAGCCCGCCGCACGAAGGGGTCAAAATTGGACGCCGATGAGGGGTCAAATTTGCAGGCCGATTGACAGGCAAATCGCCGCTCTTCATGAAACCGCGGTATGATCTGCCGTGGCTGGCGCAATTCGCAGCAGAGATGGCGGCGCGCTGTTGGCCGGTCTTCGAGACGAAGGCTTGGGGATGCTCGGCTACCGAGGTCGACTGGCGGAAGCATGGCTTCGAGGGGTCGCGTCTCGGCTACCTGTTGAACGGTGCCGGCCTCTTCCACCATGCGCATCGCGCGGTCGACGATTGCCACGCTTTATTGGAAATCCTCTCGATCGACCTGCCGACAACAGGAGAGCCTGCTCTCGCGCTCCTGCTCGGGACCGCCCGCAAGCCGACGCTGCGGGTGTGGGCGGAGCAATCCCCGTTCGATCTCAAGGATTTACTCAAGAGGCGCGGCTATCGCGGGAGCGACGGCAGCGACGGTCGGTCCAAATCCTGGGTACATCGACGTCTGCGAGACAGCGTCCGAGGACGAGATCGCTTTCCTGAAGGCGATCCAGTCGCGCAGACCATTGATGCTGTGGAATCCGTCGGAAGCATAACATCGGATCGAGGGGAATGTGCTCTGCATCATCTGGGCCAGCGCGTGTCCCGGACCGAGGTCGAGCGCGCGGTCGACCCCTTGCTCCGCAAGAGCCTCCAGTGTCGTCTGCCCAGGCGATCAGGCGTGCGGCTTTGTAAGCGAGCTTGGTCGTTCCGGCGCCGAGAAGATGCTTTCTGTGCCATCGTCGGCGAGGAGGATTCGCTGAGACGAGACCGGCGCCTTTGTGCTCATCGAACAAGCGCAGTGAACAGCCCGACCAGCAGGCCTACGACCGTAACGAATAGACGGAACCCGGACTCAAGCAGCGAATCGAGTGTCGCCTGCTTCTGTTCGTAACTCTTCGTCAGTTGGGCGATCGGAAACGCGCTTTGGTAGGCATCGTTGAATCGACCGTAGATCACTTCACCGGCTACCCACACAGTGCCGAAGCGGCTGATCAAGTTCATGAACTTCCGCTTTTGCAGCAAATTCTGCCAAAGCGGTTCTGCTAAGCTGAAAGCGACCACCGAGATCGACAGCCAGAAGAGGATGGAAGCGCAAACTTCCAAAAGCCTCGCTGGCCATCTCAAAAGTGTTAGCGGCCACGATGCCCGCACAGATGCGTAAATGATGACTACTGCAACAAAGAGAGCCACCAGCGAAATTAAGGCTACAGCGAGCGGGTTACGCCAAGTCCTAGGATGCAACTCGGTCCGAACGTTCTCGAGATCGCTCCCTAGTCGTAAATTCACGTGCTGCAGCGAAAACAACTGCATGACCGGGACCTCGGCGAGGAGCATCAACTGGAAGAGGTCGTCGAGAATCGAGTCTTGCACCGTCTGCCCGGCCTTCGGCCTTGAGAACGGCATCTCCGCATGGATTTCGACCGTGCTCGCACGCGAGACCAGGATCACCCCATAGTCGTATTGTAGTAGATTGGCCTCGAACGCCTGTTCGACCTCGGAGGCCGCAATGGTTTGGTCCAAGAGGCGGTAGCGGTTGTTGATCGAAACGATCTCCTGCCCTGTTTTCCCCTCTTTGAGGTCGGCCGCATTTCTCGTGTCCGCGACGGAGGAAACGTACAAGAAAGGATAGGAGAAAGACGGGTCTTGTTCATCACCCTCTTGACTTGGTTCCTTGAAGTCGCGCGAAAGATCCGGATACTTCTCTTGAAATCTGGCCCAGTAGGCTCGGGCACGTTCCAAGACTTGCCTATAGGTCTCGTTCCATCGTCGCAGCTCGGGATGAACCGCAGGACGCTCGGGGGGCTCGGTGAATAAGGCCGGAGATTCTTCCCGGAACATCTGCAGGTAAAATTTTGCAAGGTCCGAGACCTGCTCAAAGGGGGTCGACCTGTGAGCCACCTTCAGACAGCCGAAAGCCGCAGCGGGGTCGGTCAGCTTGAAGAGGTCAACCGCTTGCAAAGCATCGCACGCATGGATTGACCCGATTTTCAGCCAGAAGGCGATCGTGCCGACGCCCGTCCCAGGGAAGAGTGAAACGATCGCCCTGAAGCGAGGATTCTCAATCGGAAATTTCCGCGGCTTTTTAGCCTCCTCTCTATCAGGCTTCTCTTCAAGCTCTTGTTTATAGAGGTCGAATTTTTCGATCGGCACCTCGATGCTGAACTGAGTGACCTCGCGCCAAGCCGGTTGCGCCTTGTAGATGTTGTCTCTAGCTTTGCCGAATGCCTTGACCCAGCTTGGTGTCGCCGCTTCGGGCGTCTGCTGGGGGGACGTCGCTGCCTTGGCCGTCTTTTTTTCAGACTTTACTCGCGTGAAGTGCTTCGTGCTCCCGCATCCCCCAAACTCATGAATATTGGGTTGGTACAAGAACGGCATAATCGCCGCCGCGTAGACTTCGCGGTACGGCGGGGGGGAGTCCTGTTCGGGCTCACCTGTCTGCGTCAAGCCTGCGCAGCCTTCCGTGACGCCACACGCCTGATATCGGCGGTCGCCAGGAAACCGGCGATCTCGCGCACGGGCAACTGCGCGACAGCCGACCGCTCGGCTGATGACAGCTGTGTGAATTCCGGCATTGCTCTGATTTCACGGGCGCAATCGTCGGGCGCCGTCAGCAGCAACTCCTTCGCTCTGGCGAGCACGCGCTCAAGTGGGCCGGTAGTCATGGCAAACGTCCCGTTTCAAAAGCCGTTCTCGCGACCGCCATTGGCGGGGTCGATCGGCGGAATGTAGATTGTCGTCGCGTAATTTACCCCATCCGCCGCCAGGCTCCAAGCGCAAAGCGGAACGGTCAGAAACAGCGGCTCCGCGCCGCTCTCATCGAGGTCGCAAAAAGTTATGCGGTGGTCGGCGGGATACTGCTCGAGCAGCCGCTCCATCAATGGTGCCAGCAATGCGGGAGCCAATGCCTGCTCGCCGTCTGCGGTGGGGATCCGAAAGCTGCCGATTTGCGCGACGAGGGTCGATCGCCACGGATTGATCGAGGCTGTGCCTTCGACCAAGGGATCGGCCGAGATGACCTGGAAGCCGGCCGGGCCGACCACAAGCGGCAATCGTGCGATGATGGAATCGACGAATGAGACACCTGGTACGACGTGCGTCCGCAGACCTCTTGCCGGTGCGCCGGCTATCATCAAACGAACGGGCTCGTCGAGATACATCGGATGCCCGTAGGTCAAATACGCGACCGGACGCTCCCTGGTCGCCTTTTCGAAAATATGGGCGGCGACATCTGCGTAAATCTTCGCTCGCTCTTTCCCTTTTTCGTAGAGGTGCTCGATGTTGACGAAATCAAGCCCGTTGCTTTCGAGAAACGACCGGAGATTGGGGCTTGGCAGCGTCGTATATGAGACCACCTGACGCAGGATCGAGAGCGCTTCCAAAGTGACGTCTCGCGCAGGCAGGATTCCGCATCCGATGAGGTAGAGATCGGCGGTCTTGATCGGCGGGGACTCCGGCGAAGGTGGACAGCTTTGCGACATCACAGGTCGTTTTTACCCCAGTTCCTTCACTATCCGCTACTCCTGCCCGGAGAAATCCGGAAATTGGGAAGCGAATTCCGCTTGCCCCATCCACCCGCTCTCCTCTGTCGCCTAGCCAGCACCAGAGTTCCGGCTCGCGCGTGCTGCCTTGCGCCCTTCCTTCGCCACCTTCGCGATCGCGACGTCGAAGTTGGTCCGCCCGCGGCGCTTGTGCGGCACCGGGGGATGATCAAGAGCGGCGATGTCGTAGCGCGGGTACTTCTCGATCTCGGCCGCTATCGTCTCGATCCAGCAGTCTCCGTAGTCGTTGCCCGCGTTCGAGTCCTTGGGACGGTGGCCGGTGATGAAGCCTTCGACCTCGCGGTCCATCTTGACGTGCCTCGCCACGCTCTTGAACAGATGGCGCCAGCCGTGGTTGGGCTTCACGTCGTAGGGTATGTTGATTCCGGGACCGTGAACCCATTCGCCGATCCGCTCCGCGAGCTTGTGGAATTGAGGATGCCCTGACCGTTCCGCCGCGACGACGTTCCGGATCGTAGAACAGAGGCTTCTTGAGCTTGGCGCGGGTCGCCACTTACCTCGGTCGAGTTCGCCGCCCGGGCAGCCCCGTCACGCAGGCGGGCCCATTGAGCCTCGATGGCCACGTTGACGGCGCCGATCTTGATGTTGGCCCTGGCGTTCGTCCTTGGTCCCCAGAGTGGCCCAGAGCTCGGTCTTGCCGACCAGGGGCACCTTCTTGCGGATCCAGTAGTTCTCGGAGGTCGGTCGCTTGATCGGCTTGGGCATCTTGAAATTCGACATGGTGGAGCACCTCGGTGTGGGACCGGCCGTACAAGAACCCCTGAAAATGAAGGTTAGGCTTGTAAACAAGGGGTCCGCGACCCCGAAAGGGGGTGAGTCCCACTCTCTCTGCCAGATCGTATTGAAATCACTTATATTTTTTTGAAGTTTTGTTACAAACCACGGCTTGCCCACCGGAAGACCGAATCCTCTCGCATTTTTAACTGGGAAAGAAGGCGCGTTCCGGCGGGACCCTATTTGTTCACGTCACCTCTCGTGTCTGGGCAGCAGCCCACCACATTTTGTTGATATTCCGCTCGATTTGGGGGTGATAATGGCTCTACTCAACTTGCATCGCGCATTCACTGACGCGGCGACCGAGAACGACTATCTCGCCCGGCTCACGGTACCGGAGCCGCGCGAGGGAAAGCTCCGCAAGGCACGTGACGAGATCCGAGAGACGCTTAAGGCTGGATTTTCGGATTGGCAACGCTTCGCGGATCGTAGTTTGGTTATGGAAACGACTGCCGTTCGGAAGGGCGCGACCGAACCTCGATTGCGTCTGAAGTTCCGTATGCAGGGTAGTGCCTCGCCCGCGTATCGCACGCTCAATGATCCGGCACATCCGCCGCAGCAGATT
This sequence comes from Bradyrhizobium guangxiense, assembly GCF_004114915.1. Taxonomy (NCBI): domain Bacteria; kingdom Pseudomonadati; phylum Pseudomonadota; class Alphaproteobacteria; order Hyphomicrobiales; family Nitrobacteraceae; genus Bradyrhizobium; species Bradyrhizobium guangxiense. The sequence continues at coordinate 170,683 of NZ_CP022220.1, read as the reverse complement.
GATTACGACGATGGCGTTTACCTTCCGGTCTCGTTTCTCGCCAAGACGGGAAACCCCGTGATCGCGGCCGCAGGTTACTACCGGTTGGTCGAGACGGTCCTTGCGCCGCTCTGCGAAAAACGAAAATGGACGTTGGATAGACGAGCCAAAAAATGCGTCCGCGTCGTCCTCGACAGCAAAGCTTACATCGACCTTCCGCTGTACGCGATCCCGGATCAGGAGTTCGTTCGGCTGGCCGAGGACGCCGCATTGACCAAGCGGGCTGACAGCGCGCTGTTTCTTGATGCAGAGACGCTCGATGACGAGATATACGAGCGCCTCAATCAGGACGAACTCCGGCTCGCTCTTCGGGAAGGCAAGTGGATCGAATCCGACCCTCGTCTGCTCGAAGATTGGTTTAAGCAGGCGGTGGCCGACCTCGGACCGCAAGTTCGACGCGTCAATCACCTCGTCGGCGCGGGGCGAGATTTCAGCCTGAATTTTCCGGGTGGTAGTTTTCCCGAAAGTGCTTTACGGCACCCTCAATTTGAACCCAGTCGTGTTTCGATTTCTCAAAAACCGATATGCCGGGAGCTGGGTACTTTGGATTTGCCATCGCGCCGACTGCAACACCGATCATCGAAGGCAAGCTGGTGACTTTCCAATAGACCGTTGATCCGCACTGCGGACAAAAATAGTTATGCATTTCCCCGCCGCTTGCAGCGGCATGTGCGAACTCTTTTGAAGTTCCTGAGACGGTAACAACCTCCGCGGGGTAATATGCTCCCACGCCGAACGGCGCACCTGTTCGACGTTGACAGTCGATGCAGTGACAAGCAACGACTATCTTGGACGGTTCTTCCGGGAGCGAGAGCATGACTGCACCACAGTTGCACCTTGCGTAGACCATAGTAATTCCCCATCGTCGTCCGAGACTCACTGCAAAGCACTAGGCTAGCAGATTAGTTGCGCGAGGAGAGTGCGAAAGCGACGGCCCAGGCCGCGCGCGTTCTCGATGAGACCGCCGACAAGATAACTTTGTCCGGCGACTACGTCCGATCGGACAGCGGTTCGCCGGTGCTGGATTCGGATGGCCGGGTGATCGGACTTATGATCGAAGCGACCAACCAGCCGGGCAGCGCGACGCAAGGCATCGCAATTCCGGTGACGCGCTTCGCATCGATCCTCAGCGGTCCGACCGCGTCACCGATCGCGCGAAAAGCCATTCCGAGCATGGCCGAGCTCGGCGGAACCAGGCCGACGAGCACGGCCGTAGATGCTATCGAAATCGCGGTTTCAGGGTGCGTCTTTCTCGGAAAACGTTCGGCTCGGCTCGCCAAAAATACGCCCGACATGCCTTTCGGATTGAGTACTCTGCAGATACTCCTCGACGCAGATAAGCGTGGATTCTTGATGGGCACGAGGCTTTCCCCGGATATCGCAGTCAACCTCCGATCCGATTGTCCGGTCGTCGAGTCTGGATCCGCCTACTACTCGCCCGCGCGCGTCCAATTGAAGCCCGGAGACCGGGTGACACTCTCCGAGATATTGCCGTTGAACTACCTCGACGACGTGTTCTTCTGGGCGCGAGTAACCGCTCGGGGGAGCAACAGTGGTTCGAACGACAGTAACGCGGGCATCGACCCAAGTGCGGCCCCAGCGGACGCCGGCTCGCTTCAAATCGGCGAACGTGATGTCTGCGGCAGCGCTTTACTTGGCCTCCTTACCGTCATCGGTCAGCGCCACGCAGGCGTTTGCCCAAGACCGTGGCCGATGCACGAACTCGGGTAGGAACGCCGCAGCGCAGCACTCGCCGTCATGGCCGCTATCCGCACGTCACGGCGCGCGAGTTTGCCGAATATGTCGCGCGAAGATTATAAACATCCCAGTACGTCGGGACTGGTATTTTTCGTAGTGGGCGGCGAGGCATATGTATGTACCGGCCAGCGAGGAGGGCCGTTGGGTGAGAGGACTGCCTATGAAGAACCTTTCATGTAGAGATCGCAGGACCGGCCAAAATACCGGCCAATCGAAACGTTAAAGGTCTAAAATATGCTTTAAAGTCAATGCCTTGAATGAAAGTTCCAGCGGTCACGAAAGCGCAATCGGAGATCGGCCAATAAATGGGCCAAATTCGGTTGTAATTTGGAAATTCATGCGTAAAATCAGCTAGTTAATTTGCGATAAGATCGGCCAATGGCGATAGAAACACCCCAGCGCATTGAGCCGGCGCGGCTTGAGGAAACGTCCGAGGCCATCGCGGATGTGGTTGCCGACCTGTCGGCAGCCTCGGCCAGGCTCGGTGTCGGGCTTCATCAGCGCACAGCTGCGAACCTTGCCAACTTGGTGCGGCTGATGAACACCTACTACAGCAACCTCATCGAGGGCCATAACACGCGGCCAAAGGACATTGCTCGCGCGCTCGAGGGGGAGCTTGACCAAGACGAGGGCCGTCGCAACCTTCAGCTGGAGGCCGCGGCACATGTACGCGTGCAGACGGAGATCGATCGCCTTACCGCCGACAGCGAGCTCGGTGAGCCGGCCTCAGTGGAGTTTATCAAGTGGTTGCATCGTGAATTCTATCGAGGGGCGCCGGGCGATATGCTCCAAATCCGCGGCAACGACACGACCTTTATGATGGTGCCCGGCGAATGGCGGTCGAAGCCTGAGCATGATGTTGCGATAGGCCGTCACGTTCCGCCATCTAGCGAGCGTGTTGACGACTTTATGCGCTATTTCGAGCAACGCTACGCCTTCAGGCCGCTGAAAACAGCCGGCCGAATCATGGCGATCCCTGCGGCGCATCACCGCTTCAACTACATCCATCCGTTTCCTGACGGAAACGGCCGCGTTAGCCGCTTGATGAGCCACGCTATGGCCCAGCTGGCCGGCATCGGTTCACACGGGTTATGGTCGATTTCGCGCGGCCTCGCCCGAGGCCTCAAATCGCCGAGCGAGTACAAGCGCATGATGGATATGGCGGACTCGTCACGACAGGGAGACCTCGACGGACGGGGCAATCTTTCGCTGAAGGCGCTCAACGAGTTTGTTCTATGGTTTCTCCAGGTCTGTCTTGATCAGGTGAAGTTCATGGACGGGCTGTTTGAGCTTGATAACCTAGGCTCGCGCTTAAACACCTATGTCGAACGCAGCGACACGCTCAAGCCAGAAGCAAAGCGCCTCCTCGAAGAGGCGCTGGTTCGCGGGCAGTTCGAGCGTGGTGACGTCGCCCGGATAACGGGTTTGCCTGAGCGCACCGCGCGTCGCGTGCTTGCTGACGTGCTTGCCGACGGCGTGCTCGGATCAGACACGCCCAAGGGCGCGGTATCGCTCCGCTTTCCGGTTGAGGCCTTGGATGTGCTGTTTCCGCGATTGTTCCCGGAAACGTGATTGCGGGAGTGAGTGGTAGGAGACTCGTTACGCCCCTGAGCGCGCCCAGACACCCGTAATGCCGCGGGAGCGCAGGAAACATGTCGCGCGCCATGGAAAACTGCCCCCTCACAGCGACATCGACATTCCGGTTCGGGTGGATCAGCCAGCAAGGGCGAGAGTCGTCGTCACGTATCGTTATCAGGTGCTCCTGCTTTCCAAATTGCTGAAATCCCAGATTGAACAAGACGCGCAACCTGTTCGGCCGCGCGCCTTGGCTATGCAAGTTTTCGCCAGTCGGAAATCGCCGGCATGTGATGACGTGCCAATTCGTGACCAAATAGAAACGTCCGTTTCGGCTCCAAATAAAACCCATGGCAATGTCCAGGCTCTCTTCATTGAAGAGCTGTTCGAGCGGCACGACAGCCAGCGAGTAACGATCAATTCGGGTCATCGGAACCTCGGTGAATTAGCTTGCGTGACGGATTCCTCATGACACTATCTTAGGGTGCGGGCGTGCGATCCATCAGCCCGCTCGGGAACAAAATCCAGCGTGTTTCGACCTACCTGCTTGATGAATTTAGCAGCTAACCTGCTGATTTTGCTTGGCAAGCATGCTAAGTATTGCAGGCTGTCAGAAATCACTATCTATTTCTGACAGATAGGAGGAGGGGCATGCAGACCGTAGCTGAGCGCATTCTGGAATATGCCCGAACATTGCCCGAAGGCGCCTTGATTGGTGCTAAGGATGCTTTGCATTTGGGGAGCCGTGCAGCGGTCGATCAAGCTCTGAAAAGGCTTTCTGAGCGCAACGAGCTGATGCGCCTTGCTCATGGGTTCTACGTCCTGCCGGTCAAAACCCGGTTCGGTGTACGCGCACCGCAAGCGGAGAAAGTCGTCCAAGCGCTCGCTGCCACGCGTGCCGAAACAATCGTCCCGCACGGGGCAGCAGCTGCAAACGCACTTGGTCTTACGACCCAGGTGCCAACGAAACTCGTCTATCTGACGTCTGGTCCTGACCGGGAGCTTAAGCTCGGCGCACAAACCGTTGAGGTGAAGCATGCGCCAGAATGGATGCTGTTTCCGGCAAAGCCGGCTGCCGGGCAAGCCATTCGCGCCTTGGAATGGCTCGGCAAACGGCAAGCGAACGATGCGCTGCGGGGCCTTAAGCAGAAATTGTCGGCGGAAACGTTGCAAGACCTCATCGCCGTGCGCCCCGCTCTGCCTGCGTGGATGTCAAAATCGATCAGCCAATCGCTGCTAAGCTATGGCTGAATCCTTTCTGACGTTTTCTGCCGAAGATCGGCTTGAGGCACTTGGCGTTGCTGCCACCGCCTCAGCCGACCCATTCATTTGCTTGAAAAAGATAGTTGGGTCGTATGGGCCTTGCAGGGCCTGTTTGAAACGAAGCTCGGCGAACATCTCGTTTTCAAGGGCGGCACCTCGCTCTCAAAAGGTTATGGCATCATCCAGCGCTTCTCCGAAGATATCGATCTCACCTACGACGTTCGTCAGATCATTCCCGAACTCGCCAAAGGCGATCACCCGATACCCGAGACACGCGCCCAAGCCGACAAATGGACGAAGGCTGCGCGCGAAAAGTTAGTCGTGTGGGTCAAAGATGAAGCCCTGCCGGTTCTACAGCAACATGCCGCGGCGACGGGTGTGAATGTAAAATTCCGCGTCGATGCGGATGTGATCTATATCGACTATCACCAAGTCTCCGAAGGTTCCGAATATGTAGCGCCGTCCGTCAAACTCGAATTCGGTGCTCGATCAACCGGCGAGCCGGCCGAGATACGCCAGGTCACATGCGACGCAGCATCTTATCTGCCGGAATTATCGTTTTCGGCAGCGGCGCCCAAGATCATGCTGCCTCAGCGCACCTTCTGGGAGAAAGCCACCGCCGTCCACGTCCTTTGCGCCCAAGGCATCAAAGGCGATCGCATCTCCCGCCATTGGCATGACCTTGTGAAGCTTGATGATGCTGGCTATGCCAAGGCTGCATTCGACGATCAGGATCTCGCAAACGAAGTCGCCGACTGGAAAAGCAAATTCTTTCGCACAAAAGATCGGGACGGCAACGTGATTGACTATCATGCCGCCGTTTCCGGCAAACTCCAGCTCGTCCCTGACGGTGAAATGCGCAAAGAACTTGAGGCCGACTATCAGAAGATGGTCGATGCCGGTTTGCTTCTCGGCGACGCCATGCCTTTTGCCGGTCTGATGATGCGCTGCGCAGATTTGCAGAAGCGTGCCAACGAGCGACATTGATGCGCCGCCGCCCTGTCCATCGTCGGCTATGTTCATTCAATCGCCTTTCGCATGATCACATCGAGAACCCCCTCAAGCTGGCAAGATCTTCAGGAACAGTCCGCACGCATCTTGGCGGAATGCGGGTTTGCCGTCGAAATCGAAAAAAAGGTGAAGCTTGTTCGTGGCCAAGCGGAAATCGACGTCTATGCCGAGGAAACTCTGAAAGGACGAAAATACATCATCCTTTGTGGGTGCAAGCATTGGAGGGCCGCCGTTCCCCAAACCGTGGTTCATTCCTTTCGCAGCGTGATGACGGATGTCGGCGCCCACAAGGGCTACATCATCTCGAGTTCGGGCTTTCAGTCGGGAGCCCGCGATGCCGCGCAGATGACAAATGTCGAGTTGGTCACCTGGGATCAGTTTCAGAACGCGTTCGAGCCGAGTTGGCTCGAAAATTGTTTCACTCCGGTGATCACAGCGAAGCTCGATCCGCTGATGGGCTTTTCCGAGCCGTTCCTGCCGCCCTCGTTTCCCCATTGGCCTGAGGCCGATCAAAACGAATATCTTCAATTGAAGGATGAGCTCGATCCCCTCGGCTGGTTCGCGATGTCGATGGCTACTTATTCGAGGATTCTCCGCCATAGCAGTTATCCACCGCTGCCGCTCAAGAATATTCCCGATCCCACCGAGAAGTATAAGGGGCTTCCCACGGATATCATGAGCGCCGTGGGTTATCGCGATCTTCTCGACGCCACACTTCACCATGGAGAAGCGGCGATTGCGAAATTCCGCGCGGTCAGAGATCGCAACAAGTAAGCCAGCATTGAACCATCTGTCGAACAGTTGAAGCAGTGTCGGTCTCCGACTGATCAGACCGACTTCAGCTTAGCGACACGCATGTAGCGGGTATAGCTGCGGGTACCCGCTGGTTGCGAGTTCGAGTTTGTGACAAGCGAAGGAACGACGGTAAAGGCGGGTGCGGGCAATAGCTTGAGCAATCGCCTTGCAGTCTTCAATGAAGATTTCATCGACCTGAATCTGCAATGGTCGGCTGGTCGGGCCAAACCCGTCTTCTACATCGGCCGAGAACAGGCCGAGTTAGCCGCCGAGCTTGCAAAGAAGGAGGCAGCGCTACCGGTTGCCAACGAACGCAAGATCGCGGCAGAAGCGCTCTTTCGCGCAAAGGAGCAACAGCTAGCAAACTTCAAGCGTGCGCATGCTCGTACAGTCTCAACAGAGCTGCGGCAGGGAAGCCGATCGCGGTTCTTGCAGAACACGGTCGCGTCCCACACCGAATCGTCCGCAGACAAGCCGACGAACCAGCGAAACAGCAGGTTGTAGTCAAGCTGCTCCATCATGCCGTTCCGACCGCACCGTGTAGAACGCCTGCAGCAACAGCGCTCGCAACAGCCGCTCCGGAGGGATCGATGGCCGTCCTTCGCGGGCATACAGCCGATCAAACGACCGCGACAAATCCTTCAGCGCCGCATCAACGAGTTCCCGGATCGCTCGCAGCGGATGGTCCGCCGGGATCCGGGTCTCCAGCCGCACGTAGCTAAAAAGGCGTTCCGCATGCTCATCTTCGCCGCGCATCCCGTTCCTCAATCGAAAGGAATCAACCGCATGCACAGAATCACACTCCAGCCGCCTCACGAAACGACTTTTTCAGCAGCCTGCTAGAAGCGGTCGAGACAGTTCTCAGTCCGGCGGTTGCCGCCATCGACGCAAAGTTAGCCCGACCGACAATTGCGCTACGGGAGGAACTGGCGTGGAACGACGACGAGACGATCGCCGTGACGTTGGGCTTGGTAAACGCCTGGGTGGGCACGCTCAACGCTGCCATCAAGCAGCACAACGAGACCTTCGCGCAATTCACCCAACGGCAGGATGAAGCCCGTCTTGCTCTGAGGCGCCACCATTTGGCTGACAAATCCCAGGAGTTTCAGAACGCGTGCGACGCGGTGAGCGAAGCCAAAACGGACGTTGATGCTAGGACGCTCAGTTACAATCAACTTCAAGAGCAAGCCACGGACTTGCGATCTCGGATCAAAGAGCACGGTCAGGCTGCGGAGAAAATCAATCGCTTGATCGAGGCCTACCTTGGCCACAAGGAACTTTCTATTGCAAGCGTAGAAAAAGGCTATGAAATCCACCGTCGCGGTAGGCCGATAGACAGCAGTCCTAGCGAAGGGGAGAAGACGGCGATCGCACTCTGCTATTTCCTTTCAAGGCTTGAGGCTGAAGGGCGTTCGATCAAGGACCGTATCCTCGTCGTGGATGATCCGATTTCTAGCCTGGACAGCAGAGCGTTGAACTAAGCGTGTTCCCTTCTTTTAAGTCGGCTTGGGAATGCAGCTCAGGTGTTCGTTTTGACACACAACCAAAACTGCATGAACGAGTTCAAGAAAGCCTGGAAGGGTTTCCACAAACCTCGCAACGAAGCGACCCCGCCTACGGCAAGCCTCCTGTTTTTAGATGTCAAAATTCCAAAAGGGCTGGACGGACGCTCAACAGCTATTGTTGAGATGTCAAAGCTGCTCCGTGAGGATGAGTCTGAATACCACTACTTGGTGGATCACGTCCTGAAGTTCAACGCCAGCGCAGATCCAGACTACGAATACGCCTACATGATGCCGAATGTACTTCGGCGAGTGCTCGACGTTTTCTTAGCGTTCCGGTGCCCGGGAAGTGCAGGTTTCGCTTCGAAGATGGGCCAGTTGCGAAAAGATCATGCTACGCTCGACGGCGAGCGCCTGGCCGCGCTGGAACGTCTCGTGCAACTGGAATCGCACTCCGATAACATCGATGACCTAATCGGGTTTTCCTCTATGACGCTGGAGGAGAGTAAGGCTGCCACGGCGGCCTTGATCGCGATGATGGAGGCCGTAGACCCTACCCATCTGGCTGGGCTGCAACGACTATGCCGATGAACCCTTGTCGCAGTTCCAACCCGGCGCAAAGAACACAGCTATGCTAAAGTGGTCCAGTTCGGAGGCAAGGACCTTGTTGCCTGGCCGACTAGACCACGACGGCTGGTGAGCAGATCGTGCTGACGGCGAACGAAGTAAGGGCACGCGCAGAATCCACTGCACGACTGCGTGCTGTTTGTCCTTCACGGTATCACCTTGGGCCGACGCAAGAAATCAGGGGGAAAGATCGACTTGCAGCGTCCGTGGAAGCCAGAGAACGACCGTTTGAAGCCGGTCACCTTTATCTATCGTCGCAACAGCTGATCGTTTTCCGCTTTAGTATTCGCCATCAATGGCGATCGAGCCCAATCGCTGGATGCAGCGCAAAGAGGGTAGGGGACGGATCACCCAGTTTTCCGTTCGGCCTCGACAGCGTTCTACAACAGCGGAGCATCTAGGCTGGGAATCTCCGGCATGGCCTTGCCGGCAATTGCCTGCAGGTCGCCGACCATGCCCACGGTCGAATCGATGACGGCCAGGATTTGGGTTTCCCGCTTGGCCCATTGGCCGGCCCATAAACTTGCGCTCCTTGTCGAGATCCTCGCGCATATCGTTGAATTTCTCAACGACAGCTTCGACCCGCTGTCGAAACTTCGTGCCTGTCAGGTAGTGATAGACCTGCTCCATCTTGGTCTGCTGGCCCTGCTGAACGAGGCGTGAGCTGCTCACGTCGATCAGACCCTGGCGGAGCGCCACGGCGACCGGCAATGCGCAACGCGGATGAGCCACCCATACGCCGTCGACGAGGTCAAATTGCTCGATTTGTTTCGGCAGCGCGTGGGAGATGATCAGAGCGACGTCGGCGCCGGAACGGCGCTGGTCGTCACGTAATTTGGCGAGCCACACGTCACTCCATGCCTTGGTGCGTTTAGTTTCCCAAAGGATGATGCCGGCAGATTGGCCGATAGCACCATTTACTTGCTGAATTACGTCCGCCCCGAGCTCACCTTTTCCAACCGGCTCAATCGAATCGGTCGGAAAACGTCCGCGCAGAAGCTCTTCGAGCTCGAGCTCGAGTACTTCCCCTTGGGATTGCTGTGATCCCTGCTCGGCCTTTCGCTTAAGTTCCTCGATCGTGCGCGTCATCGACTCGATAGTCTGGTCCTTCTCGGCAACGCGTAAGCGCGCAGCCTCGTCGGCTTCCTGCCTGGCCTTGATCTGGATTTCGCTGATTGAGGCCTGCACGCGCTTCTCTATTGTCAGGTCGAGCTCGCGCTTTTCCTCTTCGAGTGCGCGCTGCTGTCGCATCAGTTCGGCTTGCTGCTTTTGGGCCTCGGCAAGCTTTGCGTTGTTGGTAAGCAGGTTGGCTCGCAGCTCCGCGGCTTCCGCTTCCTTCGCCTGCAGCTCGGCCGCGGCCGCCTCTCGCGCCTTCTTGCTTTCGGCCGCGACCAGCTGGGCACGTTCGGCGATCAATCGTTTCGCAACGTGGTCCTCGATTTGCTCGCGGTCCTTAGCGACCTGCTCGCGTTCCAGCCGCAGTGCCTCGGTCTTACGCTCCATCTCTGCATCTTTGCTGGCCAGCTGCTGTTGAAAGCGCTGACGGGTTTCAGCGAGGAGGGGAGCGGCCAATGACTCCGTCAGACGGATCTCGTGATTGCAGTTGGGGCAATGTAGGGTCGCCTCGTGCGAAGCGCCGGTTGCTTTGAAACTCATGAATTCCCCATCATCGTTGCAACCGGATTCAACATGATCTGTGCGTGATTGCGATGTCGCTCGACTTCATGTCCACATACGCGTCGTCGATTTCGACCTTGGCCGGCGGGTTTTCCACCGACACGTCGATCTACCCGAACGCGTGCACGAGCAGCCTCGCACGAATGTAGTCCAGAATAGAACAAAATAGGAACGCGCGTCAACTTTGGATCCCGAGGTGAGTTTGTATGACGACGATTTTACTTAGTCTGGCCATGGGAAATGGATAGAACTTAAACCTTGGATATAGTTTGAATATGCGCTAGTTTACTTAGTATGGCTGAGCAAAAGGACAGAAAGCTAAACAGGCTCGAAAGGACCCTTCCGCAGGGACTTCTGGTCGATGCCGCCTGGATGGAACGACATGGATATTCCACCAGCTTGCGCAGCCAATACGTATCGGCCGGCTGGCTCGTTCAGCCGGCGCGGGGAACCTTCAAGCGCCCGCTCGGTGAACTCTCCTGGCAGGGCGCCGTCGTGTCACTCCAGCGATTGCTCGGCTCCGACTTCGTCGTTGGCGGACGCACCGCCATCGAAGTGCAAGGCTTCGGCCACTACCTGAGCCAGACGGGTCCTTCGACCATACATCTATACGGAACGCGGTCTGCTCCCGGCTGGCTCGGCAAACTTCCGCTCAAACAGAAATTCCGCGTTCACCGCACGCAAAGCCTGTTCAAAACGCACGGGAGCCTGCCCACATCAGAGTCGGGGACAACGCGGGAAATACCGGGACCATTCGACTGGCCTCTCACGGTATCGACGCCCGAACGCGCGTTTCTCGAACTGCTCGACGAATTGCCCCGCCACGAAAGCTTCCATCACGTCGATGCACTGGCGGAAGGCTTGAGGAGCCTGAGCCCCCGGCGGCTGCAAATGCTTCTGAACGACTGCAAAAGCGTCAAGGTCAAACGATTGTTTTTCTGGTTCGCGGAGCGACATCAGCACGCTTGGCTCAAACAGATCGACAAGTCGAAAGTCAATCTCGGCACGGGAAAGCGCATGCTCGTCAAGGGCGGCAAACTCGACACCAAATACCTCATAACCATCCCAGACGACCTCAATGCCCCTGTCTGAAAAATATCGGCATCAAGTGGCCTTGTTGATCGAGACGATCCCGTTCGTCGCGGCGGAGCCCGATTTTGCGCTCAAGGGTGGCACCGCCATCAATCTCTTCCACCGAGATATGCCGCGCCTATCGGTCGATATCGACCTGACATATCTGCCGGTGGCTCCGCGTCCCGAATCTCTTGCGGCGATAGATGCGGCGATGAAGCGCATGACAGAGGCCATAAGGAAAGGATTGCCGGGCGCGCGGCTGACGGAAGTCGTCAATCCCCGTGAAAAGATCGTCACCAAGCTGACCGTCCAGAAAGGCGACGCGCAGATCAAGATCGAGATCACGCCGGTGATCAGGGGCTGCGTCTTCGAGCCGGAGCTGCGCGACGTGTCGCCGAGCGTCGAAGAGACGTTCGGCTTCGCGCAGATGAAAGTCGTTTCGTTCGCCGATCTATACGCCGGCAAGCTTGTCGCGGCGCTCGACCGGCAGCATCCGCGCGACCTCTTCGATGTCCGCGATCTGCTCGCCAACGAAGGCATCACGGACGATCTCCGCAAAGCGTTCATTGTCTACCTCATCAGCCATGACCGGCCGATCTCCGAGGTCGTGGTTCCTCGTCGCAAGGACATCCAGCACGAATTCACGCACGGCTTTGAGGGCATGACCGCCGATGAAGTGACCCTGGACGAGTTGCTCAAAACCCGGGAAACGCTGATCGCCGAAATCGCGGGAAAAATGCGGCAAGCTCGCAAGGACTTCCTCATGGGATTCAAGCGCGGCGAGCCGGATTGGAACCTGCTAGGCGTCCCTGACGCAGCGGACCTGCCGGCGGTGCGCTGGAAGCAGATCAATCTGGACAAGCTTCCTGCCGAGCACAGGGCGACGCTCGTCGCGCAGCTCGAGAAGGTCTTGCGCAATGCCTGAGGTCGGAGGAGGGGATCTCAGTCGAGCACGCTCGTAGCAACTTGTTGAGAGAATTTTTGGGGTACGCCCGCCACCCAGCGAGCCCAGAGCTTGCGGGCTTCAGCTCAGCCGCCTATCGAACAGTGGACGCGCCTACCTATGCGTGCCGTACACGTTTCCGGTGCTTGGATTTCGGTAGGAGCCGCCTTTATGAGAAGAGCCCGAGCCGCCGATGTAAGTCCCGCCGTGGCTAGAGGTATGATGGTCTCCACCATACGACACGCGGCCGCCAAAATGGCTACCACCTATTCCAACAGCAGACGCTCAGAAATGCTCGCTGTTGTGTTTGTCGGATTTGCGCATTGAGGGCATGAACCGCAATATCGTTCTCGTCTTTATCACCGCCTCTGGCGGCAAGAAGATGCGCGAGGCAGGCTTGGCGAGATTTGCCCACATCGTCTTTGCCGATCGTAGCTTGCTCGAGAAAAGGCGCGCGATGCGCCTATCCGCTGAACGCGCGTCGATGTTGCAAGCCGGATTCGCCACCTCGGGTGAGAAGCCTGATCATGGCGACCCGGGTCGGCGCCGAGTATGCCGAAATAGATTATTCAAGGTAGACGGAGGGGAGGGTGAAAGCCTGACTCGGTATTGGTGCGCTCCTTCTAGCGCTCATCATTGGCGCGCAGTTCATCACCATCTTTGTTGTCCAGCCTATTGGCGCGTTACCCGAGGGGCGGACCGTCGTCATAGCTCGCCTTACAAAGCTGAACTTTATCGACAGCGCGGACGCCTTTTGCGACCGAACAATGGGTGGTGTCAGCCTCCTGTGCCAGGCTGCCGTCCTCGGCAAGGTCACGAAGGAAGGTCCCATTCTCCTGCGTCTTCCTTATTCGGCGACCCTTTATCAAATCAGCACCGGCGGCAAACACTACGACCGATAGAAAGCGGCGAGCCGCCTATGAGGTTCGCGTTCGCCAGGAACGATGTTGCCCTTCGTTAGCATTGAAGTGCGAGAGTCTATCGCGCCATCGACCTAAAACTCCCTCGTCGACAGCTGGCGCGCCAGGGCGACAGCAGCCCTTGGTCTGAGTTGCATGTCGGGCTTGATGGCAAAATGAAACTTCTTCCTCTTGATGAAGGAGAATGGTCCAACCTCCTCGGGACCTAGGCCGAGCGTCGAGGGATTTTGCGCCTATTGACTTTGCGCCGCCGGTTTCGATGGTCCAGAGACCGTCCCGGCGGGCAGGGGGTATGGATACGACCTCTGGCGTGAGCTCGGCGCTTTCGCGGTCGTCTTCGGGGGGGGGGCGTGGTGGATCGTTCACGCGCCGAACCGGGTCAGTCGTCGCCGAACTTCCGTCGTTGGAAGCCGGCAGCGAGGATGCCTGGAAATGGCAGTTAAACCCGCGTGCAGTCGGCTCAGTTCGCAGTGGTTGCCGTCGGCGAGCTGGTCGAAAATCCATAGCACGCCGTGCATTTGCAGCCCGACCGAGGTCGCCAACTCGCGCAGCCCTCCGTCGCCGGTCAGAAGCGTCCATTGGCGGGCCTCCGCGATGGCAAACGCGAACGTGTCCGGCGTGGAGAGATGAGCGCGTTGCCGCGGACTGTCGTCGCGCGGGTCAATTCTGCCGGGGACAGCTCTTCGACCCGTAGGCCGAGCGCAGTAAGGCGATCGCCCAGGTCCCCGGCCAGCTCTCGAACAAAGAGCAGGTCGGGGACCGCAAACTCAAAAGGGAGACGAAACAGGTCCTCGAGCAAGGCGCCTCGCTCCAGATCGATCAAAACCGAGGTATCGGAAACGAGGACCGCCAAGGTGCTTACGCCGCAACTTGATCCAGACGAGCGTCCAGTTCGCGAACCGTTATTCCCAGCAGTTCAGCGGCCCGGGCTTCGCCGATGACTCGTTCGGCCAGCGCACGATAGCAAAGCCTCTCGAAGCGCTTCGGCTCCTCGAGTTCAGGCTTCATCCGGCCTGGCTCTTCATAGGGCGCCGTCCGCCATCCCCGTTCCGCGAAGATCTTGAACAGCCGGCCAAAAGCGGACTGGCTGATGATGCCGAGATCCTTGCAGCGATAGGCGATGGCCTGGATGCTGACGCCAAAACGCTTCTTGAGCGCGACCAGCTCGCCAAGACTGATCGACGATCGGCTGACCCCAACTTCGGCCCGAAGGACGTCGGCCGGCATCAGGAAGGCGCCGGCAAACCGATGCGCCGCCTTTTCCTCATCGACGCCGGGGGATGGGGCCAGCACCATATGACCGAGCTCATGGGCGAGATTGAAGCGCTTCCGCTCCGACCACGTGCTTTGCTTGATGACGATTACTCGCGCAGCGTTGCGGTCCTTGCGTCGCACCTTGGCGGCAAGCCCGTCGATATCGTCGAGATCGAGCGACAGGATCTTGATCCCGCGCTCCTCCAGAAGCTCGGCGAGCTGCGGGATGGGATCGTTTCCCAAACCCCAGTCTTCGCGGACAGAGCGAGCCGCATCTTCGGCGTCCCGGACATCGGCCACCGGATGTGGTGCGCTGCGTGGCTGCTCCCAATCGATGCTGCGCATCTGGAGCAGGTCCTCGATCGCGAGATAGCGCTCCAGCATGTGAATCGCGCGGGCTTCGAGGGCGGCTTCTTCCCGGAACGACGTGCCCGCCTTCTTGCGGAACTCGACGCCCTCAAGGGCAAGTTCGTCCTCGCTGAGCAGGTAATCCTCCGTCACGTGGAGCGTCGCCGCCAAGGCGATCAGCACCCGCGAGCTCGGCATATCCTCGTTTCTCTCATATTTGCCAATGGCTTGGGCCGATACGATGCCATCCATGGCGTCAGCGAGGCCACGCAACGACAGGCCCGAGGCCGACCGTGCGACCTTAAGCTTGTGTCCGATCATCTGGGCCTCCTTTGCGTCTCAGTTTACAGAAGTACGATATGGGCACAAATTTGTAAACCAAAAACCCTTGATGCGCGGAAAATTGAGCCTATATGGCCCGCATACCGCTCCATTGTCCCGGATTTGTAAACCGGTCTGGGTCGGACAAGTTCCACTGTGGCGTACTTTTGCGCCAGCCGCCGGCGAAACCGACCAGCAGGAATCGAGCAGCGATGTTGAACAATACTCAACTGCGGTACTACGACAGCAACGTGCTGCGCCTGCCTGCCGACAAGCGCAAGGAATACCACGAGCAGGTCGATCGCTTGATCGATGAACTCCGCAAGACCGTTCGCGACAAGACCGAGATCAAGATCACTAAGGTCGTGAAGGCCGGCCTTCGCCAAATACACGATTCTGCGGAAGACCGCTGTCGATCCGGTCGATGTCGATGTCGTTTTTTACATTTCTGGCCGAGACGTCAGCAAGGAGACGCTGGATAGCCTGAACGACACGATCTACGCGCTGCTGATCAAGCAGTATCCGAACAAGTCGGTCGAGGATTTTGAGATCCAGCGCAAGGCGGCGACCGTCACCTTCGTGGGCACGGGCCTCAGCGTTGATATCGTGCCGGTCATCGAAGACGAGAACCGCGCCGGCTACGGTTGGCAGTTCGACATTCACGACGGCACGAAGACGCAGACCTGCGCGCCTTGCCAGATCAAGTTCGTCCGCGATCGCAAGGACCAGGACGCGGATTTCCGCACCTTGGTGCGCATGGCCAAGAAGTGGCGCAACCAGGCGGAACTGAAGCCGCTGAAGTCCTTCGCCATCGAGCTGATCATGGCGCATGTCCTCGCCAAGCAGGGCAACGGTGCAAGCATCGAACAGCGCTTTCGCAATTTCCTCCTCTACGTCGCGCAGTCGCAGTTGAAGGAAGAGATCAAGTTTCCCGAGAATGTCGCGCCATTCACGACGTTCTGCGATCCGGTGGTCATTCTCGATCCGGTCTACAGCCTCAACAACGTGACCAGCCGGATTTCCGAGGACGAGCGGAAACAGATCGTCGCCGCCGCCCAGGAGGCCTGGGAGACGTCCAATTTTGCATCGGCCGAGAACGACAATGAGGTCTGGAAGGAGATCTTCGGCCCTCGATTCAAGACGGAGGACTGAAGATGAGCATGACCCAGGTCAGAAGCGCGAGCGCGACCTACACCTACGTCGACATCGAGAACGTCGTTCGGCGCGTCAACGCCGATCTCGTGATGATCGCGGACAGCACCGGCTGCTGGACTCCGGAGGAGGCTCGCAACTACGCCCATGACATCGAGGTCCTGGCCAAGGACGGCTACCTCAAATGGGTCGACGTCACGCTGATCAGCAGTGGGGTCGAGATCAAGGCCGTCAGGTTCGAAGTCGATACCGACGCCGGCTCGCTGTCTACGAGCCGGCCCGGCGGCGTTCTTTGGCCGAAGGTCGCAGGGGCCAAGCTTCGTGTCGTGCTGAGCTACACCGACGACTACACCAGTGCCGCACGCGAAGCCACGAAAGGTAAGCTTAAGATCGGTTGGGTGACCTGCTACGACGATACCAGCCATGCCGCTCTCTCGTCGGCTGGCGGCCGCAACTATGTCAGCAATGCCTATGGCATGCAGCGCAAGGATTGGGCCTCGTGAGTCAACCCAGCATCTTCGACAGCGAGACGCCGCTGCCCAGCGATACGCTGGCCAAACGCGAGAAGACCCTTCTGGGGTTCGATACCCGATATGCGCGGGTCCACGATCAGCTTCGTCTGCTGCTGAATGTCCGCGAGCTGGCGGGCTGGAGCCACAAGAATCACGGCAAGAGCCTTCCGATCTGCGATCTCGTCGCCGAGCAGTATCCGCTGGTGATCTTTCACGGCGATGTCGGCACCGGCAAGACCGCAACAGCGGAGTGCATCGCCAACAAGTTGGTAATCGAGGCCAGAAGCGAAGATTCGATCCTGTTCAAGCTGAGTAACCGCGTCCGCGGCAGCGGCATGGTCGGCGAGATGGGAACATTGATCGCGGAAGCCTTCAAGAAGGTCATTCAATCGGCCGGCAAGCACCGCCGCGCGGTCCTGATCATCGACGAAGGCGACAGCCTCGCCGCCTCGCGCGCCCAGGAGCACAGCCACCACGAAGACAAGGTAGCGGTGAACACGCTCATTCAGGGCGTCGATGACCTGCGCCAGTACGGCGGCCGGATCGTGGTGATCCTGTGCACCAACCGGCTGTCGGTCCTGGATCCTGCCTTGTGCCGCCGCGCCGCCATCATCGAGGAGTTCCGCCGTCCAACGGACGACGAGCGCCGCCAATTGCTCACGATGGATCTGGCCGGGTTGTCTCTGACGCCCATTCAGCTATCGCAGCTCGTCGAAGCCACCGGAGCGCGGGCAGGCAAGCCGTCCTGGACCTATTCGGATATCAGGACGAGGCTCTATCCGGCCGCGCTGGCAAAGGCCTTCCCGAGCGGGCCACTGCGCTTCGATCAACTCAAGCTCGCCGCCGCGGCGATCACCGCGTCGCCGGTGATGGAGGATCGCTGATGGCGCGCTCCCCTCTGTTCGGCCGGCGCATCCACATTGCCGGCAGCATCGTCGAAGACCTTGCCATCGCCTCGACCGCCGACGTCAATCAGGCCCGCGAGCTCGTTGCTGCGCTGGTCAAGGAATTGGCCCGTCGCGGTGCGAATTTCGTCGTGCCTGTCGACGCTGAACCTCTGCGCAAATCCGACGGGCTTCCGATCTGCTTCGACTGGCTGATCTGGAAGACGCTCAGGGAGAGCCTCGCGTCACGCCCGGCGAATGTTCCGGGCCCGCTCGCGGTCGCCGTGCAGCACCACAAGAGCGAAGATCAGGTCCCGGCTGAGTATGCCGACCTATGGGACGAGCTGCGCAGCTCGCCAATGGTCAAGATCGAGAACGCCGCGCACTGGAACATGGCCAGCAAGCGCATGGAAGCCCAGGCCCGCTTCGGCGATATTCTTGTCGCGCTCGGGGGGACGGAAGGGGTCCTCTACCTCGCAAATCTCTACCACGATGCCGGAAAGCCGATCATTCCCCTCAATCTTCCCGTGTCGCCGGAAACGGCGGGCGCTCGCCGGCTCTACAGCTTCGGATTGACTAGCAGCCAAACCCGCCGCCTGTTCCAGGTTGCGGATGACGGCGACGCCCATGACTGGCTCAACAAGATCCGGTTTCCGCCGCGCCAGTCCATCCCCGATCGCGTCGCGGTCCTCGTCGACCTGCTCGAGTCCCTGGAAAGACCAAAGGCCTTCGCGGTGCGGCTGCTGAATCCGGCGCTGCCGGACTATGCCGACGTGCAGGACTTTTTCGACACCGTCGTGCAGCCGGTGATCGAGAACGAGCTTGGCTACCGGCTCGTCGTCATCGACGGCCGGCAAGCCCACGACCATGCCCGTATCGATCAGGAAATCTTCGCCAAGTTGCACCGCAGCGCCGTCGTGATCGCCGACATTACCGGCGGACGATCGAATTGTTTCCTCGAGCTGGGATATGCTCTGGGTCGCGGGCTGCCTACTATGGTGACGGCGCGTGAGGGCTCGGACCTGCCGTTTGACATCACCACGCTCTCTGGCCTGCATTGGAAGAACAGCGGCGCGGCCGAGGATCGCCGGCGCGCCTTCCGCGAACATTGGCAGGCGATCCGCACGCGACCCTCGCTCGTGCCGGCGGAGCCATTGATCTCATGAGGCGTAAAACCGAAGTGTTCGTCTCAGTCGACGTTGAAACCGCCGGGCCGATCCCCGGTGAGTACAGCCTTCTGTCGATCGGCGCCTGCGTTGTCAACGATCCGGCAAAGACCTTCTCCTGCGAATTGAAGCCGATCAATCGCAATGCCGATCCGAAAGCCCTGCAGGTTTCCGGCCTGTCGCTGGATGAGCTTGCCAAGAACGGGCTCGAACCGGCGGAGGCGATGCGGGCCTTCGCGCAGTGGCTCGACGCGCTTGTTGAAAAAGACGGCTCGGTCGTCTTCGTCGGGCTCAACGCGCCGTTCGATTGGTCATTCGTAAATTATTATTTCCATCGGTTCACGGGCGATAATCCATTCGGGTTCACGGCTTTGGACATCAAGGCGCTTTTCATGGGTGCGACGGGGTGCGATTGGGCCGATACGCGATCGAGCAAAATGACGGAGCGCCTGTCGCCTCGGTTGAAGGGCGATCATCAGGCCCTGCATGATGCGCAGTATCAGGCCGAGTTATTCAGTCTCATTCGAACCAAGCTCTTGGGAAATCGGTAGAGCATGGCGGGAGACATGAAGCGACGCTCGCTCATTGTCGAAGGACCACTCGCATTCGCGATGCAACTTTTTGCAAAGCAACTACGTTTGATCGGTCGCTTTTCTATTAAAGGGGAACAATAGGTGGCATCAGTCGCGCGATATGTCGTTGAGCGGTCGCCGGACCAGGTCCGGCTCGCTTTCAAGAGCGTCCTCGAAATTTGCAAGGAAAGGAATATCTCCAGCGTGACGTTGGTGGTGCCGCAGAAGGGCGGCTTCGATCGGACCATCGTGGCCGAATTCCTCGGACCGAACGTCGTAAAGGCGCTCGTCAAGGGGCAACCCGTTCTGGTGGCGCAGGGCGTTCAGATGAAGTTGGAAAGTGCGCAGACCTCCCGGGGGAGTTGGTCAGATGGGCTGCTGATCGGCGGCCACATCTCGGACAAAGACATGAACAAGCTGGACGATGCGATCGGCGCGCAAGCGATCGTCTACCTTCCTTGGAACGATACCGACGGCAAAAACTGGCGAGCGACATGGGGAGCTCAGATCGTAGGAGCCACTACTGCACCGGCACCGACCGTTAGTTTGCCCGAGCCCGTGGAGGAGGCGCTGCAGAGCCTGACCCAAGCCGTCAATTTGGGTACGGGTCTCAATCATCCCTCAGACAAGAAACACGCAGAGCGCACAATCGCGCAGCTGCGTCAGGAAGGGCATTCGTTTGATCCAGTTGAGGTCCGCCGATGGGCTCAGCGGAACGGCTGGTCGTCAAGTGCGGCCGCAGACCTTGAAAAGGTAGCTCGCAAAGCATTCCGATAAGGTCAGTGTTGGATTCTAGTTTGGGATCCAGAGAAGGCAGCCGTTGAGAAGAATATATCGATGTCTCCTGCGCATTCGCCGTGATGGCGGACCTCAAGCGCGGCGAGCCGGATTGGAGCCTGCTGGGCGTCCCTGGCGCGGCGGACCTGCCGGCTATACGCTGGAAGCAGATCAATCTGGACAAACTGCCTGCCGAGCACAGGGCGAAGCTCGTCGCGCAAGTCGAGAAAGTCTTGCGCAACGCATGGGGTCGGAGGAGGAAACCCTCCATTTACCTGGCGGCCATGCGATGGCAACTTGTTCAGACGGCTTCTCCAGGGGAGACGCTGCCACCCAGCGAGGCCGGAGCGCGCCTCAGCTCAGTCGCCCATCGCGAGCCTCGCCGCGACCTGTCTCGTTGTCAGCATGAAATTTTTGAATCGTTGGCGCTGATCGATTCATTTATTTAATTGGACGGTCGATTCGGCGGCTGCGATTCTGGCGCATGTCCGAACTCACCGTGCAATATCTCGTGCTCGAGCGTCGCGATCCGGCCCGTAACATGGCGCGGTTCTATGTGCTCACGATTGAGCCGACGCTCTTTGGCGATACGGCATTGGTGCGCGAATGGGGCCGTCTCGGTGGGCGCGGTCGACGGCGACTCGATCTGTTCAAGCCGTCGAGGCTCTTGAGTCCTGGCTCAGGCGCAACGCCCGTCGCGGTTACGTCCAGCGGCACTTTCCGGGCTCGGAGCCGGCGTGCGACACGCCACAAGTCGGCTGATCTGGACAAAATGTCAGTGGAAGTATATCAAAGTAATCCGAGATCATACTCGACCATATTCCAAGAATTGCGAAAGTATTCCATAATTAATTATGCGAATTTAAATAGTGTCATGGTTTCAGTAGGAGAGATCAACCGAACTCCATAATAGAAATGCTCCATCAGTTGCTATTCAAGCGAGGCGTGGATCCGTGCGGCGCCAGATCGCCGGGAATGAGTGAAACAGATCGAGTCGACCGCGCTGTTGCCCACAAGCAGAGCATGTGTCATTCGACATGGTCACCGGCTCCCGCCATCCGGAACTGACCCCCCGCATTGCCTCACTAAAAATGTTACCGGACAACTTCTCTGCCGTGTCTGGGGCGGAGCTGCCGAATCAGTTCGGTGGCAGGTATGGCAGGGAAGATCAGCATGCGCGCAAAGCGCGAGATCAGATCAGCGGGTGGACCGAATGCTTTCCGCTTGTTGTGCGTGAAGCAGCTCTTGTGGTCGAAGCTCTCGAGCGCGCAGAACCTATTTCCCTGGCCCGTTCGGGGGCTCGATTTTGACAACGACAGCGCCTTCATGAACGACACGGTCGTGTCGTGGTGCCGTTCTCACGATGTCGAAGTCACTCGTTCCAGGGCCTACAAGAAGAACGATCAGGCATTCGTTGAACAAAAGAACGGAGCTATCGTTCGCCGCCTGGTGGGCTACGGGCGGTTTGAAGGCATTGATGCCGCCCGTTCATTGGTTCGCCTGTTTGCGGCGGCCCGGCTATACATCAATTTCTTCCAGCCCTCGTTTAAGCTGAAGGAGAAGCACCGCGAAGGTGCCAAGATGATCAAGTGCTATCTTCCTCCCGCTACGCCGTACGAAAAAGCATTGGTCCACCCGAGGCTCAATGAGGCATTCAAAGGTCGGCTGCGGGAGATTTACCGGACGCTTGATCCTGTGGCATTGCTGGCACAGATGCGGGACGCTCAGAATGAGTTGGGTAAGCGTGTCGATCAACGGGCTGGAAAGTCAGCGATGACTGTCGCGCAGGGGCACAGTGATTTGGCGGCCTTTGCCCGAGAGCTCGGCGATGGTTGGAAACAGGGTGAGCAGCGAGGCATTCATCGGCGTCGCTATGTGCGGCGCAAGCCTGTGCCACGTCGGCCATCGATGCTCGACCCATACATTCCCATCATCGAGGAATGGCTCGCCGCAGCTCCGCACTTGTCTGCGGTCGATCTTCTCTCCCTGCTGGAAGCGCATGCGCCCGGTCGGTTCAGCGGCCATCAGCGGCGCACGGTGCAGCGATTGGTGAAGAATTGGCGATCAAAGGCCGCTCGACAGCTCATCAGCAACACAGAGATCACACTATCGGTCCAAGCTTCGCGCCTTCGTATTTAATCCTGACAGGTTCTTTCGCTGAAGCACCGCAAGCCGCTCGCTCGCTACGGCGCTCTGGGGGGCGAGCTTCGCGAGCGGCTTGCTCCGACTCGCGGCAGTCGATCCAGAAGACACCAGGGTGACTTCGGTAACATTGTCATCTGAGGCAATATGGGGGGCAGTTTTCCATGGCGCGCGACACATAAGGAATGCGGTATTTGCCGCTTTGCGAGCAAGACCGTTCCTGTGCCGGGATCGCTGGTCGATTTCTTGGCTCCGCGGTCCACCAAGGCTTCGAGGTTTTCGAGCCCACCGAGCTTGCGATAAGTCGGCCCCGTACCGTATGTGCGATGCTTTTCCAAAGTTCGGCGGACAGGCCGAGAAAGCGTGCCGCTTCGGGGCTCCGCAAGTATCGCGGCGGCAGCCGGCGGTGGTCTGGCATTTGAGATGCTCCCTGCTCTTCTGGAGGGCTCGCGCGGCTGATCGCGTGCCGACGAGCATGATGGTGTGGAGTAGAAGAGCGCTTAAGGGGATGCCGAAGATGCGGGAATGATTTCGGCACCCCTGCTCTGTTCCTTGCGAGATGACAGGCAGAGCACGGCCGTGTCTCTTTGGATGCAGAGGCCGTTGGCCGGTTAAGCCATCAATCCACGGTATGGATGTGCTCCATCAAAACTATTGAGTTTTGCCGATCCTACGAATGGCGGATATTGGGTTCAGATGGCGCACTTAGACATCGAGATGAGCTACCGTCTTCTTTGGCTGGCGAGGGAATGGCATCGTGGCGGCTCGAAGCGACGGGCTTCCGCGGTCGCTTTGCCGCTTATTTCCGATAAACCACGGTATAGCTTTTCTGATGGTCTCAATATGGCTTAGCTCCGCGCGGCGGGGCGATGCTTGGAGGCTCCGGCCCCGAAAGGAGCTGGGCGCAGCCGATCTCAGGTGCGGTGCTGTGGCTGGCTAAATGGATTGAATTCATGGCACCCAGATCATGCGAAACAGGGATAGGGTCGTCTTCCATTTCCGCTACGAATGGGATCGATGAGAGTTACGGTCTATCTGCAACAAACCTGAACAACGGGCAATCTACGTACGCATTGCCAATCGGAGATGGCGCGCGTCCATCCGAAGCGCGCAGTAGGCGCTCATGCAGCGAACAAGCCAAAGCTGCCACAAGGGCCATCGAATGTTGTCGCGGCATGATGTCATCCTCGCGGATGTCACGTCATCTGAGGATAGGGATGGTTGACCCTATCTGGATTGCCATTGCTGGTGTTGTCTCTTTCTACCGGACGAAGGTTTTAAGACGGACGCTCGGTCTGTCCAAGATAGGCTGTTGAATGATGAACCGCGATGTAAGCCATGCGCCTGCGGTGTGCTTTTTGCTCGGTCTTCCCCGCTCGGGGACGACGCTGCTAGCGCATTTGCTGCAGCGGCACCCGGATATTTTGGCTCCGCCTGAACCGTGGCTCATGTTGGCACTTGAGGCCTTCGGTAAAGTCGACCACCGCCACCCAGCCGGCGCATCATTGGTTCAAAGCGCAACCTCGCAGTTCTTGGGGCGAATAGATCGGATGATCGTTACCCGCGCTTTTTCCGATGCAGCTTATTGCCAGTATTTAGCTGCTGCAGGCAAACGCACTCTCATAGACAAGACGCCGCGCTATTGGACGGTGCTCGACTTTTTGGATTCCCTTTATCCGGAAGCACCGCGTCTCGTTCTCATGCGTAACCCCTACGCCATCGCCGCATCACTGAAGACGACATGGGGCGTCCCTCTGCTGGCCGCAAGTTCCCCGCCCGCCATCGCATCGTGTCTCGCCGATATCGCGTTGGGCCAGCCCACGCCCGCGATCGCATCTTCTCTCGCAGATCTTGTCCTGGGCCTGCCTGCGCTAGCAGCATACCGCAGTCGACCTCAGACGCAGGTGGTCCACTATGAGACCCTTGTGGCGCACCCCGATGACGAAATTCGGCGCGTGCTTGCCGGCCTCGGTTACACTCCGACCGAGACGGGATCGGCGCGGGGGGGGCAGACGGACTATCTCCGCTCCAGCACTTTCGGAGATCGCAAGATCCTGGAGCGAAAGGCCGTCGATGACCGCTCAGTGGAGGCTTGGCAAACTGACTTGAGCATCGAAGAGATGCAAGTCGTGACCGACCTGGTTGGGGCGAAGCTCTTGACAGAGCTCGGTTATGAGCGGGATTTTCAGTACGCAAAGCAAGCCGGCGTCGTCGATAGGGGGCCGGAAGCAACCCAAGGCTATCGCCACTTATTTCGGACCTGCTGGGATTTTCTGGACGGCAAGACGGGAGGATCGTTCGAGCTCCCCGCCGAACTCAATAATAGTGGTGGGCAAGCGGAGGAACACGCCGCGGTTGCTTTCGCAGCCTCAGTGTTTCAGCAAGCGCAACGTCTGGCCGCCACTAAGAAGGAAGAGAATCTGCGGGTGGCAAATTCAATCGCGGCGCAGTTGAACGAGGAGCTCACGGCGGTCGTGTCCTCGGAGGTGAGGCGACAGCTTGCGCCGGCGGGCCGACGATAGGACAAACGCGTGACCACCGCGCGCCCGATCGCCCCACCGGCCCACAGGTCCCTCCCGCGCGCGCTGCTGCGTCGCTTGACGTGCAGTGGGAGCGAATAAGTCGAGGTAGTCGGTCATGATGTATCGCAGCGAGGTGCGCGTCGCGGCGGCGCACGCGGCGCAGGCCCAATCTCGACCATGCGGCCTCCGCAGATGGGGCACACGTCGAGGCGGTGACCAAGGAGGATGGCGCAGCGCTCACGATAGTCGACAGCTTCGGCAGGCGGAGGGGGCTGCGGGGCTTCAAGTGCCGCTCGGATGCGCGCGAGTTTGGCGGCGCGGCAGGCGTTCGCCAGGAAACCAAAATGACGGATGCGGCGGAACCCCTTCGGCAATATGTGAAGCAGAAAGTGACGAAGGAACTCCTCAGTGTCGAGCGTCATTACTTTGGATTTGTTCCCGGCGCGATAATCTTTCCACCGGAAGCGGACGTGGCCCTGCTCACAGGTAAGAAGCCGGCCGTTGGCGATCGCAACGCGATGAGTGTAGCGCCCGAGATAAGTCAGAACCTGTTCTGGTCCGCCGAAGGGACGCTTGGCGTAGACGACCCACTCGACCTTGCGGAGGGCGTTTAGATGGCGGGCGAATGCCGCTGGCTCGACGAGGTGCGCGAGATGGCCGAACAACTGGAGCTTGGTGCCATCGAACGCCGCCTGCAGGCGCTCCAGGAATAGCCGACGATGCAATCGTGATAGCACGCGAACGGGAAGGAAGAAGCCGGGGCGACAATGAACCCAGCTTCCATCAGGAGCGATCCCGCCGCCTGGTATGCCGGAATTTCTCCGGTCGAAGCTTGCGGGCTCGTCAATCCGTGCAGTGTATGAACTCTACCAGGCTTGGCGTGAGCAGCCCAACGCCGTCGAGACCATATGTGCAGCACAGGAGAGCTTCACCGACGCCCACGCCCGCCAGCTGGCTCGCAAAATTCGTAGCGGAGTTGGGGGCTCCCATGCTGATAGCGAAGGTGCCGCTGGAGCTCAATCGGCGCGAGGCCCGATCGCACCGCAAGTAGCATTGCGACCCATAGAGAGAGACCGTGTAACGGCGGCCGCGGAGAAGAGCTCCAGGTCTTCCGTCCATCGAAATGAGCGAATGAGTTCGTCAGTGACGATCAGAGTGCGCCACCAAGATCGCGCGGGCTGTCTTCTCGTCGATCGGCTCGCGTCTCAAGGCTCACGCCATGCCGTGCTGTTGGTCGATGGCGCAGAAGAAGTGGAAGAGGTGCCGGCATCGACCATCACCATCGAAGAGATCATTTTCGCATGAAGCTGGCCTTCGACTGTCTCCTCAGAAAGACCGCTGCGCTTGGCATGCCGGCGGAGCGGATTTCCCATCCGAAGGATGGCGCGTTAGCGCAGCAGCCGGAGGCCGAACGCGCCCCCCACAGCGCCGTAGAGAGGCCGGAGGCTGCTGGTAAGCCGCGGTCCACATACCCGGTGCCAATGTTGCCGGTCTCCACGCGCGGCGTTCGTGGAATAAGAGCACCGGGGCTGACGGCGGCGCCATTCCCGGAGGAATTCTGCGCATCGATCGTCGGCTGGGTTGGATCTCACCTGCAGCAAATCCCGAGCTTTGAATGCCGAGCCTGTTGGTTCGAACCAACACGGAGGGAGTGGAAGGATTCGCTTTTTCTAGTGCAGGATAGGCTTCGCGCCAGCGATGTATTAGATCGCGATTGGGATTGGAGTGCATGGCTCTGATCTCGCTTCGCGTCTCTGACGAAGTCGCTGCGGAGTTCTCAGCTTTGGCAGCGACCCAGGGCGGCAAATCCGCGCTCTTGCGGCGTCTCATTGCTGAGGCACTTGCTGAACCAGTGCCGCGCATCTCCGTGCTGCCTGTCGGGCGACCGGAGAAGGTGACGGTGCGATTTCGCGAGAGCGAGATGCGGCAGCTCGCGGAAGTGTCACATCAGCGCGGCATGACCCGAACCGGCTGGATCGTTGCATTGGTGCGCTCGCGGTTGGGATCACCGGTGCAGCATTCTCCAGGCGAGCACGAGGCGCTCCGCGCGATTGTTCGCGAGCTCAACCAGATCGGCGGCAACATCAATCAGATCGCGCGCGCAGCGAACGCCAGTGTGCTGCAGGGCAGGGCGGTCGAGCCCGATCTGTCCGCAATTCAAGAGGCCCAGTTGGTCATCGAAAAAGAGCTCGCGCAACTACGCAATGCGCTGCACGGCAACGCGGATTATTGGGATGGGCGGCGATGAGTCGGCGCCATAAGCCGCGGCCGGCAGACCTGGCCTCCGAGCTTCCGCCGATCTCATATGTTTGGGAAACGCCCAATCGGCGCCCGCGGCGGGCCGAGTGGGATATCCCCGATCCGGCGGTTCCTAGTCGCCTGACGCCGGCTATGCGCGCGAAGCTCGAACGGATCGTGCGCCGAGCGCCAGAGGTGATGGTCAAGATCACCGGCCGCACCAAGGACGTGGCGCATCTCAAGTCGCACCTTGCGTATATCACGCGAAACGGCGAGCTCGATGCGGAAACAGAGCAGGGCGCGAGTCTGGCCGGTCGTTCCGGATTGAAAGACCTACAGCAACGCTGGGAGGATGATGCCGGCCTTGACGACAAGCGCCGCCGTGATGGGTCGCTTTCGATCAACATCATTCTGTCGATGCCGGCTGGCACCGATGCCGTCGCCGTCAAGGATTCAGCCCGGGCATTTGCCATCGAAACGTTCGGGGACAATCATGACTATGTCTTCGTCCAGCACCTCGACGACAAACATCCCCACGTGCACTTGACCGTCCGGTCCCTGGGCCACGACGGCAAGCGTCTCAACCCTCGGAAGGCAGATCTGCAGGCTTGGCGGGAGCGATTTGCTGGCGAACTCCGGCTTCGCGGGATAGCGGCCGAGGCAACGCCGCGGCGAACCCGCGGGCGAGTTCAAAAGGCCGATCGCGGGGCGGTGCTCGCTATGCGCAAGCGAAAAATCGTACCTGATGTCGACCGGCTCGCCCGGAAAGAGGGGCTTTCGGAGGGGAGGGGCGGCACGACTGCAAAACGTCCTTGGGACGAGCAGATCAAGTCACGTCAGGATGCGATCCGGCGGCGATATCTCGATTACGCAGCCGAGCTGCAGCATTCTGGAGCGGCGGCAGATCACGCGCTCGCGCGCCAGGTTAGGCAATTCGTGAACGACATGCCCGCCGTTGAAACCCGGCGGCATGCACTAAAGAATGAGCTTTCGGAGCTCACCAATAGCCGTCGCCGCAAGGCAGAGCAGGGAATCGATGCCGAGTTGCGCGGTCACAAGCGAGACGATGAGCGGACGAGGTAAGGCGCCCGCGCGCTCCGCCAACCGTTTCATCGGTTGGCACGTAGATGTGCACTGGCGGCTTGTCATGTTCCTCGAGCGCGCGAACAGCATTGGAGCCGTCAACGGGAAGTTACACCCCTATGGAGCGGCTGCCCTGAGGCGCCTAGGTCCTTGAAAGCTGGCTGATAGATCGTGCATTCTTCGAATCGGCCGTCTCGCCGGACCTGCCACAGGGTCAAAGTGGGCACTATTTCAAATCCTTGGATCGACCGTCATATCCAGGTCGGTGCGTAATCTGTGGACATCGGCCGCCGATATGAACAGGTGGATCCTTTGACCGCTATCCCTTTGACTGAATCTGCGCTCACGTCCGTGAAGCGTGCGGTTAGGCAGGGCTATCCGAACTACAAATCATCCCATCTGACCGAGGCGATCGCAGCCGCATGCGGCTTTGCAAGTCATGCAGCGCTGCGAGCCCGCATGTTGGAGCGTGCACCGGTGCATCCGGACTTTGCATTGCTCGAGGAATTGCCGTTCCTGAGCCGGCTCGCGGCGATGACGGGTGTTCCGACATCGGACGAAGACCTCCGCGGATTCTCCTTCGATCGCCTCAACTACGAGGGTGCGGACGTGATTCCGACCGCGTCCAAGGGGGTAACCAAGGTGAAATACGACGGGTCCCGCAGGCGGCGGGCCTGGCGCAATGTGATGGTCGCCGGGATCAATGCTGGCATCGACCAGGGATTGTTTACGCCGCGTGCAGGAGAAAACAGCTGGCCGCTGCTGGATCCGAGGTACGGGGACGATGGTCGAACGTACCGATTCATGATCGAGGATATTGCGGCGATTGCCAGCGTTCACGACGCGGATTGGGACGAGCTATCAATCCACGTTGCTCTGTGGCCTGCGATCGACGGCGAACGCTGGGTCCGAACGGCAAATGGCGGTTTCCTGGCGGGCGAGGTGTTTGCATCCGGATGGCTTGAGCGCCGTGACGGAGCGTGGCTCCAGGTGGGAGATCACCCCGAGTTTGGTTGTCGGAAGCAGCGCCTGGACCTGATCGCCGCGCTGGATATTCGGCCCAAAGGTTATGCGGATCGCGGCAGCTTTAGGCTTTGATTACGAACGAGGTGCGGGCTGCACGACAGTGCCAAGAAGGAGACGCTTCGCTCTCTCTACGCCTTTGCGTGCTGCGCGCCCCGACTGCGGGATGCCTGTGAAGGCGGCTGTCGGGATCAGACTGATGATGCCGGCGAAAAGTGAGTTTCCTCGGTGGCGATGATGTGCCAGTACGGAGAGCGACATAGTAGGCGCCGGGCAGGAGATGTGTGCTACCGGTGTCGAGGACCAAACGGCTGCCTGGATGGATGATCTGCAGGCGATCGGCAGGCAAGTCTCGCCACCGTGGCGACACGATCAGCACGACGGCGGTCGCCGGCTGACAGCCTAGCGTCTCAACAAGATAGACTTCGGGAAGCCGCGTCTCGTGGGCTCGATAGGGGCCAGATGCCACCAAAGCGGGCAGCGGCCTCTCAACTGGACTCGAAGCCGGCCGCTTTTCGGGCGGCGTGAAGTCGTTAGCCCGATCCGTGTCCCGCTTGTTAAGGCTCCTTCATCCCCGATCTTTTCCGACGACCTACCCCTTCGGGTTGGCCCTGCCCGTCGATTTCAAGGAGTCGTTTGCCCAGCTCCTTCTTTAGAGCGTTGCGATCGCCACCGGACAGGGGTGTTGGATGGTGGTTAAGCGCCATTGAGTAACAAACCGATCGCGAGCGGATCCTTTAGGAGCTCTTGAAAGATAGCCAGCAGCCATCCTCCTCGTAGCGCGCGCTACGATTCTGACATGTCCGATCGGCCGACTTCTGCCCGACGTCCTTCCAGACTGCATGCTGATCGAAAGACCCGACCGCATCTGCCTTTTCGGATCTCAACGATTCGACTGCAGCGCTGGCAGGTCACCCGCAAAACGTGACGAGGGATCTCCGATAGCCGTCGCTGCTGAATTGGCACGCCTGGACTCGTTCCGACGCTCGCGTCAGCCAGGATTGAATCCCAATACTCTTGCGGTAAATCTGCGTCTGAACCGACGGAATGCGATGACGACGACCGAGTAGCGGCGGTCCATTTTTCAATCTGTTTTGGTGACGGCATTCGCCAACTCGCGCGTCGGGACGACACTCCCGCGGAAGGGGAGGGGGACAAAGCAGGTTCTTTTTTCTGACATATTGTCAAAATACGAAGGACAAATTATCAAAACGGATTTTACATAATGACAAGTATTGAGCTGACTGAAATTTTGACATTTCTGGGCCTCGACCTGGCCGAGGCTGCGCAACTGTTGGGAGTTTCGACGCGAACGCTTCGAAGATGGATGGAAGGCGAGGAAATTCCCGGTCCGGCCCAAGCCGCTCTGCGTGCCTGGCACCAACTCCACGCGCGGCACTTGGCTTGGAAGCCGGACGCCATTTCCATATTCGAGAACGACCAAGCTCAGCTCGAGCGTGCGCGACTTCATGCGCGAGAGGTGAGCGGGCTGATCAAAGCGGTCGAAGCTCGCGGCGGGCCGCAAAATCCATGGTCGGTCAATATCGCTAAAGGCGTTGCGACGTTCGGTCCTTTTGAGATCGGGTTTTACAACCTGCAAAACGGAAGCTTCTCTCTCAGCGGGTACCGCCGCAAAGACAGCTCGCCGGACCTCGTGCGGGACAGGCCGTACCTTGAAGATGCCGCGTACAGCATCAGCATGGCTTTTTCAAAGGCCGGCGAAAGCGAAATTGCGCTGGACAACGTCGCGGAGTACGTCCGAAAACATTCGGCCGCGTTTGTTGTCGATGGCCCGCAGCGGCTGTCGCCTGCGGACTCCAAACGCCGCCAGCGGGACATCGAATTACTCGCCGGCAAAATCGATGAACTGGCGAAGCTTGCCGCCAAGGGCAGCGCCAATCACCTTCAATTTGAGGAATTACTGCATCAACTCCACGAACTCGGGTTCTTCCCGACTATCGATCTGGTTTCAGCAGTAGCTAAGGCTATGGTCTAAAATATGAAGAATTCAGTGAGCGTTCCAGATCTTGGCGCGCGAGGTGAGAATGTGTTCATCGGTTGGTGTGAACCGGAAGGGTTTCGTGCCCAGAAATCACAGGCAGACCGTCTCGGCTGGGACTACCTCCTTGAAGGCGAGCCTTTGCGGATGAAAGAGCGTCCGCTTGATTCCCAGAACGATCTTCCGAAATTCTTGATCCAAGTGAAAGCGACAGAAGGATCTCAGCCGCCGAGGATCAAGCTGTCGGCGCTCAAGCATCTCGTTGATGCTGACCTGCCGGCGGCGATCGTCGTCATGTTTTTCGTCAAAGACGGGCGGACGCCGATTCGCACTCTCCTCGTCCCGGTCGATCAAAAAATGATCTACGACACCCTCAAGCGGGTTCGCAGCGAGGAAGCCAAAGGAAAGCGGAACATTCACAGAATCACGATTCTTGTGCCACTCGATCGTGCGGTAGAATTGTCTCCAGCAGGAGAAGGGCTGGCAAAGGCTTTAAACGGAATGCTCGGAGGGGCACCTGCCGATTATATTGCAGGGAAGGTCGACTACCGCAAGACTTGCGGTTTTGATAACAGATCCATTGTCGGTCGATTTTTCGTTCCAGGAGAAAATGCGGGCGAAAAGATCGGTCAGCTCTTTTTGGGTGGCCCTCGCACGCTTAAGGTGACGGACCTGACGATTGAGCGACGCCGGTTCGGAATTCCGCTCGACAATGATCGCGATGAGTTTCGGGAAGCGGTGCTGGAGCTAAACGTATCGTCATCGATGTCAACCACGGTTGAACTTTCTTCGGAAGCAGGCGAGTGGACCTCGGTAGAGCTCGAGATGTTCGTCACTCCGATATTCGATGGAAAGCTCGGGCCGGTGCGACTTGCAAACAACTTCCTTGAATTTTTGATCGACTTTCCGAAGGCGGAGGCGAACCTAACGCTCAACTATGACGGTGAACGAATTGTCGACCTGGAGGAGGCGGTCGCCATCATCGAGATTGGCGTCATACTGGCCAGGCCGCAGAAATCGATAACGCTCCGTTTCAAGGGAAAAGAGCTCAAGTTGGAAATGGCACCAGGCGAAGGGCCATTTGCGCATTGGATTCCGGCCGCGCCAGTTCTTCGTAGGATTGTATCGGCGATGGTTCGGGCAGGTCGGCAGACAGCGCGCCGCTTTAAATTTGCCGACTTCGTCGATTGGGTTGATACTCACATCGAATTTCTTGCCGTAGCATCAACGCCAGGCGTCAATATCATCTTCAACCATTGGCCTGACGAAATTCAACTGACTTCTGACGATGCTTTGTTGACGCCTTTTTCGCTCGAATGTTTTGGGTCGTGCTATACGGCGCTTATCGAACTTCCGATTGTATCATCGAGCCGCTCGGAGCCGGAGGTCACGCTCATCGGTGGTCGGCCCCATATTGTATCAGAGGTGGTGCGGGCATTGAATGCCGATACGTCTGACTTTGTCGAGAGCGCAGTTGAACGATCGAATAAGGATCGGGGGTCGAAAAGACCGGCCTTTTTCGCGGAGGGATTCTCTAACTGGGATAAGGTCATGCTCTCCATCTCGTAGAGAAGTGCTTATCAGTCACAACGGTGGAAGTACGACCGTAAAAAGCAAGGCCAGCGCAGCCGGCAAAGTCGGCTGAGCTCTCTAAGGCTGGAGACGAGCTTGCGGGGAAAGCAGTCTGCTATTGGGAAGGCAGGTGCTATTCTTTCGATTTCGTCGACACCCTCATCCTCAAAAACTTGGCGCCAGTTGATTGCAATGGTGTCGATCCGATCGATCTCGGCCCTAGCCTCGTCTGTGCTCAGCACGAAGTCCCCGCAACACGAAACGCAGTTAGCAATGCTCGGGCACTTGCTGCCGGATCAGTGTTTCCGTCGAAGCGATCTCATCGCCTGCTGACGCCGGCCGACTTACGCCACTCAACTTAGCGGGCAAGCTGTCATTCGGCATGCAAAATTGGATGCTGAAGGGATCAATTGTGACGCCGAATGACAATAGCGGATTCGACGAACTCGACCTCGCTCTCCGTCTCGTCCTGCAAGCCATTGAGCAATGAGATCACCAGCTCACCTTGTTTTCTCCCGTCGGACTCATAAGGCGTGCGGCAGTCATGGAAACGTCTGATCGAGGAGCGCAGTCTGTTCAATTCTGCGCACTGCCGGTCCAATCGCCGACGAGGGTGGGCCAATCGATCGGACGTGGGTTCTTGCCGATCCAAACGTCCCAGAAATCTGGGTCTGACGATTGCGGCCGATGTGCCTCGGCAAGTTCATCCATCTCCACGAGCAAAGGAATCGGCGTGGCCCATCCCAGCAAAATTGCCTGACGGGATGGTAGGCTAGGTAGCTCCTTTAGCAAGCCCGCCACATTGTCGGGAACGAGACGTCCAACTAGCGCCTGATCGAGGTCGTTTACGATCCGGTGCAGTAGGAAAGTATTGCACTGTGCAAGGATCGTGGGCGAGAGCTCCGATGGGCGTTGTGACGATAGCATCAATCCAAGACCAAACTTGCGACCTTCGCGCGCGATCTTTTCGAACGTCTCGCGACAGAGCTGGGTCGGGTTTTCTGCCGGCCCATCTTCGTTGGCGCCTCGCCGAACAAAGTTGTGTGCTTCCTCTAGAACCAAGGTCGTGGGCAGAGGTTTGCCATCAGGATGAAGCCGTCGGTAGCGCTGCAATGCCTCAAACGTCAGCCGTCCCAGAACCGCAACGACTACGTGGATTATTTCTGAAGGCACCAACGAAAGGTCAACGATTGCGACCTGTCCGTTGGCCGAGGCGTTGCTGCCCACGAACGCGTCAAGCCAGGCATCGAAGGTGATCGCCGGGTCACTTCCAATCACTTGACCGAGTCTCGGGTCCGACATCATGCCGCGGATGCGCATGCCGAGCGTGCTGATGAATCCGGCCAACGCACCTCCCTCCGTCGCTGCTATCCTCTCAAGGTGCTCTGGCAGCATGTGTACGTCGAATGGTATCGGTGCATCTTCCGTAAGATGCGCGATGGCGAAAGCATCCTCTACCAGATCTACGAAGCTCTGCAGTGACCTCCGCACCGCTTCCATGTCCTGTACTGAGAAGGAGTTGAACCAGTCTCCTGACCGACGGGAATTAGCGATAGTTTCGATAATGCTGCTTATCTCTTCCAGAGCTGTCTTGTGCTCACCATCAACGGATTCCGTCATATTGCTGCAGTCTGATGCAATGTTGTCTAGCAGTTCGCCGCAGCGCCGCCGATTGCTTGCGCTGCCAGCGTAGGTCGCGGCACCTTCGGCCAACATAGCGGCGATCATGATGCGATAGGAATACAAATGCCGCCTGACGATAGTTTGGCGAGGCGTCCCCGCCAGCTGCCCGTTCTTTAGTTCACGAAGCGCTTGGAGCAGCAGGGGCCGCTGCGCTCCGGGTCGTGCGAACGATACCGCGGTCCACTCGTGACCGTTCCAGAGCCAGGCCGGCAGACGGAGCGCGCGTTCACCCCTGTTGAGGTCGATGGGCGGGACACGAAACAGGCGGATATTTCCGCCCCTATCTGCAAATGCTTTGGCGTACTCCCCATTAGGATCAAGAATAATAAACCGCGCATTCGGCTGTTCTGTGCCATTCTCAAGAGCGGCCTGCGCCGCATCGAGTGACCAGCGGATCAGCCCAGCGACGGAGCAGGATTTTCCACTACCGGTGTTGCCGAGTACGGCGACGTGCCGCCCGAAGATCTTATCGGGATCGACCATAATTGAGGTATCTGCAGCCAGCGGTGACGAGCCGATGCGAACGCGGCGGTCCTTGTCCTTTGCTCCGACGATAGCTGTGATTTGTTCCGGCGTTGGGATTGGTATCTGATCGCCTACCGAAGGGAACGCAACGATTCCTCGACTCAATTCGAACATACTGCTTCCCTCGCGTCGGTTTCGAGCGACAGACAGGGTGCCGATCGGAGTGAGCGACATCTTCCGCAGAGGGAATGGCAGATCGATCAGGCCGAAATCCTTAAGCCCCGACCGTTTGGGGTACGGCGATCGTTCAATCCCGATCCACGTGACGTAGGCGACGGTAGCACCAGCCTCATTCGGTATCAGCACGTAACTATTGAGCCTTGGGAAGCTCATCGGTGTGCCGGTGTTGAGCGCAGTAGCCTGTGGCGCATCGAGATCGAGCAGCACACGGATCTCATCCGAGGAGATCGACTCGACCGTGCCGATGACCAGTTCAGCGAGCCGTTCGATCGGGGAGCTCACGTTCCTCCTCCAGAGCCCGCTGGCGGCTGACTCGGTTCGGCTGGCGCCAGGCCCGCAGCGGCATCTGCGAAAGCGCGGTTCTTCAGCAAGTCAGACATACGCCCGGTGATGTAATCGAGCGCGGGCTTTGGCAGATAATCGTCGACGAGGTGCTGGAGGCTTCCGAAATGGTTGCCGGCGAGGAGGCTGACTTGTGCAGGACGAGTTTGATTGAGAAATCCCTTGATGCGATCGTCTAGTTCAAAGGCGATGATCACGAGGTGTGCGGACGGAACCGACAGCATATCGAGCAGAACACGGTTGATGTGGTCATCACCGAACCCGTAGCCGTAGGTCACCACCACCGAGTTGGGTCTGCAAGTTGCCGAGGCGAAATCACGGAATAGCTCCGCATAAGGATATTGGGTGGTCTCCACGTCCTTAGCCGGATTAGGATAGATCATCACGGTATCAACTGGAGAATCTGGTAAGCTCGGATGATCGTCGTCGGCACCAAATGGTGTCTCTGACCGATAGATCCGATGCGCGATGGGGTCGAAGCGCCAATCAAGGCTGCCGTGGAGCTTGGTCAGACGGACGACGCCTTCCATAAAGCGCGGCTCACCGCGGATCCCGGGTGGGTTGTAATGATAATCGAGCTCGATCCGAGTGTTGCGGAACAGTGGACGCAAGCTCCCCACAAAGCGATCAATGATCCGTAGCCCCGCTTGATCGCAGCCATGTTCGATCAACCGGTCGTAGTTGGTCGTGAAGATATGTAAACGCTCGCGTGAAGCGGCGCGGCTGACGAAGCTGAGCAGAAATGACTGCACCGTCGCCAGTGCTGATGCACTGTTTGCTTCGAAAATACCTCGCTCGGTAGCAAGCAGTGAGGTTAGGAATGTCGCGATTGCGGAGTTAATGTCGTCGCGAACACCTTGCGCCGACCCCTTATCGATGATGTCAAGACCATCGAGCACAGCAATGGCGCTACGCAACTGATCTTCGATGTTAGCTTGACCGCGACCCATCTTTTTGGCGCTTGCGGTCGCGTGACGAGGATTGCCTTGGCATGTTTCGACTTCCCCGTCGCAATCGCCATACCCGTCGCCTTGACGCCGGCAGCGAAGCCCACAGCAATGGTAAAGCCGCTGCCAAGCAGGAGGTTCAGATGCTCAGCTTGGAATACCGCCGAGAGCCACGGCTCGATCTTTCGGCGGTGTAGCGCGATGAACCGATCAAGTTCGTCTGCGCTTTCTGGGATGCTATCGAAGGTCTCGCTCGATGCACCAACCCGGTAACCGTGCGCCTTCCACTCCATGGACCCTCGCGACGAGTTGCAGGACCGACCTGAGTCCCCGCTAGTAAGTCTTAAAGCAACATAATCAGAGGTTGCAAGGCGGGCAGGTAGTCAAAGTGAAAAAGGTAAGCAGCGAAGCGGCGAGGGGATGAAGGGCATCGAGATTAGCTTCCTCGACTAATCGCTTGAACCGGTGAGGAGACGAGATCTGACGAGGAGTGCCGCTATCCTGGCTCCCTCACGCCTCCAGCTTCAGTCGATCCCGTCCGCCGGCTCGGGTGGAGGCGGCGGGAGCGAGGTATGCTCTCCGACTCGAGCTCGCCATCAGCTTCCGCCATCATCCCACCTTTCGTTCAGGAGCGGCGTGGCTCTCAAGCAGTGGCATATCCAGGCTCGGAATCTCTGGCATGGCTTTGCCGGCGATCGCCTGCAAATCGCCCACCATGCCAACGGTCGACTCCACCACGGCGAGGATCTGAGTTTCGCGCTTGGCCCATTGCCGGCCCATGAACTTGCGTTCCTTGTCCAGGTCGTCGCGCATATCGTTGAATTTCTCAACCACAGCTTCTACCCGCTGCCGAAACTTCGTGCCGGTCAGGTAGTGATAAACCTGCTCCATCTTGGTCTGCTGACCCTGCTGAACGAGGCGCGATCCGCTTACGTCGATCAGCCCCTGGCGCAGCGCCACGGCGACCGGCAATGCGCAACGCGGATGGGCCACCCATACGCCGTCGACTAGGTCAAATTGCTCGACGTGCTTCGGCAGCGCATGAGAGATGATCAGAGCGACGTCGGCGGCGGAACGACGCTGGTCGTCACGCAGTTTGGCAAGCCATCCGTCACTCCATGCCTTGGTTCGCTTGGTTTCCCAAAGGATGATGCCGGCAGGTTTGCCAATGGCGCCATTTACTGCTGAATACGTCCGCCCCAAGCTCACCTTTTCCACCGGCTCAATCGAATCGTCGGAAAACGTCCGCGCAGAAGATCTTCGAGCTCGAGCTCGAGCACTTCCCCTTGGGATTGCTGTGATCCCTGCTCGGCCTGTCGCTTGAGTTCCTCGATCGTTCGAGTCATCGACTCGATAGTCTGGTCTTCTCGCAACGCGCAAGCGCGCAGCCTCGTCGGCTTCGTGCCTGGCCTTGATCTGGATTTCGCTGATTGAGGCCTGCACGCGCTTCTCTATTGTCAGGTCGAGTCGCGCTTTTCCCTTCGAGTGCGCGCTGCTGTCGCATCAGTTCGGCTTGCTGTTTTGGGCCTCGGCAAGCTTTGCGTTGTTGGTAAGCAGGTTGGCTCGCAGCTCCGCAGCTTCCGCTTCCTTCGCCTGCAGCTCGGCCGCGGCCGCCTCTCGCGCCTTCTTGCTTTCGGCCGCGACCAGCTGGGCACGTTCGGCGATCAATCGTTTCGCAACGTGGTCCTCGATTTGCTCGCGGTCCTTAGCGACCTGCTCGCGTTCCAGCCGCAGTGCCTCGGTCTTACGCTCCATCTCTGCATCTTTGCTGGCCAGCTGCTGTTGAAAGCGCTGACGAATTTCAGCGAGGAGGGGAGCGGCCAATGATTCCGTCAACCGGATCTCGTGATTGCAGTTGGGACAATGCAGGGTAGGTTCGTGTGAAGCGCCGGCTGCGGTTACTTTGAAACTCATGAATTCCCCCGTCATCGTAGAGCAGGATTGAACACCATCCGCGCGCGATTGCGATGTCGCCGCTCTCGATGTCCACATCCGCGTCGCCGATATCGACCTGGCCGGGGGATTTTCCACGGAAGGCATCACGACATGTCGACGTAAGGCCACGCCTCAGGGCGAGCCGTTCTATTGGGAATATATTCTAGATGAGAACAAAACAGGATCAAGCGCCAATTGGCTGCGCAGGCTGGTGGAATAACCCTGTCGTTCCATCCAGGCAGCATCGACCAGAAGCCCCTGAGGGAGAGTCCTTTCGAGCTTGTTTAGCTTTCTGTCCTTTTGCTCAGCCATACTAAGTAAATTAGCACTTTTCCAAACCAACCCGAGGGAATCCTCTATTTTACGTAATCTGACTGGGCAAAGACGCCGAAACAGCCGGAAATCTCGCGATGGCTCCTGGAAGAGGCCCATCGCGTGGTGCTTCGCTGCTCCGATATGTTCCGGCGCCGAAATTAGACGGCCGTAAGGAATATGAGTCATATTTCTTACGCGGTCTTGACTTTGTAAGATTTAAGGCGCAAATTTCTTACAAGGGAACCGTAAAATGGCTAGCACAGCGAACCAGATATACGATCGGATGAGCCATGACCCTCAGCCGAGCAAGGTATGGACCGCACGCGATTTTGCGGACACCGGCACTCGATCGGCTGTCGACGTCGCCCTCCACCGCCTCCGGAGTGACAACCGCATCAGGCGCATCGACCAAGGTCTCTACGATCTTGCTCGCACCAACCAACTGACGAAGAAGATTTCGCCACCGGACTACAAGTCGGTGATTCAGGCGGTCGCGAGACGGGACGGCGCCAAAGTACTGGTCGACGGAATAACCGCCGCCAACAACTTGGGACTTACCAACGCCGTCCCGGCGAAGGTGGTCGTGTGGACGGACGCCCGCGTGAAGCCGATCCAACTCGACCAAATGGTCATCGACTTCAAGAAAGTCGCGCCAAGTCGACTTCTGTGGGCTGACCGCCCGGCCGCGCAGTTGGTGCAAGCTCTGATTTGGCTGCGCGACGTTCTTCCTTCGGATGGCGACAAGATCGCAAAGCGCCTCAAGTCCATCCTGA
Organism: Bradyrhizobium guangxiense; assembly: GCF_004114915.1. Taxonomy (NCBI): domain Bacteria; kingdom Pseudomonadati; phylum Pseudomonadota; class Alphaproteobacteria; order Hyphomicrobiales; family Nitrobacteraceae; genus Bradyrhizobium; species Bradyrhizobium guangxiense. Next base: position 131,234 of record NZ_CP022220.1, on the reverse strand, counting down.
ACGACGGCGACGACGGGCACCGCATGCGAAAGGATTTGCAGGACCACTTGGGTGATCTCCCCGACTGGCTCGTTCCTATCGTAAAAGATATCCTCAAGTCCGACGCAACGGCGCCAGATCCGCTCCCGCCGATCCGCGGCCAATGAGATGCGATCATGACCGACCTGCCGCAGATCATTCGAGCAAGCGCTGAAGACCGGCGGGGACTGTTCCAACAAACCGGACAGCGTCTCTCGTGCCCCCCGGAGAACATCGAAAAGGACTTTTGGGTCTGTTGGATCCTCGACGCGCTCTACAACAAGGCGGGCATCGAGCAGCGTCTGCTTTTCAAGGGCGGCACGTCACTCTCGAAGGCCTTCGATCTGATCCAGCGGTTCTCGGAAGACATCGACATCACCGTATTCCGCGACGACCTGCCCGGCGAAAACTTCCCGTCAGATGACGATCTCCGCGCGATGGGATCGAACGAACGCAAGCGAAAGCTTGACGAAATAAAGGAGCGGTGCAGCAGTTTCATTAACGGCGAATTCCAGAACGCGCTGACGAACTTCGCCGCTGGTGAGCTCGAAGGACTGACGTTCAAGATCGAGCCCGATCCGGACGACCCCGACGCTCAATCCCTGCTCTTCCACTATCCAAGCGCATTCGCGGATTCCGACGAGCGGTACGTCCGACGCGTCGTGAAGATCGAATCCGGCGCTAAGTCGGCGCTCGATCCGCATGAGACGAAAACGATCAGTCCATATTCTGCCACCGACACCGACGGCCTGGACCTCACCGTGCCAAACGTGCTGACGATCAAGCCCGAGAGGACGTTCTGGGACAAGATCATCATCCTACACGGACAGCGACACTGGTTCCAGAACAGAGGGGAGCTCTACAAGGACGGGCAGCGATTGTCGCGCCATTACTACGACATATTCCGGCTTCTGACCTCCGAACACGGCGAAGCCGCACTTAAAGATCTGGAGCTCGCGGAAAGCTGCGTTCGCCATGCCCGCCTCTACTTCAACCGGAAGCCTCTCGATCTCGACCAGGCGACTCCCGGAACGTTCGGTATCGTACCGGTCGACGGCATGCTCGAACCTTTGAAGGCGGACTACCAGAAGATGGCCGGCATGATCTTCGGAGGATCCCTTCTTTCGAGGATATCCTCGGCAAGATTAAAGCAGCCGAAGCGACCTTGAACGCCACCTGACCAAAGTCTCAATCGGTCCTCCACCGGCTACACCCCTGCCGATGGACTTGCCGACGTGCCTGCCGTCGGCGGCCGTCGCGAAGTCGGGTACCCACATCATCGGCGAAACCCGGTGGAGCGATTGAAAACGAGTTCGCTGGACGCTTAGCCTCGATACGGCTTCGATGCCAGGCGCACGCCGCCGTCAGGGATTCCTAAGTTCGGACGGGCAAAAGGCTGCACTTGACGATTGCGAAGAATGTGCGACCATAGGTTGTTCACGGAAACGGGGCGGGAGGAAGCCATGGCGCGAAAGCCGACCAAGAAGCCGAAGGTGAGCTTGATCGTCTCCGACGACAAGGACGTAAAGTTGAAGGTCCGACCCGGCAAGCTGCACGTCGTTCAGGTCGAAACTATCACTCCGGATCTGAAGAAGGCCGGTCGCGTCGGTGCTCGGCTTTGCGGGTACGGCACGAATATCTGCCTCGCCATCGTCGATATCGACAAGTGACTGCAGCGCGGCATCGTCTGCGATCATCGCGCTACAACTTCTGCGTCCCGCTAGGCGACGACAACGTCCTGTACAACGCGGGTACGGGCGCTTCGGTTCGGCTGTCGGGCCAGGACGCGCGCGAGCTTGCGCAGCTGCTTTGCGGTCCTCCGCGGAGGGTCGCCGCCAAGACGATCCCGCGTACGCTCCTCGCCACACTACGGCGAGGGGGCTTTCTCGTCGACCACGAATTCGACGAGCTAGACATGATCCGCGAGCGCTATTGGCATGCGCGTGGACGGACGCCTATGGTCATCACCCTCACGACGACGCAGGACTGCAACCTGGGTTGCTACTACTGCTACGAAGAGAGATCCCGCGATGCTCTCGCAGAAGGCGATGTTCCGGCGATAGTCGATTGGACCCGACAGCGCCTTGTCGCGTCGGGTAAGGACAGCCTTCACGTCGACTGGTACGGCGGAGAGCCGCTCCTCAACGTCGATTTCATCGATGCAGCGTCCGCTGCGCTTCAATCGTTATGCAAGGAGATCGGGGTAAGTTACTCCGCTTCCGTAATTTCGAACGGGACATGCTGGCCGGACGACATCGCCGGCTTCGTGAGGCGACACCGCCTCCGGCAGGTGCAGATTTCCTTTGACGGCCTCAAACCGAACCACGACAAGAGACGCCGATATAGAAGGGGCAGGGCGCCCGATCCGTCTGTCTCCTCGTTCGATCAGGCGACCGCGGTGGTCGACGGATTGCTCGAGGTGGTACGCGTCGACGTAAGGTTCAATGCCGATCACGGAAACCAATGCGATTTGGACGGCTTCATCGCCTTCTGCAAGGACCGCGGCTGGTTCGACAGAGCGTTTCCGTGCGTTTTTCAACTCGCACGGATATCCGACTTTTCCGAGCGCGCCGGATTTCTTAGCCGCACGAAGCTTTCTGAGGAAGAGTTTGAGAGACTTCGCGAACGGTCCCGGCAGATGGTCCCCGACGAAGCAACTCTCGACGAAACCACAACCCGCTCGCTCTATCCTTTGCCAAGGACCTCCGTTTGTGCAGCGCTGGCCAACGATTCGATCGTGATCGGAGCGGACGGCAATCACTATCGGTGCGGGCTTCAAGTGGGCGAGAAGGACCGCCCCGTCGCCATCCGCCGTGCCGGAGGCGACATGGTGCCCGGCCGCGATGCGGCCTGGTGGACCGGCTTCGACCCAACGCGGCAGCCCAATTGCAGCCGCTGCTCGTTCCTTCCGGTCTGTTGGGGCGGCTGTCCGAAGAAGCACTTGGAAGGCGACTCGCATTCCTTGCACGAGCAGAGCTTGTACTGGCGCAAAGCTTTGCCGCAGAAGATCGCCTGGCAATTCGGAGTGGCCCTCCAGGAAAGCGAATTCACATTCGCCGAGTCCGACCAGTTTAGGCCGGCTTCTCTCGACCCTTGATGTCCACCTGGTTCGGTACCGACAGCTGGACCTCGAATGGATGTCGAGTCCAAAGCTTTGGCAGAGACAAATGGTCCCTCCCGCAACTGCATCGCGTCGACAGCCGCAGAGCAGAAGTGCGCCTGCGACCGCAGTCCAGACATCGACAAACTAATGCAAACAATATTGCATAAGCGAAGATCAGAGGCGCGCAGAATGCCAGCACGCCGATAGCGAACTGAAGGCTCGATAGGCTTGCGATGGTGAACGCTCCGACCACCAGAATGGCGGCAACCGCGTCACCTATAGCGCTCCATTTGCCCGGCCTTGTTTCGCCGGTTGCGGCGATGCGGACGCCGTTCAGGAAGGCGAGCAGGCCGAGGATGGCGGCCGTCATGAGCGCGATGCGAGCACCCCCGATCAGCGTTCCGCTCCAAATCCGATCGGCGATCTGGTCGAGCGAAAATTCATGACGCCAGCCGTATAGGACTTCCAGCACGATGCGCGGGATCTGTGTGGCTAGACCCGCGACCAGAGCGTAGATCGGAACGAACAGGGCGTACCGACGTGGGTCCAAAAGCAGACCCAAACCCAACCTTGCAAGATCAGCGCGCAGAACGGCATACAGGAAGAGGCCGGAGGCGACAGTCAGGCCGAAATTCCAAGCCTCTCTCGCCACGCCGAAAAAGTCGCGCCAGCCCGCCGTCAGCAACAATGTCAACGGCTGCAAGCCCGACATGACCAACGGATACAGGATCACCGAAATCAGGATCAGGTCACGATTTCTGATCACGCGGGTTCGTGCGGCCGGATCAGGATGCAGATTGAAGAAATCTTTGAAGGCGTCGAACGGCCGGAACGCCGGCGGCTGCTGGGCGGCGAAGACGTCGGCCAAGGCGTCCGTTCCGGCAAGTTGGGAGCCGCGGAAATCGTGGATGTGCTCGCGGCGAACGACGAAGAAGTATGAATAGACGAAAACGATCGCGCTCGAGAGGATCAGAACCGCGAACTGGGAGGACAGGCCGGCAAAGATAGCGCCATCGAAGACCGGAATGAAGCCTCCGAAAGGGGGATGGCTGCCGATGCCTCTGCGATCGATGAAACCGAGCACCAGGCAGAATATCGCGACCGCCCAGCCGAGCGTTCGAAAATGCAGGAGGATGCCGCGTCTTGCCCAAATTTCAAGCCAGGTTTCGCCAAGTTCGAGGTGCGATACTTCATGCCCAATCATGGCTTCGAAGGCACGTGGTTGATCGCGTTGTCTAGCACGCTGATTGAGACCGACGACGACCGCATCGCCGGACGGCGTCACGCGTTCTCTGGCTTCCAACGCGTCACCGTTCTTCGGAGTGTACAGGAGGCGAGGCTGCGAACGCAGGGTCGAACGTGCCGCGATCTGCTCCAGCGTTGATCGGATGGGATCGAAGGACGGGTTCACGGCAAGTCGTTCTAGTTTCGACGCGGCATTCGTTCCGTTTCGCCATCGGTACAGCGATGCAGCTGCGATGACGATCGCGCCAAGCACGGTCAGGCCGATCATCGAAAGCACGACGTTCTGATGGATGACGTCGCCCATGTACCGTATCGGGTAGCCCTCCCATAATTTTGCGAGAAAAAGATACTGCAGACAAACCGAGATGATGATCGCCGCCGCGGCGGGGCCGTCGGAAATGCCGAGGCGGCGCAGCAAACTCCTGGGATGGGTCCCCTTCATTTCTTCGGGCCAACCTTGGCAAACAGCTTGGCGAAACCGGCCTCGAGTTTAGCCTTCTCGGCCGCGGAGAAGCGGCTCTTATTGATCGCCGACGACACTTCCTTGCGAAGCTTCTCCACGTCGTCCTTCCTGGCACGACGATCCAGCACCCGATCGAGCAGGGACCCTATGGCCGTCTTTACTCTGTCCTTCACGACGTCCTTGGCGACGTCCCCGAAGAACGCCAGAAGAAACGGAGCGACCATGGCGGCGAAAGTCGCGACTTCGGCCCCGCCGATGAAGCGGCCCTCATCCTGTGCGTCCGCGCGATGCCATTCTTCCACCAGCGCATCGAAGCCGTCTTCCACGACGAACGTGTCGTCAGGCTCGACCTCGGCGACGATAGCAAGGGCCCATTTCTTGAGGTTTTCACTATTCACTTCCGTCATGATCTCTCTCCAAGGAAAGGCAGTGCAGGTGCCGCCATCGACATGGTCCGTCAGCAATTGTTGCCGGAATGCTGCGGCGCGGCAATGCACAGCCGAGCAATAGGTCTGTCGGCCAGAGGATCGTTGAGAACAAGGCCGGGTGGGCGGCCCCATTCGACCTGCTGAAGGAAGGGCAGGTTCACCTCCGCCTTGGAGTTGCAGGCTTTGAGGGGAGCCACTAAGGCCGAGTTCGAGTGGCTCCAGCCGGCGAAGTCGACCGAAAAGCAATATTCTCGTGGCATCTGCTCCGTACTGTCGTCGATTGTAGCCAAAAGAGTATTTATCGACCGGCTTCCCTGCGGAGTGATCAGCTTCCCACCGACCATCAGCCTGTATTTGATTCCAACGAGGATATCCGCGATGTCCGAATGTACGGTTTGTCCACTCCATTCGATGACCGTGCGTACCCGGTTCTTACCGCGATAATTCCGGTTGCTCGCGACGTCGTGGAGATCGTCGGCACTGAAAGTCACGCTCCGGACGTCCGCCAATACCGCCTTCTTGCTCGTTCTCGCATTCGTGTCGACGTTCTCTAGGAAAACGCTGACGCTTTCGGTCAGCCCCTTCGCATCCCATTCGACCTTCACCAGATCGAGAACGGTCAGCGCGAGGTCGGCGTTCGCACGTGCGGCAACGGGCGGTCTGGCCACGATTGACAGGGGCTCAGGCCTTGCGATGAGCCAAATGCCGAGGCCGACGAGTGCGGCGCAGACTAGAAGCACTATCAAGGTCAAGACGTTATGGAGAATGACGATGAGGCGGATCAGTTTCACGTCCTGATCGTTCACCACACTGCGGACGGCCGTGTCCCGTTCGATCAATTGACCGATGCGCGTCGGCGTGAGCGATGCGTAATCCTTGATGTCGACATTTGGAGCGGCGCGCAGCTTATCGACGACGCCCTTCATGAGGTCACCGCCGATGCGGTACTGGCCGGCCCAGAGATAGACGAAGAAGCCCACGATGCCGAGAACGGCTGGCAATCCCTTCAGAAAAACGAATGCATCCACGTCGATTGTCTCCGCACGGTAGAATTTTGCTCAATTTTCGCTTGCAGGACAAGTCCGGCGCAATCTAAGTGAATCCATGGTCGCGCGGGAGGAAAGGCTGCGACATTCGTGCATGGTATTAGATTTTAACGGAGATTTGTGAGGGGCGTGGGGACAGATGAGCGTTCACAAGATTCGCTATGTAGTCCGGCCGCCCAGCGCCTGCCCAAAGGAGTTGCTTTCCGGCATAAGTCCCGGCGGCCAATGCGAGGTGGATACCGATTTCGTGGCCGCATGTGCCATCGGAGAGCTCCTTCAGACCGGTGGCGGATCGAGCAGGCCATTGGCCCTGCTGTTCGAAGAGCTCCTCGTCCCCGGCGGAGACGGACTCATTTGGAAGGGCAAGGGGCCTGGCCGCGGCAAGGAGATGCGGCGCGCGTTTTCGGGGTTGTTCGGGCGATTTTTCGCCCGGGCTTACCTCGCCCGATACCACGGTTTCGATTGGTTCACACCGATCGACGGAGATCCAACGAACGTCTCGAAGCGTCTGCGTGTCACCAGACTAGCCGGAAAGGGGACCGAGCTTCCGGATTGGATCTGCGGCTCCGGATCGGGTCGAGTTGCGGTCGCCGAGGCAAAGGGTACCAGTCAGGCATCGAACGGCACCGGCACCGGGTTGCCTGGTCCTATAAAAACTGCCGACGGCCAACTCAAGGGAGTCGTGGTCGAGAGATTGCGGAACGTGGCCGGGAAGGAATAGCTGGACCGCGGTTCGCGCAAAGGGCTGGGCGGTCATGTCGCGTTGGGGGGTCGAAATCCCACCACGAGGTGCTTTCCTCTACGTGCTGGATCCGGACACGCACGGCGAACCCCCGTCGGCCCACGAACGGGACGATATAGTTCAGGACATTGCCCGGGCTCATGTCGGCTACCTTCTGGCCGGCATGGGGTTCAGCGAGATGGCATCGCAGCTCTTGGCGGAGCACGTTGCCGGCGGCAACAGGCCTCTGGAGGGAGCGTTCCTCGGGTCTGACGGTGAGGACTCCGCCACCTATCTAGGCGTACCCGTTGGGCCGCTTGGCGTGCTGCCGTTTCCCCTCGGTCAAGCTCAGACCCTCGCCCAAGCGATGCCGAACTCGATCCGGTTCGTAGGGGTCGATGCGGATGTCATCCGGAGAGCTCTCGCAGGCCAACGCCTCGACGCGAGGGCGCGCCGCAGCGACGGACCGGTTCAGATCGGCGGAGACGGTCTGCTCTATGCTCCGATAGATCGCGTTGCGCCGCGTTCCTTGGCGATCTGACGGAAGGACGATCCCTCTCGTTCGATAGATAGGGCAGGTTCCGACACTTGGAGCTCGAAGACAACCGAGGACTGAAATGCCCCAGCCAGAATGGGAGCGATACAAGATTGCCGACAAGTACGCCGAACTCACTACCGTGCGGCATATCGTGCACCTGCCTGTCGCCCGCCGGATCATCGAGGACGGACGGATAAAGTCCGGGCTTGTCTTCGACAAGAGCCGGCTCAACAAATCACGCATCAGCGTCACCTGGCTGTCGGCCAATAATTGGTCGCTGGGGTCACTCTATGGGACCGTCGAATTTCAGTTCGATTGGGAGAAACTCGTCAAACACAAGAAGATCTACTGGGTCGAGGCGATGCCGAACTACCACCCGCCGGCCTTCCGTTTTCTCATGGCGTTCGAGGATATCGCTTCGCCGTTGGTGACGAAGTACGATCCGGAGAAGGATGACGGCCCATTGAGGCGTGTCGACGGGAAGTGGCGGTGGCATCCGGATTTCTGTTCAGAGTTTATGGTTGCGGATGATTTTCCGTTGTCGGACATCTCGGGATTGGACTTCGTCCGGCATCACCAGAATTACTGTCGAACCAAGCCGGATTGCTTCGAGAAAATCGCAGACCCCTCGCCTCAGACGACGTCAGGCAAGCTTTTGTCCTACGTTCTGGCGCATGGAGTCCACGCCTTGGACAAACACATGCAACCGGATGGCAGCGGAAGGAATCGGCTCCTCGACATGGCCAGCGCCTGGTTGTCGATCGGTTTCAATCAGGTGGAATATGCTGGATCGGTCGCCTCGAACGAGGATTGCGATTCCGTCATGAAGGGCGCATTGGCGCTCTTCGCAGTCGATAAAATGGATGACGGCAAGAGGCTTTTGAAGCTGATCGCAGGAAGCGCGCAATCTGTTTCCGCACTCACTAGGCTGATCCGAATTCATTTCGGCTCGCCTACCTGGGACTTCGGCTTGTGATTTGCGGGAGATCAGCGCTTGCGCCGGCTCAACCGATCTTGCCCATGGCGACGAGGTGCCCGTCGGAGCCGATCTCACAGTACGTCGCGGCTGTACCGACTATGATGAATACCAAAGGGTCGGACTTGTGCCTTCGCAACTGCTTGCGCCACGACCGCCGGTCGACCCAGGACGGCGTTGGATGCCGCTCGGGATGGGTGTGCCACTCGCCCACGAAGTTCACGGCCCCTCCACTTTCGAACCACTCTCTGCTCGCGATTTCCTGATGGCCCTTGTCCTGCCGCACGAATCCGAAGCGGGTGCGGCGGTCTTCCGGCATCGGAGTCGTGCACTTCAATACTTCGACGTGCGGGCCTCGGTAGCGTCCCAAAAGTATGCCGCCGGCCTCGCGATCCGACTCCGGCGGAGCCGCGAAGCGCGCGAGCTCTTGCGCGACGGCGTCGGCGAGGGTCACCAGACGGCCCTTCGCGAGAAAGATCATGCGCTTCCGCCGCAGGCGGGACACTTGACGACCCGCTTGGGATTGCCGTCCTTCACCTCGTTGGCGGTCCGATGATCCATCGTGAGAGACCGCCAGCGATGACGCTCGCCGTTGTTCGCCCAATCGAGAACCATGTCGCACGCGAGGCCGGCCGCGCTAGCCGCCCGCGACACGGGGAAGGGGATGTAGTGGGCGTCTCCGCACGCGAGATTCCGGGCGGTCTCGATTTCCACTCCCTCGCGTAGCAGCCGGAATCTCTTCTCGCCTGCGAGCTCAACCTTCAGACACTTGAAGCAGGCGAGATCGGGATCGTGCGACATGAAGCCGACGGCGGCGGCACCGTTTCCTTCGAGCCAAGTATAGAGGATCGGCGGGAAGTCAGGACGCTTTCTTACGGCGTAGTCGTTCAGCGCGATCGACAGCGCTTCTTCGCCTGTGGCATCGATGCACAGGTCGTACCGCTGCAGGATTGCCAGCTGCTTCATGATCGAATCGCAGCTGAACCCGATGTCCAGGTGCGGCAGCTGCTGGCCCAGAAAATCGGCGCAGGCTTCGGCCTTGTTCCACGTGAGATACGGCGCGCCGAGGAGGTGCCGGCCGAGATTCGCGCCCTGGAGTTCGTCGTCGTCGACGAGCATCAATCTTCCGCCGCCGGCGCCGGCACCGCTTTGAGCCAGGTGCTGCGCAAGAAATCCGCCGACCGTTCCGCATCCGATCAGCAGGATGCGCTTTCCTGCGAGGTTCTTCATGTGACCGAGATTCCTCGAAAAGACATAGCCTTCATCGGCGGGGACTCCCACATAGCCCGAAATTTCGACAGCGGCCGGTATCCGATCGAGCGTTCGCGCGATGCTGGCTCGCCTGTTCTTCAGGAATTCCGGCGTCCGATAGGGTTTGGCGATCTCCGCCGATACGAAGAACCTTCCGTTCGGCGCGGACAGGCAGATCCATTGGATGTGGAGATCTTTCGTCCTGGCGAACGCCGCTTCGATCGATCCGAGCGCATTGGGGGCCATTTTCTTCAGCCAGCCGTTGAGCTGCGCCAGATCCTTGGGCGGCCACGGCAGCTTCGGATCGAACGAAAGCGGCGGCACCAGAATTATCGGGCAAAGGATACCTGGACCAGGATCCTTCACGGTGTTCCTCCGGTGCAGCTTCGCGAAACTTGTTTTGTCGTGGGAGACGACGATGGTTTTGTGCTCCGGATCGCGGTCCAGCCTGAGGATGTGGACCTTCGCGTCGCCTTCGAAAGAAGGGGGCAGATCGACCAAGACCTCGCCGTCCGACCAGTAGCCGCCGAACTCCTCGGCGAGGTCGTCGACCAGGCGGCCCCTTACGGCGTCACGCAGCACCTGGTCCGCACGCTCGAGGCACTGGATGATGGTCTCGGCGGGCTTGTAGCGGTCGAGCACGACGCTCTTGCGGTCGAGATAGCAGAACGTGCCGTCCGAGCGGAGCACATGCGGGACCTGCCCCTTCGATCCCGCTTCCGGGTCGGTCAGGCAAATGACCGGAGGCCTGATGAAGTCGAGGTCGTCGACGGATACGACCGCCGGGACCTTGAGTCCGGTCTCGTCGAGAAGGCCGATGTAGTGAAGGCCACGACGCGAAAAGTCGCGCCGGAAGTTGCGCTGACTGAAGGCGTCGTGAATGCGCCGGACAGAATCGTCGTCCCGCTCAGGCACTGGTCGATTTGCCGACCGTGGGGGCGGCGGCGATCCTCGGAGCATGCGAGCGTATCTCGGCATGCGCGGCCTTGGTGACGTCGACGAGATCGATCTGATCCGGAATGCGGTCACCGAACAATGCGGTCAGCCTTTCAATGGCTTCTTCGGGATCGAAGCACTTCTCGACGATCTCTGTGAGCTCCGCATCGAACTTCTTGGCCATGTCGATCGCGATACGGCGGCTGGCCGCACTCAGTCTGCCGTCGACGCGCTCGTCGCGGTCGGTGGGATTGTAGACCGGGCCTTCCAGCAGGCGCGGAAGACGTTCGGCGATCCGCAGCAGCGCCAGGTCGTCACGGCCGGGAACGTTCGGACGGCCGAGGTCCTCGCACGCTTCGAAGGCGCACACCATCAGAAGGATCGACGATACGTCGTCGAGATGGGGGCGGTGGTGGTCGCGCCAGGCCTTCAGGTACCGGCAGACGCGGCGAAGCACCGGACCATAGATCTTGATGGCCTCGACGAACCAGTCCCGGATCTTGCGCGGATCCGACGAGATCCAGTCGTGCTCGCGATGGGCGAGCAGGACGCAGTCCGACGGCAGCGCGTCCCAACGATCATCGCTGTCGACGCGCGCATCGCGGGCCATAGCGTCGAACGACTTCATCTGCTTCTCGAGCTTCTCGAATTCCGCATCTGGAATCGCGTACAGCGGCACGTCGATGTGCGAGTTCGACGAGATCACCAGCCGCGAGCAGGTCGGCTTCTTCCCGAACTGCCAGCCTTCTTCCTTCGCGAGCTTCTCGAGCGCGGCGTCAACCACCTTGAAGAAGGCGGTAGCGGCGACGGAAGGCCGCTGTACGCCCTGGATAAACGTCATCGGGAGGTAGGCGCCGTCGTCGAGGTCCATCTGCTGCGGCGGGGTCCAGCACGGATCGTTGATGGTCCGATATGCGAAGCTGCCCTGCGTGAAAAACCGGGGATGGACTGTCACGCCGAGCTCCTGCTTGGTCAAAGCCGCGAACGTCTTGCGCAGGCAATCTCGAACCTTCTCGCGCGCTTCCATGAGGCACGCGCGGTCGGTATCGGCGATGTTCAGGTTCTTCAGGAAACACGCCGCGTCGCCAGACGCGTGCAGCACTTTCGAGACGTTGGCCATGGCCGATCTCCATCTGGAAAAGCGAGGGAGATCTAGACGGTGGACAATGCCCTCCAGTCGCACAACCGCGCGAATCAGACTCTATCTTGAGAGTCCACTAGATTGTAGAACAGAAAATGAACATTTCATACGGGATTCCCGAGCCTCGGTGGATCTCCGATGCCACAGCGTGCTCCGAAACTAGAGATTGCAATGACTTTTCAGATACTTGCTCTCAGCGGCGGTGGCTTTCGAGGCCTGTTCACAAGTTCGGTCCTGGCGCGCCTGGAGGAGCAGGCAAAGCGCCCCCTTCACGAATGCTTTGACCTGATCTCGGGGACATCGGCAGGCGGCATTATCGCCCTCGGTCTGGCGATGGGAAAGAAGGCCGAGACGATTCAGGAGATGTTTCTCAAGCACGGGGAAGAGATATTCCCCCGCGGGGAGACGCCGAAAAGCCGGCTGGCGCAAATGCAGGCCCGGTGGTTCGAGTGGCGACATCCCAAGTACGACGGTACGGTGCTCCGGAGCAAGATCGAGGGCGTGCTCGGCGCCGACGCCAAGCTCGGCGACGCGAAGACGCGCGTGCTTGTTCCGACGGTCAACATGACCAAGGGAAGCGTCCAGATGTTCAAGACCGCGCATAATCCGAGGTTCATGACCGATTACAAGGTGAAGGCCGCGGACATCGCCATGGCGACGGCGGCCGCGCCGCTGTACTTCCCGATGGCCGAGATCGGGAACAGCTATTTCATTGACGGCGGCGTGGTCGCGAACGCACCTGACCTTTGTGCGCTGCACGAAGCTGTCCAGTTCCTGGATCAAAAGATCGAGGACGTATCGGTGATGAGCATTGGCACGACCACCAGCAAATTCTCGCTGCCGACGTCGGCGGGACGCAATTTCGGCCAAAGGGACTGGCTCGAGAACAACCGGCTTCCATCGACCATCATTTCCTCGCAGCAACAGCTGGTCGATTTCATGCTCAAGCATCAGCTCGGCGATCGCTACATCAGGTTCGACGAGCAGCCCTCCGCCGAGCAGATTTCCGATCTCGGGATGGACCTCGCGACCGAGAGCCGGCGGAAGACCCTGCTAGGGATGGCGGACGGTTGCTATCAAGCGCTGTGCAACGATAGGCGCGTCATCGATATGTTGGCACATCGGCCTACCAAGCCGACGTTCTATCACGTGTGAACTACGCAAGAGGGATCCAACGCGTAACATCGGCAGATTGCCTGAAGGCCGCGAGCAGGTTGAGATGCGAGCTACTCGTGGGGCCGGAAAGCTAGTGCGGGATCATCGAGGTTAAAGTTTCGGTCAATGTGTCGCAATCGAGATTTGCCAAATGGAACGTTGAAGTGAAACAACACGACTATTCGTTGCACGGTGGACTGAACCGAGCCAAGGTCGGACGCTACCTAACGTTGATCGCCGCGTCGGTATCGGCTGCGATCGTTTTCACGCTGCTTTCCGTGGTCGACGTGGCGAACCGCTTCGGGCTCAATGTCAACCTGCCACCATCGGTCCTTTCCCTCGTCGGTGCGGGCATGGTCTTTGCGGCGCTCTATTGGACGCTCGATCGGTACGCGTGGCGATGGCCCTTTCTGAATGCGGCGCTGAAGGTCCCGGATCTCGCTGGGAGCTGGTCCTGCGAAGGACGAAGCCTCAAGCCCGACGGGAGCCTCGGCTACGCATGGAGGGCGACCCTCACGATCTTTCAGACCTGGGACAAGATCCGAGTGAGGCTGAAGACGGATCAATCGGGCTCCGACAGCATTGGGCAGCCCTGATCTGCGACGACGCAGAGGGATATAGGCTTCTGTACAACTATCGGAACGACCCGGCTATCGGAGAGGTGGACTTAAGAAGCCATCTCGGTTCCTGCATGCTTATTTTCTCGAAAGATCTGGAATCAGCAGAGGGCGAGTATTTCAACGGTCACGGCCGCTTCACATTTGGCACGATTAGTTTGAAGAGGGACCATGGTAAGGGACATCAATAGTCGACTGAACAAACTGCGCCTGCGTCGCAGGGGCGTCGACCGTCTTGGAAAACTCAACGAGGCTTCCCGCAAGGAAGTGTTGTCGAAGAGCTTGGCTGCGGAAAGCTGGCAGAATAGGGCTCCGTCGCATGCTTACACGCGATATGCGCTTGGCGCGATGCAGGAGGTGGGACCTGAGTACACCAGAATCAGTGTCGAAACGGCCGAGCGCGTGGGCAACCAAATCCAGAAATCCATCGATTCGGTCGAATTTCGGCTTCAGGGGTCGGTGCCCCTCAACGTCCATATCCGGGGAGTCAGCGACGTCGATCTGCTCGTGCTGGAGACCGGTTTCCTCATATTCCACTCGTCGGGGCCCGCGGCAGGCACCTATGTTCCCACGGCGCGCAACTCGCTTGGAGTGCTAGGCGAACTACGTTCCTCGATCGAGAAGATCCTGCCATTGAACTTTCCAGCCGCCGACGTCGATACGTCCGGTGGGAAGGCGGTCGCCGTTTCTGGAGGGTCTCTGGCGCGACCGGTGGATGTTGTTCCGTCCCACTGGTACGATACCGTCGTCTACCAGCAGTCTAGACAGATTCACGACCGAGGAGTTGTTATTCTCGATCGCAAAGTGCCGAAGACAATCGAGAACTTCCCATTCAAACACATAAAGCTGATCGAAGATCGTTGCAGTTCGTGTCTCGGCGGCCTGAGGAAGGCCATACGGCTCTGCAAGAACGTCAAGGCTGATGCGGTCGAGGAGGGTACCAAGATCAATTTCCCCAGCTTCGACATAGCCGCTACCATGTATCACGCGGATCAGACGGCCTTGAAAATCGGATATCTCTACGAGTTACGGGTCCTCGCGGAGGTGCAGCGACATTTGGATTACCTGTATCACAACCCTGAAGAAGCAAAGAAGTTGCGCGTCCCGGACAGCTCCCGGTTCATTTTCGACACACAGGAGAAGTACGAAGGCATGAAGGCGCTCTCACATGAAATCGATGATCTCGTGAAGAACGTCGCCAAGGAGCAGAAGCCGCAACTGACGTTCGATCTGGGCATACCCTGGGGGGTGGCGCGAGGCGCCATCGAGTCGATCGAGATACCGAGTTAAGTCGTCGGGCCGCTAAAGCCTATTGACGCTGCCGCGTTCGAATCTCCACGTCGTGCCCTTGGAGACCAGGTAGAGAGCCAGGATCCCGGGAACGAGGGACATCGCCACGCAACTGTTGAACGCCGATCCTTTGTTGACAGGTGGGGGTATCTCTGAGGGGGGAGGGAAGAGGCGGTAGGACCACCCCGTGATGGTACAGCGCGAATGATGATCTACGGCAGCCATGATCGCTCCATCGTGAATCGCCTCGTTAAAAGCGATTGCTGCTCGCACGGTCTCCGCAAAATTCTGGTCGAGGAATTGGCCCACCTCGGGGGAAGGATCGCGCGGCATTGGCTCGGCGAAACGTGGTAGGTTATTCTGATGGTAGAGACAGCAAATCAGCGGATCGAAAGCTGCTGGACGTCCAGCCAGAATCCTGAAGATTTCGTCTATTCCAGTCATCGCGGCTTCGGTCTTCGACATGATCAACTTTCTTCAGACCCGGCTTCTATTTACGATAGTCGTCTGTCTGGCGATAGCGATATTCGCAGGGTTGAAGTTTGCCGATGTATTCACCGGCAACACCTACGAAGACGTCTGGATATTCTCCAGGTATGTCTTTGGCATACCTGCTGCTCTTGCTGTCGTCATCTACGGGGCATGGCGTGCTATCCCGATACTTCAGCGTATGACATTCCCCTATTTGGGTGGCCGGTGGACCGGTGTGCTGCGCTATGGTCCACCCGACAGGCAGGAGCTCAGGGATGCCACGCTGACGATCCGACATCACTTGAGCGGGATGTCTCTTGTCCTCGAAACCAGGGAATCGACCTCGACTACGCTGGCGGTTGTAGCCACACGCGATCCTACCGGCACGCAATACCATGTGTACTACGTCTTCGAGAATCGACGGAAGGCTGAGTACACTAAGCCTGGGCTTCCTACGATTTATCGAGGCGTGGCTATAATGAGTGTTGGGATGTCGGGGACGAAGACTTTAAGCGGTGAATATTTTACGGACCAGCCGACAAATGGCATCGCCGAGTTCAAACTGGAGAGGCACGCCTGGTTTTAGGCGACGATGCCGCGCCCGATCTTGCGATCGGCGGGGGTGGGGGCATCCATGACCGGGCTGTACCGCTAAAGGCCTCGCAATCGATTGGGCGCAGTTGTCGACGCAACGGCATAAGCTCTATCGGGCGGCGCTTGACGGGGTCATCGGCGGAAAGCGGATACGCTTGGCCTCGGCGTTTGTTGCCACAATGAAATTTCTGAATCTTAGGCCCTGATCGGTTCATTTATTTAATTGGACGGTCGATTCGGTAATTGCGATTCTGGCGCATGTCCGAACTCACCGTGCAATATCTCGTGCTCGAGCGTCGCGATCCGGCCCGTAACATGGCGCGGTTCTATGTGCTCACGATCGAGCCGACGCTGTTTGGCGATACGGCATTGGTGCGTGAATGGGGGCGCCTCGGTGGGCGCGGTCGACGGCGGCTCGATTTGTTCGATGGTCACGCGCAGGCCGTCGAGGCCCTTGAGTGTTGGCTCAGGCGAAAAACCAGTCGTGGTTACGTCCAGCGGCACTCGTCAAGCTGTGACCCGGCGTGAGATGCTGGGCTGGACGAAAAGCCGAAATAAGTATATCAAAGTAATCTAAGGTCGTTTCAGTCCTATTCGCAAGAATTGCAAAAGTATTCCATAATCTTCATTATGCGAATCCAAGTAATCCTAGCCGATCACAACCTCTTTTAGTATCGAGCATTTGCAGAACGAGCTATTTGCCAGCGCAGCAATTCAACCCAACTTGCCCTGCCCCAACGCGCTCTCGTGCTGATCAATCAAGTGACGAGTACGCGAGCTGACTATTTTATCTTCGATATTCGCAGCCGTTTGAAGCAAACGTTCTCAAGCCGTGAAGTCGACCTTGTCCGTCCTTCCCAAGGCCGAACGTAAACGGAAGTGGCTTCTCAGCTTGCCAGTTCCCTCCTCGGCCACCCGCTTGCGAGCGAGGGTCCGACAGGCCTCCAGAACGTCCCAAGGGATCTCTCCGAGGTCATCGGCGACCTCGACAAATGACCGCCAAGCGGCGGACGACAATCGTTTCGACACTGGCTCGAGCAAATCGTCCAATGCAATACCAGCGTCTGTTTCCGCATCATTGTCTGATCCGAACAGATAAATACGTCCGCGCCAGATGATGTAGTGACTTTGACAGCCGGTATCGCGCCAAACAGAAGGAAACACACTCATTTTTCCTCCTTCCGCATTGTAGATACGCCAGGCGGGCCCACTTCTTGGATCGAGGTTGACTGGAAATCGTTCGCCGCAACCGCAAGGACAGGACAACACAAGCCAACGTGGACCACCGCGGTTGACCAGGACAGCATCGCCGGGTTTCGACAGGTGCTGGTCCGCCTCGCCTCGTGAAGAAACCTTCGCCCGAAAGTTGAGAATGACGATGCCCATGAATTCGCCTCACTGCGGTGCGAAGTTGTTGTTGAGAATGCGCTCTGCTAACACGTACGCAGCGGCGCGACGCTCATCCTCAGGACCTTTCAGGTTTGGATCTTTGGCCGCCTTGTTCAGAAGGGCCAGTGCAAGAGCCGCTCCGTATTGATCTGCTGACGCGACACGCGCGGCATAGTGCCGGATCTGTCGCACGGCTTCGTGAAACCAGCGATGCGGATCGCGCGGATCACCGTGCCCGAGCAGCATGTCGAGCGGCTTACCACCATACGGTTGCTCAATCGACCTCCACCACTCATCGAAGGACCAGAGCTCATGATTATCGAAGGCATCGACCAATAGGCTGGCCTCCAAGGTCGCTATGTCCCACACCAGCGGTCCATCCTGATTGGCATAGAAGTCGATGACGAGCGCCTCGTGCCCCCTCACCTGAACATTGTCGACGTGGAGATCGCCATGAATCTTTGCGAATAACACCGGAGAACTTGCGCAGTATTCGAACAATGTAAACAGTCGATCGCGGTCGCATCTCGAGCCGATCGATCGCGCCCTTTGCATCCGGCGCCGGTCAAATTGCTTTGGAAAGCGCGGACCCAGGGTCTGCGAAAGTGGCGTATCTCGGCGTTCGATATTTCGATACCACGCTTGCAGCGTTCGATCGAACAGGCACGATATTGCCGGCCCGGCCCGGCCGCTCCGTGCGGCAAGCCTTAGACTCTCGCAGGATTCGATGAGATCGCCGACCAGCACACCGCGTGTCGATCCGAGACAGCATAAATCGTAGTTCAATCGCGGCCCGAGATTGAAAGGCACGTATTTCTCGACATTCAATTGGTAATTCTGAAATTCTTGAAAGATCTTGCTGCGATCACCGAGTTTGACAAAACGCGGCATAGTATGAAAGGCGCCGAAGACCGGGTAGGCACGGTATACGGCAGCCCCGGACCGGCCTTCGGTCATTGGACTGAAATGCACGGCCGTGTAACCTCTGAATGCGCGCTTCAGAAGGACTTGGCCAACACCAGCGTCGTTCTCTCCAAACTCGCATTCGGGAGCGAAGCTGAAACTGACAGACTCTTGTACGGCCTCGCCGGGGAGATGCCGAACCAAGAAGTTGGCCGCTTCCGACCAATTGGCAATGGGCGACAAGATGGTGACGTGCGGCAGCGGGGGGAGAGGCATCGGATCGCCCAATGATCTCTGCCACGTGAACTGATTGCGCAGGACGTCGCTCGGAAGGTTGCTGGCAAACACACGCGCCTCTTCCAGACATCTATACACTTGCGGAAGACCAGCAACGCCGAACGGCACGACAAAGACGCGGCATTCGTAATCAAGCAGGTGCTTAAGGCAGCTTCGAACGATTCGCTGGAATCTTGATGGGTAATCTTGTTGCTGGACGATTACGACGGCGGCAAGGCTCGCCAACAGAGCAGGCTCCATCGGCTGAAAAGCGGTAATCTGCTGTTGTCTGATCGTGAGGCCGCGGTCTTGAAACGGCGCCTTAGCCTCAGCCGGGGGATCGGCGCCGATCCAGCCAACCTCCGACCGACCAAAAGCTGTAACGTCAACGATTGACATTTTGAGCGAGACGGCCTTGGAGAGCCAATCCATCGCCCCTTGCCAAAACGCCTGCCCGCGAGCAGACGATGCAGTCCTGGACGGGCTCACCCTTGACCGACCGGAGGCGACTTCTCAGACCATCATACAGAAGATGCCGCGCCGGCGATGGCACGCCGACAACAGCGGACAAGAACATGGTGATGGCGAGCGAGGTAATAGTGCTGTTGATCGAGATCACCGCGGGCGCAGGTTCACGAGCGCCGACGAGATAAGGATCCTGCTTGCGCTCGGCCTCCGACATCATGTCGCGGCGGACCTCGTTACCGTCCAAGAGGCCACCGCAGGTGAGGCAAGCCAATCCAGGCGACAGCATCTGGGCGCGGCCGGTAATGTGAGTGATCTTGCCCCCCTTAACGGCGATAACCGTCCCGATATCGATGCAAGGAATGAGATATTGATAAGCTAATTGCTGAAGGACGGCTCGACTACCGTGTGAATCGGTGCAGCAAAACAGCACATCAACGTCTCGCAATTTCTTTGCGGTTTCGACGAAGACGACGTTCTCTTGAAAAGAGGTGACTACGGCACGAGGTTGAACTGCGCGAATATATCGCTCGGCCACCGCGACTTTGGCCTGCCCCGTATCGGCAGATGCGGACCCTGCCAAGCGGTTCAAATTAGTCAGCTCGACGTCATCTGGATCAACTAGAACGAACTCCTTGACGCCGAGGTGAGCCAATTGCTGCACGGCCAGCGATCCCGTGCCACCAAGTCCCACGATCCCCACCCTGAGGCTTTGGAGGATGCTCTGCCCGGCACGACCGAAGGCCCGAACCTGCCGATCGTAAAGATCGGAAGGGTCGTGTGATCGACTGGGATCAAACAGGACTCGTCGATCATCCCCTACCGCAATCAGACGAAGATGTCGGTCGCTTCCAAGGTAGCGACATGCATACCCTCCGTCGCTCACAACAAGGGCCAGATGCTGCAAGTCAGGGGTTCGATGCCGAAAGAAGTGTGCGAGAACCTCCTCGCCCGCATCGTCAATGCGCGAAAACTCGGGCGCGGCCCTCCCGGGATGGCTATGCACAAACACCAGGCTACTTTTGGTCCGCGCAGCAATCTTTGCCCACCTGGCGATGAACGCAGGCCGCAGCTCTGCTTCGAGTTGGCTGCGCCGAGTGTAGTCGTCTTCAGCGGGCACTACGACCTCTCGCACCAACACCCTTGCACGACCGTCGGCCCGAGACGTTCTGCCGCACATCAAGACCAAGCATAACTCGGTTCGACCGCCCAGCACGGAGCGCCGGACGAAGTCGAGATCGGCAAAGGTGATGAGAAGATCGTCCACTATCGTGCGGGGTTTAGACGTTGCGCGATGACGTTGACATAGGTCAGCATGTTGTCGCGATTTGGATTCCAAGATTGCAAGTGCCACGAAAACCAAGTGCCTCGCGGCTCACCCCCTGGGACCGGATTGGCATCGTTCGAGGCGGTTGGAGCGCCGCCGTCCACCAAGCGAACAGGCCCCGGTTCCAACCAGAAGCAATCCGGTTGTGCCGAAGGATATCCCGGTGGCAGCAGAAAAATGACGGTCCCTTTAGCGATGCTCCAACCTTCTGGAAGATCGAATTCCGGAATCTCAACCAATACAGCTCCGTTGGACATCGGGGTTCGACGCGCCAAGGGAAAATGCTGTTGGAGCGCCGCAAACTGCTTATCAATGATTTCCATGTCCAAATGTCGCCGGCGGCACTGCAAAAAAATGCTTGATCCGATCGTTCAGGGGCACTGTATCTGGGTCAGCGATCGGACGATCCGGCGTGTCTCCCTGCTCTTCCAAAAAAAGCTGATAATTCGCTTCGATCTTGGCGATCCGCTTAATGTCGGCCCCG
Source organism: Bradyrhizobium guangxiense (assembly GCF_004114915.1). Taxonomy (NCBI): domain Bacteria; kingdom Pseudomonadati; phylum Pseudomonadota; class Alphaproteobacteria; order Hyphomicrobiales; family Nitrobacteraceae; genus Bradyrhizobium; species Bradyrhizobium guangxiense. Next base: position 110,397 of record NZ_CP022220.1, on the reverse strand, counting down.
GAGAGATAAGAATGCTCGGTCTCGTATTTCACCCCATCAACGAAAAAGTGGAATTCCTTTTCTTTTTTGTCGTTCATGATCTCCTACCTGCTCCGGTGCGGCCTCCCGACGAAGACCGATGCGCATGCTATCAGCTAGAACAAATAAAGAACAGTGTCAAGGTCTTCTCCCCTTGGATCTTGCAGCTAGGTGCCTGTCAGTTGCGCCGAGTTCGTGCGGCTCAACGTGACTGGCGGCTACCAGCGAGTGGCGAAACGCCGCCGCTTCGCGCGGGCCTAGCTGCGTCCTGGATCGCGGAAGCAATCTAAGCGGCTGCTTGCGGCGCCGCGCGCGGGTGAATTCTTCAAGCTTGCACGTCAACTATCCTCAATCCCGACGCGGGCATGACCGTTCCGAGCTGGAGTGCTACGCCATCACCACGCCCGCACCTCCAAGACAAACCAACGAATGAATGGCGTGAGTCGACAGGAGGTCTCGAGTGCCTCTAAGATGTAGGGAAGTAAGTTCGCGGAAGCCGCGTACGGGTGGGGCAGTGAACTTCCAGGTGACGGTTCTCAAGGTGCTGGTCAGCTATCCGGACGGGTTCGCCGTCCTGGAGGACATCAAGCGCGATATGGCGATTCTGGCCACCAGCGGACGGGACTGGGCCGAACGCACGAAGCGATTGGCGGCCCGCGTGCCTGACCTGGATATCTTCTCCCAACGTCTCATCGAGCGAAGGAACGGCGGCTGGCGCATCACTGATAAGGGACGCGAGGTTCTCGCGGTCATGGAGGCGCGGCCCGCACCAGCTCAGCCAATGGAGCTGCCTGATGCCCGCGCGGTCGAGGAGCCGGCGCCAGCCACGACACTGTCGCCGATGCCGTCGATCACGCCGGTTCGACGCCTGCGCAAACAAACCCGACGCCAAGCGTTGCGGCAGTTGCAACGTGCGAGAGCTCGCTCGTGAGCAAAGGACGGGCCTTGGCTCCAGCATCGAAGATGATTGATTCGTATAACCTTCATTATGTAATATCCGAAGTTGAGTTTGCATCAAATTGTGTAGTCTGAAGTTGGTCCCTAAGTACCTGCTGTCGTCGGTTGCGTAGTCGCGTGATCCCCGCTAGAAAAGTCATCTTCAGCAAGGGTGCTCACAATGGACGACTATTCGGACGACATAAGACGACCGTTGTGGCCGCGTATCGAAGTGTATGCTGGCGCAGGTCGCAAGCGTCGGCCGGATGTTGGTGCTGGACGCTGTAGCGGAACCGTTGGAACGTTCAAAGAAGTGTGGGCCTCAGAGGCAGGCCTCGCGCAAGAACCGGCTTTGCGCAAGCCCGCCATTTAACCGATGGCAGCATCATTAGCCGTGAACACGGCGTCTACGCCGGGAAGCTGCGCATGCGCCAGCGTCGTGCAGGCCGTGTTGCGGTCCAGGATCAGCCGACGTGGGTCAGTAAGGCCGCTCGCAACGGCGTTGTCGCGAAATCCGAGCCGGCGGCGGGTCGTGCGCGGGTCGGTGCCGTCGATGAACGCTAAGTTCTTGCGTCCTTGCGCGACGAAGTGCCGGGCGACGGTATCGCCCGCCTGGTAGTTATCGAAACCGACGACTGCATCGATTGGAGACGATGGCAGCTCCCGTGTTTCACCTACGGGACTGCGTGCATGCCGCAGCAGGCGAGCGCCCTCCTCCGTTGCGGGTGATCCGACCATGATGATCGCCTCCGGCCGCCGCGACAGCAGTGCAGTCAGCAGGCGATCCTGCGAGGGGAGAGTCGTAGCGCGACTGCGCGAGAATGACTGAGAATCCGAGCGGTTCGAGCACTGACAAAGGCGCCTGCGCATGCCGAGCGTCGATACAGACCACTGGAAGATCAGCCCTACGAAGCTCGTGCCACAGCCAACTCGCCATCGTCCCGGTCTCAAAACAAATGCGCTCGGCGTGTGGAGCTCGCTTGCGGAGCAGTGCCGTGAGCGCCCGGGGTCGGACTTGGCCTTTCCCTCTAACAAGACCTGACCGACCTCGTCGAGCACACACACTGACGTTTCATTCTGCGAGACATCCAGCCCAACATATTGCTTCATAGCCCCTCCGATTCGTAAGATGGTGGAGGGCTTGAAGATAGTGGACCTTTCGTGCCGCGGGCGCGACCGCAATTACGTCATCGTCTGCAATATTGCCCCCCTAAGCCGGGATCGCGCCCAACATTGACCCAGTTGGGCTGTTGCGCTGCCTGCTTTGGAATGAAGCAGGTGGTCGGCGATGCTGGTCATGGAGACGATTGCGCGAATACGGCGTGAGCACTTCATCAGAGGCAAGACGATCAAGGAGATCGCCTGTGACCCGAAGGTGTCGCGGAACACGGTCCGAAAGGTACTGAGGTCTGGGGAGACCTCCTTCGAGTTTGACCGCCAAGTGCAGCCGCGGCCAAAGCTGGGAGGATGGCCAGTAGAGCTTGACGGACTGCTCGCGGCGAACGATGCTAAACCGGCTCGTGAACAGCTGACGTTGATCCGGATCTTCGAAGACCTGCGCCGGCCGTGGTAACGCGGTTATAGTTCTGGAATTCAAGTAGAGGCATTCAACCGCTGCTCGCCTAAGCGACTGGCGCAATAGCCACCGTTAGCCTTCTTAGGAGAGCCAGTTCGGCCTCACCAGCGGCCGTGCGCCTAAGTACCAGCTTGGCAAGCTCTGTTCGATTGACGGGAGTTCGCATACTTGCAGGCAGCGCCGCCACCGCTTCATCATAGATCTTTCCCAACACCGAAAGAATTTCCGCATCGAAGACCTCACCTCGTACCTGCAACACTTGTACCAAATCTCCTGTCGAAACATCGCGCTGGCGACTCGCTGCAACAAAGCCTGCCTGACCTACTTACGCGGGCTGATCGTCCGCGTCGGCGAAAGGGTGCGCCCGACGCTCAGTTTGTCTCCTTCCAATCGCTGCGGCCAGACCGGACAGTCGCGCGCAAGCTGTCGCCGGCCAGCTTGTAGGCCCACGACCCCGATTACGGCCCACTGGCTTCGGATTTCCTGGTCTGACCAATGATGTCGCCACTCGGTACTCTACCGTTAAAGCCCCTAGATCCCAAGTCGAGCGGCCTGCGTTGACAGTTGCTCCGCCTCGGCAAGCCGATAGGGTGGGATGTCACTACGCACTGTGGCCAACAAGGACTTACAGAACGCAGGCGTGAGCTTGCCGCGGTGAATCACGACGTTTTCGCAGCCCGTCGCCGCCCGGGCGTTCTGCCACTGCTGATTATAGCCGCGTTGTTCGTTGGACTTGACGTGGCAAGCGGCGAAGTCGGCGTCATCCAGCGTCGCCAACTGGCCCGTATGTACCGGTCGCTTCGTATGGATGTGAACCCACATGGGGCTCGGCATTGCACCATTGCGCAGCGCCTTGGGTTGCAGCTTAACCTGAAACAGCACCCCTGGCTCGCCCTTTAACGCGCGCGGTAGATCGGCAGGCGCCAACTCCCCGGCCGCGCGCAACTGTTCAAGGTACTTCTGCGACGGAAAGCCGTAGGTCTTCATGCATTCAATCCTAGTCAATGCCCTTCGCTCGTCCAAAGTCTTGGCGAGCCCCTGCGCCTCGGCCCGCATCATCTTGAGTCGGACTAGCTTGCCATGCACCTCGGGCACTTGCGTTGGCGTGAGTAGGATACGTCGACCAGGCTCCGCGAGCGAACCCTCACAAGCCTGCATTTCGGCGGCCTGGGTCTGCAGGCGCTCGATCACGGCATCCACAACGTGGTCGGCGTCCTCGGGCTTCATTTGGCGGGCTTGCGAGACGGCCCGTTGCTGACCAGCCAGATCAAACTGCAAAAGTGCGTCCAACCGCTCGAGTAGGCGCGCCAGCGTCTCCATTGATGGCGGGGCCTGCCAGATCGCCAAGTGTGCCGTCGCCGAGGATGTCGCCCTCGCATGCGCCTCTTCCGCGCTCACGAGCTTCTTCGTACCCAGATCCGAGAGCACCACAACTTTGGCTGCTGGCGCCGTGGCTTTGTCGGTTGTAGCGATCTGCAGCTGCGTCCCGTCGCGTGCCGAACTCCCGGCGAGAGTGCTCGGTGTACGTTTGGCTTTACCCTTCCTGCGCGCAGAAGTGCCTTCGGCCGCTACAGCCTCTCGCGTAGCGTTGGCCGGCTTCGCAGCCCCTGCTTCGACCGCCGGTGAATTGATGGCCGACGTTTTGGGCTGTAGATCCAGCAGCCGCATAACGTCGTGTGCAGTGACCCACGCGCTTTCCACGATCTGATGCAACAGTTTCAATGGCAGGTCGTCACCGGTCCCCTGACCCCTTAGCTTTGAAACGAGGTTGTGCACTCCCAACGCAAATTCAGAAAGCCGCTCCATAACTCCTTCCAGGACCGCGCAGTGCGCCGCGTCGAGTGCGCGTCCTTGGCTCTGTAGAACTGCGTCCTTTGTCGATATGAATGCCGGAAAAACGTCATCGATGAAAGTGCCGAGCAGGCGAGCCCGTCCGTTCTCGGCCATGAGGATTTCCCTCGTGGCTGGGTCGAACGTGCTTTCGAGAGGCTCAATCATGATTTGTGCGAGAGCGACCTGCGATTGCAGATGCATGCACTTGGTGTGCAGTGCCCAACCGCTGTGCAGCCGCAGTGCGGCCTCGTCGGCCTGCCGCTTTTGGGCCGTTACATTGGGTAAATTAGCAGTAGCGGCGCAGACGCATTGCATCCGTTCCGAACGCAACGCCTTCTTTCCCCACCACTCCATGCAGTCCGCATAGCGGTTTGCTACGCCGGAAACCGCTCGGTTCAGTAGGTCAGAGGGAGTGTTGGATAGCATCCGTTGGAGCACGACGGTTGCACTTTTCCTGCTCTGCTCCAAGGCGTAGATGGTCGGGGTGGCCAGAGCGTTACATTGCTCCGCCGCATGGAGCACCTCGTCCCGGAGACCGCGAGCCTGATCGTCAGACAGAATCCTGCGCGCCTCGTGCTGGGGCAGGCTGGCGTAGTACTCCAGAACTTTTGAGCCGACCTGGATGAGCTTGTCGATCAGCTCTTGTGCCTCTGACGAGCTCCGCGCTTGCATGGCCGCCTTACTGCGAGCGCCAACTTCCGAGAGCAGGCTTTCCATTTGTCGCTTTGTTGCCTTGATCTCGTCACCCGTCGATGAAATGGGGACTGCCATATCCGAAGTTCGCGGCTGGCTGCCGACCAACGCCGCTCTATCCTGAGGCCAAGAGCGCATTCGCTCCACGATGGAATAGAAGGATTGGCCGCCCTCCCCAGCGGCGAGACTCGATTCTGAACGCAAACTGCTCGAGTCCCAAGTGCTGTCGGCTCCGGGAGCCCCAACGAGCGATTTGCCAGGCCGGCCAATACCCGTCATATTCTAACTCCGATCCAGGCGAGAACGTGAAGCCTAATTAGATAGACGGCTTGGCTGACGATCAGCTGACGAACGGCATTCTCCCGGACTCACCACGAAAATCAGAATCACCGTGCTTCCAATTCCATAGAAGATGCCTTGGTTTGAGGTTTCCGGTCTGCAGACACGCGTCCTGCTTTGCAACCAGGCCGTGGAGACGGAGCGCAACACTCCCCGCCCTAAAGCAGAGGCTGGTGGGCCCTCAGCAGGCGAGGTATCGGACGCGCACGCTGCAGAGCCGATGGTGCGATCACAGTCGGGCTGAATACGCAGAGCATTCGATTGACCTTCGCGGGCAGTTGGAAGCGATGATCTATCGGTGGTCCAGTCGCGGGAATACTGCCTTTGATAGCGCTAGTTCGGCGCAGAGACCGAGAGTGGCGCGAGTGCAGGAGACAGCCAGCGGGTCGTTTTACACGCAGGCGATTGATCTCAGTCAGCTTTCGTTGATTTGCACAACCTTCATTTTGGAATATCCGAAATCAGAGCTGCATCAAAATTGTGCTGCCTGAGGCCAGTCTATTTTTGAGGGCACTCGCAAGGGAGCACGCATCGACGAATGCGGTGAAACGATTCGCAAACAAGCTTACAGATGCTCCGCGTCCAGCTCGGCGAGATTCGCAAGCGCGTTGCCTCGCTTCTCATCACGCGTGCGCTTATAGGCGAATAGATCCTCTGCCCTAATCCTGCGATGACGCCCCACTGTCACGTGCTGAATTTCGTTCTTCTCTAGCAGAGAAACCAGAAACGGACGTGAGACATTTAGGATGTCGGCAGCTTGCTGTGTGGTCAACATCTCATGCACAGGCACAAGGGTCACCGCATCGCCGCGGCCGATGTGCCGAAGCAATTCCATTAAGAGGCTCGACAGGGCCGGCGACAAGGTTATCTCAGCAGCCTTTTGAGCATCGTCGAGCACGCGTAGCTTGGCATCCCCAGTCGCATGCGACGCGAGTATTTGACGAAGCTGGTTGGCTGCCGCCTTCTCGCTCGCGGAAGGCAGGCGAGTACCTCCCAGCTCTTCGGCGTAGGCTGGCATCGTAATCGTTGTTCTCCTCGGTACGGCATTGTATGTAGGCTATATTCGAAATAAACGCAACAAGTGAAATAAACGAAAATACTGAAGTTCCGGTTGGCTGGGGTCCCCTCCCCGGGGTCAAGTAGCTCAATGCAAGGTGAGACTTTCGGGGCCGCCCCGGATAAGCATGGAATGCTGCGGAACTGGCCCAGGACCGGGCAACCGCCCGGTGAAGTCCAGAAGTAATTCTGGGCAGAGCCTACGCATAGGGGGAAGGCTGTTTTATCAAGACTGATCTTTTTCCGTTCAGCCCCCCGGCCCTGCTCTCACATCCTAACAGGACCGACGGCTTCATCCGCAATGTGGCTCGGCTCTGACCCTCGATACGCATCCGAGGGTCGTGCAGTCGGAGCTTGCGCTCGTGCGCTTCTCGTTCCACGCCGATTAAACGGACCTAGCGAGGCATGGCTGGGGAGATCTTCATATTCTTTCAGCACCTGAGCCCAATCCGCCCCATTGGCGATGACATGGGTAGACAACGGCCAGCCGCGTCGCGGTCGGCTGCGTGGAGTATAACCTATAGCTGTTAGAACGGTCTATCTGGACCCTCAACTGATGCTCGCTTGGGCTGCTTGCGCTCTGGCTAATCGAATGACAGGAATAATGAAAGTAAGATCAACCGATGAAACGCCACGACGAACAAATGTCCAACAACGCGAGGACAACCGAACGGGCCTTCAGCGGCCCTCGTTCGGCGCTTCGGGTGATGGATATCCTGCAGGCGTTAGCGGCCGAACCGGAAGGTCTTACGCTGGCAAAGCTCAGTGACCGCCTAAAACTGCCGAAAACGAGCGTCTTCAGCCTCATGCGCGCGCTCGAAGGCGGGGGATATGCTCGCAGCGACAACGGCCACTACATTCTCGGCGATCAAGCGATCAAGCTTGGCGCGAGCCTGGCTCAGGCTCGATCGTTCCCGAAATGTGCGCGTCCCGTCCTGGAGCGGCTCGCACGAGAGACCGAGGAGACGATCCTGCTCGGTGTCCTCTCCGAGGAGGGCCACGAGATATCTTACGTCGATGTCATCGAATCGGAAAAGCCGCTGCGCTTTGCGGTCCGCATCGGCAACCGGCGGCCGCTGTATTGTACGGCCGCAGGAAAGGCGATGCTGGCATTCCTACCAGAGAATGTTCAGACGGCGTATCTGACCCAGACCAAGTTTGTAAAGTTCACGGACGACACATCCTCGAAAGAGGAACTCGTCGCCATGTTCCCCGAAATCCGTCACCGCGGCGTCGTTGTCGACGCTAATGGTATAATTGATGGCGCCACCGGCATCGCGAGCCCCTGTTTTGACGAGGCCGGCCTCGTCAGCTGCTCGGTGACGATCGCCGGCCCTACCGCGCGCCTGCTGCTTGCGCGCGAGCACATCGAGCGGCTGACCTTCAAGGCCGCCGAACAGATCTCGCAGATCCTCGGCTATCGCGGCCCATATCCGCCGGCAGAAGATTCTGCCGAGCGGGCCGACACCGGCAAGCGGCGCAAGAAATGACCTCGCGCCAGGGACGCCGTCCGGTCAGCCGTCAATCCAGAGAGTATCCCTGATTTCAGCGCCGGCGGCCTGCACGTTCTTGTCCATCTGCAGCAGCTCGAACAACGACGAGCCGGTCTTCAGACGGTCGCGCAGCTCGATCTCCTTCCGATTGCGCTCCCGTGCGCCCTTCACCGCACGCTCGAGCGAGCGCAGCGGAATCGCGAGCGCCCCGTCATCATCGGCGACGATCACGTCACCGGGATCCACACGTACGCCGTCGCAAACGATCGGCACGTTCACCGCGCCGGGGCCGCGCTTTTCGGGATGACTGGAGGAGATCGACGTCGACCAGGTCAGCGAGCCGAGCTCACGCAGCGCAGCGACATCCCGGGCCGGACCATCGACAATGATGCCCGCAATCCCCTTCTGCTTGGCGAAGGTCGCGGCCACGTCGCCCCACAACGAGCCGTGCGCGCCACCGCCGTTGACGAGGACGAGCACCTGGCCTCGCTGCGCGACGTTGAGGGCGGCATGGATCATGAGGTTGTCGCCAGGGAAATTATACGACGTGACGGCTTGGCCCGCGATCCGCTGGCCTGGCGCGATCGGCCGCATGCGCGAGCTCATGAGCTGCATGCGCCCCTCGACCGGGCCGAGTGCCTCGTGCAAATCGGAGACCGGATATTTTGCGACCTCGGCCAGGAGGTCTGCCGGGCATTGCGGAATGCGCTTGTAGATGACGGACTGCATGTTTCCTCTTTCTGTAAGCGTTCTTCACGTACGAAGGGTTTTCAAGTTGCCCGGAGCCGCATCCTCGGGTGCTCACACGAGCCGCATCTGCCAACGGTCATGATCGAGCATTGCATCAGCCAAATCCGTACAGAGCCGCCGGATTTCGAACCATGATCTTGGTCAGGACGGTTTCGTCGCACCACGAATAAAGCGCCGAAAGGAGATCTGTCGCGTCAGGGGTCGGTCCATGCGTTGCGGCATGCGGCCAGTCGGTCGCCCACAGCAGACGATCCGGTGCCTCAGCCAATAAGGCTTCGACGAGCGGCTCGAGCTCGTCATAAGCCGGTGCAGCGGTATTCATGTGATACGGCGCCGAAATCTTCGTCCAGCAATTGCCCGATCGGAGCAGCCGAAGGAGAGCCTGAAAAGCAGGTTGTTCCGTTCCCTTTTGGGCGTCGGGATCGGCCAGGTGATCGATCACGAAGGGGCACGGCAATTTTTGCAGCCGGTCCTCAAGCGCGACGATGGAGCGACCGTCGAGCATCAGCGCGACATGCCAGCCCCATCGCCGAATCCGGGATGCAATTCGCTCCAGCTGTGCGAGCGGCAAGCTGCCTGGCCGGGTCGCAATGAACCTCACGCCTCTCGCGCCCTTGTGGTGTAGCTCGTCGAGTTCTTCGTCCGAGACATCGGGATCGACGACGACAACTGCACGTGTTTCCACGCCTGCGATTTCGCGCATCGCATCGAGCTGCCGGCTGTTATCCGATCCATAGACGCTGGCCTGGACGATGACGGCACGATCGATGCAAAGCCGCTCGGCCAACGCCATATAGGCTGCGGGTGTTGCAGCAGGCGGCGCGTAGGTCAGCTCGGTCCGATAGGGATATCGGGCCTCCGGGCCGAAGACATGGAAATGGGTATCGGTCCGTCCCGGCATGGTCTTGAAACTTGCTTGAGAACTCCGGGTCACCGTTCTTCTTTCTTCTTGGCACGACATCGTCGAGACCTTCGACCGCGGCAGACGGTCCGGAGCCTCACTTCCCGATCAGATTTGGCAGCGCGTGCGTAAACCAGGGGACATAGGCGATGAGCAGCACGCCGAGACAGAGCACAACGAGGTACGGCACCATCGATCGCGACGCCTGGTCGATGTCCGCGCGTACGACAGCGCAAGCGATATAGAAGCCGATGCCGACAGGCGGCATGAAGACGCCTACGCCGATCGACAGGATGATTACCATCGCATAATGAATGGAATCGATGCCGAGTTGATTGGCGATCGGCATCAGGACGGGTGCGAGGATGATGATCGCCGGCAACCCCTCCAGCAAGGCCCCGACGATGATGATCAGGGCGATCGAACCCAGGAGAAACAGCAACTTGCTGTTGCCGAGCAGCGCGACGACCTGGCTCAGATGCGCGTTCAGCCCGGCGGCGGTCAACACCCAGCCGAATGCGCCCGCGGCCGCGACGATGAACAGAACCATCCCTGTCAGCCGTCCGGCTTCAATCAGGATTCTGGCGCATGCCCTGAGCGTGAGCGCGCGATAGAACACGGATGCGAGGACAAGCCCATACAGCACGGCGATCGAGGACACTTCGGTCGGTGTGGCGAAGCCGAACTTGATGCCGAGGATCATGATGACCGGCATGCCGAGCGGCAGCAACGCGTCCGTGCCGGCCCTGGCTCGCTCTCCGGCGGTCGCTTTGGGATTGGCGGACAAACCGCTGTTGCGGGCGGAAACATAGATCAGCAGCATGAGCATCACGGCAATCACTGCCGCGGGTATCAGACCGGCGACGAACAGCGTGCCGATCGAAACCGGTGTCACCGTTCCGAGGATCAGCATCGCGATGCTCGGCGGGATCGTCTCGGACATTGCGGCCGATGCCGCCAGCGCCGCGGCGGATTCCTGGGGCTTGTAGCCCGTTCTTTCAAGCTCTCGCCGCATGACGGATCCTACGGCGACCACGTCGGCCGCTTTCGATCCGGAGATACCCGACACGAGATAGGTCGTGATCACCACCACCTGGAGCAGACCGCCACGGAAATGGCCGACCAGCGACATCGCAAAGCGCACGAAGCGCACGCTGATTCCGCCCTGATCCATGATACCGCCGGCGAGGATGAAGAACGGTAACGCCAGCAGGATGAAGTTGCTGTTGGCGTCGATCATGCTCTGCGCGATCGCGACCAGTGGAATGTCGTTGGCCAGGAGGTAGATCAGCGAGCCCGCCATCAGTGCGAAGCCGATCGGCATGCCGATGCCGATCATGGCGAACAGCACGATCAAGAGCGCCACCAGCGAATATCGCGAGCTGAAAGTCTGTGTGAAGAGGCTGGCATCGGCGAACAGGCAGCCGGCAAGCACGGTAGCGGCGGCAAGCGCGACCAGGAGCGGTCGCCCGCGCTTTGCCAAGAGCCGCTCGGCGGCGGTCAGGGCGATCAGCAGCAGCCCGAGCCCGAGCGGCACGACCAGGGTGGCGGTCGGCCAACCCGTGATCGGCAGATGCTCGTCGAGACGGACCATGAACAGCGAGGCGCTGCCCCGGAGGATGGATATCGCCGTCACCAGCACCCCAAGGTCGACCACGCAGCCCAGGACCTGTCGCCAGTGCGGGGTCAAACGCTTTGTGATGACCTCGATCGAGGCATGTTCGGCGCGCCGATAGGCGATGGCGCCGCCCATGAAGGCAATCACGCTCAGCGACAATTTTGCGGTTTCGTCCACCGACAGGATGGAGAACGGCGTCACCTCGCGAATCAGCACGGAGAGCAGCGTGATGGCCAGCTGCAACGCCAGCGCGATCGCCACCATGATCTCGGCGATGGCACCGAGACCAAAGCGCGACAGAGCGTGGCTGTGCCCTGAAGCCGGAACATCACAGACCTGCTCGGTCATCCCTCGGCGGCTTTCAGCAGTTTGTCGATGAGCTGCTCGCCCATCGACGTGCGGAACTGAGCGAACACGGGCTCGACCTTTTGCCTGAACGGCGCGTAGTCGACGGGGTTGAACTGGATGCCGGCATCTTGGCAGGTTTTCTTGGCCGCGGCGGAGGCCTCGACGATCGACTTGCGGGTGTCGTTGCCGAACCGCAGCGCTTCCTCACGCAGGACCTTCAGGTGCGTCGGATCGAGCTTGTCGAGCTTGAACTTCGAGCCGAGCAGCGCCATCGCGTTGTAGGTGTGATTGGTTTCGGAAACGAATTTCGTCACCTCGTGCAGCTTGGTCGCGACGACGGAGAGCAGCGGGAATTCGTAGCCGTCGATCGTGTTCTGCGTCAGCGCCAGATACATCTCGGAAACGTCGAGCGACACGGGCTGGGCGTTGAATGCCTTGGCCATCGCGACGAAGACCGGGCTTTGCTGGATCCTGAACTTCATCCCGGAAAGGTCGTCGGGAGCTCGCACGACCTTTCTGGTGGTCTCCACCACCCGCCAGCCATTGGTGCTCCAGGCCAGGCCATAGACATTCTTCGGCGCGAGGCTGGCGAAGATCATCTGGCCGATCTCGCCATCGGTCACCCTTTCGCCGCTGCGCGCGTCGCGGAACAGGAACGGCAGATCGAGCACCTGCATCATTGGGAAGATGGAGGAGAGGAATCCCGCGGTGTGGTACACGAGATCGACCGTCCCGGTCGCAACGCCGGTCGCGATGCTGACACTGGAGCCAAGCTGTCCGCCGGCGAAGATATCGATCTTGACAGCGCCATTGGTGCGTTCGCCTACCCGGCCCGCAAAGGCTTCCGCCATCTTGTGGTTGGGATGGAGGTTGCTGTCGGGATGAGCGAATTTCAGGGTGACCGCCCCCTGCCCCCGCGCGATGTTCGGCGCGAAAAGACCAAGGGCCGGCGCGCCGATGCCCGCGAGCAGCGTCGTCTTCACGAACGCTCTCCGAGTGTGATTCATTGTCACGATCTCCTCCCTGCTCGTAACGATACTCGTTGGAACGCGGCCAACTCGCGTGGCCGTTGCCGTTCAGTTCAGCAAATTTTCGCGGAACGTCTCGCCCTCATATGCGGTGCGGAACACACCTCGTTTCTGCAGAATTGGGATCACCTGGTCAACGAATTCCTCGACGCTGGAGGGCGTGGTCGTCGGCGTGATATTGAAACCGTGGCACCCGGTCTCCCGCCAGATCGTCTCGAGCTGATCGGCAACCTGCTCCGGTGTTCCGATCAGTTGCGGCATGCCGACCGCAAGGCCCCAGCGTACCGCCGCCTCGCGCAGCGTGAAGCGGCGATTCTCGAACGAGGCCGACATGGCCTTCATCAGACCCTGCGATGCCTGCGTCTTCTGCTCCTCGAGCGGCAGATCGAGCTCGACTTGGCTGAAATCCACCCCGAGCGAACCGGACAAGCGGCTCAGCGCGGCCTCAAGCGGAATGCGCGCGGCGAATTCGTCGAGCCGGCGCCTCGCCTCCGCCTCGGAGCTTCCGAGAATCGGCTGCACGCCGAACGTCACCTTGGGCGCGGCCGCGCTCCCCGATGCTGCGCCGAGCTCCTGCATGAAGGTTTTCATGCCGCCCAGATGCGGTTGAATGGAGAACACCACGTCGGCGTGCTTCTGCGCGAAGCGCTGGCCGCGGCCGGAGGATCCGGCCTGGAACAGCACCGGATGGCCCTGCCGCGACGGCAAAGCCGGCGGCACCGTATGGCAGCGGAAATACTCGCCCTCGTGATTGATGATGTCCACCTTGGCCGGATCAGCATAGACGCCTGTCGTCCTGTCGGCCTGGACCGCGCCCTCGCGCACCCCGCTCCAGAGCGCACGACAGACTTCCATATATTCATCGGCGCGATCGTAGCGCTGGTCGTGATCGAGTTGATTGAGACCGAGTGCACGGTACTCGCCGCGCAGATGGCCAGTGACGATGTTCCAGCCGACCCGACCGCCGCTCATATAGTCGAGCGTCGAGAGCGAGCGGACCGCCTGATAGGGATGATTGGCCGAAATGGAGAGCGTCACCGCAAGGCCGAGCCGATCGGTGGCGGCGGCGAGTGCACTCAGCAGAACGACCGGATCGTGCGGCGGCCAGCACACGCCGTAGCGCACCGCCTCGTCGGAACGCTCCTTGTAGCGGTCGAACACACCCGGCGTATCCGCGAAGAACAGCCCATCGAACAGGCCGCGCTCATAGGTCTGCGCAAGCCTCTGCCAGCGCTTCAGGCTTCCCATCGCCTCGAGACGCTGATCGGCGGGATCCGACCAGCTCAGGATCGTGTGATTGATAGGCGAGTTGATCAGAAACCCGATCAAGTGCATGCCGCCACGCATGAAGTCGCTCCCTCCGAAAAGCCGAGCCGCATCGCGCTGGCGCGACGCCCCGGTTTTTCCTTGCGTTCTCATTTCGGAACGTTATCCTTATATAAGAATAGATAGCCAATCACCACGGCTGTCAAGCCGGTTGCGCTCACGTGTCGTCACGGAATGCGCGGCTTAACGAGACGCGGATTAACTCCGCGCACGGGAGAACTCGACGATGTATGCAGCACCGCCAAGCGTGGAGGCGCGCGTCTTCACTGCAATCCCCGAGCATCTGTTCAAGAGCGGCCAGCGCTCGGAATGGGCTGAGGTGCAGTTTCACGGCGCACCGACGCCGACCTTTCTCGAAGGCCCATCCTTTGACCGCAATGACGATCTCTGGGTCGTCGACATTCCTTGGGGCCGCCTGTTGCGCATCACGCCGAACGGTGAGGTCAGTGTTGGCGCGGAGTACGACGGTGAGCCGAACGGCCTGAAGTTTCACAGGGACGGGCGCGGCTTCATCACCGACCACAAGCAGGGCATCATGGTGTTCGACCCGGCCACGGGTCGCGTCGAGCCCTTCCTGGAGCGCTCGCTGTTGCAGCGATTCAAGGGCGTCAATGATCTCGTGTTCGCCTCGAACGGCGACATGTACTTCACCGATCAGGGGCAGACCGGATTGCATGATCCGAGCGGCCGCCTCTATCGATTGCGACCCAGTGGCCAGCTCGATTGCGTGCTCGACCGGATTCCGAGCCCGAATGGCCTCGTGCTCAACAAGGCCGAGACGATGCTGTTTCTGGCGGTGACGCGCGCCAATGCGATCTGGCGGGTGCCGCTGATGCGCGACGGCACCGCAAGCAAGGTTGGCACCTTCATCCAGCTTTCCGGAGGTGGCGGCCCCGATGGCCTTGCGATCGACGAGGACGACAATATCGCGATCTGTCACGTCGGCCTCGGCGCCACCTGGCTGTTCAGCGCGCTCGGAGAACCGATGCTGCGCATCAAGTCTCCGAAGGGACTTCTCACCACCAATTGCGCCTATGGCGGTCCGGATCGGCGGACACTCTTCATCACGGAATCGAAGAGCGGTACGATCCTCGCAGCGGAAATGCCGGTGGCGGGACGGCCGATGTACTCCCACGCTGCGTGATCAGGATATTCGCAGCAACCTCCGAGCGACTGACCAGAAGGCCGAGTGCACGCCATGCAGCAGTTCTCCCCGACCATCGCGGCCGTCGACAGCGGCGATCCCAAGGCAGATCCGGCCGCGTTTCGGCGCTGCCTCGGCCAATTCGGGACCGGCGTGACCGTCGTCACCGCCGCTCACGGTGACGAGCTCGTCGGAATGACGGCGAACTCGTTCTCCTCGGTCTCGCTCGATCCACCGCTCGTGCTGTGGTCGGCCAAGCGAACGAGCCAGAGCTTCCCGACCTTCAAGGTCGCC
This sequence comes from Bradyrhizobium guangxiense, assembly GCF_004114915.1. Taxonomy (NCBI): domain Bacteria; kingdom Pseudomonadati; phylum Pseudomonadota; class Alphaproteobacteria; order Hyphomicrobiales; family Nitrobacteraceae; genus Bradyrhizobium; species Bradyrhizobium guangxiense. The sequence continues at coordinate 95,044 of NZ_CP022220.1, read as the reverse complement.
ACGCATTTCGCCGTAAACATTCTATCCAGCGACCAGATCGCTCTCTCAAATCATTTTGGCCGCTCGGGCGGCGACAAGTTCGGGGGCGTCTCCTGGAAGCGCGGCATCGGCGGCGCACCGCTGCTCGAGGGAACGCTGTGCAGCTTCGAATGCCGCAAGGCGGCCGAATATCCCGGCGGCGATCATCTGATCATGCTGGGTGAAGTCGAACGCTTCGTGCGCCACGACCGCGGCCCGCTACTGTTTGCGCAAGGACGCTATTGCATGGCCGCCGACTTCGCCGATCCCACCGACCTGTCGAAGGCGACCGGACAGGCGCACGCCGGCGGCCCGATGAATGAGTTCATGACGGCGCTGATGTATCGTGCCCATGGCGTGCTCTCGGCAGCGCTCGACGAGGGTCGCCATGCCGAAGGTCTCAGCGTCCTGCAGAGCCGGTTGATGGCCGCGATCGAAACGTTGCCGGGACGCACGCTCGCGAGCTTGCTGCCTGAATTGTTTCTCGGGCTCAACGCCGCGGAGAGCACCGTGAACGAGCTAGTGCGCATGGGCCTCGTCGAGGCCGACGCTAGCGGCGGCTTGACACTCACGGCCATGGGACGCGACCGCAACCACGCACTACACGCGCGCGCCCGCGCAATCGAGGCAAAGGAACTGTCCGGCATTTCGCCCGGCGAGATCGCGAGTTGCCGGCACGTTCTCGACAAGCTCGTTCGCCGCGCACCGACGGCATAGTAAGAACCAAGGCCGACGACGAAGGAACAATGGTAATGAAGAAACGTATCGCAATCGTCGGCGCCGGCGCTGTCGGCAGCTATCTCGGCGGCCATTTGGCGCGCACCGGCAACGACGTCACGCTGATCGATCCCTGGCCCGAGCACATCGAGACGATCCGCCAACGCGGGCTGCATCTGTCCGGCATGAGGGATGAGGAAACCTGCATCGTTTCGGTCCCGACGATGCACCTCACCGAGGTGCAGAGCCTTTCGAGGCAGCGGCCGATCGATATCGCGATCATCTCCAGCAAATCCTACGATACCGAATGGTGCACGACCCTCATCAGGCCGTATCTCTCGCCGCAGGGCTACGTCGTCTCGGCGCAGAATTCGATCAACGAGGAGATCATCGCCGGCGTCGTCGGATGGGGACGCACGGTCGGCTGCATCGTCGGCAATAATTTCGCCGTCGATCTCTATGAACCGGGCTGCGTCCGTCGCACCATGCCGCGCGACTTCGAGACCAAATCGATTCTCGTCGGTGAGGTCCATGGGCGCGTGACGCCGCGCGTGAAGGAGCTGCACGCCCTGTTTACCCCGATCGACGGCTCTGGCGTCACTACCAATCTGTGGGGCGTGCGCTGGTCGAAGCTCTGCGTCAACGGCATGCGCAACGGCGTCAGCGCCGCGACCGGCATGAGCGGAAACGAACGCGACGCCCATCCCGTGATCCGCCGCCTCGTCATCCGCCTCGGCGGCGAAGCGATCCGGACCGGCCAGTCGCTCGGCCTCGACCTCGAGCACATCACGGGCATCGAGCCGAACCTGCTACGCTCGGCATCCGAAGGCGACGCCACGGCGCTGGCCGAGGTCGAGCGGCACATGCAGAAGGGAACCGGTTCGCAGGCGCGCAGCAATTTGCAGCGTCCCTCGATGGCACAGGATATCCAGAAGGGGCGGCGCACCGAGATCGGTGAGATCAACGGCTTCATCGTCCGCAAGGCGAAGGAGGCCGGCTGCGCAGCGCCGGCGCATGAGCGGATCGTCGATATCGTCCGCAAGGTCGAACGCGGCGAGGTTACCCCGCGCCCGGAGCTGCTGTTCGAGATTTGAGATAGAAAGCCGGGCGATGGAGACGATCAACATGCTGCTGCCGCCGCTCGAAGCGTGGGTCGCAACCATCTTCGCGCGGGCCGGACTCGGCGAAGATGACGCGAGGCTGGCAGCCCGTCGTCTGCTGCTCGCCGACATCACGGGCGTACGGACCCATGGCATCGCGCGTCTGCCCTCGTATTGGCGCCAGCTCGCGCGCCGCGGCTTGAACCCGAGGCCGGATATCAAATGCGGCTGGCATGGCACGGGGTTGGTAATCGACGCCGATCTTGGGCTTGGACAAATCGTTGGCCCCAAGGCGTTGGCACTGGCGATGGATGCGCTTGGCCCGACCCGACCGTTCGTCCCCTTTTTGATCCGCAACGCCGGACATCTTGGCGCAGTCGGCTCGCATCTGCTCGACGTCGCCGAAAGCGGCAGGGGCGGCTTCCTGTCGCAGGTGACCCAGCCGGTGATGGCTCCCGGGGGCGCAACGCGGCCGGCAATCGGTAACAATCCCATTGCATTTGCAGCGCCGAGGCCGGACGGACCACCGCTGCTGATCGACTTCGCGATGAGCAATGTCGCGCGCGGCAAGATCCACGTCGCCCTACGCGATGGCCTGCCGATCCCGGAAGGCTGGGCGATCGACGCGGAGGGCCGGCCGACGACCGACCCGACCGCGGCGCTCGCCGGCTCGATCCTACCGGCCGCCGGTCACAAGGGACTCGCGCTGGCGATGATCGTGGAAGTGCTTGCGGGAGTGCTGACCGGGGCAAGGCCCCTGTTGTCGGAAGGCGGCGCCCCGGGCGGCGTCGGCGCCTTCGGCTTCGTGTTCGATCCGGCGGCGCTCATCGGCAAAGATGCTTTCGATCAGAACATGCAGGCTTGGACGCAGCGCTATCTCGCAGCGGTCGGAGGAAATGGCCGCATTCCCGGCGAGCGCGCGGCAGAACTGCGCGCGCAAGCGGACCAGGTCGGGATCGCGATCGAGCGCAATCTCTTCGAACAACTTGCCGAACTCGGTCGAGAAGGCGGAGCGGTACTTCCAGCTTAGTTCAATCGTTCGCAGGTGAGCTCCGAGGTGCGGTTTGTGGTGGCCGTCTCGTGCGCTGGCGGCGCCGGTGGGAGGACGCGACCGATGAGGGACGTGGCGGTCGTTACGGGCGCAGGGCGTGGAATCGGTCGTGCAATCGCCGACGCGCTCGGTAAGGCCAATTTCACCGTCGCCCACGTGAGTCCCGAGGATCTGGAGCAGGAGCCAATTCCGGCTCCCGACCGGTATTATAGATACGATGTTTTCCGAGATCGGGAAACGATGCGTTGCTGGCCCGGATTGCGGGAGAGCTCGGCGAGCCACCTGCCTGGTCAACAATGCTAGCGTAAGCTCACTGCAGCACTGCAGCGCGGGGATATCCTCGACCTTGAGCCGGAAAGCTACGATCGGACGCTGGACATCAACCTTCGTGCCGGCTTTTTCCTCACACAGTGTTTTGCGAGGAGGTGCCTGGGCCTCGTCGAAAGGCGCCCGGGATCGGTGATCTTCATCGGCTCGGCGAATGCAGAGATCATCGGCGAAAACAGGGCCGACTGTTGTATCAGCAAGGCGGGCGTTGGAATGACACCCGGCCTGACGTCGTAGATGGTGATAGGCTCGGAAGCCAGTCGTGAGGCGAACAGCTTCGTCATCATTCGCACCGAGATGACAGCCGCGGCGAAGGATCGTTATGACGATTTGATCGCCACCGGCGGCATTCCAATGGCGCGCTGGGGCCTGAAGAGATCGGCCGGGCCGTGACCCTCCCTGTTCGCGGAGAGATCCCTTATGCGATCGGCATTCATATCGACGTTGGCGGTGGCCAACAGCTCTCCCGCCTTTGAACTTGAGCTTGCAGTCTTGCGTCCGGTCGAGTTCAGAGCAGAGCGCGTCAGGCGTCAGCGATTCGCGAGGCGATATCCTCGAGCGGACGCCGGCTGAAATCCTTCGCGAGCTGGATTTTGAGCAGTCCGAGCTTCGCAGTCTTCGAGTGCTGATTTGATGGTCGGTGGTGCCAAGAAGCCTATGTCTCGCCCCAGCCGGGCGGGAGCGGCTGGTCCAACCCCGCAGGCAGCTCGGTTCCCGCGCCACCCAAGTGGGTGATGGTCTAGCGGGGTAGTTCGGCGATCTCACCGCCGCGGTCTCCCGGGCTCACTCTATGTCTGGGCGCAAGTCACATCGTTGCGCGAGTTCCTGCCGCATCGGGCCGCAACGCCTCGCTCAGGGGAAGCCATGGCCGCTTGCTAGTCGGTCAATCAATCTATCTAACATCTTGTCGCAGCGGTCAATCTGGTCAATTTCGATAAACTCATCCGGCTTGTGACCCTGCTGCATCGACCCCGGTCCGCAAACGATCGTTGGAACCCCCAGTCTCTGCAAAAACAGGCCGGCTTCCGTTCCGAATGGCACCTTCACCACGTTGGCGTCACCGGTGAGAGACTTGACAAGATGGACGACCGGGGCGTCGCAGGCGATATTGAGCCCGGGATAACTGTTGACTACATCAATATTTATAGCGGCTTCGGACGCGATGGTCCTTGCGCCATTGGCGATTTCACTCGCTCTAGTTCGCAGCCTACTCAATATCTCCTCAGGTATCTCCGCTGCGACATTCCTGATCTCGAACTCTAACTCGCATCGGCTCGGCACAATATTGAGCATTCCCCCCGATTTAATCGTGCCGACGTGAAGCGTTGTATACGGAATTTCGTAGCTCGCATCCCGCGCGCCCTCGTCGCACAACTTAGCTTGCTCTCTGCGGATGGCTTCGACAAATTCGCAACCCAAATGGATCGCGTTTATCCCGGTAGGCGCCAATGCGGAATGGCATTCCCGGCCAACGCAAGTAACGGGAGCCGCAACCTTGCCTTTGTGTCCGATTGCAACGTTCATATTTGTTGGCTCACCAACGATACAGAAAGATTGCCGTTGCAGCTCATTCACCATCGAGTCAAGCAGACCTCGCACTCCTACACAGCCAATCTCTTCATCATATGATAGTGCCAGGTAGAGAGGCGCATTTAAGCGTGTCTTCGACGCCTTAAGCGCGGCGGAAATGGCACAGCCCACAAAGCCTTTCATGTCTGCAGTTCCACGACCATACAGCTTACCGTCTTGTCGTGTGGCGCTAAATGGCGGTTTGGTCCAGCTCTGATCATCGGCCGTAACGACGTCCGTATGACCTGAGAGAATTGCGCCTGGCCGATCATCGGGTCCGATCGTAGCCAGCAAACTCGCTTTTCGCCCGTCCTGCGAATAGACAAGACGGCAGGTCACGCCGTTTTCGCGAAGCAGCTGAACGACAAAGTCAATCAAATTGAGGTTTGATTCCTGGCTGACGGTCGGAAACGCAACCAACCTCTGAATAATGGCGATGCTGTCCATCTGTATTTTGCTCAGTTTTCCAGTTCTTCTGAGGTTCGTAGCGTTCGCTCGTCGCCAGACTACAGCGTCATCATGGTTGTCCGAGACAGCATCAGATCTCCGCTATGAAAGGTCGATACAAAATTAACCCCAATCTGCCCGACATTTGCCAATGCCCACAATTCAGGGGTCTTCTGTCAACATCCGCGGGTTTGCGTAGACTGCTGACTTGAAGCGTATAGCTCAATCTACTCTGTGCTCTGGCACCGCGTCATGAAGACGATCAAGGGAGCGGTGCGGCCAATGGCGAGCGCTCGTCGGAGCGCTATTCGTCACCCGGGACGCCGAACGAAGGAGCCGCTCGTGGATCAAGCGCGCGCTTCACGTAGGCGTTAAGTTGGGGTTTGTAGACCTTCCAGGCAGAAACGAGCAGTTCGATCGGACACTCTTGTGTCCAGTCGCAGCGCAGGTCCACGACTGGCCAACTGACTTGGTCAACAAGCTTCATGCCGGCTGAGTGTAACGGACCGGCCTCCCCGCCGGCGGCCAACCCGGCTCTTAGTGACGCAATCAGGCGGTCACCAAGATGCCCTGACGAACCAATGAATGCATCGACAATTGCGTGCGGTACTCCGTCATTTGCTAGGAGATTGCCGCCGGCCGCGACATTTTCTCCGCTCGTCTGAGCCCATATGCCTAGTGAATTGGGCCCTGAATAAACAGCGGCATTTCCGTCGCGGTCAACTGCCAGTAGCTGGCGATACTCGATAAATCGACTACGTTGTTTCACTTCTTCGACGGCTTCCCACGCGGACATGCCGCTCTCCATCGCATCCAAGGCCAATGGTCCTAGCGAGGGATCAGTTACGTTCTGCGAAGCGACCGCGCCGACACCAGCTCGCGCGAATGAACACCTTGAAGCGACAGCCGGAGATGAAGACGAAATCGCTACGCCGAACATTCCAGTCTGGTCGCACCGAGCAACTAGGGAAAACGTCATACGCTCACTCGGGTATCACCGCTGTGGCGTCGATTTCAACAAGCCACTCAGGTCGCGCCAACGCTTGGACAACAAGTCCTGTGGACACGGGATGCACGCCCTTTATGTACTGACCCATCGTTCGATAAACGGCCTCCCGATGCCGCACGTCGGTAAGGTAAACGACAACCTTGACCAAATGTTCAATCTTACCGCCACTTTCTTCGATGAGTTGCTTAATATTCTGCATCACCTTATGCGTCTGCTCGACAGGATCATGGCTGTCGATGTTGACGGCGTCATTCAAGCTCTGGGGGCACTGGCCCCGTAGCCAAATAATTTTTCCGCCGCTAGTCACCACTGCCTGACATAGATCATTGTCGAGCTTCTGCTCCGGATAAGTGTGTTTCGTATTGAATTTCCGAATCCGCCTATGAGCCACTTCTTGCTCCTTCTTACGTGTCAGCACCCGCAACCCCAACTGGTGAACTGTTTCGCCAAAAAACTTAGGGGCCTCCCGTCGCTTTTCGTGGATCAACTTTCTCCGATTTTACGACGTGATGTTCCAGGTAACGCCGCCGAGTAGAGATACGATCAGCAATATATTTAGCGTCATGCCAGACACCCCAGATAAAAGCGGACCCTCGCCTAGATTGCCAAGGCAAGCCCACAAAGTAGACGCCCGGCTCCGAGGATACCCCACGTTGGTGTTCGGGTTTTCCGGCCTCGTCGAAGGCCTTGACCTTAAGCCAGCTGTAGTCCGACGAAAAGCCCGTCGCCCAGATGATCGTATTCACGCCGGCAGTCTTTAGATTGAGCTCACGCTGCGGATTCATTAGGCAGTCCGGGTCCGGGAGTAACCTGCGCGCTTCAGGCTCCTCCGGAAGTGCAAGTCCATTCCGCCTAACGTATTCATCGGCCTCATCCAACAGAGTGAAGAGCGAGGCGTCACCCATCGCGACATTCTTCGCGAGATCACTGGCAAACGTTACGTTGCCTGCCTCGAACGCTTCAGTTGAGCCAACAAGCATCATTCCGTCTGCGGCGAGCTTCCTGAAGTCGACCGTGTATCCCCCACGGGCCCCACTGACGGAGATCGTTACGTGCTCGGTACCGCGAACTCTTGCTTCATTATCCCACTTTCCCAAGACGCCGAGCCACCAGCAGAAGTCGTAGCCGCGGTAGGAGCGCGGGGGGCGTTCGTGGGGGCCCACGGAGAGATAGACCTTCCGATCAGAGCGCAGAAGTTCGTCTGCGATCTGGCTTCCGGAAGATCCTGCGCCAACAACCAACACGGCCCCTCTAGGCAACTGCTCCGGGTTTCGGTAGTCGCTCGAGTGAATTTGGACGACTCCAATGTCCTGCGGTACTACTTGAGGTATTGTCGGAATCTGGAATGGACCGATCGCTGCAACTACGTTATTTGCCTCCAACGTCCCTTGCGAGGTTTCCACTCGAAAGCCCAATCGTCCCTCGTTCCGTTGTACGGCCGTAACCTCCACCCCACAGCGCACCGGCGCGGCAATCTTCTTTGCGTAGGCAACGAAATAGTCCGCGATCTCCTCCTTACCCGGGAACGCATCAGGGTGCGTCTGAAATGTTAGGCCGGGGAAACGGTCATGCCACGCGGGACCATTAGCCACCAGCGAGTCCCACCGGGCTGTTCGCCATCTCTCCGCGATCCGGTGCCTTTCCAAGACGACGTGAGGAATACCAGCCGAAGTCAGATGTTCACTCATAGCCAGCCCTGCCTGACCGGCTCCGATCACGATCGTATCTACTACTTCTAATGACATCTCTGTATCCATTTCTAATTCGATTGAGTGATCGCGTCGAACATGGAGGAAATCCGGTTCGAGAGTTTGGAGGCGAGCATGATCATGTGGGATTATGTCGGAGCGCTTAGGCCTGCATCTATGCGCCGCAGAAGCTGTTCTGAAACTGAGCGCGGAGTTGCAACATGATGGCATCATACCGCTATGGAATTAGCGACTATCCGTGCGCTTGATACAACCGCCATCCCATTCAGGTTGTGGCCATTGCGGCTCGCCGGCGCTAATAAGGCTCGATGTGAACCATTGCGGGTTCGGGCAAATACATCACGGAATCCGACCAGGCCGTCCCTCATGGAAATAGACCTCGCGTATTCTTGGCGCCCCGCACCCGCTCGACGCCTATGGCCATGGCCGCCGTGCGATTGAACACCTTGTCGCGGCTCGCCCTCGCCACCATCCGATCGAACGCTCGATCGAGAATCTGGTATTCGCGTCGTACTACTTCCTCCTCTTCCCAGAAGAGTTGTTGCAGATCCTGCACCCATTCGAAATAGCTCACCACTACCCCGCCGGAATTGCACAGAATATCCGGGATCAGGAAGATCTCATTCTGTCGCTGCGTAAGAACCAGATCGGCTTCCGGTGTCGTCGGCCCATTGGCCCCTTCAGCGACAATACGGCAACGCAGCTTCGTGGCGACAGCAGCGTCGATGACCCGCTCCATCGCGGCTGGCACAAGAACATCACAAGACAGCGTGAGGACTTCCTGCGGATCGAAGGCTAGTTCACTCGAATACCCCGAGAGACTGCCATGTGTTGCCGCATGTACCACGAGTTCTGGAATGTTGAGGCCGGAAGCGCAGTAGAGCGCGCCGGTGTGGTCGCTGACGGCGATCACTTTAACGCCCATATGGTGAAGCTCAAGTGCGGCGATCGAGCCGACATTTCCGAAGCCCTGCACAGCAGCCGTTGCATGGTTCAGATTGATGCCCTGTTCGTTCATCACGCGGCGCGTCAGATGCGCGACGCCCCGCCCTGTCGCCTCGCGGCGTCCCAATGTCCCTCCGGCGCTGACCGGTTTACCGGTAACGATCTCCGTCACGGTCCGGCCCTGATACATCGAATAGGTGTCCATAAACCACGCCATCACCTGCTCGTTGGTCCCCATATCGGGGGCCATGACATCAGTGTGAGGGCCAACGAAGGGGATCATCTCCTGCATGTAGCGGCGTGATAATGCCTCTAGTTCGCGCCTTGATAGATTCGATGGATCGACGCTGATGCCGCCCTTGGCGCCACCATAGGGCAAGCCGGTTAGGGCGCACTTCCAACTCATCCAGATCGCAAGCGCAGCAACCTCGCCGAGGTCCACACTAGCCGCGAAGCGCGTGCCGCCTTTCGTAGGTCCTAGCGTGAGGTGATGCTGAACTCGATACCCTTCAAAAACCGCCGTCGTGCCGTCGTCTCGATGAATAGGACAAGATACAGTGATCGCGCGCTTTGGTATTAACAAGCGCGCCCTCGCGTCCTGCGGCACAGACAGGTGATCAGCGATCACTTCGAACTGTTGTACGGCCATGTCAAAGACAGGTCCACTGTATGTGGTCACGTTTGCTCCATTGTACTCGATCGAAACCGGATCGGACGGCGGATAGCTACCATTCGAAGTATTCCCGCCGCTGTAAGAGGCAAGCAAGCCCCTTCAGCGAGGTCGTTATGCTGAATTTCAACGAGATTCGATGAGCTGAGCGCTCAAGGTAGGTCGAAATGCCCTTGGACGGATGCCTTGCGGAAAACAACGTTCCCTTGCTTTTAGACACCTGCTGTCGCTGGATAGGGAAAACAACAAGCACTACACGAGAGCGGAGACATCAATTGTGTACATTCGCCTCCGTCTCTCGTGATAGGAGTCGATGCAAACGCACTTCCCATCGCGGCTCCACCTTGGGTGAAGATCACACCGGTTCTCTTTAGCCAGAGTTGGATCAGTATAAAAGCTTCCGAGGTCGAGCCGGACTTCATTGTTGGCATCGAAAAGGAAGAGATCACGCAGGTTGGTCTCGGAATGCGGATACGTATCGCTCAAAAGCCAGCGCATATTCACAGGTGAATAGGACATGTGTCCGTTCTCTCTTAGGAGGCCGTCGCCAATAGTCTGGACTAAGCCATTGTGCGCGTCTTGGTAAACCTGATAGTTTATACGTCCGGCGTGAGGTCCCCAGACGACGATGCTGCTATCATCCCGCCATAACGGGTGAGAGATCTGGTATTCGGACTTTTCGTAGTCGTAGGTACCTACGGCCTTTGAATCGAACCGCCGAGCCAGCTGCGGCAATGGATGATCAGAGCATTCAAGGAGACGTAAGTTGCTTCCATCCGGATCCATTGTGATCAAGCGATGCAAGAAGCAGGTCTCGTCTTCAACACGCTCTGTCCATCGGTGAAGGAAGAGCACACGTGTTGATGACGGATTTATCTCAATATGGCTCACCCAATGAATTGCCTTATCCATGGATGGCTTATGAGCAAGCTCGTAAAGTTGGCGGTAACTGACAACGAGTGTCGAGTCGCCGCTTGCAATGTCGAGGCGCCAAATGCCATCATCGTCCGGTGCATTATCCAGTGGAAGCCGTCCCGCGAGTGCGCAGTAGCCGATCGTCTCATGCGTTTTGTAGAGACGTCGATAGTCAATGCACATCGCGAATTTGCTGTTCGCGGCTACGACGTAAATCGGGATATTGAGATCGCGAGTGCGCCCCGTATCCACGTCGGTAATCCGCGCACCGATGTTGGGATACGGGCCACCCGCGTCGTGCGACGTACGAATATTGTAGATTATGTTACGGCCAGGCATGCCGGTGAGCCATTGTAGTTGGCTCCCCATTTGCCAGTTCCAGGCTTGGGTTCGATCAACCAGCCGAAACTCACGCGCTTCATCAAAATAACCGACATTGCAGCCGCTATTTCTGCCAATGCGGAAGTTAGGTTCATCGACTTGGTGGCCTAGGATAAGGCGACCCTGCCCGTCCCACGGCGTCTTATTATAGTAACCAAAAAAGAAGTTGTAATCCTGACCACCAAGTCGTGTGATGCTGACTCTTTCGTTGATAGTTGAAGGGGACATTGCTCCTCACAGAGTCGTCGTGGTCGATTGCCCAAATGGCATGACGCCTAGTAGGCCTTATTGGTGATGAATCTGGTATTGAGATAGCCTTCAGTTGATTCTAGGCCACCCTCGGAACCGTACCCAGACTCTTTGACGCCGCCAAAGGGCGTTTCCGGCAAGGCAAGGCCCAGGTGGTTGATGCTGAGCATACCGACCTCAAGATTCTCCGCCAGGAACTGAGCGTTCGCCGATGATTCCGTGAAGGCATATCCGGCGAGCCCGAAGGGCAATCGGTTAGCCTCTGCAACAGCTTCATTTGGATTGTCAAAGCCGCTAATGAGCGCGATTGGGCAGAATGGCTCATCGTTCATGACTCGCATCGATGGATCGACATTCGCAAGTACTGTTGGCTGCCTGAATGTTCCGCGAGTAAATAAGCTCTCGCCGCCGCACATGAGCTTTGCGCCTCGCTGCCTCGCGTCGTCCACAAATTGATCGAAGAGTTTCCCTCTGCGTTCGTTCGCGAGGGGGCCCATCTGCGTTGTCGCATCCAGACCGTTGCCAACGACAAGCGATTGTGTCTTTTCAACAAAAGCTGCGACGAACTCATGATAAACATCGTTGTGTACCATAAACCGCGTCGGCGCGGCGCAGGTTTGACCGGCGTTGCGATACTTGCCTGAAACGAGCAGCGCCGCGGCTGAGGATATGTCGGCGTCTTTGAAGACAATCGCCGGCCCATGCCCGCCGAGTTCCATCGTCGTCCTCTTCATCTGCTCGCCCGAGAGCGCAGCTAGATGTTTTCCAACCGGAACAGAGCCGGTGAAGGAGATCTTCCGAATCGCCGGGTGGGCAATCAGGTGCCGCGATATTTCATCGGGAGTGCCGTATGCGAGCTGGACAACACCTGTTGGAATGCCAGCATCGACAAGTGACGTGATGATTGCCGCGGCAGATCGTGGCACCTCTTCCGAGGCCTTGACGATCACGGAGCATCCGGCAGCCAACGCTGGAGCAAGCTTCTTCGCGACTTGGCTCGCGGGGAAATTCCACGGGGGGAACGCAGCAACCGGGCCTACTGGAGCACGTACGACATATTGCGCAACGCCTGCTGCACGCGACGGTATCACGCGCCCATAGAGCCGCCTTCCCTCTTCAGCAGCCCATTCGAAGGCATCGGCGCAACTCGCGATCTCCGCTCGCGCTTCCAAAAGAGGCTTACCTTGCTCCAAGGTGAGAACATGGGCGATGGACTCTAGTCGATCGCGGAGCAGGCCAGCTGCCTTACGTAGCGTAACTCCGCGTTCCACCGCGGGCGTTCTCCGCCAAACATGGAACGCCTTCTCGGCGGACGCAGCTGCACGGTCGAGATCGGCCACCGTCGCCTTAGCGACGTGACCGATCTCCTCGTCAGTTGCTGGATTAAAGATCGGGATCGTTTGCTTCTCAGAGCCGGAGCACCATTCTCCGTCAATAAAGAGGAGCGTATTCTCATATTTCATGTGTTCCCCGCAAGTCATCCGTTATTAAAGCGTCCATTCAAATAGACCAGCGGAGACGCATCGTGGAGACCGATCTCGATGACATCGCCAACGATTATGACGTGATCGCCGCCATCAAAGCTGCTGTTCAGGTGACAGATAATATATGAGGCGACGTCCTGGATAATTGGTAATCGATTTAGACCTTCTCGATAGGAAATCGCCGAAAACTTATCTGTCCCCTTCTTTGCAAACGTCATCGCAATGCGCTCTTGGGATGAGGAGAGCATGTTGATGCAAAACCACCCTGTCGAAGTGATGGCGGGGAGCGAGTTCGACTTTCTGTCGATGCATATCAGGTATTGCAGGGGGCTGATCGATAGGCTGACGACGGCGCTCATCGTGGTGCCGAAAAGCGCTCCGTGACTATCGACTGCAGTTACGACGGCGATTCCAGAGGCCCACTTCCGCGACACTTCTCGAAATGTTTCGGGCGTCGCTGTGGCAATGGCGCGACCTGCATCGATCATCTAATGGACCCTCCTTTGAGGTACCAGCGAAAGCATGATAGCGGTGGCGAAGGACGGCCCCGTCCACAGCGAACAAAGACGTATCATTGCCATTGGCCTTCATCCAATTGAGATACTGAAGGCATGTATTCGGATCAGGCATAGTTGCACCAAACTCGCATGTTCCGCGCGCGGCGCGCAGCGCGCTGATTGCCATTGACCGTTGATTATACTCCTACCAACGCCACTCATCCGTGGTCACGGGCGCCTCAAATGCCAGCTGTGTTAGGCAGCCCGGTGGTCTCCAACGGTCACGATGACCAGGCGACGATGCTTCGGAGTCCCCTACGCAGAATCCGTTCATCCTCGAGCCAAGCCGCTCTCAAACCGCGACGGTAGCCATTCACTCCTCAGAAAAAAGGAGCGCCGACCTCTGAGGCTGGCGGCCGAGTTCGGGAGGGACGCACAGAAGGGCGTAACCGGTATGAGCTCCCACGTCTGCAGTGATCAGCCTGTGCGAGCGTAGCGGGTCGGCATCCAGTACTGACGCATGGCCTCGACGACGTCCGGAATGTCGGCATGGGCGTTGCGCAGGAATTCCTCGGTCTCGCGGCCTTTCCTTGGTGGTCCAAGCAGTGGACGCCCTTGATCGTCGACGCAATGCAGCAGGATGGGCAGGAGCAAGCCGTGGTGTATGTTGCTGACGTCGAGCAGTGGGCCCCAGGCTGATAGTCGCAACCGCATGGCGGCATGGAATCCCTGACACCACGGCCGCGCATCAACGTCGCCATTCGGCTTGCGGCCATGGACCGGTGCGAACCGATGTGGTGCGGTGGAAAGAACATTACTGATGTCGTTGTGGCGCAGCGCGACGGCCGAAATCGCGGCGAACTCCGGCGTGCCGCCATGGTTGAATGCGTCGGCGTCGATGGCGAGCAGCGGACAGATCCAGTCGAGCGGACTCATCGACACCGGCCCGGCCACGATCGCGGCGACATAGCCGTCGAGCATGGGAAGACTGGTGGCGACGGGATGCTGCTCGGCACGAGCCTGTAGCCAAGGCTCAAGTTCGTCGAGCGGCATCGCGGCTGCCGCCATCGATGATGAAGATGATGAACGGCGGCGGCGGGTCATGCGGCCACCCGTGCGCTGAGCTCGCGGGTCGCCTTCCAGTTCCAGGGGAGAAGTTCGTGCAGCTGGTGGCTCTTGGTCTGACCGGAGACGATGCGCTCCAGCACATCGGCCAGATAGGCCTGCGGATCGAGTTCGTGGAGCTTTGCCGTATTGACCAGCGACGCAAGGATTGCCCAGCTCTCGGCGCCGCCCTCGCTGCCGCTGAACAATGAGTTACGGCGCCCCATCGCAATCGGGCGCATTGAACGCTCGACGGTGTTGCTGTCGACCTCGACGCGGCCATCGCGGAGAAATAGCGTCAGTCCGTCCCAGTGATTGAGCGTATAGTTGATGGCCTCCACTAGCTTCGATTGGGAGAACAGGTGGTCGAGCATCGAGGTCAGTCGCGCCTTCAGCACCTCCATCAGCGGTGCGGACCTGGTGCGGCGGGCGGCAAGCCGCTGTTCGGCGCTCAAGCCACGGATCTCGGCCTCGATGGCGTAGACCGCTTGCAGGCGCTCGATCACTTCGTGAGCGAACGGCGACTGCATCGTCTTGTACACCTCGACGAATTTGCGTCGGGCATGCGCGAGACAAAAAGCCAGCTGGATCGCCCCGCCTTGACCGCGGGCAAGCGCTTTGTAGGCGGCATAGCCATCCACCTGCAGAATGCCGGAGAAGCCGGCCAATTGCCCGGCGATCTCCTCGGTGCCGCGGCCATCCGCAAACACATAGGCGACCGCCGGCGGCGATGGGCCACCCCATGGGCGATCATCCATCGCATGCGCCCAGAACTGGCAGATACGAGTGCGATGTCGTCCGGGATCGAGCACCGGCATCGGCGTCTCGTCGCAGAACAGCCGCGGCGAAGCCTGGATCGTCCGCAGCTGAAGCTCATAAAGACTCTTAAGCCACCATGCCGCACGCTTCACCCAGCCGGCGAGCGTCGCGCGGTCGAGATGAAGGCCCTGACCGGCCAGGATCTGCACCTGGCGGTACAGCGGCAGATACCAGGCGAACTTCGAGATCACCACGTGAGCCACGAGTGCCGTCGATGCCATGCCGCTGTCGATCAGACGCGGCAGCACCTTCGCCTGCACCACGCCGTCGGTGCAGCCGCGGCAGGCGTATTTGGGACGAATCGTGCGCAGTACCCGCAGGATCGCCGGGATCACGTCCAGTACCTCGCTCACATCCTCGCCGATCCGGTGCAGAAGGCCCTGGCAGCACGGGCACGCTGTCGTGTCTGGCTCGAGCACCTGCTCGCAGCGAGGCAAATGCTTGGGTAGCGCGCCGATGTTGCGCCTCGCCTTCTTGCGCGGCTTCCCAGCCGGCTTCGTCGCAGGCAAATCGTCGTTGGCTGGCGCAGGTGATGTGACGCCAGTCGCGAGATCGTCCAGTTCGAGCGCGAGCTGCTCGGCCACGATCGCCGCCAGCCGCTCTGAGCGCTTGCCGAAGATCATCTCCTTCAGCGTCTGCATCGCCACACGTAGCTTCTCGTTCTCGGCGTCAAGCGCGAGCACCATCTCGGCCAGAGCCGCTGCATCGGTCGGAAGAGCTTCGGGACGAATCGCCATGATCGAACGATATATCCGCCCATCACAGGCTCCAGCAAAATCTTCGCCTCTCAGCCGACAACGGCCGGCTGCTTCACAGGCTTGTGTGAAACACGCGTCCACTCAAGTCCGTCGAGCAGCATCGCGAGTTGTGTCGCACTCAGATGCACCACGCCGTCGCGGACCGGCGGCCAGGTGAAGTGTCCCTGGTGCAGCCACTTCGTCACCAGCACCATGCCGCTACCATCCCATGCCAGAAGCTTCACTCTGTCCGCGCGCTTGCTGCGGAACACGAAGATGTCGCCGCAATACGAGGTTCGCGTGCAACGCTTCGCTCACCAGCGCCGACAGCGTGTGCACCGACTTGCGAAAGTCGACTGGCTGTGCCGCCAGCACCACCTTGAGGTCAGACCGTAATGCAATCAACGGATGCCCCGAAGCGCCGATAGCACTGTCGAAAGCGTCGCCAGCTCCACTCCGGGCTCGACCCGGATGCGTGCCCCGCCCAGCTCGATCTCGATCATTCCGCCAAGCTTGCCTGGAGCCGATGCCATCTGCGGCGGCACCTTATGCGCGCACGCTAACCGGTCCGACTCGTCTGCCGTCGCCGGACCGCTCTCGGAAGCGATCCGGACCGGCACGAAGCCTGGCGCCTGAAAGCTCACTGCCGTCGCGAACTTGCGCCGCCACACCGTCAGCAACCCACGGACAACGCCATGGCGCCGAGCGACCTCGGAAATATTGGCCCCTTCCTCGAAGCTCTCGGCCACGATCCGAGCCTTCTCTTCAGCCGTCCAGCGCCGTCGTCGACGCTGCCCTGTGATCACCTCGATCCGACGATAGGAGCCGCTTTCCTGCCTGGCATCAAGCCTGGCTTCATGCATGGCATCTGCCATAGCCCACCTCCAAAAAACAGTTCATGCCAGGCTGTATCGCAGCTCATTCGCGCGATGCCCAGGGGGGGGGCTCATGCCGGTTACAGAAGGGCAACGGTAGAAAACCGTTCTACCGCACAACACCGCCGATCGATCGGCGGATCGTGCTCGACACCTCCTGGCTCGCGCGTTGCCGCCCGGTGGGGTCGCTAGAGCATGCATACGAACGCGACTGAGGGGGCGAGTATGATCGTTTCCATCCGAGAGCTTGCCTCGCGCCTTGGTTGACTTCGAGATCCGAAGGCCTCCCGGCATGACATCCTGCGGCGCCACGCGACTGCCGTGACGTGACAGGCCTGCATATTAGAGCCCTACGCCCCGATTTCGGTGGCGTGCTCTGCTACTGGAACGGTAACACTGTCACCATCATCCCTGAGCTGAACAATGACATTGCCAGAGGCGTCCAACGTCATGCGGCTCCCGCGCGGCACAACTAGTGTTGATGATTGCTCATCCAAAAGGGCCGGGCCTTCGATCGATCCTGCAATCCCGAGTTCCGATCGTCGAAGAACTGGGACTTTAACCCAAGCGCGAGTTGCATCATCATACACGGGTCGATAGCGAGATCCCTCCGAGCGAGGAGGGTCTTCCATCCGACCAAGTTTCGCGGGTTCTCGTACTTCTTTCAGGGTTACACGGATGTTCATAATCTCAAGATCAAGATCGGGTATGATATCGCCGAAGATACCTTTATAGGTCTGGATGAACGCAGCGCGAATAGTTTCACGTTCGCTCTCGCTGTAGGGTCCAACGGGCAGTCCTGTTACCAGCTCCGACCCTTGGCCCACAAAGCGAATGTCGGCGCGGCGCTCCATCTGAAGTGTACTGTGCGGAGATCTGGCCTGCGCAATCACGCGCCTTGTGTCGTCTTCCAGGCGCCTGAAGGCTGCTTCGAGTTTCTCGATTTCCATCGATCCCAGCAGGGCGCCAAGCGTTCTCGAGCGATCAACACGCGCGGGTGCAATCAACAAGCCGAGTGCCGACGCGACGCCAGCATTCGGCGGACAGATAACCTGTTTGATGCCGAGACGTCTGGCGACGTCACAACCGTGCATCGGGCCGCCACCGCCCGTCACGATGAGCTTGTACTTAGTTATATCGTGGCCTCGCTCAGCAACATGGACACGCGCGGCGGCTGCCATCGTCTCGTTAACAATGGCCTGAATGCCATTCGCCACTTTGATGAATGGCATCTCTATGGCGTGCCCGACGCCTGTGAGCGCCGCCTCTGCAGCTCCGCGGCGCAAAACCATAGTGCCACCGGCAAAGTTATCAACGTCAATCGCCCCCGAAACAACGTTTGCATCGGTAACCGTTGGCGCAGTTCCGCCGTTCGGGTAGCAGGCGGGGCCAGGTCGCGATCCCGCACTTTGCGGCCCCACCTTGAGCATTCCTAGCTCATCAACATGTGCGATGCTCCCGCCGCCCGCACCGATTTCGATAAGCTCAACAGTCGAGATGTTCACCGGCAATCCGCTTCCTGGGGCGAACCGCTTCTGGCGAGCCGCTTCAAACTGATACGCGATCAGGGGCTCGCCGTTCTCAATCACGCCAAGCTTTGCAGTTGTCCCGCCCATGTCGAAGGCAAGCACATTGTCAAATCCGGAGCGTTTGCCGAAATACGCGGCCACCAATGTGCCAGCAGCCGGCCCCGACTCCAACAGTTCGATCGGCGTACGGCGCGCTTCCTCGATATGCGTCAATCCGCCGTTTGAGAGCATCATGAAAAGTGCTCCTGGTATTCCAAAGGCCTTTAGCTGCACCTCGAGTTCACGCAAATATTTGTCTGCAATGGGCTTGATATACGCGTTCGCGGCGGTCGTTGACGTTCGTTCGTACTCCCGGATTTGTGGGCAGACCTCGGACGAGATCGACAGTTGGACTTGTGGGAAATGCCGCTCGATTAGGCTCTTGGCTCGCAGTTCATTTGTCCCATTGGCATATGAATGCAAGAATGAAACTGCCAGCGAAGTGACGCCCCTGTCGAGCAGCCGGCGTGTTTTTATTAGAAGTTCGTCTTCGTTGAGTGGATGCTGGATGTGCCCGTTGAACAAGGTGCGTTCATTAACTTCAACGCGATCATCCTGCTCAATCAATGGTTTTGGCAATTTCAGAAATAGATCATACAGATCGTATTTAAACTCCCGCTGTAAGTCGAGCGTATCCCTAAAGCCGCTCGTTGTGATCAATCCGGTCCTTGCGCCACGACGCTCGATGAGAGCGTTAGTGAACAACGTTGTCGCATGGACCACGCGACCAATCTGATCGGGATCGGTGCCGCTGGCGTTAACGACCTGCTTTACGCCGGCGAGGGCTCCAATTGTTGGATCATGGGGCGTCGTCAGCTCCTTGTGTGCGACAACGCGACCATCATCAGTGCAATAGAGGACAATGTCGGTGAACGTGCCGCCAATATCGATACCAAGCGAGTACATATCGGATCTAACCCTTCTTATACAAAATCTTTGGCGCCATCGGCTTCGGCCAGCGCTTCCTGAGCGCGGATCGGAACACCAAATCCGCCAGCGCCAGGTGTGCGCAGCAGAACGCGGGCACCAAAGTCGATAGTGTGTTGTATCTTGGGATCAACCCGAACGGTGTTGATCTGGATCTCACCGGCAGCGCCGGGATCGCCGCCTGCTAAGCCATTCGCCACAGCTTCTGGCTTAGTTCGTTCAGCCATAAAGGAAATTATGGTAGGCCCTTTATTTAGATTCTCGAAGAGAAACTCCTGCCCAGCCCCCCCTGTGAACCGACCGCTGCCCGCTGTCCGCGATCGGATTCGGCGGTGGCAAATTCTGATCGGCGCGGTTCGTTCCAGCACCTCGACGGGCGTGGAGGAAATGTTGCTCGGCCAAGACAACACGCTTGCGCCGTCCGAGGCCGCGCTGGCCCCATAGCCTCCGTTCAGGAAGAATAAGTTAGCGAAAGTCTTTCCATCCTCTTTGACGCCGGCCAGGTTTACGCACCAGAGAGGTGAGCCGACGTCGGAGATGACTCTCTCCGGCACGACTTGTGACAGCGCACGCAAGACCATCGCCGGCAGGAAATGTCCGATAAGTGCGCGTGCCCCGCCCGCTGCGGGCGGCTTTGAATTAAGAATTGAGCCAAGAGGTGCATGAATATTGAGCGGTTCCAACGCACCGTCATTGTTTGGCGTGTCGGGCGTAAGAACGGCTTTGATTCCATAGGCAGTGTATGCCGTCGTATAAGCAGCGCAGACGTTGATGGAGCGCTGCACTTGAGGATCTGTACCTCGGTAATCAACCTCGATTTCATCACCATGAACTTTAAGCGCCATCCGCAACACGATGCTATTTTCAAATCCATCGCTGACGGCGGTGGCATGATAGACGCCATCCGGTATTGCGGAAATCGCACGCCGCATCGCGGCTTCCGTCCGACCGCGGATCTGTTGAGACACTTCGGAGAATGAACGGAGCTCCCACTCCTTTAGCAAAGAAATGAGGCGCACCTCCATCAGATGCAGTGCAGAAAACTGCGCATAAAGGTCGCCTACCGTCTGATCTGGCGTACGAACGTTCTGGCGAAGCAGGCTTTCAAATGTGCGGTTCATTCGACCCGCCTCAACCACCTTCATCATTGGGATTTGGAATCCCTCCTCGTACACCTCGCGTGCATCGGCAGAACGGATGCGTCCACCAATGTCAGGAGCGTGCGTGACCGACCCAGCGAACGCAACAATATTGCCATTCAAGAAAATGGGCTTGGCTACCGTGATATCGGGCAGATGGCCGGTGCCAAGCCAGACATCGTTGGTGATCAGGATATCGCCCTCGGAGAGGGTCTCATGTGGAAACTGTTTGAGAAAGCCACGAACCGTCCGCGGAACGGTACCGATAAAGGATGGAATGCTGTTAGCGGGTTGCGCTAACGAGCGTCCTTCGGCATCCATGAGAACGCACGCAAAATCATTAGACTCGCGAACGACGGATGAGAAGGAGGTACGCAGCAGCGTCGTAGCGGCCTCTTCAGTCAGAGAAATCAGCCTTCGCCAAATCAATTCAAGCTGGATTGCATCAAGCACGTGTCAGTCTCCTTGGAGCGCCCGCGGCCTTGCCCTACGGTCTTGCACTCGCCCACGAAGCGCTGCGCGACAGTCGCACCAGCTCGGGCATTCTGCGGGACATTAAGTCAGGCTAAACGCGTCAGCCAATTCTTCTTGCTGCACGCTCTATACGCGGGTGATATAGCATTGGGATTGTTTGGCGGGCACGTCGGCCCGCGAGAGTTGCCTAGCTCGATCCGAAATCCCGCTAGGGGGCTTACTCCGTGCAGTCGCCGCACTTCACGACATGGGGGTCGTTGTGCAGGAACGTTTCCTTCAAGCTACGCGTGAAACGCTGCGACAGCGATGACTTCACAAGATGTCCCGGAAAGATTGCGAACATCTTAACCGAGATTCTCGGCGAAATACGAACAAATCGAACGTTATCGGAAATAAGCGGTTTGATGTAGGGACTTACGACGCCGATGCCAAGGTCGGCGGCGGCGAGCGAACAGAGGATCGCCGAATAGGTGACCTCGATCTCGGACGAGGGTTTCACGCCGTGCTGCGCGAGTGTCTGACGCCACAAATCACTTAGATCGTCTCCACGATTGAGAGTGAGCAGCGTTGCCTCTTGAAAATCAGAGACCGCAACCTCCTTCTTCGAAGCAAGCGGGCTGTTTGCGCAGACCGCACATAGGGCCTCAGATTCGTCACACACCTCGATTTCGAACTCTCCTGTTCGGAAATGAGCTCCGCTCGTCGTCAGGCCAACATCATAAATGCCATTGAGGAGCCCGTCTCTGATCTGCAGCGACCCTCCCGTCTGAAGGTTGATGCTCACACCGGGGCTAGACTGCCGGAATGCCTTCATGATCGTTGGAATAACGCCCATAGCCAGGGACGGAGTGGCAGCGATGCGCAATAGGCCGGTGCCGGATGACCTGATACTTTCAGCGGCTTGCTGTATCGTTTCCAAGCCAAGATAGTGCTTTTGGACGATTTCAAAGAGCATTTTGGCTTCAGGGGTTGGAACCAAACGGCCCCGTCGATAATCGAACAGTCGAAATTTCACAGCGTCTTGCGCTTGCGCCAACAGCCGGCTCACCGACGGTTGCGTTGTATTTAGAATTTCGGCTGCGGCAAGCGTTGTCCCACATTGCATCATAGCCCGAAACGCATCGATCTCGCGGGAACTGAGCGCTCTAGCCATATGCCGCCCAAACAAATTTACATTTTAGATGCATAAGCCCGATTCGAATAAATCAAATGGTATTCTCGGCCATGCGTCAAGTCGTTCGACGGATGAACTTCAGCTCCCACAATAAGAAAGGCCGCGGCGCTTTGTTGCACCGCGGCCCTTTTGTATGCGCATTGAAAGGCTCGACAAAGGCGGCGCGCCACGAGATCTCTTATGGAACGCCTGTAGCTGGACGTTTCGTATTGACGTTTTTGGGATAGCGTAACCCGAGGTTTTCGCGAAGTGTCTTGCCGCGGTAGCTTTTGCGCATAAGTCCGCGTTCCTGGAGCACGGGGACTACCATCGACACAAAATCTTCCAGGCAGGTCGGCATGTAAGGGAACGTTATCATAAACCCATCTCCAGCTTCATTGTCGATCCAACGTTCCATCTCGTCGGCGATCTGGCTTGGAGTGCCACAGAAAATCTCGAATCCGCGTTCGTAGCGCTGTGCAATCTCCCTTAGCGTGAATTTACGCGATCGGATCATGTCCGCAAGTATATTGAAATAACCCTGATGAAGGTTTGAGGAAGTCGGGATCATCTGTTCGGGAACGAGTTCGTCCAGTGGCAGCTTCGACAGGTCGACTTCAAGGTCCGTACTGACATACGCGACCTTGGCTTCAATCGGCATCACACTGTTTAGTAGGCGAAGCTTTTCCTTCGCTTCTGCTTCGGTTGAACCGACCATCGCGCGGAAGCCGGCGAGTACCTTAAGTTCGGAAGGATCACGGCGGTACTTCGCCATCCTGCTTTTGATATCCTTGTAGAGGGACGCAGCCTCCTCAAGAGTTGCGCCCGTTCCGAAGACGACCTCAGCGGTTTCTGCGGCAAATTCCCTACCCACCGAGGACGCGCCCGCCTGGATAATGACGGGTTGCCCCTGCGGAGCACGTGCAATATTGAGTCCGCCTTGTACCTTGAAATGTTTCCCTTCGTATCGAACGTGGTGAAATCGGTTCGGATCGAAGTTCATAGCTCTTGCCTTGTCGAAGATGAAGGCATCATCGTCCCAAGTATCCCAGTAAGCTCGGACCACCTCCAGGGCTTCTCTGGCTCTGGCATAGCGCTCGTCGTGTGGCGGCATCGTCTTATAGCCATAGTTGCGGCATGAATACTGGTTTGCAGTCGTCACAACGTTCCACGCTGCTCGCCCTCCCGAAAGGTGATCGAGCGATGCGAATTGCCGGGCGATATTAAACGGCTCAGTGAAGCTCGCAGATACCGTGGCGCCGAGGCCAAGCTCTTCTGTGCTCGCAGCTAGCGCAGAGAGAAGCGTCAAGGGCTCAAGTACGTTTTGCCCGCGTGGCCATTGCGCCATTGCGTGGAGATTGTCGACATCAACGCCCGGACTGTCCGCTAGAAACATCAGATCGAAGCGGCCTGCTTCACATAGCTTTGCGAGCTCTGTGTAGTACTGAAGACTCAACGCCTTCTTTGGATCCGTATCTGGATGGCGCCACGCGGCACTTGCGCTACCGGCTGCATGTATGAGTGCGGCGAAAGCGATTTCCTTTGCCATTTCGTTCCTCAATTCCTCTCTGGTCGTATGTAGAGATGCTGCGTGTTAATCGAGCACCGCCGAAATGAACTCTTTGGTCCTTGCGCCCTTGGGGTGCATAAGAACCTCTCGGGCAGTGCCTTCTTCTGCGATTTGGCCTTGTTCCATAAAGATCACGCGATCTGCGACCTCGCTCGCAAATCCAAGTTCGTGCGTAACGACCACCATAGTCATGCCGGTGCGTGCCAATTCCTTCATCGCCGCGAGGACTTCGGCAACGAGTTCAGGATCGAGTGCAGATGTCGGCTCGTCGAAGAGCATAAGGCGCGGGTGCATAGCCATAGCCCGCGCGATGGCCACACGTTGTTGCTGGCCGCCAGACAGGCTGGAAGGGTACGCGTTACGCTTCTCGGATAAGCCTACGCGTGCTAGGAGGGCTTCCGCCTCACAAACGACGTCAGCCTTATTGCGCTTTAAGACACGCACGGGTCCCTCAATGACATTGTCAAGAGCAGTCATATGGGGAAAGAGATTAAATCGTTGAAACACCATCGCGGTCTTCGTCCGCTGGCGGGCGAGTTCCGCACCGCCTAGTGGCCGCAATTGCGACCCCACTTGGCGATAGCCCACGATTTCGTCGTCTATCCAGATATGTCCTGAGTCGACGGAAACCAGTTGATTAATACATCTCAAGAGCGTCGTTTTGCCTGAGCCTGATGAGCCGATCAAACACACTACTTCATTGGGCATGACGTCGAGGGAGACGCCGTCCAGAACTTGTAGATTTCCATACCGCTTCTTAACTCTTCTCATTGAGAGCAAAGGCTTGGTCATCGGACCCTCACGACAGATGTTCCCCGCGCGAACCGCCATTCGAGCAGCAACTGAAGCGGCGTGAGAATGGAGACAGCGAGGAGATACCAAGCGCCTGCTACGATCAGTAGCTCAATCACGCGCTGATTGACGAAGTACACGTTCTGTGCGCTGTAAAGTAAATCGGTGTACTGGATCACGCTGGCGAGTGACGTCATTTTTACCATTCCAATAAACTCGTTACCAATCGGCGGAACTATCACGCGCATTGCTTGAGGTAGGACGATTCTCCAGAGCGCGTGTAGACGGGTCATGCCAATCGACTGTGCCGCTTCGTGCTGGCCCGCATCAACCGAGAGGATTCCGGCGCGAATGACCTCCGAGGTATAGGCACCCTGATTGATGCCAAGGCCAAGCAGCGCGGCCCAAAAGGGCGTGATGACATCGACAGTCGGGGCCGTCCACAGACCGGGAATGCCGATGACTGGGATGATTAAGGCTAGATTATACCAAATCAGAAGCTGGAGGATTACCGGCGTCCCGCGAAAGAACCATTGGTAGCCAAATGCGACGATGACTAGGAGCGGATTATCCGACATTCGCATAATCGAGATAGCCAAGCCGAGCGCGACACCGACAATCATCGCCAGCACGGACAAGATCATCGTATGCCAGAAGCCCGCGAGAATTGTAGGCGCCGCTAAGTATTTGGCAACAACGTTCCATTCGATCTGCGCGTTAGCGAAGGCCCTTACAATAAGGACCAACAGACCAAGAACTAGTACGCCCATTATCCAGCGGCCGACGTAACGCGGCGGCACGATCTCGACCAACGACAGATCGGGCCGTGAAAAGAGAGTGGAGGAACCGCTGCTCGATCGTACAGGCTTTTTTGACACCGCGCTCATTTTCGCGGTTCCGAATTTAGATATACTTCCGAAATAGCGAGTTTGCTCAACTGATATCTAGCCAGGATCTTTGCATAAGTGCCGTCCTTAATCATCGCATCCAGAGCGTCGGCGATCGCGTCACGCAGCGCGACATCGCCCTTACGCACACCAATTGCCTTGAATTCTGGCGCGAAGGGCTCGCCGATCGTCTTGTAAAGGCCTTTGGACTCCGCAATCATGTAAGGAACCTCGACGAAGCCCTGCAGTGCTGCATCAATTCGGCCTTGCGTTAGCTGCAGCCGCGTATCTGGCGTTGATTCGGTGCCAATCAACTTCACAGCCGGCATTCCCTTCTGAACGCAGTCCGACTCGCTCTTTGCAAGCATCACTTTGTACCAAACAGTGGACCGAATGGCGCCGGCCCGCTTACCGCAAAGATCGGACAACTCCTTTAGCTGAGAATTGGAAAGTGCGTAGACCTGATAGAAATCCCTGAAGTAATCGACCATCTCCATAATGGAATGACGTTCAGGGAGGTCGCTAAGTCCACCCATGATGATATCGATCCGACCGGTCTGCAGTGACGGGATGTACTGCGCAAATAGCATTTCATTGAATTCGGCCTTGACGCCCAAACGTGCTGCGATTTCCCGGCCAATATCTACATTCATCCCTCTGAATTCGCCCGTCTCCGGATCCTTGAACTGCAGCGGTGGCAATGCATTGCTGAGCCCCATGCGCAGGACTCCCGCCGTTTTGACTGCGTCGGGCACCTGGATCTCTGCTGCACTCACTACCCTCCAGGAGGCAATGGAAAGCCCTACAATTGCTGATAGGGCAACAACTTTCGCGATTTGACTGGTGAACCCGTTTACTCGCCACGGTCCCATCTATTTCTCCTCCCTATTGGTAGCCCTTGCCTTCAGGGGCACGTGTTTCACTCGGCCGCGTGCTGTTGAGGGTAGGAAATTAGACCTCAATGACGCGGCACCGACGTCTTCCATTGGCCAGCACGGCAAACCGCGAAGCGTGCTTGGGCTCGACACGGGAAGCTGGGCGGCAGTTTCGCAACTCGTAAAGTGTTGCTTTCCTGCCGCCACAGCTCGACGGTGCTAATTAGCAACGCTAAGGGGCGGGCTATTTTGGATCAAATTCATTCTATCAAGGTCAGTATGCATCCAAGGCATAGGCCGACCCTCAGCACAAAAAATGGCCCATGCTAGGACAAAACGCGCCATCCATTGATTGTGCGTTGCGGGGCCTCGCGAACCGCTGAGCGGCAGTCTCGATGGCGGTCTCCATTATTAGAGCTCCGGAGCGGGAAAGGGAGGTGCTCTTTCCGTGACACCTGCGCGATGGCAACGGCATGGGCGATGTCCTCGGAGTTGAAGTGTATCGAACGCACTTAAAGATGCTTGTCGCCACACGACCGGGCGAGATCTCGGTGACGCGAGCGCGAGATCAGTAAAGAACGGGGCTCAGCCCGCGAACGCGCAATACGCTGGCCTTGGTGGCATGATGGCTAGGGATGAAGAAAGCCAGGGCGTTCTGGAAAGGCGTAGTGGCCAGCGACCGACCAGACGTCAACCACGTAGCGGCGCGCATCGGCATTCTTGTCACGATCAGCCGTTTCACGTGCAGTGCCGCGCGCAGATTGACGTCGAGCAGCGCGTGGATTTCGTCAGACGCAAGGTCTAGGATGTTGCTACGCTGCGACTGACCGGCCTTGTTGACGAGAACGTCGAATGTGGTCGTACGCGCTAGCGCTCCAGGACGTCGAGATCGTTAATCTCGCGCCGACAGCCTCCGCATCCGGCTTGGCCGACAGCCTGGCCAGCGGCCGAACCTCGCGCTAGCGAGTAAATTAGAAGCCCTGAGGGCGGAAGCGGCGCCGAACCGTCGCAGCCCTGACTAACTCTACGCCGCCGGGAGAGCGAAGGAGAATATTGCCCCTCCCTCTGGTGCGTTGACAACAGTCAGTTCGGCACCATGTTCGCGCACGATTCCGTAGCTGATCCAAAGGCCGAGCCCGGTGCCCTCTCCAACGCGCTTGGTCGTAAAGAACGGCTCAAATATGCGACCTATGTTGTGCTGTTCGATCCCGGGCCCGTTATCGGACAAACGAATCAGGATCTCGTTCTGATTGCGGCGAGCCGATATCTTTAGCCGTGGCTCCTGAGTGCCGCGCGTCGCGTCAATTGCGTTTTCGACGAGATTTACGATAACCTGGTGGAGCTGCCCTTCATTCCCGCAAGTCCAAAGATCCGCCTCGATGTCCATGTGAATGTCGAGGCGAACCTGCTTCGTGCGGACTGCCCAGAGCACGGCGGTGTTGATCAGAGGCTCGATGTTGACGCGATCAAACTCCCCGAGCTTGCTGAGGGAAAGCCGGCGTAAGTTTTTTACAATTTCGCTAATGCGCACGGCGCCTTCCATTGTCCCGTCCAGGAGCGGGCCGAGATCCTCTAGAATGGCGTCAATGCGGAGGCTTTTCTTCAAGGCTGCAGCTTCGGAGCTTATCGATGTGCCGTGGACGGCATCAAGGTAGGATGTCAGCGCCGTGCGATAGCGCATCAAGGTGTGCACGTTTCCATAGACGAAGCTGATGGGATTATTAAGTTCGTGAGCGACACCGGCCACCAGTCGGCCGAGACTTGCCATTTTCTCCTGTTCTACCAATTGACGCTGCACTCGCTGTAGCTCCTGATGAGCCGTGTGCAATGCTTCATAGGCTCGGCGAAGCTCGCCGATAGGCCTTCCAGTCAGAACCACGCCAATGAAGCGGCCCCGATGGTCGTGTCGGGGCGAGCTGTTGATTGCGAACAGGTCTGAGCTGCCGCCTTCGGTCAAGAAACGGAGTTCCCCATCCACAACCTCGGACGGGCTCCGAGGCTTGAGGAGCGACATGAGCTTGGCGCCATCGGCAGCGTCAATGATGTCTGCCATCCTCCAGCCGACGATTTCGTCATTGGCGCGGTCAAGCGTGCGCTGTAAAGCGGAATTGACTTGCTGGATCTGGCCTTTCGCGTCGCAAACGATGAGGATATCAGAGACAGATTCGATGACGTTGGTGACAAATGCTTGAGCTTCCTCGAGCTCGGCATTCTTGTGTTCCAGATCGACCTCATAACGCAATAGGTCGGAATAAACCTCATCCATCTTGCGGATGACTTCGATCCAAGCGCCCTCACGCTCGTGGTCGAACTCGATAGCACCGCGATCGCTGATCAACTTGAGCAGCGAGTCGGATCCGTCAGGAGAATGCGTCGCCTTTGCCATTTTTTCTCAAATCATACCTGGACAGCTTGTTCCGCAGGCCTACCCGGGACAGGCCGAGCTCGCTGGCAACCCGGCTGATATTGCCCTCATACTTCTCCAGGGAGTTGATGATAACCGACTTCTCCAGATCCTCCACCCTGTCCTTCAGGCTCGCTGCGCCGTTCAGGTTCTGTATGACCCCCGTGGCGGTCCGCCTGCCGTTGCGCCGGCCGAGCAGCGTGGGAGCCTGCAATTCGTCCGAGTCAGCCAGCACGGCCATACGCTGGATCTCGTTCTGCAGTTCGCGCACGTTCCCTGGCCAAAGGTATTTGACGAAGCCCTCAAGAGCAGCGGAGGCAAAGCGCAGACCTGGCCGGTTGAAGGAAGTCTTGACTTGAGACAGTACTCCTTCTGCGATCAAGGGTATATCCATCGGCCGCTCCCAAAGCGCCGGCATGTGAACCGGGAACGCCGCCAGCCGGTAATAGAGATCACGGCGGAAGCGGCCCGCCTCCACCTCGGCCTCAAGATCCCGATTGGTGGCTGCCACCACACGGACGTCGACTTTCCTTACACGTTGCGCGCCCAGCGGACGGATCTCGCTCTCCTGCAGCACGCGGAGCAGCTTCACCTGAAACGCCGGCGAGGTCTCTCCGATTTCATCAAGGAAGATGGTACCGCCATCGGCAACTTCGAACAGACCGATGCGATCCTGGTAGGCGCCTGTGAAAGCGCCCTTCTTACACCCGAACAACTCGCTTTCGAGGAGCTCGTCAGGCAGCGCCCCACAGTTCTCAACGACGAAAGCCTTACCGGCTCGGGCTGAGCCGTAGTGGATCGCGCGTGCCAGCAGCTCTTTGCCGGTTCCGGATTCGCCCGTGATCAGCACGGAGATGTCGTATTCGGCCGCCCGCCGGCCGAGTTCAATGACCGCATGCATCGGGCTGTCCGGGGCGTGCACAATTCGGTTGAAGTCATAGAGATGCTTAGCTGCGCCGCGCTTGACCGAAACGACCCTCTTGATGTGCTCGGGCGTTGCTTTGACGTCGACCCCTGCGGTCTCTGTCTCCTTCTGAAGCCGATAGAGCTGGACCGCCTCCTTGACAATGTCGATCAGCCGGTCCGGCTGCCAGGGCTTCGTGATGTATTGATAGATGCCCGCCTCATTGAGCCCTGCGATGATGTCGTCCGATTCCGAATAGCCGGAGATGATCATGCGAACCGGATCGGGCCAGAGCTCGCGCACCCGCTTGAGGAAACTGACGCCGGATTCGTGCGGCATGCGCTGATCGCAGATGATGGCGTGGACGATCTCCCCTTCGAGCAGCTTTTCAGCGTCTGCTGCGCTGCCGGCGCAGAGTACCTCAAAATCCTCGTTGAGGACGCGGCGTAGCGCCTCCTGTGACCTGACCTCGTCGTCGACTACCAAAATAGTACCCTGGAAGCTCATATGCGCACCGCCATGCGGGTAGATTTGTCGAGCGCGCGAGGCGACCTATGGGGTGCGATTGTGAGTGGCGTGCGCGACTTCGGCACCTTGTGAATGAAGTTGTAGCGGGCGACGTGGTAACTCGGATCGAATCCGTAGAAATTAAGCCGCATCCGCCGCAGCTCCTCGTCGCGATAGGCCTGCAAGGGCTTGTGGGCTTCGTCCGCTGCGCGACGTCGCTGCTTGTCAGCAAGACGCGTCGCAAAGCGTTCATCCGCCGCCATGCTCGCGGCAAGGCTCATGAGGCGGCCCTCCGCCAGCTCCCCGCCCGACAGAGCACGATCGATGATGCCAAGGCGCCCCGCCTCTGCCACGCCCATCGGCAGGCGGCATTGCGTGATCCGGGGGGCGTTCGCTGCACCCGCGCGGCGCGGCAGCAGATAAGTCCAGTATTCCGAGCCGAAGAGATTGCCTATGTCCTTATAATGTGGATTCAGGACGACCTGATCGCTCGCCCAGACCTCGTCGGCAGCGAGACTTAAAAATACCCCTCCCGCCCCGGCGTTGCCGCGAATGACGGAAACGACGAGCCGATCGGTGGTCTCGATGACAGTGTGCGCAAGATCGTCGATCGCATTGATGTTGCGCCAAGACTCGTCCGCAGCGCTGTCAGCCGCCTCGATCTCGGCGAGGTGAATGCCGTTGGACCAGTAATCACGTCCACCGGTCAGGAGAAGCACCTTGGTTGGGCGGGCCAGCGCAGCTCGGTAGGCGTTCAACAACGCTTCGCAGTCAGAGGTCGCCATGGCGCCATTGTAAAAGGAAAACTGCAACTCGCCGACCTCGCCCTGCTCGCGATATCGTATGGGCGCATAGCCGCAATCGGGTCGGTACGGCAGGGGCATCGCCTGCTCCGCAAAGACCTTTGCTGCGGATCGTTTCAGGCTTTTCGGTACAAGCTGCCGCACATGGCCGATCCAGACGGCACCATCGACCGTGGCCCGGGCCAAGGCTCCATCGCAATGCGCCACAATGGTTCCGGGCACACCGGAGATGCCGCGCGCCTCGTGGGCGTCGAACAGCCTGACATCTTTGAAGAACAAGCTGTCGACCAAGCCCGGCATTCCGTCTGCACTGTGGATCTTGCGCAGGACGGTCTCGCTCGTGTCGTGCTGCCAATCGATCATCCGGTCGGCCTGCCGGCAGGGCCCGCGCACCCGAATGCGGGGATCATCGGCAGGCATCGGCGACGGTGTCGGCTGTCCGGCTTCGATTGCTGCAATGGCTTCGAGCACCGCCGCGACCGCGCACGTCGTGACCTCGTTGCGGTAGATGCTGGATTTAGCCGCGCACCGCATCGGGAAGGTTCTGAAAGCCCAGATCGGACCAGCGTCGAACCCGCCGTCGGCCTGAAGCACAGTCACGCCCCAATTGGAAACACCTTCCAGAATCGCCCAGTCGAGCGCCGCCGGACCGCGGTCGCCGGGCGGACCGGGATGGACGATCAGGCAGCGCACGCTACGCCAGACATCTTCGGGGATTGCGCGCTTGAGGAACGGCGCGATCACCAGATCTGGCTGATACAGCGCCACGCTTTCGCGCGTAACGTCGGGGTGGATATCCAGCTCGACCGAGACCTCGTGGCCGCCCTCCCTGAGCTCGACGTGGAGCCGTTGCGTCAGGCTGTTGAAGGAGTGCGTGAGAAGCAGGATGCGCATGACCGGCCTCAGCAGATCCTCGGCAGTTGTTCGCCCGACAGCCAGTCGACGATCCGGCCACCGCCAAAGCTCGTCGCCATCTGCACGAAATGGTGATCGTCGGCCACGGCCTCGCCGATGTCGGCCGCATCACAGCCGAGCGGATGCGCGCGCATCGTCGCGAGCACGGCAGCGGCCGCCTCCGGGGCCACAATTGCAACCAGCTTGCCTTCGTTGGCCACATAGAGCGGGTCGAGGCCCAGCAGTTCGCAGGCCGCGGCCACGCCCGGCTTCACTGGGATCGCCTCCTCCTGCACACGGAAGCCGAGGCCAGACTGCTGGGCGATCTCGTTGAGCGCGGCGGCTAGCCCGCCGCGGGTCGGATCGCGCATCAGGCGGATGCCCTCTCCGCCTGCGGTGACCATCTTTGCCACGAGATCATGCAGCGAGGCTGAGTCCGAGACGATCTCGGTCTCGAAGGCGAGGTTCTGCCGCTTCGACATGATAGCGACGCCGTGGTCCCCGAGCGTGCCGGAGATCAGGACGCGATCGCCGACGCGAGCCTTCTCGGCGGATAGATCGAGGCCATCGGGTACGACGCCGACGCCGGCGGTCGAGATGAAGAGGCCGTCGGCCTTGCCGCGCTCGACCACCTTGGTATCGCCCGTGATGATATGGACGCCGGCCGCGCGCGCCGCCTCGCCCATAGATTCCGCGATCATCTTCAGGTCGGAGAAGCGAAAGCCCTCCTCGATGATGAAGCTCGCCGAGAGGTAGAGCGGCCGCGCGCCGGCCATGGCGATGTCGTTGACCGTGCCGTGCACGGCGAGCGAGCCGATATTGCCGCCCGGGAAGAATAGCGGCGAGACCACGTAACCGTCGGTCGTCATGACCATGCGTCCGGCTGCGACATCGAAGGCCGACTGGTCATTGCCGCGCGCCAGCCATTCGTTGCCGAAGGCCGAGTGGAAAAGACCCGAGATCAGCTGTGCCATCGCGCGGCCGCCAGAGCCGTGGGACAGGTCTACGCAGCCGTTCTTGATGTCGAGCTTGCGTTGATGGGCCTTCATGATGCCCGCCTCTGCTGATGGTCGCGGAAGCGGCCATAGGTCCAGTGCGCAGCGCAGGCGCCCTCGGACGAGACCATGCAAGACCCTATCGGCGTTTCCGGCGTGCAGACCGTGCCGAACAGCTTGCAATCGACCGGTTTCTTCACGCCGCGCAGGATGGCGCCGCATTCACAGGCCGGATTGTCGGCAACGCGGAGCTCCTTCATGTCGAAGCGCGCTTCGGCATCGTATTTCGCGAAAGCGCGCTTCAGCTTCAGGCCGCTATAGGGTACCTGCCCGAGCCCGCGCCATTCGAACTGGTCGCGCAGCTCGAAAATGTCGGAGACCTCCTCCTTGGCGCGCAGATTGCCGTCACGCTTTACAGCGCGGCTGTACTGGTTCTCGACCTCGTGCCGGTTCTCATTGCCCTGCCGCACCAGCATCAGGATCGCCTGCATCATGTCGAGAGGCTCGAAGCCCGAGATCACGACCGGCTTGCCGAATTCTTCCGCGAAGAACTCGTAAGGAGCCGTCCCGATAATAGTCGAGACATGCGCAGGTCCGACAAAGCCGTCGATCTCGACCCGGCCGATGTTGCGAATATCCGGGCTCTCCAAGATGTTCTGCATCGCCGGCGGCGTCAGCACGTGGTTGCAGAAGACGCTGAAATTGGCGAGCTGCTTCTTTTCGGCCAAACGGATCATGACCGCAGTGGGCGGCGTCGTCGTTTCGAAGCCGATGGCGAAGAATACGATCTGGCGCTGCGGATTCTCCTCGGCGATCCTGAGCGCATCGATGGTGGAATAGACCATGCGGATGTCGGCGCCTTTCGCCTTTGCCTTCAGCAACGAGGCGCCTTGCGAGCCCGGCACGCGCATCAGATCGCCATAGACGCAGAAGATGATTTCGGGCCGTTCGGCCAGTCGGATCGCCATGTCGATGCGCCCCGCCGGCAGTACGCAAACCGGGCAACCCGGACCGTGGATCATCCGCACGTTTTTAGGCAGCATGTCCTCCAGGCCATAACGCGAGATCGCATGCGTGTGGCCGCCGCAGAATTCCATGAAGCGATAGGGGCGCTGCGGATCTGCTTCGGACTGGATCGCGTTCGCAAGCCCGAGCGCGATCTCCTTGTCGCGGAACTCGTCGGCATACTTCATGGCATGGCTCCCAGGGCCTCGGCGCTAAGCTCGTGCAGCAATTCCAGCGTCCGTTGCGCCTCTTCCGGATCGATTTTGGTAAGCGCGTAGCCGACATGGATGATCACGTAGTCGCCGATGGCGAGATCCTCGATGAGCGCGACGGAGATCTCCTTGCTGACGCCGTCGATGGACACAATGGCCATGTCGTCAGGCAGGAGCTTTGTCACCTCGGCGGGTATGGCAAGACACATCAGGCGGTTCCTTCTAAGCCTTGGTGTTCGAGAAGTTGCAGCCCCGCGATCCAGGCCTGACCCAGGCTTAGGCCGCCATCATTCGGCGGCAGTTGGCGCGGCAAGAGCGGGGTGAGCCCGGCAGCGATGCAACCGCGCGAAATCCCGGTGCTGAGGCGGGCGTTCAGGAAGCAGCCGCCGCTCAAGGCGACGGTCTCAAGTCCGGTCTCACGAGCCGCTTGGGAGATCCAATCGACGCAAGCGGCAGCGAAGGTGCCGTGAAACAGCCCGGCCCCGTCGGTGGGATCCGGCGCATCGACCACCAGACGGTCGAGCAATGGGAGCAGCGACAGCACGCCATTCTCGATCACCCAGCCGCCGGACACAACGCGCGGCTCGCGGACCCGCGCCTCTAGCTTCATGGCAGCCTCGCCTTCGTAGGTTTGTACGGTGCAGACCCCGAGCAGCCCTGCGGCCGCATCGAACAGCCGGCCGGCGCTGGTCGTCGTGGGCATACCGGGTTGTTCGAGCAGAGCCGATAGGCGCGCGGCCTGCGGCTGTGCCGCAAAGCGAGACGCAATCGCATCGCCGCGCCGAAGCGCGTGCAGCACGCTGGCGGCCATCCGCCACGGCTCGCGCGCGACCCGATCGCCGCCCGGCATCTTCAGCGGCGCCAGATGCCCGAGCCGCCGGAACCGCGCGCCTTCACAGGCAAGCAGTTCGCCCCCCCAATTGCCGCCGTCGCTGCCGTAGCCGAACCCGTCAAGCACTAAGGCAAGCACCGGACCTGCGATGCCATGCTCCGCCATCACCGAGGCCGCATGGGCGTGATGGTGCTGGACCGCGATCAGCCTGGTCCCGCGTGCCTCGGCGAAACGGGTCGATGCCATGTTCGGATGCAAGTCGTGGATCAGGGCGACAGGCTCGACGTCGAGGGTAGACAGCAGATGGTCCACAGTTTCCTCGAAGAATCGGATGCCTTCTGCGGTGTCGAGGTCGCCGATGTGCTGGGAGACAAAGGCCTCGTTGCCGCGCGTCACCGCCACCGTCGACTTCAGCGCTCCGCCGACGGCAAGCAGGGGCGCCACCGAGCGCGCAAGCCGGACAGGCTCCGGGACATAGCCTCGCGCACGCCGAATGAACTGGGGCCGTCCGGCGACCACCGCAGCCAAGGAATCATCGGCGCGGGTGACGATGTCGCGGTCATGCGTGACGATGAGATCGGCGATGCCGGCAAGTCGTTGCTCCGCTTCGCGATTATCGATCAGCAGCGGCTCGCCGCTGAGATTGGCGCTGGTCGCGACAATCGCCCAGCTCTCGCCGACCGGCGCATGCGCCGCATTCAGCGCATCGAAAATCAGGTGGTGAAGCGGTGCGACCGGCAGCATGATGCCGATGCGCGCCAGCTCCGGCGCGATTGACTGCACAAGGCGCCCGCGCGACGTCAGCAACACGATCGGCCGCGGCCGTGACTCGAGCAGCGCAAGTTCGACAGCGTCGGCCTCGGCGAACTCGGCGACTGCCTCCAGCGTACCGACCATGACGGCGAAGGGCTTCTGATCGCGCTGCTTGCGCAGGCGCAGTTGCCGCACGGCCGCATCATTGTGAGCATCGCAGATGAGCTGATAACCGCCGAGGCCCTTGATCGCGACAATCTTGCCGCCCGCGACGGCGGCGGCGATCTCGGCGATGCCATGGCTGAGCCGCGGCCCGCATCGCGGGCACGCAATCGCCTCGGTATGGAAGCGGCGACTGCCGGGGTCAGCATAATCAGCGGCACAGGCTGCGCACATCGCAAAGCGCTTCATTGCGGTGGCCGGACGATCATAGGGCAGCCGCTCGGCGATGGTGTAGCGCGGACCGCAATGCGTGCAGTTGATGAAGGGATAGCGGTGGAATCGGCTTGCCGGATCGAACAGCTCGCTCAGGCATTCCCGGCAAGTCGCGGCGTCCGCGACGATGCGCGTCGACACCCTACCCTGCTCGCTGGTGCGAATCGAGAACTCCTCGGTGGCGGCGGCGCCGATCGGCTGAACCGAGATCTCGTCGATCCTGGCAAGCGGCGGCTTTTCCAGTGGCAGCGCGGCGACGAAATCGGACGCCCGCTCGCCTTCGACTTCGATAAGAACGCCGTTCGGATCGTTGGCGACGAAGCCGCCGAGGCGATAGCGGGTGGCGAGACCATAGACGTAGGGACGAAAGCCGACGCCCTGCACGGCGCCACGCACATGCAGGCGCAGCCGCTGTCCGTCCCGCGCTGTGGCCTTGTCGCTCATCCTCACTCCGCTGCCGTCATCTCGGCCGGCTTCGCCTTCGAAGCCCGCTTGCGGAGCCAGGCATAGAAGGCCAGGAAGCCTTCGCCGGTGCGCGCCGACACCGTCAGCACCTCGATCCTGGGATTGACCCGCCGCGCATATTCGATGGTCCTGGCGAGGTCGAAATCGAGCACGGGCGCAAGATCGATCTTGTTGATCAGCATAAGCGCGGAGGCAGCGAACATGTCCGGATATTTCAGCGGCTTTTCCTCGCCTTCGGTGGTCGAGAACACCACGATCTTGCAGGCTTCACCGAGGTCGAATGCCGCCGGACAGACGAGATTACCGACATTCTCGATGAACACGACCCCACCGTTCAGCCAGGGCAGCCGGTCATAGGCTTCACCGACCATGGCCGCGTCGAGATGGCAGCCCTTTCCGGTGTTGACCTGGATCGCCGGCACGCCGGTTGCGCGGATGCGCTCGGCATCGTTGGAGGTTTGCTGGTCACCCTCGATCACGCCGATCGGGAAACTGTCCTTCAGCTCACTGACGGTGCGGACTAGCAGCGAGGTTTTGCCGGCTCCGGGGCTCGAAACCAAGTTGAAGGCGAGCACG
This sequence comes from Bradyrhizobium guangxiense, assembly GCF_004114915.1. Lineage (NCBI taxonomy): Bacteria > Pseudomonadati > Pseudomonadota > Alphaproteobacteria > Hyphomicrobiales > Nitrobacteraceae > Bradyrhizobium > Bradyrhizobium guangxiense. The sequence goes on along the minus strand of NZ_CP022220.1, from coordinate 58,251 downwards.
CCGTCGGCACGGAAGCGAGCGCGGTTGTCGGCGGCGAGTCTGTCGTTCTTGCCGAGAATATCGCGTTCGATCTGGATGATGCGATCGCTGCTCATGCCCGCGATCTGTTGGCCGGCGGCGTCTGCACTGCAGTCGAGCAGGCCCGTATCGCCAGGCCCATGATCGTGGCTTCCGTCGTGATGGTGGTGGTGATGGTGACCGGGGCCATGGTGGTGATGATGACCTCCATGAGCGTGCTCGTGATCCTGATTATGATCATGCGTATGTTCGTTGGACGCTTTGCCGTCGCTGCAGCCGCAGACCGTACACATCAGTCGACCTCCAGTTCCTTCACACGCATCTCTTCGCCGCCGGTGACCTGCAATTGATAGCTGCCGCAGGATGGACACGGCTCGTAGCGCTGCTTGATCTCGACGTTTTGCGAGCAGGCCATGCACCAGGCCGTGCCCGGCGTCGCGATGATCTCGAGTCTTGCGCCTTGCGCGATGGTCCGCGCCGCGACGGCCTCGAAGCAGAATTGCATTGCGTCCGGCGCGACATGGCTGAGCGCACCGATCTCTAAACACACCGCCTTCACTCGCAAGAACGAGCGCTTGCGCGCCTCTTCCTCGACGATCCCGATGATGCCCTCGCACAAGGCCATCTCATGCATGGCTGGCCTCGCGGAAGCTGACGCTGAATCCGACGCAGGGGTCGAACGCCCCGACAAGTGTCCGCACCGCGTCTTGGCCCTGCCGGCCGGCGGAGAGGAGCGCGCCCTTGAGGCTTCGCACCAGCGGTCCGCGTTCGTGAAAATTCCACTCGGTCGGAGCGATATATTCGAAGCCGACGATACGTCCTTCCTCATCGAGCTTAACCGCGTGATGGAGCCGGCCTCGGGCGCATTCCACTGCCGCTGCGCCCCGGCGCTCGCCGAGCCGATAGCTCGCAACGACGCCATTATCGGGAGCGTCCCGCCTGGCGTCCAGCCAACAGGTGAGCCGGGCGATCTCGTCGATGCGCGCTCTCACGCGCGCGGCGCCGCTAGCACTTAAGGACAAAATCTGTTCGCGCTGCGCCCGCCGCGCCCAGACGCCCGTTTCCGGAACCTTCCCGCAGAGTTCCGGCGCTTCGGAATAAGCCGTCCCTTCAGCCATGAGGCGCGTCACGATCTCAAGATCGTCAGCGGGGGTCAGAAAGAATTGGTCGGCCGCCGGCAATGACATCACCTCACGATCGCAGCGCGTCAGATAGGTGGAAAGTACGCTGCCTGGCGCCGGAGGCTGGTGTTCACCCGAAACTCCGAGCGCGCGGAGCGCAGCCTTGACGTGTGCAATGACATCGCGGCGCACGGTATCTGGCACGGTTTCAACCGCACCACTGAGAGTGGTGCTCGCCTGTATCATGCTTCGCACTGCGGGTGCGCTCTCCTGATCGAGTTCGAGGCCTGCGACGAACAGGCCGCGTATCAATTCAGTTAAGCGCTCGGCGACAACGGCCGTGAGACGATGCATCGCTATCGGCTTGATCGTCTCCAGCCCCTGCGCCGCCTCGATTGCTGAAAGGAAGGCCACTTGGTGGGCGACCGAGCATAAGGAGAACAGGCGCGGCAGCACAGGGATGAGCGCGCTTGCCGGCTTTCCGGCAAACAGCCTCGTCAGGGGAGGCCGGCTCCGTGGCCGGATAGCAACGTCCGAAATTGTGGTACCAGTGAGCCACACCATTATGTCAATTTCGTTTCGAAAGGGGCGACTCATCCCGGCCGCTCCGTCAAGGTACCGCGCAGGAAGCTCCGACGATCAATCGGGGTCGTCGGTGGTTCGCGCCGGCGGACCGCCTCCTCGCTGTCGGCCGGCAGCATCAGCTCGGCAAGAGCGGCGTCAGCCGTTGCTCGCGCCGATGCCATGTCCGCAAATTGGAACATTGGCGAGAACAGCGAGCAGCTAGCGATGCGGCCCATTTGCACCTCGCTGAGGGTAAATTCGATATCACCGGCTGGAAAGCGAATACGCACGGTCGCGCCCGACCTATCCCCAGCGGCGCTCGCCGGCATCACCACGTTCATGAACCAAGGAGTGACCATGATGCCGACAAACGTTCCCTCGAAGCGACGGAAACCAATGGCCTCAACATCGAGGGCCTCGTTGTAGATTGGCAAATCGCGCATCGCGCGCTCGCCGATCTGGCGATACATTCCTGCCAATAGCTCGCCCCATGTCACCGCGTCGGCGTCGCTGGGAGAGCTTGGCGCGCTGGCAGTCATGTTTCGATCGCCATGAACTTCGATTTCGGGGCGTCGCAGTTGGGGCATCGCCACTCCTCCGGCAGAAGTGAGAACGGTGTGCCGGGTGCGATCTGCGCCACCGCATCACCATCGGCCGGATCATAGACGGTCCAACAGATGCCGCATTCAAGCCGCGCAGCCTCAGTGACGTCTTGGCGCACGCCAAAGTTCTCAAAGGCGCTCATTTGAAATATGCCTCAATGATTTCTTGGAGCCGTTCGGCGGAATCCTCGAAATCTTCGTCTGCAGCAAGCGCAACCGTGGGTACCCCGCCAACTTCCAGCGTGTCGAGGATGATGGTGTCCATGGCGTTGAAAAACTGCACCGACCAGACATTGCGAATGCCAGTCGACAGCACCCGACAGGTGCCATAGCCGCGCGAGACAAGCTGGATCGGCCCGTTCCGAATAGTCTCCTGCAAAAAGCTCATATCCACCGGGCTCATCGGCAACAGAGTGAAATTGATGATCTGCGAGCGGATGCCAGGACGCCAGGCTAGCGCCCGCTCGCGGATCTCGGCGAGCACCGGTAGGACGTTCATGGCGCCTTCAGGGGCCTGTCCGATTTCGAAATCGGCGGCTGTCAGATCGGCTGCTGCGCGTCTGACGATCTCGGGAACAGCGCCTACTTCAATATATTCGGAAGCCGCGTCAGTTTCGATCCTGACACGCCAGATCCCTGCGAGCACCGATTCTTGAATCTGCGCCAGCGATCCGTCCGGCAGCGCTACGACGCCGCCGACCCCCCCCTCGCCGAGAACATCGGCGACGAGCTTGCTTTCGAGATCGTTGAGATTGCCGAGCCGGAACAGTTGCGAGGGTGCGTCCGCCCTTTGACCTGCAATGGCCTCCGCGATGTTGGAGAGCAGCGTGACGGCTTTGGGGCAGTTCTTAGCGAGCTCGACACTGTCTAATGTTGCGAGTCTTGCGAGTGCGCCGGCCGCCGTCAGGCTGCCACTTGAGGCATTGAGACTCTCTTCTCCGATAGGGAACACGCTGACGGGTTGCTCGGCGCCTTCCGGCGCATCCCAGAATCCGACCTTCATAGCTCGACACCTTTTGCGCGATGCTGGGGAACAATGGTAACGGCAATGGCTGCGCTTTGCCCGCGCGGGCGGTCGATCAGCTTAGTGATGCGGTCGACATAGACTGACCAATCCTGGATCTTGGCGATCAGCCCCAGCGTCTCGCCCTTGGCCACGAAGATAAGGGTCGGCTGCACTCGCACCCCGAAACGTTCGCCAAGCGCCTCTTCGGCATGGGGTGCAATGATCGCGGCGCGCAGGCGGCCTCCGAACGCCGTAACCAGCTCAGGCAGCACTACGGCGACATCAATGGCCTCCGGAAAACGGTTGGGATTACCCGCCGATAGCAGCACGGCGACAGCACCGGCTTGGTCGGCATGTTTAAGAAAATGATCGACGGTCGCGACATCGACCTCATTGAGGCCATGCCGACTGAGATCATGCCGTCCTACCTGGAATTCCATTTGACCTCCCAAAACAGACTTATCTTTCTGATCGGGATAGTGTTAGCAAGCTGCGTGCCAGGGACAGTCAGGATTTATGTAGTTGAATTCACTGATCTATTTTCAACGCCATCAAGCCGAGTGGATGCGAATGATAAGCTACTTTCCACTACAAACGAAAGCCTTCTTTCCAGACTAGAAACTTGTCTTCCGGCGAGCACCTCGGCCAGCGGCTGAGGTCAGCCGGCCAAGTCATTCTAGGATGACAACCCGCTTAATCAGTCAGGAGGTGCGCAGGCAATTGCGGTTCGCGGTCGATCAGATCGGCGAAGAAGCAGTCGAAATCGTTGCCGTCGAGCGCTGCACCGAGACCGTCGATGGCAGCCGCAATCAGGCACGCTTCTTCTTTCTCAAGTAGGCGGATCGCCGTGTCGATGTAGACCAGCACGTGGGCACCGGCCGGAGGATGCGAGAGCAGAAGCACGGAGACGCGGCGTTGCTCGCCGCGAAACTCGCACAAAGCCGAAATTCCATCGGTCTCGACGATAGTCATCGGCAGTCCAAGGCACATCCGTCTTCTCCGGCACGCTCCGGCGGTCAGGCCGGCCGCATCTCGTAACTCGCATGGTCGATGTCGTTGGCGAGCAGGCGCTCGGAGTCTGCCAACGGCGTATCGCGCAGCTTCACCTCGATGCCCCACTCGGCCAGAACTTTGCAGGCAAGCTCGATGGCCGGTGCGATCTGATCGCGTACGGACGCCGTCAATGGACCTCCCCAGTCTTCGAGATCGAGCGGTTGGCAGCCGATCAGGACGAGGTGCTTCGGGCAGCGGCCGAGCAGGTCGGCTGCGCTGATCACCTCCTGGAAGCCGGTTTGATGCAGACTCATCTTCTTCGCGCCGGTGAAGCGTGGCACCTCGTCGCCGCGCACGAGCTTCAGCTTGCCTGGCGGCAGACCATAATCGATGGCATCGAACACGAGCAAGCGATCAGCGTCCTCCAGATAGTTGACGAGATAGAGCCCCTGCGTTCCGCCATCGAGAATCGTGACATTATCAGGCACGGCGTAGCGGCGGGGGAAGTCCTCCACCGCGCGCACGCCAAAGCCTTCATCGGCCCACAGGATGTTGCCGATGCCGAGCACCAAGATGTGGTCGTCGTTTGGGGCGTTCAACATCGAGATCGTTCCAGTTTCAGTCACGGAATTGCCGTTCGCCCGAGATCATCGAGGAGATGATACTCTGGCGTGACATGATGTCCTCGCGGATCGCAGCGTAGATGTGTACCATCACGAACACGACCAGCGCCCACATGCCCAGATGATGCCAGGTGTGAACGTCCTGGCTGTTCGGCCAGATCGAGAACACCCAGCCGAACAGTTTGTGCTGCCAGCTATCGATGCCTTCTCCTTCCGAATAGAGCGCAAAGCCGGTCACGATCATGAAGGTCACGAACAACGTGAAGCCCGTGAACATCGCGGTCTGCGCCAGCGGGTTGTGCCCGACATACATCTTCGGCTGACGTTCCAGGAAGGCGTACCAGCGGATCTCGTGCCAGACTTCCTTCCAGAATTGCCGGCGATGCACCGGCAGATAGAAGATCTGCCGGGAATGGTGGTTGCCGGTGAAGGCCCACAGGATACGCGCGAGGAAGAACACCGCGAGCACCTGCCCCGCCGCGAAATGGGCGAAGCGCATATAGCCCATCACGAAGTTGGCCGACGCCTCCCCCTCGACCGCCGGCAGCGGCGTCCCGATCAGAAACCCGGTGACCATCAGGATGATGATCGAGAACGCGTTCACCCAATGGCAGATGCGCACCGGCGCTTCGTAGACATAGACGGTGGGCCGGCCCACCGCATGCTCGCCAGCAGCATCGGCCGCGATCGCCGTCAGGTCCGGCTCGCTTTCCACCGGGGGAGCAATTGCATCCATCATGGCCGCCTCCTACCTGACCTTGACCTTGGCGAGTTCCTGGCCGTCCGGGCTCATGACGTGCGTCGAACAGGCAAGGCACGGATCGAAGGAATGGATCGTGCGCAGGATCTCGAGCGGCTGCTCGGGATTAACCATCGGCGTGTTCATGAGCGAGGCTTCGAACGCGCCGATGTTGCCTTGCGGATCGCGCGGCGAGCCGTTCCAGGTCGTCGGTACCACGCACTGGTAGTTGTCGATCTTGGTTTCCTTGATCTTGATCCAGTGCGCGAGCGCGCCGCGCGGGGCCTCGGTGAAGCCAAAGCCCTTGGCTTCCTTCGGCCAGCTCTCCGGTTTCCACTTGTCGACATTCGCGGTCGAGCTGTCGCCGGCTTTGATATTGGCAACGAGCTTGTCCTGGAAATAGCGCATCTGGCGTCCGGCCCAAACAGATTCGAGCGCGCGCGCCGCGGTGCGGCCGAGCGTCGAGAACAGCGCCGACATTGGTAGATCGAGATCCTTCAGGAATTTGTCGACGGGATCCTTGAACTCCGCCTTGTTCTGCGCATAGCCGACGACCCAGCGCGCGAGCGGGCCGACCTCCATGGCATGTCCCTTCCAGCGCGGCGCCTTGATCCAAGAATATTTGCCGCCTTCGTCGAGCTGTTCGATCGCGGTCTTGGTACCCTTTGCATTGGGTCCGAGTTCGTAGTTCGGCTCCGTGATGCCATCCCAAGGATGAAGGCCCTTGGTTTCGTCGGGATACTTGTACCAGGAGTGGACCACGAACTCCTGGATCTCGTCGGGATTGGCGTGATCGACCGGAAGCACCTCGGAGAGATTGCCGTTGATGATGGCGCCTCGTGGCAGCTTCAGGTTCTTGGCTGAATAGTCGTTGGCATGTTCTGGCACGTCGCCATAGGCGAGCACGTTCTGACCCGAAATGCCTCCACCATAGAGCCAGTCCTTGTAGAACGAACCGATCGCGGCCACGTCAGGCAGGTAGACCATTTCGTTGAATTCCATGATGCGGTCGATGATCGAGGAGATCAGGTTCAACCGCTCCATGTTGATGGCACCGACAGCACCTGTCCCATCTACGTTGATCGGACAGGGCACGCCGCCGACGAGCCAGTTTGGATGCGGATTCTTGCCGCCGAAGATGGTGTGGATCTTGACGATCTCCTTCTGGAAATCGAGCGCCTCCAGATAATGCGCGACCGCCATCAGATTGGCCTCGGGCGGCAATCTGTAGGCTTTGCTGCCCCAATAGCCGTTCTTGAACGGACCGAGCTGTCCGGACTCGACGAACTTCTTGAGCCGGGTCTGCAGATCCTTGAAGTATCCCGGCGAGGACAGCGGCCAGCTCGAGATCGACTGGGCTAGCGTTGATGTCGCGCGCGGATCGGCCGAGAGTGCGGAGACGACGTCGACCCAATCGAGCGCATGCAGGTGATAGAAATGGACGACGTGGTCGTGCACCTGAAGTGCGAGCTGCATCAGGTTGCGAATCGAGTTTGCGTTTTCGGGGATGGTGATCCCAAGCGCGTTCTCGACCGCGCGCACCGAGGTCAGCGCGTGCGTGCCGGTGCAGACGCCGCAGATCCGCTCGGTAAATGCCCACGCATCGCGCGGGTCGCGGTTCTTCAGGATCACCTCGATCCCGCGCCACATCGTGCCGGTCGATACGGCATTGCGGATCACGTTGTCGGCGTCGACATTGACCTCGACCCGCATGTGTCCCTCGATGCGGGTCACGGGATCGACGACGATGCGTTTGCCGGAATTGTCGAGATTGAAGCCGTTGGGAGTCTGGATACCCATGATCGTTTCTACCCTAATGTGTCTTTTGATCAGCTGTTGTGGCCGGCGTCTTCGCGCTTGCTGGCAAGCCGCTTTACCGCAGTGACGGCGGCGTGCGCGGCCACCGCCGCACCCACGGCGCCCGCTGCCGCCATGCCGATCTGATCGGCGTTTTTCTCGATGCCGAACTGCTTGATGTTGGTGAGGCGATCGTAGAACGAGCCCTTGTCCCAAAAGCCGTCCTCTGAGCAGCCGATGCAGCCGTGTCCCGATTGGATGGGGAATGAGACCCCCCCGTTCCAGCGCACGGTTGAGCAGGCGTTATAGGTCGTTGGCCCCTTGCAGCCCATCTTGTAGAGGCAGTAGCCTTTGCGCGCCGCCTCATCGTCCCACTCCTCGACAAACTGGCCGGCGTCGAAATGCGGGCGCCGGTAACACTTGTCGTGGATGCGCTGCGAGTAGAACATCTTAGGCCGGCCCTGGCGGTCGAGCTCGGGCAGCTTGCCGAAGGTGGTGATGAAGGTGACGACGCCGGTCATCACTTCGGCGATCGGGGGGCATCCCGGCACCTTGATGATCGGCTTGTTGGTGATGACCTTGTCGATCGGTGTGGCCTGGGTCGGATTGGGCTTTGCCGCCTGTACGCAGCCCCAGGACGCGCAAGCGCCCCAAGCGATGATCGCCATCGCGTCCTCGGCCATCATCTTCAGCTTTTCGACGAATGGTTTGCCGCCGTCGATACAGAACATGCCGCCCTCGTTGAGCGGCGGATTACCTTCAACGGCCAGAATGTACTGACCTTTATGCTTGGCACGGGTCTCCTCGAGGATCGCTTCCGCCTGATGGCCCGCGGCCGCCATGATCGTGTCATCGTAGTCTAGCGAGATCATCGACAGCACCGCATCCTTCACCAGGGGATGCGCGGAGCGGATGAAGCTCTCGGAGCAGCAGGTGCATTCGAGACCGTGCATCCAGATCACGGGCACACGCGGCTTGGTCTCGAGCGCATTGGCGATGCGGCTCGCCGCCAGCGGGCCGAGGCCGAGGCTCGTCGCGGTCAGGCTGCAGAACTTGTGAAAGCTTCGACGCGTGATGCCTTGCCGCCTGATCACGCTGTAAAATGTTTCCGTCGCCGTGCCCATAAATCCTCCCGCCGTCAGCTTTGGCTTTCAATGACGCTTAGGGACAGCAAGAAGCAGGCCAACTGCGTGGCGCAAAATGAAATTAGAGGAATGTCAAAAGGTTGCGAGATCTGAATTGTGCAAGACGCGAAGATCGAGCGGCACTGCACGAAAGAAGCGGAAACAATTCGATTTGCAGGCGGTAACGAGGTTTACGCCGCCGAGCCCGTTTCAATGCGCAGTGCACACCATGCAAGGATCGAACGAGCGCACGACATGCTGAACCGCAACGGAACGTGCGCCAGCCTCGCCCACATCGGTGCCGACCAGCGCCTGTTCCAGAGGGCCTGCCACGCCGAGGGAATCGCGCGGTGAAAAATTCCAGGTGGTCGGCGCGATGATCTGGTAGCGCTCGATCTTTCCACCGCGCACCGCCACCCAATGCCCGAGGCTGCCGCGCGCGGCCTCGACGAGACCGACATATGCCCCGTCGGGCATCTCCTGCGAGGGAGCACAGAACGGTTCCGAAAGTCGTAGCGCGCGGGTCCACTGCTCCATCGCAAGTGCGATGCGCGCAGTCTCGATCAGCCGGGCGATCACACGGTTGCGGACATTGGTGCCGCTTGGGGCGACGAGATCGGCTATCAGCGCTTGCCCGGCCACGGTCTGGCGCGCAATCGCCCCGACCTCGACCGGCTGGCCCGAAAGCCGCGGCGCCTTGCACCAGCTATAGGCGCCTGCCTTGTCGGGATCAGGTACGGTGTTGCTGTGCGCAGGATCGGAGGAGCAATCCCGCATCCATGCATGGGAAACGTCCTCGCTGATCTGACTCAGCGGCAACGGCTCCACAACCATGTCTGGACCAACAATGCCGCGCGGGAACAGTCCGCAATCGGCGCCTTGATAGGCGCCATAGCTCATCAACACGCCCGGTCCCTTGCCGAGCTCACTGAGCGCGAGGCTGTCGGCAAGCCTGAGGAAATGAGCGAAATCACCGCTGCGCCCCGCGCGCCAGCGGTCGAGCTCGTCTGCGGTCGAGAGCGACAGCATGTTCTCTAGAGTATCGGCGAACACTGTACGTTCAAGGAACGTGCGAAATGAGGTCACGATCGACAACAGCCGTACGCGCTCGCCGAGTTCGATCGCGCGCGTCGCGCCGCCCGGCTGGAAGGCAAGGCTGTGTGGCCATTTGCCAGCAATGATTCCCATAGTCTCGAGCAGCCGCGCCCGCGCCGGCAGCGCATCGCGCGCCGCACTGCCGCGGGTGGCCGCAAAGCGCTCGCGAGTCTCCTGGTACCAATCCTGCGAAGCGTAGGCTTCACGGGCGAAGTCAGGCATGAAGAAGATGTAGAAATGCGTAAGATGATCGGCGGCATTCTCTGCCGCGTGCGCGATATTAGTGGCGAGCAGACCGTTCGGCGCCGCCTCGGTTCCCATCGCATGGCGAAGCGCGGCAGCGGCGGCGACCGACTGCGAGACCGAGCAGATGCCGCAGATGCGCGGCGCCAACACCAGCGCATCAAGCGGTGGCCGCCCCTCCAGAATTTGCTCGAACCCGCGATAGAGCGGCGCCGTCACTTCGGCGCGCTGGACCCGGCCGCTTTCGACGTCGAGGCGGACTTCGAGATCGCCCTCGACGCGGTTGAACGGGCCGATCGTAATCCTCGTCATGGCGTGCGCTTGGCCGTGGTGCGGCCGGGCGGCACCACCACATGATCAGCGGTCGCATTCAGCCTCACGCGCCGCGGAGTCGCCGATTTCGACAACGCCGCGAGCGCGACGAACCAGGCTTTTGGCATGTCGGTCGGCAAGCCGACTGGGATGCCGGCAAGCTTGGCGGTCTCCAGGAAATTCTGCGCGTCTTCGAAGCCAGGTGACGTGCAGGCGATGCAGGCATAACCGCCCTTCGTGCAGGAACCGCCGCCGTTCCAGGAGCGCTGGTTGCAATCGCCGACAGCCTGAGTCGCCTTGCAGCCGAGATGCTCCATGAGGCAGCCGCGCTCGGACATGGTTTCGGCGCTGGCCTTGAACTCATAGAACTCGTTGCGGGAGCAGCCGTGATGAGCAAGATGGTTGGCAACGAATTTCGGTCGGCCATAGGTGTCGAGGTCAGTCGCTGACAAGTCCTTGGACGTCAGTGCCAAAATGGTTTCCATCATCCAGCCCGGATGCGGCGCACAGCCAGCCACATTGATCACCGGCAAGCCGAGCCGGGAGCGGAAGCCTGCGCCGAGCGCGCCGCCAGCATCGGCGCCCTCGAATTGCAGCCCGACCGCGTCGGTTGGATTGGCGCCGGCGGCTGGCACCCCGCCATAGGCGGCACAGCTTCCGACCGCAACGACATAGTCCGCCCGCGGCGCGAGATCTAGCATCCAGTGGTAGATCGAGCGGCCCGTGCCCGCGAGCATGTTGAAGCGGCCGCTATCGTTCGGGCCGCGGGCAACGGAGCCTTCGAGGAGCAGTAGGTCGAGCGGCACCCTGCCCTCGCGCACGGAGTTGAGCACCTCGGCCGCTTCCTCGCCTGTCTCCTCGCTGACCGAGGGATGCCACAGCAGGTTGATGCCGAACTGCCTCAGTTCGTCGAACCAGCCGGAAGAGCCGCTTTCGAGGATCGACATGGTGCAACCGCCGCAGCTCGCGCCTTGCAGCCAGAGCAGGTTGGTCATTCCGTTCGATTGGCTCATCACTTGCCCTCCAGCTCCACCAGCTTCGGCCGACCCGGCTCGAATGGCAAGCCCTCGGCGCGAAGGAACTCAGTCATGATCGCCCGGCGCGCCTTCATGTTTAAGGTGCCTCTGGCGGATCCGGTGCGTGATGATCCAAATTAGACCGACGGCAAATGGTACGAACAATGCTGTCGCGAGTGACGGCTCGACATGCAAGCCGCCGTCATGTGCGCCCTTAGCGAGGTAGCCGAACAGGCTGACGACGTAATAGCCGATCGCCGCCACGGAGAGGCCTTCGACGGTGCTCTGCAGGCGCAATTGCAGCTTGGTGCGCTCGTTCATTGAGCGCAGCAGGTCACGATTCTGCTCCTCCAGTTCCACGTCCACCCGCGTGCGCAGGAGATCGGCGGCGCGCGCTAGCTTGATCGATAAGTTGGCCTGGCGGTCCTCCATCGCGGCGCAGGTGCGCATCGCCGGCGCCATCCGCCGGGCAAGGAAGGACGACCAGGTCGGTCGCCCTCCGATCTCGCTTCCTTCGATCACGCCAAGGCGGGCCTGCACGATGTCGTAATAAGCCCGGCTCGCGCCGAAGCGGAACAGGCTACCCGCTGCGCCGCGCTCCAATGAGGCGGCCAATGCGGTCAGCTCCGTGAGGAGGTGATTGTTGAGCTTGAGGTCCTCGGCGCCCTGCATCTCCTGGAGCACTTCGACCAGCCGCCGCCCAATGTGATCGACCGAGGGCGCGAGCTCGAGCGCGGCCGGCAGGCCGAGCAGCGCCAGCGTGCGATAGGTCTCGATCTCCAGCACGCGCTGCACAAGAGCGCCAAGCCGGCCCGGCGACAGGCCGTCGTTGCAGATGAGAATGCGGACAAAGCCCTGCGCATCCGCACGAAAGTCGGAAGCGACGACCGCAGGGCCGCTGCGGACTGTCGCCATTGCGAGGCTGCTCTTATCAAACAGCTCCTCAGCGCGCGCGACGGCCGCTTCGGTCTGCTCCACCTCGAGCCTCACCGCCACAAGCAGCTGTCCCGTTTGCGGCAGTGCCCGGATCAATGCGGTAAGTTCGTCACCGATGGGAGCGAACGCCAGCGCGGATGCCTCATTACTCCAGATCCAGGTGAAAGTCGTGAATTCGGAATGCTGTTCCCAGCGTAGCGAAACTGCTCCGATTGACACCTGGTGGTGCTTAGCCGACACCTCGGGTGCCGCCAAGCCCTGCGCGGTGCAAAAGCCTACAAAGGCCTGCCGGTCGGCGGCCGCCGCTTCTCCCTGGCCCAAAAAAGCAAATCGCAGCACTGCGAGAGGCGCGGAGAGCCGCGTGAACGGACGCGCATGCACCTCACCCAACACTGCACCGCGTTGCGGGTGCAACGCGAATCCGGCCAGATCCAGACCATGCTCCATCGACGATCCCTAGGATACCGGTTTGCCCACGCGAGGGTGCCGGCTTGTCCGTTGACTAGCGCAGGTCTCTGGCACTTGCGCAATGGTAGTCGCAGGCGTCTCGCATTGCGAGCCAGACTACGCCGCGACGACGTTGGCCATGAAACGGTCAAGCTCCGCGCGCAGGCGGTGGCTCGCCTCGGTTAGTCCGCGCGCTGATTGCAGCACGGCGGAAGCCGCGGAGCCGGTCTCGCTTGCTTCGCGATTGACCTGCTCGAGATTGGATGACACCTGCGCGGTGCCAGAGGCCGCCTGCTGCGCGCTCTGTGCGATCGCCTGTGTCGTCGCGGTCTGCTGGTCGACGGCGGACGCGATCGAACCCGAGATGGCGGAGATATCGCCAATGATGCCGGCGATCGACTTGATCGCGGCAATCGAATCTCCGGTCGCTTGCTGCATACCTTCGACGTGAGAGCCGATCTCCTCCGTCGCACGGGCGGTTTGGCTTGCAAGCGACTTCACCTCGGCTGCGACGACGGCAAAGCCGCGGCCCGCCTCTCCGGCGCGGGCTGCCTCAATGGTGGCATTGAGCGCGAGCAGATTGGTCTGCTCTGCGACCGCTGTAATCAGCTTCACGACATCACCAATCCGGTGCGAGGCTTGCGCGAGCGTCGCGATGCGGGCGTCCGTGCTCTTGGCCTGGGCTACCGCATTACCGGAGATCGCATTCGAGTTGCGGACCTGGGTGCGAATATCATTGATCGACAGCGACAGCTCCTCGGCCGCCGAGGCGACCAAACCAATGCTGCTCGACGATTCTCGCGCGGCGCCGACCACCGCGTTGGTCAGGCCCCCTGTCGCCTCCGCATTGCGTGACAGCGTTGATGCTGCTGCTTCGAGTTGCTGAGCAGAACCCGAAATGCCGTTGACGATGTCACCCACCGCGGCCTCAAAGCCGCCAGCGAATTTAGCGAGCTCAGCGCGCCGCAGCTCGGCCGCCGACCTGTTACGCTCTTCGATCTCCGCAGCTTCGCGTTCGGCGCGCTCAATGGCTTGCCGCTTGAAGCTCTCGACCGCGCCAGCCATCTTGCCGACCTCGTCGTGCCGACCGAGCCCCGGCAGCACGATCTCATAGCGGCCGTTTGCCAGCTCGATCATCGAGCTGCACATCGCGATGACAGGTTTTGCGATACCGCGTCCGATCGCAAAGGAGAGCACGAGGCCAATTGCAATCGAGGCGAGCGCAAGGGCAACCACTACCGATTGACCGTGGATGATTTGCACCGCGGTCTTTTTCTCGGCATCAGCCTGCTCCGCCAAAGCCACTCGCTTCAGAGAGGCGGCCGCCCCGGATAGTCCGTGACGCAGCTTCCACATGTCCGCCATCAAACGATCGATCTCTTGGCCTGCGGCCTCCACTCGGGCGAACCCATCTCGGTAAGACGCGACGAGCTCGTCGAGCGCCTGTCCGCCGACGTCCGGCGAGCGACGCTCTCGCACGATCGCACCTTTAAACCCTTCTATTCTCTGTAAGACGTCCCTCGCGAGGACTTCATCGTGGAGCTTCAATTCTGTCGTTACGAGGCGATCGATCGTATCGAAACGCTCAATGATATTTTCTGCTTGAGCGCCCGGCGCCTTCACCTGATCGAGCGCGGTCCGGATGACGTGCGCCTGTCCGCCCATCGTGGCTGCCGAGCGATCGATCCCGGCGCGCAGCGCCAACACTTTGTTGAAGGAATCGGTATAGGCGCGGTAGGCTTCGAACAGTTCCTTTATCGACTGCTGCCAGCTGAGAGTTGCAGTCTCGGTTTTGGCTGCCGTGATCGTTCGCTCGAGCAAGCGTCGCGCCTCTTCCGCGGCAGCTTCCGCCTCCTTTATGCCCGTCAGGGCGTAATAGCGCGCGTTGCTCTGGTATGCCGAGAGCGAGCTGTCGATTTCGCGCGCATAATCCGATTCCGACATGCTGATACGATAAACGTCGAAGCCGTCGAGGATCGCCTCATAGCCAAACCAGGCGCCCGCCATGGTGCCCGCCGACAGCAGCAGAACGATAGCAAATCCCATCATGATTTTCAGGCGAATTGACAGGTTGGCGATGACTGGCTCGCTTTTCGGCAAGCTCATGGCCGCTGCATTCATCCGGCCCTGTGTCTGGAAGACGCCTGCCCGGCGCGATGCGCCGCCGCGCCGAATGAAGCTCAAATCCATATCGCAAATACCCGGTTCGCTGGAGCTGGAAATGAGCAAACGATGTGCCGTCTCTCCTAATCATCGGTAAATTGCAGCGAGCTGCCGCGCAGCAAGTGTCGTGCGCCGGGTAAGGAAGCTCGCTGCTCATGCAGGGAAAAAGACCGCGAACCCACGTGGATGCAGCGGAAAATAGCAAAGAGGTTCAATAAAGATATGAAAGCAGGATTTCCACCTGCGGTTAAAGCGGGTTTCCAATTCTTCGTTGCGTAGGGCCGCTGAAGCGTGAAGAAAAAAATTGCAGGGCGGTGATTTCGCGCCGGCATGCGCGCGATATTCTCGATGGCATGCGCTGATTCGTTTGTTCGCTGCGTCGAATCACTCTCAATGCAGGAGCATGCGATGACGAAAATCTCGGAGATTCCGGGTACGCTGGACGCCGTCGGCGCCGTCGGCACGGATCGCCAATCAATCTATGTCTATGAGGCACCGGTACGGATCTGGCACTGGTTAAATGCGCTAACGATCTCTCTTCTGGCCGTTACCGGTTATCTAATCGCCTCGCCGCTTCCCTCGATGCCTGGTGAAGCTAGCAATTGGTACACGATGGGCTACATCCGATTTGTTCACTTCGCGTCGGGACAGGTGCTCGCCTTCGCGTTCCTTTATCGCGTCTACTGGGCGTTCGTCGGCAACCAGTATGCCCGCCAGTTGTTCGCGTTTCCGATCTACAACCGGATCTGGCGCTGGGGCCTTTTGTACGAGCTGCGATGGTACCTGTTCCTAGTGCGCTACCCGAAAAAATACGTCGGCCACAATCCTTTGGCCAATACTGCGATGTTCTTGTTCGTGATTGTGATGATCCTGATGATGCTGACCGGATTTGCACTTTACGCTGAGGGCGAAGGTCGCGACAGCTTATGGTATGCGCTGTTCGGCTGGTGGTTCTCGATCTTCCCAAACAGTCAAGACGTGCATACAGTGCACCATCTCGGCCTCTGGTTCATTGTGACTTTCGTCATCCTGCATGTATATGCTGCCGTGCGCGAGGACATCGTGTCGCGTCAGAGCATGCTATCGGCCATTATTACCGGCGAACGGACGTTTCGCGACTCGCGACCTGACTGATATCAGAATGTGCCCGCTAGGGTCACTCGGACGGTCAAGGGTTCGACCGGGTGAAGCACATAGTCCATCACACCAATGGCACAGACTGGCGCAGGGGCGGCATTGGCGGCACAGAGATTGTAAAGTTTGTCCGTCTTCAGCAGGGAGCCATAGGCATAGGTGATCTGGTTCGCCTTGCTGTTGAGGAGGTTGAGCAAATCGAGCTGGAGGCGCCAGCCCTTGTCGGTGCGGTAGCCGATCCGCGCGTTGAAGATGCCGGTAGGTTGCGATCGGAAGGCGTTGTCTTCCGTCAGCGGACTGGAGGCGAGATAGCGCCAACGCAGGGCGCCGAACCAGCCCGTCTTCGCGCCGAGCGAGATGCCGGCGGACGCCATCATGGTCGGTGCGTTAGGGATATAGTTGCCGGGCGCGTTGCCGATCTGCGCGGCGGGATAGCCGGCGAGTGAGGCATAAACCTCCGCCTGGTCGCTGTCGTAACCGCGAAAGCGCGCATGGGTCATCGCGAGATCGGCGTCGACGTCAATCCAAGACCGTGGGCGGTAATGGTTGGTCCATTCGAATCCATAGCGGCGGCTCGCGCGCGCCGTCGTGGTATCGCCGGCATCGCCTGAGAACAGGATCTCGGAATCCTGGTCGAGGACGAAGAGGCTGAGCGAGGTGTCGAGATCCGGGACGATCCTCGAACGCACGCCGACCTCCGCGCCCCTGGTGCGGACCAGCAGCGGCGAGCGCGGCAGCTTTGTCCCGGGATCGCTCGGATCTTCCGTCGTCGTCGCACCCCGCGCGTCGTTCGAGTGCATGCCATAGCCGGCGCCGAAAAAGAACTCGGTCTTGTTAAAGGGACCGACCACGATGCGAAGCTTGGGACTTCCGATCGTAGCGTTGGCATGGCCTGAGTTGTTCGCATCGAACAGCGACGTCACGTCGGCCGCGTAATAGTCCCCGCGCCAACCGACCGTGGTCCTCAGCCAGTCCGAAAAGTGCAACGTACTCTCGGCGTAAGCGCCGATGCTGCCTTCCCCGACCTTATCGCTGCGTACGTTGGACAGGAAACTGCGCCGGTGGGTGTCGGTGAGCGCGAGATCGATGGCGTCGTAACGGGACTGCAGGCCGAAGGTCGTCTGCATCGGCAGCCCAGCGAATGAGCCATCCATCGTCCGTGCGATGTTAGCGCCGGCCATTAGGCGGCCGTCGTGCTGGTGAAATTGGTCGCCGACAACGGGATTGGCCAGGAAATAAGTGAAGTTATTGTAGAGATCGAGCTCGCTCTTGACGACATAAGCGTTCGCCTTCCAGGCCCCGGAATTATCGCTCTGCGCCACGCGCGCCGACAGGGCAAAACGGTTTGCGTTGCCGCCGTCAGTCGGGTCTTCAGATCCAAACCGATCCATCAATCCGTCCGTCATGGCGCGCTGCGGCACCTGATCGGTCGAATTCCATCTGTTGGCGTAAGCCATGCCCGTGACCGACACGCCGTCGGTGGCCGTGCCCTGACTGTAGCGCAAGAGCCCATTGAGCTTGCGGAGGTTGTCCGGGTTGTCCCAGGGGCCGTTGTAGGTCCCAGCCTCGCCGGCGAGGAGCAATGTCCCATCGCCGAGCCTCGTCGAATCCATGCCGAGGAAGCGGCGATATCCAAAGCTGCCGGCGGTCATCTGCGCTAGCCCCTTCACCGTGCGGTCGATCAGGCCGATATGCACGGCGCCGGCCGAGGAGAAGTCGCCTTCATCGGCGAAGTAAGGCCCCTTCTTTACCTCCATGGCGGCGATCGCTTCAGGAATCAGCCAATTGAGGTCGGCATAGCCCTGGCCGTGGGCGTGAGTGCGCATGTTGGCAGGCACATCATCAACATAGATCGCGAGATCCGTGCCATGATCGAGATTATAGCCGCGCAAGAAGTACTGGTTCGCTTTGCCCTCGCCGGAATGCTGCGTCACAATGAGCCCCGGTACAGCTTCGAGCACTTCGCCCGGGCGCATCACGGGCCGCGCGTTGACGTCTTCGCCTGATACTGTGATCTGGCTTGCCATGCTCGACGCGGGAGCCAAGGCCGCGCTGCTCTTGGCCGATACCGCTGAGGCTTGCCCGCCCAGCTGGCTACTGGACCCTATGCCGAGCGCTCGATCCGAGCGTGGCGTTGGAGCTCTTCGCGGTCGCCGTGGGATCTCCTCACGAGTGACTATGACTGCAGGCAAGGTGTAGCTAGTCTGGATATTGTCTCCAGAGCTAGGTTCAGCGTCGATCATGAGGGCGCAGATGCTTAGTGCTGCAATGCTCGTCCAGCGGGCAAAGACGGCAGGCTTCGAGCGGCTCGACAGCATCGCTGCAGCCGCTAAGTCGCGCGTGATGTCGGCAAGGCGGTTCGAGTGGTCTTTCCCTTCCATGCAACGCGATACAGCAGGAGAGATGCTAGCCAGGCGAGAGCGAACAATGACATCACGCCGAAGCCTAAGATGGCTTGTGATCCCTTGAGGCGATCGACGAGGCTCGAAAGGGCACCCGTGAGCTCAAGCTGATCGCTGATCAGGCCAAGCGTTTCCACGCTGCCGATGAACAGCGCAATCGCGACTGAGGCACCTGTGATTGTCAGATTGTACCAAAGCTTTCGGGCCGGATCGACGAAAGCCCAGCGATAAGCGCTGGCCATAAATGCTGAATCCAAGGTATCAACCAGGGACATTCCGGCAGCGAAAAGTGCAGGAAAGACTATGGCCTGCCAGAGCGACAGGCCGCGCGCAGTCTCAGAGGCAGAGAGGGAGAGCAGGCCAATTTCGGTCGCCGTGTCGAAACTTAATCCGAACAGGAATCCGAGCGGATACATGTGCCAGCTTTGCGTCACAATTCGGAAGATCGGGCCGAGCAAATGCGAAAGAAGACCGCTTCCGGCTAGGGGCGCATCGAGTAATTGTGCACCGTAGACGCCGCTGGCCTGCGCTGCACGCATTGTGCGCCACAAGTTTGCGAAGATCGCAAAGTTGACGGCGGCCACGCCGAGCAGGAAGACGGCTGAAACCGAGGTTCCGAGAAGGCCGCCCAAGTTTTTGAGCAAACCCTCTCCGCCGAGGGTCATGACGCCGGCGGCAAGCAGGATCATTGAAGCGAGAACGATCGTGGAATGGCCGAGCGCAAAGTAGAGACCTGCAGTTTCGGAGGCGCGGCCGGCATGCATCAGCTTCCGCACGACATTGTCGATTGCCGCAATATGATCGGCATCCACGGCATGGCGCAGACCGAACACCCAAGCGAGCAGCGCGGTTGCCATTACCGACGGCTGACCGGCGAACAGCGCAACGGCCCAGCCCCAGGCTGCAATGTTGGTCAGCGTCAGCCCTGCCAGCAACAAGACAGTTCTCAACTTAAGGCCTTTCAAGAGGCCACTTCGTGACGTGACCTGCCCCATGCGGCGCCACTCCCCTGGTATGATCTTTTTGTCGAACTCTCATACCCTGAGCAATATTCAGGCCAAGTAAGACCATGGCGTAAAAGGGCGCCAAGCGATTGCACTTGCAAAAGAATCCCTGTCGATAGCGAGTTACGCCTTAAAATAGGCGATGCCGCTCGCAAACTAACTAACCATATTCGGCAAGGTACTTCCCATCCCTGAAGAAACGTATTCGTAGTTCAGCAAAGGCTCGCAAGGGCGCAACTGGCTTGGCCAATGGTCCGCCGTGCTTTGACCGGATTTTCTTCAGCTTTGAGGCTTGAGCGGGCCGCAGCAGAGACTGCTGACAGGTGAATGTGGCTCATCGGTGGTTGCAAAGTTCTCATTTGCCGGCCGCTTCCGCCTCACAGCAGAGTGACGCCAAAAGCAAATACATCGAGAGCTTTTGGGGGGAAGGCGTGTTTTACCAAGGCGAAATCGCGTTCGTGCCTATCGGGCAGCGCGGCCTGAGCGCGGATGGCCATCCCCAGAAGACACTCATCTGTTCGTTCGACAGCCCTCCGACGGTGCGGCAGTCGACGTCCAGCATGGGTAACCGGTCGACGCGCCGAGGCAAAAGCTCCGGGGCCACCTTGGCGGCTTAGGATTGCTCAAATGAAGAGGAGGAAGGCATGAAGTTCAGGACATTGTTGGGCGTGGCCGCTATCCTTGCGCTCACAGGTGTATCGGCTCCTGCCGCTGATAAGGATGCCGCCGACATTGCTGTCGAAGCAGCAAAGAAATATGCGGGCACGACGATCAGTATCGTCTGGGAGGCGGGCCTTCAATCGCTCGACCCGCTCAACTATTCGGGTCCGAAATGGGAGAAGCTCACTGGCATCAAGGTGAAGGTGGTCGAGGTGCCGACCGACCAGATGTTCACCAAGATCATGCAGGATTTCAAGTCGGGCGCCGGGGCCTATGACGCACTGAACGTCATTCCATCCTGGATGCCCGACCTGGCCGGGGCCGGAGCGCTCGAGCCCCTGGACAAATATGTCGACAAGTTCGGCTATCGCGACGAGTTGCAGGACATCGCCGCAGCCTATCGCGACAACCAGATGCAGTATGACGGCAAGATCTTCGGCTTCCCGGACGACGGCGATGTGATGCTGCTCTACTACCGCAAAGACATTTTCGAGGATCCGAAGATGAAGGAGGGGTTCAAGGCCAAGTTCGGCTACGAGCTCGCTCCGCCCAAGGATTGGAAGCAGCTTGACGACATCGGACAGTTCATCACTGACAAGATGGCGCCCAAGGTCTATGGCGCCGGCTTCTTCCGAACTGCGCCTTATCCGCAATACATGTTCCAGGAACGTTTCCGCATGGAGGGCGGCAAGTTCTTCAATGCCGATACGATGAAATCGACGGTGAACAGCGATGTCGGCCTGAAGGTCTTCAAGCAGATGTTGGCCGAGAACAAGTTCATGCCACCAGGCGTGGAGCAATGGAATTTCGTCGACAACTTGGCCGCGTTCCTCCAGGGCACCACCGCCATGACGATCTCCTGGCCCCCTTATGGGCGTTGGGCCGCCGGCTACGGCTCGGGCGAGGAAGCGCTGAAATGGGTACCCAAATCGCAAGTCGCCGGCAAGGTCGGGTATGCGCTCACGCCCCTCGGTCGCCCGGAGCTTGGCGTCGGTTTCGACCTGTCCGTCTCGGCCACGAGCAAGAACAAGGAGGCCGCTTATCTCTTCATCCAATGGCTGAACAGCAAGAAGACCAGCCTTGAGCGCGTGCAGCTCCCCTATACGCTCCGCGATCCCTTCCGCCTGTCGCACTACGCGAGCGAGAAATACCGTGCGCTCTGGCCTGATGCTCCTGCCTATCTCGACACGATCAAGACATCTGGCGAGAAGGGCCTGCTCGATCTCTCCCTGCTGCAGCAGGACAAGTACGACGAGGCGATGACCAAGGCCATTTCGAGCCTCTGGGCCGGCGAAGATCCGAAGACCATTCTCGACCGCATGGCGCAGCAGTTTGATGCCATCACCGAGAAGGTGGGCATTGAAAACCAGAAGGCGGTTTATAAGGTCTGGGCAGCAAAACCAGGCGCTTATCCGCAATAGTTGGCTTGGAGGGCGCGCGGGAGGCACCGCCTCCCGTGCGGCGCGATTCCTGGATTGATGATGACGTTCTCTTTAAGCTTTAATGGCACTGAACATCGCCGCCCGAGCCGGCTCGGGCGTGTGCTCGAGGACCGCCTACCCTATCTCATCGTTGCGCCCGCAATATTGGTTCTTCTCCTCGTCGGCCTCTTTCCCCTCATCTACTCGTTGATCGTGAGCTTCCAGCGCATCACGATGACGGACAATGATACGTCTTTCGCCGGCTTGCTGAACTATGCGGAGTTGTTCAGAGATACCCGTTTGTGGGCATCGCTCGGCCACACCGCGATCATCACAGCAATCGCCCTGCCTCTCGAGCTACTGATCGGCTTCCTGATGGCGCAGCTCTTCATCGACCGCATGCCCGGGCGCCAGCTCTTCGTCGCGCTCTTGGTGCTGCCGACGGTGATCTCTCCGATTGTTGCTGGTGCGACCTGGCGCCTGTTGTTCGACGTCCGCTTTGGTCCCATCGGTGAGATACTCAGCTTTTTCGCCGGCGAACCGATCCGGATCCTGTGGACCGTCAACCCTGCTTACGTCTATCCGGCGATCATCATCTGCGAAGTTTGGCAGTGGTCGCCGTTCATGTTTCTGCTGCTGCTCGCTGCGTTGTCCAATGTCGATCAGTCTCAACTGGAGGCTGCTGAGATCGATGGGGCATCGTATCTGCGCGTGCTTCGCGCGATCATTCTGCCGGCGATCGCGCCCGTGATAGCTGTTGCATGCCTTATCCGCGGCCTCGACCTCGTGCGCATCTTCGACATCATCTGGGCCCTCACCGAAGGCGGGCCGGGCTCGATGACCGAGACGATTTCACTCTACACCTATGTGCAGGGCTTCTCGCAATTCGAAACCAGCTACACCGCCGCGATCTCCTTCCTGGTGATTGCGCTGCTCACTCTCATTACCACGCTTGTCCTCAAGCGCATGGAGATTGCGCGATGAGGCTGATGAAGCTGCCCACCAGGAAGGGGCGCGTTCTGGTGCTACGCTATATCGGCGCCGGCGTCGTCACTTTGCTGTTTCTATTTCCGGTTTATTGGCTGTTTATGATTTCGTTCAAGACGCCGGACGAGATCTATCACGTGCCGCCATTGTGGATGCCTGGGCAGATCCAGTTCTCGAATTATTATGTCCTATTCAAGGATGGTGACGTCATGGCCATCCTGAACAGCCTGATCGTCGCCGGCGTTAGCTCCGCCATTGCCATCATTCTTGGTACCCTATGCGCCTACAGCCTCGCCCGCTTCGGCACGGGTGGCGAGAACCTTGCGATGTGGATCATTTCCCAGCGCATGATCCCGCCGATTGCGGTCGTCTTCCCGATCTTCCTCATCTACGTCTATTTCGGTTTGGTTGACGGCTACTTCGGCCTGATCGTGCTCTATACCGCGTTCAATCTGCCCTATGTCATCTGGATGATGCGGGGTTATATCGTTGATGTTCCGCTCGAGCTGGAGGAAAGCGCCCTCGTCGACGGACTGAACCGATGGCAGGTCATCTGGAAAGTCGTCTTCCCGATGGTGCGCCCGGGGCTCATGGCGACTTCGGTCTTTACTTTCGTGTTCGCCTGGAACGACTTCCTCTTCGCGCTGGTGCTCACGCGTACCGAAGTGATCACTTTTCCGGTCATGCTGACGCACTATTTCGGTGGCCAGTCGAACTTCTGGGCCAAAATCGCGGCGATGTCCGTCCTGGGGACTTTGCCGATCTTCGTCGCAGTTACGGTAATGCAGCGCTATCTCGTGCGCGGCATCTCGCTCGGCGCCGTCAAAGGTTGAGGAGATTAGAGTGGCCGACGTCAAGTTGACCGGAGTGCACAAATACTACGGTAACGTGCATGCCGTTCGGGGACTAGACTTAACCATCAGCGATGGCGAATTCGCTGTGCTCGTGGGTCCGTCAGGCTGCGGCAAGAGCACGCTTTTGCGGACGATCGCCGGTCTCGAAGATCCGGACGACGGCACGATCGCGATTGGCGGCGCTATCGTCAACGATCTGCGTCCGCGCGAACGCAACATTGCGATGGTCTTTCAGAACTACGCACTCTATCCCTATTTAACCGTCAATGAGAATATCGCGTTCGGCCTGCGCGCCCGCAAGACGCCAGAAATCGAGATCAGGAAGCGGGTCAGCGAAGCCGCCGAGATGCTCGGCATCGGCAATCTCCTCCAGCGTTATCCACGTCAGCTCTCCGGTGGACAGCGTCAACGCGTCGCGATCGGACGGGCCATCGTTCGCAAGGCGGATCTTTTCTTGTTTGACGAGCCGCTCTCGAATCTGGACGCCCAATTGCGTGACGAAATGCGAACCGAGATCAAGCGTCTGCATCACGAGATCACCACCACAATGATCTACGTTACACACGATCAGGTCGAGGCGATGACGCTGGCGGATCGTATCGTGCTGCTACGCGATGGAAAAATAGAGCAGCAGGGAGCTCCACTCGAACTGTTCGAGCGGCCGCGAACGGGCTTCGTGGCGGGCTTCCTCGGCTCTCCTTCGATCAATCTCATACCGGCAACCCTGACGGCGATGAATGGCGGGCTTTCTGTCGTTTTCGGTTCCGGAGAGTCCCTGACTGTGCCGCCTGCGAAGGCCACTGCCCTTTCTAGCGTGGCGGGACGTGAGGTCATTGTCGGCATTCGGCCTCAGCATTTCGGCCGAGCCGGCGACGGACCATTGCGCGATGGGGTGGTGCCCTATTCAGCGGTCGCCGATCTCATCCAGCCTACAGGTACTCGTACCTTCACGACCATCAAGATCGGCGGAGTAGACGCAGTCGCGGAGCTGCAAGCACATGATGTTCAGAGCCATGGCGAGCGAATCCAGCTCGCCATCGACCTCAATCGGATGGTGCTGATCGATCCGGCCACAGGCTCGGTCATCGCCTAAGCGCAAGAGTTCGCAAACCCAACAACGGGATGCAGGGGGAAAAGCATGGCATCGAGACTTTTTGCTAGCGGAATCGGAGCGCCCGAGGGGCCAATCTGCCTCCCCGACGGATCGATGTATGTCACGGAGATGTCCGCATCGACGTTGTGCATCACGCGGCTCGATCAGCGAGGCAATCGCAGAGTGGTTCGCGCGACGGGCGGCCGCCCGAACGGACTGACGACGGACGGCCACGGCCGCATCTGGATCGCGGAAGCGGGCCTGCGGGCGCTGATTTGCATCGACCAAGCCGGAAACGAGATCCGGCGCATGCAGGGCGAAGGCGCCGATCGCTTTCTATTTCCGAATGACCTCTGCTTCGGCCCCAACGGACTACTCTACATGACTGATTCAGGCATGGCGGCTGAGGATTTCATCAACGGGCAGGCCTTCGTCGAGGGCTATATGGACCTTGATTGGGACGGCCGCGTCTACGAAATCGATCCCGCGGCCATGAAGGTCCTTCGCGTCCTCGATCGCAAGATCCGATTCACCAACGGGATTGCTTTCGGGCCCGACGACCATCTCTATGCCAACGCATCGTTCACAGGCGAAATCTACCGCTATGACGTACTCGGCAAGCCAATGCCTGAACGTGTTGTTTTCGGCAATGTGCTGCAGCCCGACTCCAATCCTGACTTCAAGGGGCCCGACGGGATGGCTTTTGGCACCGACGGCCGGCTCTATTGCACAGTCTATAATCAGAAGAACGTCACTGTGCTCGACCGCGGCGGCAACGTCGTGGACCGGCTCATGCTGGATGGGCCGCAACCGACAAATTGCGCCTTCACGATTGAAGGCAAGAAGTTGCGCGTGACAGAGGTCGGCAAGGGCCAGGTTGAAGAGCTCGATGTGCCCTGCGAAGGGGTGCCTCTACATCTGCCTAAATTCGGTTAAGGTTGGAAACTCGTTTCCGGTCGGCACGCGGCACTTGGCACAGAGCAACTAGCTGGTGCAGGCCGCAGATGAGTTGGCGGCAGCTCGCGGTCTTAGCATTTCGCGACGGCGCGCCTGGGGCGGATACATACGAGCATGAACAGTTCAAAACAGGAGCTAAGACAAGTGGGGCCGCTGGCTTGCCGAGGATTATGGCCACCGGCCCCGGCGTCAGCTACTTGAAATTGCCCTGCCCCAGGTGCAGTAGCGATAGCTGACAGGCACGAGATGGCCCGGCGGCGGCTCCTCCGCAAATCTCGGCTGCAGTTAACGTAAATGGCAGGGCGCGAGGTGATGTTATGTTTTGTTTTGGTCAGCATGGCGGTGCCGCCAGTTGAAGTGCCGTGATCGTCGCCCACCAGGACGGCCTATGTCGCGGAGCCGCGAACGGAAGTTGGGCAATTACTCGTCCGGCTACGACGCGAGTTGAGTGATTGGTTAGGTCGGAACTCCTTGCGAGCCGTTAGTTGATCGCGAGCGGAGCTCAAACTCTAGCTCTGTCAGCTTTTTGATCAGCTGCTCAATAACCGCCTCGTAATCAGAACGCGTGAGTGAGTTCACGCCACGGGAGGCGAGCTCGTGCTGCAGGATTGTTGCCATCACGGCCTTGACGCTCATAGGACCTCATCTGAAATGATTTCGCATCAAATCTCAAACCAAGGAGACAATCAACAAGGAGGAGGATGGAGCTGGAAGTGTCGCTGCATTCCGATCGATTATCAGCCCCAGGGATGCATACGTACCCAAAAGACTTTGAGCCTGGATATTCGATGCTCCTCCACCAGTTGGCCGATTTGCTGACTCCGCTTCCCGTCTTTGCTTTATGAGCTGGTCAAAAAGCCACCATCAGCTAGCACGAGAGCAGCTCTTGTGGTAATTGCAGTCCATAGGTCCATAGTTTGTTTTTGAAGAGTTTCATTTCGAGGACGATTTGTTCGTGACGATGGTTGCCGTGCTTTGCCAATTTGCATCCGCCGATTGCGTTGATAAGATCGTGACGAGCTCTGCATTCGACAGCACGCTTACTTTCCAGGGCTGCGTTATGAACGGCCAGACAGGGCTGGCCCAGTGGAAAGAAGCGCATCCAATTTACCGCTCAGATACTTGGCATATTCAGCGGCACAAATGCATGCCGGGAGATTACAATATCGCTCACCACAAAGCGTAGAGATCAAAGAAGCTACGCAACGCCCGCCACCGCGGTGTCAGCGAGAGCGTATGCGGTTCATCTAATGTCCCCAGCGCAACGCGCGGACGGGGCTTGCCGGGGCTCTGTTCGCTCGGAAGCATTTGAGCTAAGCCGAGTGGCTACAGGACGAAGAAAGTACAGCGAGAGGCCAGGGTTCCGTTCGCAAATCCTCTTTAATGCGTCGGCCTTGATCCAGAAAAGCTCCAAATCGCTGGCCGCTCGAGCAGATTGCGTGCGGCGGCGTCGATCCACGGCGAACAGCCCAACCTCACCAAAAACCTCTCCTGGATACAAGAGCTTGTCTATTTCGGGAAGCTCGACTTGTCCTGATCCGATGAGATAGAGTGCATCGGCGTGATCCCCTTTCTCGAAGATTGTCTCTCCAGCCTTGATCCGCTGTGTGTGCATGAACGGCTGAAGCCAGTTCGGAGAAAGATCTGTATTAGCGGCGAGCTTGGCGCGGCGTAGTACCAAGACCATGCGGACGAAGTAGGCAGCGTTTAGTGGAAGCAAAATAAAGTGCAGAATCAGCACAGGGTAGATACCGGCGCCAGTGGCATAGACGATGAATGCGAGATTGCTGCAGATGGCGACGGCCCGCAGAGTCAGCATGGTGTGCATGCAGAATGTCACGAGGACGAGCGAAGAGGCCAGATAGCCACAAGCTTCTATCCACGTCATGGCAGCCTACTTTGCTGCTTTAGGCGCAATGAATCACCTGCAAAGCGCGGGCCAAGCGTTCATCAGAAGACGAACGGCTGACGTACCGCCTCAGCCGAGCCGGAGCCTGCTTCGCTCTGTTGGTTATCCAAGGCTGCACGCCGCGCATATGAACCAGTTCACACGCTGATCGGGGCGCTTCGCTTCGCCAGCGTTATAAACTGCTGCCGGTGCCAGCAAGTTCTATCCGCTCGCGTCACTTAAGGTGGCAGCCGATCGCGGTCCGGTCACGGGACCGGATAGTCTTATTTCAGGAAGCCGATAGACAGCCAGGGCACCGCGGCGACGATCAGCGTGCCAATGAGCAGCGCAATCATGTATCCCACGATTGGTCTCATACCGTCGTCCGGGTTAATGCGGCTGATAGCGCAGGCCGCGTAGTAGCCGACCCCAAACGGCGGTGCGAACAGGCCGATGCCCATCGCGAGAACCACGACCATTGCGTAATGGACATCGTGGACCCCAACCTGCCGCGCGATCGGGAACAGGAGCGGACCGAACAAGACGATGGCTGGGATCCCCTCCAGCACGCTGCCTAGAATCACGAAAGTTACGATCGTCACCGCTAGGAAGACGGGGACACCGCCGGGAAGGCTGGTCATGAACTTGGCAAGCGAGGCTGAAAATCCCGACTGGGTCAGCGCCCAGGCCATTCCTGTCGCGGCGCCGATGATGAGCAGAATCGCGCCCGACAGGGAGGCCGTCTCGACCAGCATAGGATAGATGCGTCGCCAGTCGAACTGGCGGTAAATGAGGAGACCGGCGCAGGCCGAGTACAAGATGCCGATGGTCGAGACCTCCGTTGCCGTTGCAACGCCTTCGACGACGGCGGTCCGGATCACGAAAGGCAAGGCGATCGCAGGAAGAGCAATGACAAAGGCTCGGCCGATCTCCCGCCCAGTCGCCCTTTTGACGTGAGAGAGGTCCTCGCGCCGGTAGCGCCACCACACGATCGCCCCGAGCATAACTGCGAGCACCACGCCCGGGAGCAATCCGCCGGTGAATAGCGCGGAGATCGACACGCCCGTCACCGAGCCGATCGTGATCAGAACCAGCGACGGCGGAATCGTTTCGGTTTGCGCCCCCGTGGCGGCCAGCAACGCAACGAGGTCGCCGGGTTTGGCGCCACGCTGCCGCATCTCGGGAAACAGCACAGGGGCCACGGCCGCCATATCTGCCGCCTTGGACCCTGAGATACCGGAGACCAGATACATAGCCCCGACCAGGACGTAGTGCAGCCCGCCGCGGACGTGGCCGAGGAGACTTGCGAGGAAACCGACCATTGCGCGAGCCATGCCCGTCATCTCGATCAGCAGGCCCAGGAAGACGAAAAGAGGCACGGCGAGCAGGATCAGATGGCTCATCCCTTCATCCATCCGCCCGATCATCACTACGTCCGGCGTGCTCGTCGTAAGCGTGAGATAACCCACGGTGGCGAGACCGAATGCAAAGGCAATCGGAACGGCGGCAAAGACCATCGCACCGACAACAAAGACGAAGAAGATCAGAAGGTTCAGATTGCCGAGCGGCTTAAAAACCGGCGCGAGCAGCACGAACGCAAGGATGAGACCGGCGACGATCGCTAGAGAGGCCAACAAGCTGCGTAGATTGGCAATTCGGCAGAGCCGGAGGGCCGCGGCGATCAGCATCAGCCCAATTCCGATCGGTAGCGCCGCCGCACGCCAAGTGTTGATGATCTCCAGCGCCGGCGTGGTGACGAAGGCCTCGTCGGCGGCAAATTCATAGGCCGGCCAAACGACGAGCAAAAGAAACGCCAGCGAGGCTGCGGCCGCCACCACGTCCAAAAACGCACGCACCTGGGCACTGAGCACGCCGACGATGGCTGTCATACGCATGTGCTCGCCGCGCTGGAAAGCAATGACGGAGCCGAGCATGGCAAGCCAAAGGAAGAGAATACCGGCGAGTTCGTCGGACCAGACGATGGGGGAGCGGAATACGTATCTGCCTACGATTCCTGCGGCCAGGATTGCGACTTCGGCCAGGACGAGTAGCGCGGCTGGGACCGCGACGAGGTGGCCCAACATCGTGTTCGCTGTTACCGCCCAATGTCGGGGACCCCGTTCAGTCGAGGCGGTCGCTCCACCGTCATCAGCATGTGGAGCGTGGCTCACGCTGCTCATGACAGCTGCCCCGCCGCTTTTTCGAGCTGCGACCACGCCTCCTCGCCGAATTTGCCCTTCCAGTCGGAGTAGAAGCTAGTCTTGGACAAGGCTTGTCGGAAGGCGGCGCGATCGACTTCGATAAATTTGAGACCTTTGGCCGACAGATCGGTGCGCAAGGACTGGCTGAGCTTTGCGATATCAGCCCGCTGATCGACGGCGGAGCGATCTAGTTCGCGGGTCACGACCTCCTGAACATCCTTCGGTAAGCGCTCGAATGCGCGCTTGTTGGCGAGGATCCAGTATCCGTCCCAAACGTGCCCGGTCAGGCTGCACGTGCTTTGCACTTCGTAGAGGCGGGCGGTTGCAATGATCGGCAACGGATTCTCCTGGCCGTCCACGACTTTGGTCTGTAACGCGGAGTAGACCTCGTTGAAGTTAATAGGCGTCGGGCCGGCTCCAAGCGCCTTGAAAAGCGAGGTCAAAAGCGGCGCCGGGGGGACGCGGATCTGGAAATTCTTTAGATCGTCAGGGCTGCGGATCTCACGTCCGGAAGAAGTCACCTGACGAAAGCCGTTATCCCACGCTTTGGAAACCGCCATGATCGGAGTTTTGGCAATCTGCGTCCGGATGTAGGTTCCGAGATCTCCGTCCATAGCTTTCCAAACGCTATCGTAGTCAGTAAACGCGAAGCCGGTGTTCACCAGGCCCGCACTTGGGACCAGGGTGGCGAGGATCGAAGAGGACTGATTAAAGAATTCGACGCCGCCGCTGCGGACCTGGGTCATGAGCTCGGTGTCGGACCCGAGCTGGTTGGCCGGAAACAGCCTGATCTCGAGCCGGCCACTGGTAGCCTCTAGAATGCGTTGGATGGCTTCCTGCGCGCGGACGTTCACCGGATGCGTCGGATCCTGGCCGGTTGCAAATTTATAAACGAATTCGGCCGCAGATGCCGGTCGAGTGAGAATTGCGCAGAGAGGTACGGCCGTTGCAGCTTTCAACAGGGAACGCCGGCTGATATCTCTGCGTTTCGATACGCTCATGTCTTCCTCCTCGTTCTATTTACCTAGCGGTGGCGATCTCAGCGCAGGCGGCGCAGCCGTTCCGCTCATTCGTGTGCCCGCGTCTTGAGTGCCGGCATTTGGGCAAAAGCCAGCGTTCGCCGCTGCAAGGTGCGGCGGGCAACGTTGAGTACAGCTTGTTGGACCTCAGCCCAGCGGCGCTAAAGCCACTGTTTGATTTGCCTTGCGACCTCTGCGGTGGAAATCCCGTAACGGTCGTGCAGCGTTGGAAGCGCGCCGGCGTCGAGAAATTCGTCCGGCAATGCGATCTGGCGGAAAGGCGGATGTGCCCCAGAACGCAAGAGGAGTGCGGCAATTGCTTCGCCGAGGCCACCAATGGTCGTGTGATTTTCGGCAACGACGACAAGCCGTGCCGGCTTGCTGGCCTCACGCAGGATAGTCTCTGCGTCGAGGGGCTTGATGGTTGGAACATGCAGCACCGCTGCATCCACGCGGTCATCCTTCAAAGCTTGGACGGCCTCGAGTGCCCGCATGGTCATGATGCCGGACGAGATGATCAGGACGTCCTTGCCATCACGGATCAGCTTGGCCTTTCCAAGCTCGAACTTATAGTCGTATTCATCCAGAACGACAGGCACCTGGCCGCGCAGCAGGCGCATGTAGACTGGACCTTGATGCGCGGCTATGGCTGGCACCACCTGCTCGATTTCACTGGCATCGCAGGGGTCGATCACCGTCATATTTGGCATGGCCCGAAACAACGCGAGATCCTCGGCGGCTTGATGACTTGGGCCATAGCCCGAGGTCAGGCCGGGCAAGGCGCAGACGATTTTCACGTTGCGGTCTTCCTCCGCAATGGTCTGATGAATGAAATCGTAGGCGCGCCGCGATGCGAACACGGCATATGTCGTCGCAAAGGGCATGAAGCCCTCTGCGGCGAGTCCGGAGGCTGCTCCGAACAAAAGTTGCTCGGCCATGCCCATCTGGTAATAGCGGTCTGGAAATTCCTTGGCGAAGATGTGCAGGTCGGTGTATTTGCCGAGATCGGCGGTCATGCCGACCACCTCTGGCCGGCTCCGTGCCAGTTCGACGAGTGCATGTCCGAACGGCGCTGGCTTCGTCTTTTGGCCCTCGGCCGCAATCGAGGCGATCATGGCAGAGGTGGTTAGGCGCGGCTTGCCCGCTTGCGGTGCTGATCTGACGGTCTTCATGCCTGCCTCCCGGCTTCCAGCGCGGCAAGGGCAAGTTGCCATTCGTGCTGCTCGACGCGAATGAAATGGTTCTTCTCGCGCTGCTCGAGGAAAGGAACGCCCTTCCCCATGAGGGTGTCGGCGACGATCATTCGCGGCTTCGGCTCGGGATGCGACTTTGCACGGTCGAATGCTGCGAGCACGGCATCGAGATCATTGCCATCGATACGTTGTACGAACCAGCCGAATGCCTGGAGCTTGTCGACCAAGGGTTCGAAGGCCATGACTTGCGTCGAGGGACCGTCGGCCTGCTGGTTGTTGACATCGACAATGCCGATCAGGTTGTCCAGCTTGTAGTGGGCCGCCGACTGGATGGCCTCCCACACGGAGCCCTCGTCGAGCTCGCCGTCGGAGAACAAGGTGTATACCCGCGCCTCGGACCTTTTGCGTTTGAGGCCAAGGCCCATGCCGACAGCAATGCTGAGCCCGAGGCCGAGCGAGCCACCCGACATTTCCATTCCGGGCGTGTAGGAGGCCATGCCCGACATTGGCAAGCGGCTCTCGTCACTGCCATAGGTCTCAAGCTCTTCCTCGGGGACGATCCCCGCTTCTATCAAAGCCGCATAAAGCGCAATAGCGTAGTGCCCGTTTGAGAGCAGGAAGCGATCGCGTTCCTCCCAGGTCGGATCCTCCGGCCGATAGCGCATCGCGTGAAAGTAAGCCACGGCGAGAACGTCGGAGATATCGAGCGCCTGAGCGATATAGCCTTGGCCCTGAACTTCCCCCATGCGCAGCGCATTGCGGCGAATGTTATAGGCGCGGTCCGCCAGCTTGGGCGTGTTGGTCAACGTTTTGGTCGGCGCTTCCATCGATCTGGACCTTCTCTTGCTGGCTCAGTGGATGAGCATGCCGCCATTGACGTCGATCACGGCACCAGTGACGTACGCGGAGAGATCGGAGGCCAGAAAAGTGTAGATGCCGGCGACATCTTCTGCGGTGCCGAGACGATTGAGTGGAATGCCTTCCAGAATTTTCGCACGCATTTCATCAGTCAGCTTGCCGGCCGTGATATCGGTGCCGATCAGGCCAGGCGTGACGCAGTTGACGCGGATGTTGTCAGGACCGAACTCGCGAGCCATGGCCTTGGCTAAACCAAGAACGCCGGCTTTCGCTGCCGAATAGTGTGGTCCCCCAAAAATTCCGCCGCCACGCTGGGCCGACACCGACGACATGCATGCGATCGATCCGGACTTCCGCGCACGCATATGCGGGATCACGGCCTGGGAGAGGAAGAGAACGCCTTTGAGATTGACGTCTTGAATGCGATCCCAATCGGCGGCTGATATGTCCAGGAGCTTCACCGGCTGGGGAATGCCGGCATTGTTGATCAGTATATCGATACCACCGAATGCCTCGACCGCGCTTGCAACTGCCCGCTCGCAGGACGATTTGTCAGCGACGTCGCAGCGCAAACCGAGGTGTTCCTTGCCAAGAGTGGCTGCTGCCCCTGCCGCGGCTCCGGCATCGATATCGAGGATTGCGACCCGAGCGCCCTCGGAGGCAAACCGCCGGGCGGTGGCGAGCCCGATCCCCCGCGGCGAGGCCGCGCCCGAAATGATGGCTGTCTTCCCGCTGAGCAGCATCAGTTCCTCCCGCAAATTGTTTTCCTTGACAATGCTAGGAATGACCCTCGCTCTCCGCGCCGACAAGCGCACAGTTGTCATGGGTCGATGAATCTGGTTCACTTATGCGATGCTCTCGAATGTTCCGATATCGGCAATTCGCGCCTTTGAGGCGGCGGCCCGCACCGGATCGTTTCGCGATGCGGCGAATGAGCTTCACCTGACGCCAAGTGCAGTCAGTCATGCAATCCGTAAGCTGGAGGACACGCTCCGGACCGTTCTCTTCGAGCGCAGTGCACGCGCGGTGCGGCTCACGCCGGCCGGCGAGAACCTGATGCGACATACCGGCGCTGCATTCGATCAGCTCCGCCGCGGCTTGGAGGAAGTCGCTGCTCGTGGTCCGCAGTTGGTGCGGGTTCACTCCGCTCCGAGCTTTGCAGCGCAATGGCTAACGCCACGACTGGCGCAGTTTCTTGCAGCCCATCCGAAGCTAGAAGTTCGCTTGGCTGCCAGCACAGACTATGCGCGTTTCAGTAACGATGATTTCGATGTCGACATCGTTTACGGTCCGCCGAGGGCGGAGGGCGTCGAGATTGTTCCTCTGCCAGAGGAAACAGTCACTCCCCTATGCTCCCGGAAGCTTGCAAAATCAATCAAGAAGCCGATCGACCTCCTGGATCAGACATTGATCCGTTCAGACGTGAAGCAAGTTCAATGGCATCAGTGGTTCGCCGCCAATGGATTGGAAGCTCCAGCGATTCACGGCATGAGATTCGATCGAAGTTTCCTGGCGATTGCAACCGCCGCCGAAGGACTGGGAGTAGCCTTGGAATCAACGCTTCTAGCGGAGCGCGAATTGGCTAGCGGACGACTGGTTGCTCCATTGGCCGGCCGCGCAACCGATATTCGATACGTCGGTCACAGGCTAATTTATCCGCGCGCCAGCCGGCAACGCTCGGCGGTGCGCGCTTTTGCCGATTGGATCGTCGCCCAGCTCGGAGGCGAAGCTAGCCTTTCCTCCCAGTAAGTATCGCTCGTTGCCGCGATGGTTTGGCTATCCGAAAAAGTGAGGATGGGCCTCGTCAGAACGGCCATGCGCGGTGGCTTATCGCAACAATTGTGTGACTGCGAGAGGGACGAGCAAAGACGTAACCAGCGCGTTCAGGCTCATCGCAATCCCCGAGAACACGCCCGCAACCTCGTCCACCTGAAACGCTCGCGCGGTACCAATGCCGTGCGCGGCGATGCCCGCGGCAAAACCACGCGCACGAAAATCAATGATACCACTCCAATTCATCAATGGCGTGACAATGATCGCTCCCATGATCCCCGTGAGGATCACCGCGACGGCGGTCAGAGAAGGGTCGGCGTGCAGTGTTTCGCTGATCCCCATTGCGACCGCGGCTGTCACGGACTTAGGCGCAAGGGACAGTACAACATCGCGCGGCAAGCCTGCAGCTTTCGCAAGCAGCACAATCGACGCGGCCGCTGTGACCGAGCCCACAACGAGGGCTGCCAGCATTGGCACGATCGAGGCAAGGACGATCCTGCGGTTCTCGTAGAGCGGGATAGCGAGCGCGACTGTGGCTGGGCCGAGCAAGAAATGTACGAACTGCGCTCCGCTAAAATAGACCGGATATGGCGTGCTGGTCACGAACAGAAACACGCCGATGATCCAGACCGCGTGGAGAACAGGATTGGCGAGCGGATGTCGGTGGAGGGCAAGCGACAGCGCTTCCGAGACTGCATAAACCAGTAAGGTGATCGTCAGCCAAAGCAGAGGCGATTGCGACAGATAGACCCAGAGCGAGAATGCATGGTCCTTCATGGCGCCTCATGACCGAACAGCCGGCTGACCAGGCGAAACGTTAGCACGGTCGCGAGAAGGGTCACTACGACGGAAAGGGCAAGAATCAACACAATTGCTATCCCATGAGCATAAATGAGATCGAGTTTTTCCACGACACCCACGCCGGCCGGGACAAACAGGAGAGACAGATTGTTGAGCAGCCCCCTGCTGGCAGTCTCAACGCCGCCGTTTCGCAGCGGTCCTTGAGCGATGATTGCGAAACGGTCACGGACGAGCAGCAAAATCAACAGCAGCAGGAGCCCGACGACCGGACCAGGCAGCAGCAGGCCGAACCCGCGCGTAATGGCCTCTCCGATCAATTGGCAGAGGAGGATAAGACCGAGACTTGCCAGCATGGGGCACCTGAGTAGCACTTTCACACGAGGAGAAGCTGCCGGAAGCTCAATTTTGTTGATTCTTGAGACCGGCGCTGCCCTCCTGCGCTGCAAAAAAGATAACGATTGATAGCCATCTCGATTTGCCGATGGAGCGTCATCGCGGCTGAACACCGGGGCTTGCCTACGACCGGAAGGGTAACTTTGATTCCTGCATCGACAAAGGTCTTTCTCAAGCTTTCCCTCTGCGCGTCGGACATTGGTGTGTCGCTGTACTCCTCGATCCGCCAGATGATCGCCGTGGAGACGCACACCCGCTGGGCCACTTCCTTGACGGACCAGTTCAACAGGCCGCGGGCGGCACGCAGATGCCTGCCGCTGAGGCCCTCATGCCAGCGATACAGCCCGTCTGCTCGCTGCAAGCGGCATTCGACTAAAAAGGCTGTGCGGTTTCGACCGAAACCGCCCATCCGCGCAGAGCTGCCTCGTGGTCGTCAGGCAATGTAAGCTCCTGGCCGGAGTTGCAGCCGGGCTTGGAGCATCTCGTGCACGACCATGCGTAGAGCCTCGCCGCAGTCCGGATCGACATCAAGATGGCTCGACAGACGTTTCAGGGCGAACGGACTGTTCTAGCAGACAGCAACGCGTACGTTGTTTGTCGCGCCTATTTGTCCGAATGGGAGGCCAAAGACCACGACGGCCAAGTCGCCGGACCGCACATAGCCTTCCCGTTGCGCTGCCACGGCCGCGATCCGGGTTATTTCTTCATGGCCGGAGGGATCGCTGGCCACGACACTATGGACGCCCCACAACAGGCACATGCGTCGCGCCACAATGTCGTCTGGCGTCAGAGCAAGAACGGGGATCGGTGGTCGTTTGCGCGAAATGCGGGCTGCGGTCGTCCCGCTCGCCGTGAAGCCGATGATGGCTTTGGCCTCGATCGTGGCGGCAAGATCTGCGCCTGCCGCTGCGACAGCGTGTGGAGGGGTAATCTCTTCGTCGACTTGCGCAGCCCTGATCAAGGAGCGATAGAGACGATGTTGCTCCGTACTCCGGATGATACGATCCATCATGGCGACGGCTTCGGCCGGATAAGCGCCGTTTGCCGTTTCGGCTGATAGCATCACAGCATCGGCTCCATCATAGATGGCGGTCGCAACATCGGAGGCTTCCGCGCGCGTCGGCGTCGGCGCTGCCACCATGGAATCAAGCATTTGGGTTGCGACGATCACGGGCTTTGCGGCCATTCGGCAAGCACGAATGAGCTCTTTTTGTCGGCCAGGCACGTTTTCCGGGGGAATCTCGACCCCAAGATCGCCGCGGGCGACCATGAGGGCGTCGGACAATTTGATGATATCATCGATGTGATCAAGCGCCATTGGCGTTTCGATTTTGGCGACGAGGCCGGCTGCCTCACCGATTAGAGCTCGTGCCTCAATCAGGTCTGAAGGCTTCTGAACAAAGGACAAGGCAACCCAGTCGACGCCCAGCTCTAGGCCGAAGACGAGATCGTCACGATCCTTCTTGGTCAGGGGGTAGATATCAAGCAACGCTCCCGGCACGTTTACGCCTTTTTGATCGCGGATCGTTCCACCGACAATGACGCGCGCTATCATGTCGCCATCGCCTGGCTTTTCGAGGCTTAGGCGAACACGGCCGTCATCGATGAGCAGATTTTGACCTGGATACGCAGCTACAAAGATCTCCGGATGTGGCAGAGGGATCGCCTGCTTTCCGCCTCTTGCTCCGTCCAGAACAAAGCGGACCGTTTCGCCGGCCTGCAGCGTGAGCTCACCCTCTTCAAGCGAACCGATGCGCAGCTTCGGGCCTTGCAGATCTTGTAGCACGCCGATGGGTCGGCCGAATTCGCGCTCGAGCGCGCGAATGGCGGTAAAGGCGCGCGCGTGATCGTCTTTGGTGCCATGACTGAAGTTCAGGCGGAATGTATCGGCACCTGCAAGATCGAGAGCACGGAGTTGGTCGAGCTCGACGGTTGCCGGGCCGATGGTTGCGACGATCTTGGCATGGCGCGAGCGGCGCATCAAAAATCAAACCCCTTGGATGAGCCGCCTTCGAGCCAGCCGCTCCTGGCGAAAGCCAATGCTTCGTCGATCACGCGCTCGCCCCATGCAAACGATGTCAAGCTCCAGAAGCGGCAGCCTTTGTCTTTTGCTGCGTCGCCGATAGGATGGCGTTGACAGCCCGGTACGCGAACACAATCGCAGGCCCGATGGTGATGCCTGCTCCTGGATAGATGCCGCGCATCGGGGATGTCATGTCGTTGCCGCAAGCGTAAAGGCCCGCGATGGATCTTTCCTGCCCGTCTAGGACCTGGCCGCAAGTGTCGGTTGCCAGGCCGGTGGCCGTGCCGAGCGTTGCCGGAACGATTGGAAGCGCGATAAACGGGCCTGTCTTGATGGGTCCGAGATTTGGGTTTTTCTTGCTCACGGCCGGATCGCCGAGCGTGCGATTAAAGGCGGATTCACCGCGTTTGAACAGCGGATCGCGCCCCTCAGCAGCGTGCGTGTTGTGCTCTTCGACGGTCTTTTCAAGCGCAGCCGGATCTAGCCCCAGCTGTTTGGCAAGTTCAGGAATTGTCCGGCCGACCTTGATGTACCCAAGGCGCGCATATTTTCCGATCCTCAAGGTCCAGGGCCAGGGCAGCAGATGTCCCATACCTCTCAACCGTACGAACTCCAGGTCGCAGATGAAGTAAAATCGCTTATCTGCCGGATAGCCGCTGGTGAACATCGCCAGGCAAATGTCGTGATACGAATTGGATTCGTTGACGAAACGCTTGGCATCCGGCCCCACTGCGATGACGCCGGGACGGCCGCGATCGAGCCAGCCATAGGGGACCACTTGGGAGGAGCTGCCGCTCTTGAGAATTGAGACGGGAGTCCAAAAGCCGGCAGAGGCGACATTGTTGTCAATCGCAGCTCCAAGCCTGGACGCCAGGGAAATGCCATCGCCCACAACGTCCACATGGGCCAGCGTGTCATCGTGCTGGTGGGGACCGCTGAGGCTGGCTCTTAACTCTGCGCTGCGAGCAAATCCGCCCGTTGCGAGGATGACGCCATGCGAGGCGCGCACGCGAAGGTCGGAACCGTTCCGCTTGACGACGGCTCCGGTGACACGCCCATCTTCCCTGATCAGCTCTATCAGCGGGGAGCCAGGCCATATCTCGACGCCGTGCTTGCGCAGACTGACGACCAGGCGCGCGATCAGGGCGTTCCCTCCGCTGAGCTCTGTCCCGCGCCTGTGGCCCAGCCGGTCACGCGCGTAGCGACCGACACGCCGCAAGACGTGTCTGAGGGCGGCAAAGGATTGGAAGGGATTGAGGAAGCTTCTGACCTCGCTGGATGAGATCATCATTCCACCAAGCACAACCCGGATGGGATCGCCGATCAGATCGAAATCGGCTCCGAGAAGGCGCCCATCATAGGGAGCCGGGCTCAGTGCCCGGCCCTTGTCGACGCCGCCGATCTGGCTCGAATGATAATCGGGCGCCGAGGCCAGCGTGAAGTTGACCTCTGTCCCGTCCTCAAGGGCGGCAAGTGCAGCTGGGCCGTCCTCGAGATAAGCATCGATGAAGCCTGCCCGGTAATAGGTGCCAAGTTCGTGCTGCAGGTAGGTCCTTGCCTTCGCAAGCGAGTCGTCGATCTTCGCTGAGCGCGCCTGGGGTGAGCAAGGAACCCAGATCATACCATTGGAAAGAGCTGTCGTGCCGCCGAGCCGGGCGGATTTTTCGCAGACAGTGACGCGCAGTCCTGCTTTTGCCGCATAGAGGGCGGCCGAGAGCCCGGCTGCACCACTCCCGACTACGAGAACGTCGGTTGCCCATTCGTGATCCGCCCTTGCGCTTCGGGCGATCGCCACGGTCATGCCCTTGCTTGATTGGCCCATCGGTGTGTCCATTCCAGCCTCGCTGCGATTTCTTGGAACTGAGGTCAGTGATGTTGGGGAAGCGGGACGGCTTTGAATTCCTCGGCTGCCGCCTTTACTGCCCGTTCGATCGGAATTCGTTCGATGGAGGAGGCGCCGACAAATCCGACGCATTGCGTCGACCGGTACACCTCGGCCGTATCCGCGGGCTCTGCGATCGCACCACCATGGCAGAGCAGGACAACGTCGGAGCGCCCGCTCCTGGCCGCGGCGTTGATGTCGTTGATGCGATTGATCGCGTCTTTGACCGACCGCCCTTCCTCATGGCCAACGAGCCCGCCCCGTGTGGCGCCGACATGAGGGATGATGCAGTCGGCCCCGGCGCTTGCCATCGCCTTGGCATCGTCCGGGTTTGCGACATAGGCGAGCGAGAAGATGTTCTTCTTGCGCGCAGATGCGATCATCTCGACTTCGCGTTCGAAGCCGAGCCCGACGCGGCCGCGGCGGTCGCGCCATTTGTCGCCCATGGTCGAGATGGTGGGATAGTTGATCACGCCTGAGAAGCCGGCCGCCCAGAATTTGTCGAGCAACGCATCGAGATCGAGCCGAACGGGATCCCAGGCCTCAACGCCGCCGATCACGGGGATGGAAGAGACAACGTTGCGGATTTCTGCGGCAAGCTCGAGCGTGCGCGCGTTGGAGTCTCCGATCCGGCTGGTCGGAAGCCCCATCAGGCGCGACAGCCCGGTAGAGTAGACCACCAGCATGTCCGCGCCCCCGAGGACAGCGCATTTGGCCACCAGGCCGCAGCTGCTGCCTGCGGCAAGAACCGCTCTGCGCTCGGCCACCTGGCTTGCGATCTTCGCTAGGATTTCGCTTCGCTCAAACATCCGCATCGCAGTCAGCCTTCCTGCGCCAATTGCTCGAGGATCCAACTCGCGGCCGCCTCGGCAAATTCGGGATCGTTGATGTGACAGTTCAATTCGCGCACCGTGATTTTGGGCGGCAGATTGTTCTTGACCGCGTCCAGCCAAGCGCGGTCGGCATTGCAATCACGGAACACGCCGCCGTCGCGGTCGTAGTCGGAGACGCCTTTCGCCGGCCAGAGCACGATGGCTGGCGCTTCGGCCCGCGACAGCCGCTCGGCCGTAAGCCGGCCGATGCTTGCGTTTTCGGACGGAGTTGTGCGCATGAGCGTGGTGTAGCGAGTATGGGAGTAGAACTGGCGGCAGCGAAACTGATCGGGGACGCTGGATGGTGGACCAAAATTGACCATGTCGACTGCGCCTGGCGCGACGACCTGCGGGATTGATCGATCCGCGGCTGCCTTGAGCCGATCCGGTCCGGCGCTGGCGGTGCCACCGACGATTTCGTCAGCAAGCTCGGTTGTGGTCAGATCGATTACAGCGTCAAACTCACCGGCCGCGATTAGCTGTTCCATCTTGCGCCCGCCGGCCCCGTTAGCGGGGAAAACGATCGCATCGAGGCCGGCCTCTCCAAGACGTCTTACGCATTGATTGGCCGCCGGCGTCGTAACTCCGAAGGCCGTGATGGCGACGATTTTCTTCCGTCTCCTCTGACGGGATGGCTCATATTGCATGGCGGCCACGGCGCGGCCGGCATTGTCCAGCACGCGTTGGGTGAAGGCGTTGATCCCGAAGAGGTCGACAAGGGTCGGATAGAGGATGATGTCGTTATGGACGGCCAGTTCGGCGAGCAGTGCGGGCCTGGCGCTACTCACAAGGAGCTTCGGGAAGCCATATGGTAAATCGCGGACGACTTCGCCAAAGACGGCGCTGCCCTTGCCACCCGCAATTCCGACAATTGCGCTGATCGCGCCTGATTGGCGAAGATCATCGACCATTTTGCGGGCCGATTGGGCAATGTCGTTCAAGAGCTCGACGGGAGAAACGGCGCGGCCGCCATCTGTCGGCTCTTTGTCCGACCCTGCCTTGGACGTACCGACGTCTAAGACCACCGTCGTGCGGCCCAGGCCTTCGATGACGTTTCGGAGATAAGATGCTTCTGCGCCCTTCGTATCGAGCGTCGCCACGATTGCAACGGCGCCAGCGGCTCCGACCTTGGGCGAGCGCCCAAGCCTGGCCGACTTCGCGTCGTCGGTGCAATGGTGCGACACGATCTTTCCTCTCCGATCCTGCTTGATACGAATGGTCTAAACGCGGCCGAGACGCTCAATAAGTGCCGCGCCGGGGAGAGTTGGGTAATATTGGGTAGATGTCTCGAAGCGCTCGGGAGCGCACCGGTGGCTCTAGCCAAGGTTGCCTGTCCTGTCTGCGGCGTGTCTTCCCCTCTCCTCTTCCGGCATCTTCTGTCCGGCGTCCTTTCGGGCCCATGAGACGCACGCGGTGCGCAGCAGGCGAAGGTCATCTCCGCCAGCCCTTGGGACGCTGTTTCACCCATTGCAAAAAGTGCCAAGTGGCGGGCGGGGGGACAGCTCGCGCGGGTCAATGCCTGTGAATTGAATTCTAAAAAGAGACCGCTGCTGGAGCTCTCCAACAGCGGCGTAAGTCGAGGGAGGAAGCAGACGAGGCCGGCCTGCCAGCGGATAGATGAGACGTCGTCGGAAGCCTGACGTGCCTAGATGTCGTGCAGATCTCTAGACCGAACTGAAATGCCGTATAAGATCAGTGCGATGTTTAAATGGGTAAGATTGGGTAGAGGCGGTTGAAGCAAAGAGCAGTCGGCGAGCTCATTTCAAGCAGGTCGGACACGCGCGAGGGTTATTGCCTAGCAATCTATGCGCCGGCTTTAGGGAGCCTTCCGGAAGGCTCCATGCTGGTCATGGCGACCTTGCCCGTCGTTGACTGGAACGATTGTCTGTTACGGGATCTGCGCACGTTCCGAAAGGAGAGATCTGCGGGTGTTTACGCCGCGATCGTCATGATCGATCCCTTCGCGTGCTGGGAGGATCTTGCCGATGCGTTGAAAGAGGCCGGGATCAAGGGGATCATCAACTTCCCGCCGGCGTCTCTCATTGAGCGGTCAACGACAGGGACGCCCATTGAAAGCGGACAGGAGATCGAGCTTCGACGTCTGGAATGGTTTGCCAATTTGGACTTCAGGGTGTTGTTCGCGACGGACGACATCTCTAAGACCGCAATGGCCGAGCGGCGCATCGGCTCGCATCTGGCCGGCCTGGTCCAGATGCCGGAAGAAGCGCTCAAGTTCGTGATTGGCGATGGCGTCGATTTGGTAAGCGCCGGGAAGCGAGGAGCGCCGGTGGCGAAGTTCGCGCTTCTGAGCGGCACGAAGCCGCCAGCGCGAAAATAATGAGGAGCAGAGCTACTCCAGGATCCGCAGCTTCTTGATCTTGTTGTAGAGGGTCTTCCTGGAGAGTCCAAGGGACTGGGCAGTTTTTCCGCGGTGGAGCTTGTTTCGTTTCAGCCCT
The DNA here is from genome assembly GCF_004114915.1 of Bradyrhizobium guangxiense. Taxonomy (NCBI): domain Bacteria; kingdom Pseudomonadati; phylum Pseudomonadota; class Alphaproteobacteria; order Hyphomicrobiales; family Nitrobacteraceae; genus Bradyrhizobium; species Bradyrhizobium guangxiense. Next base: position 15,581 of record NZ_CP022220.1, on the reverse strand, counting down.
TCGATGATCCACTCGCGCTCGGAGAACACATTTGTCCGTTTCACGGCCGATGACGCGGTCAGCAAAGGCCTTAGGACGTCAGCCGTAATGTGTGACAGTTGCAGCGTCACCAGCTGGTTGACGATTTGGCGCAACTCTCGCAGGTTTCCCGGCCAATCATGCCCGGCAAGCGCCAGGAAGGCAGAATTCTCTATTCCCAACGTCGGCGCGTTTGAATCTCCCTTCGCTTCCACCGTGAAATGCTGGACCAGTTGGGGAAGGTCTTCGAGCCTGTCCGGCAAGGCCGGCAGGGCAATGTCAAGCCCGGTAAACAGGGCAAGAAGCCGAGGACAGAGCACGGTTTGAAGGCTGGCGCTGCGAGCAATTGTCGCTGTTGCAATGATCCGTGCGTTGGACCGCACGACCGATACCCCGTTCAGGGGTGCAAAACCGCCGGTCTCGAGGTAATCAGCAAGACGCTCCTGGCCATCCCGCGGCAGTTGATCCAGATGCAGCAGCAGGACGGCAGTGCCGTTTGCAGCTTCAAGAATCGATAGTTGGCGCTTCCTGGTCTCGTCGCGCTCCGCGCCGAACAATGCACCGATGTTGCCCGCTGCCGGCCCCGCGCGGCACTGGAAGAGCGCAGCCTTTGTATGTTTGCGGTCGCTGAAGCTGTGAACGAGATTCGCTATCCTGCGTTTTCCCGAGCCCGTTTCGCCCCACACGAGCACAGGATTAGGATTGGCAGCCAGGCGTTTGGCGGTCTCGAGCACCCGCTTCATGACTGAGGATTGGGCAATGACGCCGTGCCTGAACCCGCTCAATTGGAGCTGACGCTCGAGCAGATCGACTTTCTCGCGCAAGAGATGAATCGTCTTGAACCCGGATGTGACCTCGAGGACCGACATCTCCAACGGGACCCGGTCCAGCGAAGAGCCGCCTATGAAGCCCTGGACGCCCGTTTCGCGGCAGATATCGAGGAGTTCGTCCGGCTTTGTAATGGGTCCGCCGCCGAGTAGACAGATGACGTTCTTGTCGGTGGAGTGCGCCACCCGTGTCACGGCGCTGGTCCGCGCTGCGAGCTCGGACTGGCTGATCGATGGATCAGATCCGCTTTCGACGCTGCGATTGAGATTGAAGTTGATGCAGATCGCCTCAATGCCTGCCTCGACCATGCGCCGCGCTTCGGCCTGGGAGCGGGTATAGGCAATCGTCATCAAACCGCGTTGACGGGCTTTTGTTAGAAGTTCGATTTCTCGCTCGTAGCCGAGGCCAGATTTCTCGAGCAAGGACCTTCTAAAATCGTCGATGTGGATGACGGAGGGGAAATTGGTAACCCCTGTAAAGCCCCATCGGATGATCCGGTCGAGGAAGCGATCGAGATCGAGGCGCGGATCGAAGGTGCATGCGCCGAAAAAGACCGGCAGTTTGGTGCTGGGCAGGATCTCGGTTCGGCCGAATCCGGCGACGAATTCGTTGCTATCGCGGATGGGCAGGATCGAGGCTGGCGAGGAGCCGCCCATGGCGCGAAAACGGCCAGCGTTGAGCGCAAGGACAAAATCTGCCCCCGCCCGTTCGGCCGCCCTTGCGGTCATGCCCGAGCCGATGCCTGCCCCGAGCACGAATGAACGGGAATTGCGGAAGAACTGCCTGATTCCTGCGTTCTTGACCTGCTCTACCCGGTTGTGCATACCGGCCGCCCCTCCTGTGCGGCAGGCCCGAAAATTAGCTCCAATTTGCCGGTGCGTGCAACCGCTGCAGGGCCTTGCCGTTGGCCGTGAACAGGTGGCAATCGGCTGGGGAAGCCGCAAGGCGGACCTTGCCAGATCGTTTGGCTGGCTCGAGCCGTGGCGCTTTGGCGACCACGGCTTCCTTGCCCGCGTTGCCGTAGATGTAGGTGACGCTGCCAAGGTGCTCGACGAAATCGACGTCCAGCTCGAGAGCGATCTCTTTGTCTTCTGCCGGCTGCGAGAAATCATCGGGACGGATCCCGAGCGTGATCGGCTTGCCGACCAGCAATTGATCCGGCCGAACGGGGACCGAGACGGTCGAGCCCGCGTCAAGCCTGACCTCCACCCCTGTCTCGTGCGCGGCCTCGATATGACCGCCCAAAAAATTCATCTTAGGCGAGCCAATGAAGCCGGCGACGAAGCGCGACGCCGGGTAGTGATAGAGCTCGTGGGGGCTCCCCACCTGCTCGATATTGCCGTCCTTGAGCACGACGATCTTGTCAGCCATGGTCATGGCCTCGACCTGATCGTGAGTGACGTAGATCATGGTGTTTCCAAGCTGCTCGTGGAGCTTGGCGATCTGGACCCGCATCTGCACCCGCAGCTCGGTGTCGAGGTTGGACAGCGGCTCGTCAAACAGAAACACCTTGGGCTCGCGGACGATGGCCCGCCCGATCGCCACGCGCTGGCGCTGGCCGCCGGAGAGCTGCCGTGGCTTGCGATCGAGCAAATGGTCGATCTGCAATAAGGACGCGGCCTCAGCGACACGCTTCCCGATCTCCGCTTTCGTCGCTTTGGCCATCCGCAAGGGGAAAGCCAGGTTTTCCCGGACGGTCATGTGCGGATAGAGGGCGTAGCTCTGGAACACCATGCCTAGATTGCGGTCGGCCGCGTCCACGTCGTTGACGAGCTCATTGTCGATGAAAAGCCGTCCTCCGCTAATCGGCTCGAGACCGCCGATCATGCGCAGCAGGGTCGACTTGCCCGACCCTGAAGGCCCGACGAAGACGACGAATTCGCCGTGATCGATGGTGAGGTCGATATTGCGCAGGATCTGGATAGTGCCATAGGCCTTGTTGAGGCCTTCCAGGCGAACATTGGCCATCACGCTCTCCTCTGCCGTACGGTGTCTACACCAGCCTTCACGGCGATTTCTGAAAGGCTGGACACGGTAAAGTCGGCTGGCAGCAGCGCGGCGTCCTTGCGAGGTGGGACGCCTGTCGTGACGAGCACGGCAGGAAGGCCGGCGCGCTTGCCGGCCTGGATATCTGTCTGTATCTGGTCGCCGATCATCAATGTGGATTGACGTGGCGTTCCAAGCCGCGAAAGCGCGGCTTCGATCATGTGCGTCTCGGGTTTGCCGACGATCAGAGGCTGGACTTGAGTTGCGGCTGCAACTGCCGTGATCATGGCCCCTGCCCCTGGTTCGAAGCCGTCCGCAGTCGGCAAGAGAAGATCAGGGTTTGTGCCTATGAACACGGCGCCGCCCAGGATAGCCGCAGCAGCAATTCGCAGCTTGTCATGCGTAATCTGGCGGTCGAGCCCCATCACCACGACTTCAGGCTTCGCATCGGTGACTTCGAGGCCCGCCTCCTCGATCGCTTTGGCAAGGGATGGCGCGCCGATGACAAAGGCCCGTGTCAGTTTCGGGTATTGGGCGCGAATGAGCGCCGCGGCCGTGATGGCGCTCGTCACGACCTGCCTCGGGGAGATCGAAAGCCCGAAACCTCCGACCTTGCGCACAACATCTTCCGGCGTGTGGGTCGAATTGTTAGTGACGAAGCAGAAGGGAAGTTTTGCCCGCTGCCAGCTCTTGAAGGCTTCGATGGCGTCCGCGATCGCGGCGTTCCCCCCGTAGACCACGCCATCCAGATCGGAAATGACACCGGCGATCTCGGGCCATTGAAGCTGAGTGCCGGACTTAGCCATTCATCAGCATCCCGCCGTTCACGTGAACGATCTGGCCGGTCATGTAGGAGGCCGCAGGGCTTGCGAGAAACACGGCAAGGCCGGCAATGTCGTTCGGCAATCCAACCCGTCCCAATGGGATTCGGCCGCTATGGCGGGCTTCCGTCTCCTCACGCGGACGGCCATGCATGGGGGTGTCGATGATCCCCGGTGCGATTGCATTCACATTGATCTTGAGCGGCGCGCATTCATAAGCAAGGAGCTTTGTGATGTCGTGAACGATTGCCTTGGAGAGGCAATAGTCCGCCCCTCCGGCCTGATAGTTGAATACGGCGCCTTGCGAAGACAAGGAGGAACCGACATTGACGATGCGGCCGCCCTTGGTTGTCATGAAGCGCTCGATCGCGAGCTTCGAGCAGCGGAGGATTGCGACCGAGTTGATCTGGATTGTGCGTTCGATCTTGTCGGCCGCCCCGCTGAGGAGCGGCTGGGCAGATTTAACGCCGGCATTGTTGACGAGCACGTCGAGCCGGCCGAATCGTTTTCCGATCTCCTCGAGCACGCGCGCCACGTCCTCTTCGCGCGAAACGTCCATGGCCATCGGCAACACGCCATTGCCATGGGGAAGTCCTACCAATGTCTGCCTGAGGCTTTCGAGATTGGCGTCGGTGGCAACGACGTTGGCCCCTCCTGCCCGAAACGCATTCACAATGGCAGATCCGATGCCGCCCCCTGCCCCTGTCACGAGCACCGTTCTGTCTGAGACTGAGAACTGTTCGGTCATTCCAACTCCAAGATCGTTTGTGATTTGAGGAATTCATCGACCTCTGCTGCCAGCGGCATTGAGGCCTGCGCCCCGCGGCGCGTTACGCACAGGGCAGCAACGGCTAGTGCTCGTCTGACCGAATCCCTCAGAGGCAGGCCTTGAGCGAGCGAAGCGGCAAAAGCGCCATTGAAGGCGTCCCCGGCGGCCGTGGTATCGACGACTTTGACGGGAAAGGCACGCAGCGCAAACGAGTGCGCCGCGTCGGCATAGAAGGCGCCCTGCGCTCCCAGCGTGATCAGTGCGGCTTTGGGTCCGAGGTGCAGAAGCTTGGACGCCGCCACTGCGGCGCTGTCGAAATCGGTCACCTCTACCCCGGTCAGCTCGAAGGCCTCGGTCTGGTTGGGGGTCACGTAATCGACTTGTCGCCATGCCGCCGGCGAAAGCCCGGGTCTGACCGGCGCCGGATTAAAAATGAGTTCGAAGCCCTTCTCGCTTTTCATTTCAAAGAGCCGGTTGAGGGCGGAGATGGGCAAGCCCATTTCGGCAACAACGAGCGCGCCTGGCGCGATGAATGCGGCCGCGCTCTCAACCATGGCCGGCATCACATTCAGATTGGCGCCCGGATCGATCACGATCATGTTCGAACCGTCGTCTCCCACCAGGACGAGGGCCGAGCCGGAGACCTCACCGGCACAAATGGTGATGGCCTCAGCACGGACTCCGGCTTCGCGCAGTGACTGCAAGAGGGACTGGCCAGCCTCGTCCCCGCCAAGACGGGTGTAGAATAGGGGCTTCAGTCCAAGCCGTGCGGCCGCTACGGCTTGATTGGCGCCCTTCCCTCCAGGATTGCGGTTCAATTTGCCCATCAAACTTTCACCCGGCGTTGGCAGCCGCTCGACATTGAAGCAGAGGTCGAGATTGGTCGTTCCAAAGAACATCAAGGGCCTGGGATTCATTTTACTGCCCCGAAAGTGAGACCACGTTCGAGGTGGCGCTGGCCCATCACGATCAAGATCACCGGAATGATCATGGTAACGACCAGTCCTGCAGCCATGACGGGATAGAACTGCACCCCCGGATTGAGCAGCTTGAGTAGCGCGACGGTCACCGGCGCCTTGGTGGAGCTCAGGATCAAGCCGAGCGCGAAGTTGTGCCAGGCCAGCAGAAAGATCAGCAAGGAGGCGCCGATCAGGCCGGGCTTGAGAAGCGGCAGCACGATATGCAGAATGACCCTGACAGGTTTGGCCCCGTCCATCGCTGCAGCCTCCTCGATGTCCTTTGGAATATCCTCGATGTAGGAGCGGCTCAACCACACGATCATAGGCAGCGTGACGACCTGGTAGACCCAGATCATGCCGAGATAGGTGTCGTAGAGTCCGATGGTCTGGAACACGTTGAAGAGCGGGATGACGACGAGCAAGGCCGGGGCGAACCTGAAGCCAAGAATGAAGAAGGCGATGTCCTCCTTCATCGGGATGTCTCGCCTTGCCAGAACGTAACCGGCGGGCACGCCAAGGAGCATTGAGACGAAAACAGATCCGAGCGCGATGGCGACGCTATTTGTCACTGGCGTGAGGAAATCAACCTTGATGGTGCCATAGCTTGTCGCGCCGGCCTGCGCGGCGTCGAACAGCACCCGGAAATTCTCAAGCGTCGGCGAGAAGATGAACTTGGGCGGCCAGGCCATGACCTCGCCCTGCTGTTTCAACGACATCAGCAGGATCCAGATCAGCGGAAAAGCGAGAGTGAGCGCGCAGATGCCAACCAGCAGATTGAGAGCGATATTTGTCGATCCTGAGCGATTTAGGCGCATGTCGCGTCTCTTCAGCTAACGCGTTGTCGGACGTATCGCCACAACTTGACCGTGAGGAACGCTCCGGCCAGGACGATGATCCAATTGACGACCATGAGGGCCGCGCCCCGGCCGAAGGCGAGGTTCTGGAATGCGGTGATGTAGGCGCGCACGGAAAGAACGGAGGTGCTGTTGCCGGGACCGCCTTGCGTCGTTCCGAAAATGATGTCGAATTGATTGAGAGATTCGATCAGACGGAAGACCGCAGCAATCAGGATGTAGGGCGCGATCAACGGCAGCTCGATGTAGAGGAAGGTTGCCCAGCCCTTTGCACCATTGACGCGCGCGGCCTCCCTGATCTCCTCATTGATGCCCTGGAGGCCGGCGAAGATGATCAGCGTGAAAAAGGGGGTGTAAGTCCATATGTCGATCAGGACGAGGGAAATCATCGCTGTCGCGGGATCAGAAATCCATGCAAACCGGCCCATTCCTACAAGCGACAGCAGATAGTTCAGGATGCCGCTCTGCGGATCCATCATCGTCGTCCACATCAAGGCAACGCTCATGGGCGGAAGCACGAGTGGCAACAGAATGACCGGCCGCATCACGCGTGCCAGGAACACTTCGGTGGCAAAGAGCTTGGCGAGGGCAACGCCGAGCACGGCTTCCGCAAGGACCGCTGAACCAGCGTAGACAAGTGTTGCTCGGACGCTATTCCAGAAGTCGTCTGTCTTGATCAACGCGGCGTAATTGGTAAGGCCAATAAAGTGGACCAGTGGCCGGCCGAACTTGAGATCCGTCAGGGACTGAAATACGCCGTAGAAGAACAGGAACAGAAAGCCAAGAAGGATCAAGACCGCCGGCGCGATCGCGGCGATGCTCCACCAGTCAAGGCGCGGCGGGCTGGCACTCTTGGCCGCGCCGTCTTGCGCCGAAGCGAGTTGGCTCACTGAAGACTGCAGCGTCACGATTGCGTCTAATCCTGAAGAATACATTTCAACTGACATCGAAATCCAAGGGGGCGGCATGCAAGCCTACCACCCCCCTTGGGACTTCACATCGACGAACGGATCTCGGAGGCAAGGTCGGTCAGCGTTGCCTTCACATCCGCTCCATTGACCATCTTCTGCATCGCCACCGCCCAGGCATTCATTGCCTCGGCGAAGCCGACGCGGGCCGTAAAGGCGAGTTGCGCCTGGTCCTGCACAGTCTTGAACGTCTCGACGAAGTTGTTGAATTCAGGCTTTGCGGCGTATTCGAGCCAGGCCTTGTCGCTCCAGGTCGATGCGCGCGGAGAGTTGACGAGCTTGCCCGCAACGGCACCGTTCAGCTCGACCTGCTTGGAGGTCGCCCATTGGATGAAGAGCCAGGCCGCGCCCTTCTTCTGGGAGGCGGCGTTCATGGCCAGAGACCAGATCCAGATGTTGGATTCGAAGTTCTTGCCGTTCGGTGCGCGCAACGGTGGTGCAAAGGCGATCTTGCCGGAGGCGGGCTTGCCGGCGACGTCGTTCCAGAAACCGAACATGTTGGAATCGATCGCCATGGCGGTCCGCCCTGAATTGATCCCTTCGACCACCTGGTACCAATTGTCATTGGCAAAGGAGGGAGCAGCGCATTTCTTGATCATGTCGACATAGTCTTTGTGGAAGGCGATCGACTCTGGCGAATCCAGGCCCGTGTCGAGTTTGCCGTCTTTGACGACGAAATCGTGCACGCCATAGGACCTCGCAATCGAGATCGCAGCCGTGTGGATGCTGCTCCAGAACCTTACGCCGCGAACGCCGAGAGGCGTGATGGTGGGATCGGCAGCTTTGAGTTTCTCACAAGCGGCCGACATCTCCGGCGGGGTGCTCGGGACTTTGATACCGTGCTTGTCCAGCACATCCTTGCGGTAGAACAACTGGATGTTCTCGAAGCCATGGGGGATCGCCCAGACCTGCCCGCTGCCGGCCTCGATCTGGCCCTCCTTGACCTTCCATGTCAGCGCTTCGCGCAAGGCTGGGAAGAAGTCCTTGTAGTCGTAGGCTGCAGAGGTGAGCTTTGAATCGTTTAGATAGCGATCGAGCGGTTCGAGCAGTTGGCCCGGGGCAAGGTCCCAGGCGGGCTGGATGCCCGTGCCGACGACATCCCAGCTTGGCGATTTCGTGCTGAGCTGGATCGTTAGCTTATTCCAATAGGCATCATCCGGATAAAGCTCCGGCGTCACCTTGATGCCGGTGAGTTTCTCGAACTCGGGCAGTTGAGCCGCAACAGCGTCAGCATAGGGGTGAATATCGTAGGCCCAGACGATGGACGTGCCTTCGAATTGCCGCCAGTTGATGTCTTCTGCGTAGGCCTGGGTGGCAGCCAGTGCCGCCCCGGCGCACACGGTGGAGTTAATGAGAGCTTTTTTGATAAGTTGAGCCGAATGACCGCAAACAACGGCTAGCGTCCTTGGCATGATTCCCTCCGATGGGCTCTTTGGCCCGCAAACCACGCGCCCTCTCCTCTAGCAGAGGCCGTGGTAGGCGAAGGCTATGCGCCATTCTAACGGGCTAAGCGGCTTTTGACACAGAGTTTGGGTAAGGTTGGGTAAGAGCCAGAAATCGGGGTTTCTAAAATAAGATCGGCTGGCCGCGACGAGGCTACGCAATGCGAAGCGCCAGTGGACGCTTCAACAGCACTTTTGCAGGCATACGAAAACGATCTGAAAAAAGCCTCCGCCAGACATTTGGTCTAGGCAGAGTAGCCTCTCATGCTTGCAATGCTGGCCCGATGACGCTGTTCTCAGTATAAATTGCTTTCAGTCTGGCATTGCCAATTGGAGTTGCAGGATGATCGCGCAAATCGCAAGAGTCGTTTCCAGCACGGTCAGAAAACCAGCTGAGGACGGCGATACTCTCAAGATTCTTGGTATATTTTGTGGAGCAGGCCTTCTGCTCTCTCTACTCGTCGCAATGGCTTTTGCGCTCGACTTGACGCCTTTGTGATGGTTCAGCGGTTCATCACGATGAGGTCGAGCCGAGCAGTTCCCACTAAAGCGCACGGCAGAGGAATTCACCGCGACGGCCCCATCGTCCCTCCGGCATAGCGCCTAGCCGCCGCGTCCTGCGTGTTTGTTGACCCATGCCGAAGTCTAACTCGGGGACCGGCCAACCCTAGTTGCCATTCGTAGGCCCGCGATATTGGTGGCGTACTCGGCAGCGATATTGCCGCCAAACAGGGCTGACCCCGCCACCAACGTGTCGGCCCCAGCCTCCACGACGGCGGCAGCATTGTGGCACGTGATACCACCATCGACCTGAAGGCGGATCGGGCGATCGCCGATCATGGCGCGAATGCGCCTGATCTTGGGGATCTGGCACTCCAAAAACGCCTGGCCACCGAAGCCCGGATTGACGGTCATGACAAGCACCAGATCCAACCTATCGAGCACATATTCGATTGTACCCTCCGGCGTCGACGGACACAGGCTTACGCCCGCTTTCTTGCCGAGCGCGCGAATAGCCTGCAGCGAACTATCGAGATGTGGACCGGCTTCCGCATGAATCGTGATGATGTCGGCACCGGCTTTGGCAAAGCCTTCAAGATAAGCGTCGACGGGCGCTATCATGAGGTGAACGTCAAACGTCTTCGTGGTGAACGGCCTCACCGCCTTTATCACGTCCGCACCGAAACTGATGTTCGGCACGAAGTGCCCGTCCATGACATCGCAATGGATCCAGTCAGCGCCGGCTGCGTCGATCGCCGCGACCTCCTCGCCGAGACGCGCGAAATTCGCCGCCAGGATCGAGGGAGCAATGACGATATCCCTGGTCATGGACATTTGCTCCCGGTCGCCTGCTCGCTGCCAGCTCCGCCGCTGAACACGCGGCTCGCCAATACGTCGGAGGGATCGATGGTTTCGAGATCAGCGATCTCGAGCATCCGGTCGAGATCGGAGCCCAGCCGATCGGCCTGGCGCAACCGGATGCGATCGACAGCGTTGCGGACCGAGCGCGCATTGGAGAAGAACGGCTGAGTCCGGCGCAGCACAATGTATCTTTCGAACGACTCGCGTGCCGCGGCCGAGAAGCGGTAGCCGCGCTCCCTCAGCATAAGCTCGGCAATGTAGAGCAGCTCCGCCTCCGAATAGTCGGGAAACTCGATGTGGTGGGCGATGCGTGATCGGAAGCCTGGATTGGAGGCAAAGAAACTGGTCATCCGTTCGCCATAACCCGCGAGAATGACGACGAGATCCTCGCGCTGGTTTTCCATGACTTGCAGCAAGATCTCGATGGCTTCCTGACCATAGTCGCGCTCGTTGTCGGGCCGGTGCAGGTAATAGGCCTCGTCGATGAACAGTACGCCGCCCATCGCCTTCTTCAGGATCTCCTTGGTCTTCGGCGCAGTGTGACCGATATACTGACCGACAAGGTCGTCGCGCGTCACCGAGATCACCTGTCCGCGCCGCACGAAGCCGAGGCCGTGCAAGATCTTCGCCATGCGCAGGGCGACGGTAGTCTTACCGGTGCCGGGATTGCCGGTGAAGGACATGTGCAGCGTCGGGGCCGAGGAGACGAGCCCGGCCCGCTGCCGGATCCGCTCAATCAACAGGAGCGAAGCGATCTGCCGCACCCGCTGCTTGACGGGCTTCAAGCCGATCAACTCTTGTTCGAGCTGGTGCAAGGTCTCCGTGATCCCCGCCGCCTCGGCCTCCTTGCGCAGGTCAAACGCAGTAGGCACCTCATTGACCTCAATGGTCGTCGTGTGCGGCACATCCAGCATCTTGGACCTCGAATAAAGAGGCTTCGCCGCCGCAAATGACGGCGAAGCAGTTGTCCGCCAGGGAGTCGGAGCGGGGAGAAAGAGTCGCTCCGAGCGGAAAGCGACTAAGAGGAAGCCGGCTGAGGTTGCCGGTGTACGGTGGTGTAACGTACCGAGCGTACGGCCATCTCCTGGCGCACCAGCTCGAACTCAGCCTCCTTCGCGGGCCGGTTGACGAGGAACGAGATGCGCACCGACTCCCAGCCATGGCTGGAATCGAATCCCGAGACGCGGATGTAGCGGTCGCCATACACCCTGCGGCATTCGGCGAGCTCCATCATCACGCCGGCAGCGTCCGCGAGATCGAACATCGGCAGACCCCACATCTCCCAATAGGTGTTGCGGGGATGCGGGTCGTCGGTGAACTCGATGTTCACCGCCCAACCCTTGCTCAGGCAATATTGCACCTGCTTGGTAATCTGCTCGTCGCTGAGATCGGGCAGGAAGGAGAAACAGCCTTGGGTCAGTTTCATCTTTGCTCTCCTTTAGACAGCGGCGAGCGCCGTCGGCACGAAGTCCGGCGTGTCGGTGGATTGATAGTTGAAAGTGACGTCTTTCCAGGTCTCCAGCGCGGCCTTCAGCGGCGTGCAGGTCGCTGCGGCCTTGGCCAGGATCTCTGGGCCTTCGTGAACGTAGTCACGTCCCTCGTTGCGAGCGAGGATCATCGCTTCCAGCGCCACCCGGTTGGCGGTCGCCCCGGCCTGGATACCCATGGGGTGGCCGATGGTCCCGCCGCCGAACTGCAGCACGACGTCCTCGCCGAGCAGGTCGAGCAGCTGGTGCATCTGGCCGGCATGGATGCCGCCGGAAGCCACTGGCATTAGCTTATTCAGGCTCGCCCAGCTCTGGTCGAAGAACACGCCGTGCTCGAGCTTCATCGGGTTGAAGTCGTCGCGGCAGATGTCGTAATAGCCGCGCGTGGTGTTGGGATCGCCCTCGAGCTTGCCGACGACCGTGCCGGCGTGGATGTGATCGACTCCGGCGAGCCGCATCCATTTGGCGATGACGCGGAACGACACGCCATGGCTCTTCTGGCGCGTATAGGTCGAGTGACCGGCGCGGTGCAGATGCAGGATCATGTCGTTGCGGCGCGCCCATTTCGCCATCGACTGGATCGCGGTGTAGCCGATCACGAGGTCGATCATGACCACGACCGAGCCGAGCTCCTTGGCGAACTCCGCACGCTCGTACATGTCCTCCATGGTCGCGGCCGTGATGTTGAGATAGGTGCCCTTCACCTCGCCCGACGCCGCCTGCGCGCGGTTGACGCCTTCCATGCAGTAGAGGAAGCGGTCGCGCCAGTGCATGAAGGGCTGCGAGTTGATGTTCTCGTCGTCCTTGGTGAAGTCGAGCCCGCCCTTCAGCGCCTCATAGACCACGCGGCCGTAATTGCGGCCCGAGAGGCCGAGCTTCGGCTTGATGGTGGCGCCGAGCAGCGGCCGGCCGAACTTGTCGAGCCGCTCGCGCTCGACCACGATGCCGGTGGCCGGCCCCTGGAACGTCTTCACATAGGCGACCGGCAGCCGCATGTCCTCGAGCCGCAGCGCCTTCAGCGCCGCGGCGCGGGCGCGATAGAGGTCCTTGTGGAACGTATCGAGCGTCGGCTGGTCGCCGGTGTAGGAGTGGATCGTGGTCATGAACCCCTTCTCGATCCCGACGGCGTCGTCCAGCACCTGAGCGAGCGGCGCGAGGCAGTTGGTCGAGCACGAGGCGTTGGAGACCACGATGTGATCGCCGGTCAGGGCGAGATGATTGACGCCGAACACGACGGTGAGATCGACCTCGCTTGCCGGCGCCGAGACCAGCACGCGCTTGGCACCGGCCTGGATATGTGCGGCGGCTTTCTCACGCGAGGTGAACAGACCGGTGCATTCCAGGGCGATATCGACACCGAGCGCACGATGCGGCAGCTGCGCCGGGTCCTTGATCGCGGTCACCTTGATCGGGCCGCCGCCGACGTCGATCGTATCGCCGTCGACCTTGACTTCGCCGGGAAAGCGGCCGTGGACCGAGTCGAAGCGCAGCAGATGCGCATTGGTCTCGACCGGACCGAGGTCGTTGATCGCGACCACCTCGATGTCGTTGCGGCGGGGCTCGGCGATCGCACGCAGCACGTTGCGACCGATCCGGCCAAATCCGTTGATGGCGACACGCAAGCTCATGCTGTTCTTCCCTGGTTCCGACGTGCGACCGAGCGCCTGGCCGCTTCTGCGATGCTCTGCGGTGTGATGCCGAATTCGCGGTACAGCACGGGCGCCGGCGCCGAGGCACCGAAGCTGCGCATGCCGACGAACTCACCGTCGGCACCGATCCAGCGATGCCAGTCGCCGACAACCGCTGCCTCGACGCCGACGCGCGGCGCCGTGCCGAGCACGGTGGCGCGGTAATCGTCCGGCTGCTCCTCGAACAAGGCGAAGCAGGGCGCGGACACCACGGCCGCGCGGATGTGCTCGGTCGCGAGCAGGCGGGCTGCTTCCAGCGCAATCGAGACTTCCGAGCCGGTCGCGATCAGCGTCACGTCACGGCCGCCGTCGGGCGAGACGACGAGATAGGCGCCGCGTGCGACGCGGTTCTTGCCGCGGGCATCGCTGCGGAAAGTTGGCAGCGCCTGACGCGACAGGCACAGCACGGACGGGCGATGCTCGGAGCCGAGTGCGCAGTCCCAAGCCTCCAGCGTCTCGACCGCGTCGGCGGGACGGAACACCAGCAAGTTCGGGATCACCCGCAGCGCGGCAAGGTGTTCGACCGGCTGATGCGTCGGGCCGTCCTCACCGAGCCCGATGGAGTCGTGCGTCATCACGTGGATACCCCGCAGCCGCATCAACGCTGCGAGCCGGATCGCGGGACGGCTGTAGTCGGAGAAGGCGAGGAACGTGCCGCCATAGGGAATGAAGCCGCCATGCAGCGCGAGGCCGTTCATTGCTGCAGCCATCCCGTGCTCGCGGATACCGTAGTGGATGTAGCCACCGGCGAACGCACCGGCTTTAACGGGGGTCTGCGCCTTCGCCTGCGTCAGGTTCGAATGCGTCAGATCCGCCGAGCCGCCGACCAGTCCGGGAATGGTGCTGGCGATGCCGTCAAGCACCTGCTGCGAAGCCTGCCGCGTCGCCAGCTTCGGCCGTTCGGATGCGAAGCGCTCGCGCAACTTCGCCGCGGCGAGCACATAGGCAGCAGGCAGGGCAACCGCCCTACCTTCCACGAACAAATCGCGCTGCTCGGGCGTTGCGCGCTCATAACGATCGAGCCAGGCGAGTCGCTCGACCTGCCCGCGCTGTCCGATCATCCGCCACGCCTTGAGCACCGGGATCGGCACCACGAAAGGCTGATAATCCCAACCGAGCGCGCGGCGCGCCGCCGCGGTCTGCTCGGTGCCGAGTGGCGCACCATGCGCCTTCTCGGTGCCCTGCCGATCAGGCGCCCCATAACCAATGATGGTGCGGCACGCGATCAGCGACGGCTTGGCGGTCTCCCGCTCCTCCGCGATCGCCTGGGCCACGGCTTCTGGATCGTGTCCGTCGACACGGCGCACCGACCAGCCGGAGGCCGCGAAGCGCGCGAGATGATCATCCGATGTCGCGAGCGACGTCGGACCGTCGATGGAGATGCCGTTGTCGTCGAACAGCACGATCAAACGGCCGAGCCCGAGATGACCCGCGAGCGAGATCGCCTCCTGGCTGAGACCTTCCATCAGGCAACCGTCGCCCGCGATCACGTAGGTGAAGTGATCGACGAGGCCGTCGCCATGCCGCGCATTGGCCATGCGCTCGGCAAGCGCCATGCCGACCGCGGTCGCAATCCCCTGCCCCAGCGGACCCGTCGTGGTCTCGACTCCCGGCGTGTGGCCGTATTCGGGATGGCCCGGCGTCTTCGAGCCCCACTGCCGGAACGCCTTGATGTCATCGAGACTGAGGTCGCCGCCGGTCAGGTGCAGCAGCGCATAGAGCAGCATCGAGCCGTGGCCCGCCGACAGAACGAAGCGGTCGCGGTCCGGCCAATTGGGATGCGCCGAGTCGAATTTCAGGAAGCGCGAGAACAGCACGGTCGCGACATCGGCCATACCCATGGGCAGACCTGGATGGCCCGACTGCGCGGTCTCGATGGCATCGACCGCGAGGAAGCGGACGGCGTTGGCGAGATCGTTATGCGCGACTGCCGTGATGTCGGCTTCGGCGTGGACGGAGATATTCATCGGTGTCTCTCCTCGTTCACTTCAGGCTGCGCTTGCGCTCGATCAACTGCATGATCAGCGGCGTCAGAATCAGCTGCATGGCGAGATCGAGCTTCGCGCCGGGACAGACGATCGAATTGGCGCGCGACATCCAGCTCTGCGGCAGCATCGAGAGCAGATAGGGGAAGTCGATGCCGCGTGGATTCTTGAAGCGGATCACGACCATCGATTCGTCCGGCGTCGGGATCCAGCGCGCGATGAACGGATTGGACGTGTCGACCGTCGGCACACGCTGGAAGTTGATGTCGGTCTCGGTGAATTGCGGGCAGATGTAGTGGATATAGTCGGGCATCCGCCGCAGGATGGTGTCGGTGACCGCCTCGGTCGAATAACCGCGCGCGCTGCGGTCGCGGTGCAGCTTCTGAATCCATTCGAGTTGATGACGGGCACGAC